>JAXMCY010000098.1:0-1503 GCA_046349135.1 Methylocystis sp. | reverse complement strand
CTCTGGTGCTCGCTGCGCCCGAGACGATCAAGGACCCGTTCTTCCTGCTCTATCCTGACTGGGCGCTGCCGCTTATCGTCGTTCTCGCCACGCTCGCGACAATCATCGCCAGCCAGGCGGTGATCACCGGGTCTTATTCGCTGACGGCGCAGGCGATCCGGCTGCATCTTCTGCCGCGCATGCGCAGTCGGCACACTTCAGAAGAACAGTCGGGTCAAATCTACATGCCGACGGTCAACACGCTGCTGCTCGTCGGCGTGCTGGCGCTCGTCTTGTTCTTCGGCTCGTCCAGCCGGCTCGCCAGCGCCTATGGCATCGCCGTGACCGGCACGATGGTCGTGACGACTCTGCTCGCAATGGTCGTGGTGCGCCGCCACTGGGGTTGGCCGCTTTGGGCGATGGCGGCGCTGATGACGCCGTTTCTTGCGGTCGACCTCGTTTTTCTCGGAGCCAATCTCATGAAGCTCATGGAAGGCGGCTTTGTGCCGCTGCTCATCGCCGGAGCCATGCTGCTCCTCATGCGCGCGTGGATGCGCGGGACCAATCTCCTCGAAGACAAGGCGCAGCAGTCGGACGTTCCGCTGCGTTCCATTCTCGAAAACCTGGAGCGGAAGCCGCCGACCCTTGTGCCTGGAACGGGAGTCTATCTCACGACTCAGCCGCAACTCGCGCCGGTCGCTTTGCTGCATATGCTGAAGCACTTTAAGGCGCTGCATGAGCACAATGTGATTCTGACGATCGTCACCGCGGACGTGCCGCGCGTGCCGGACGGCGAGCGCATCGAAATGTTCGAAATCAACAGCCTGTTCCGCCAGGTGACGATGAGCTTCGGCTATATGGAGGAGCCCAATGTTCCTTATGGCCTTGGCCTGTGCCGGAAACTTGGATGGAAGTTCGACATCATGTCGACCTCATTCCTGCTCTCGCGACGCGCGCTGAAGCAAGCGGCGAGCAGCGCCATGCCGCGTTGGCAACGCAACCTTTTCATCTTCCTCTCGCGCAACGCCACAAACGCCAGCGACTACTTCCATATTCCGGCGGGACGCGTGGTCGAAATTGGCGCTCAGGTGAATCTTTGATTCAGCTCGCGCGAGGAGCCGCTCAACGTCAGTGAAATGATCGCTTTTCCTCTCGCGCTGCCGATGGCGACGGCGCAGTTGCGAGCGGGCCCGCCTGGTGATGCACGAGGCACCATCGCCCATCGATCAGGCGGAACCAGTTGGTCGCGAGCAGCAGGCCGCCGCCGACTTCCTCGACGCAGAAGACGCGGCCGTCGGCGCCGTCGATGAGCGTCTGAGCGTCCCGCGCCGTCACCGCCTCCTGTAGCGGATTGAGGAAAATGTCGCGGTAGGAGGCGAGCACCGGCTTGCGCCCGACGAGCGCCGGCCAGCCGGGGTGAACGCAGGAGACGCCTTCTTCCGCCCAAAGATCGCTCATCGCGCCGAGGTCGCGCGCGGCGAAGGCGCGGTAATAGGCGGCGTTGGCGTCGGTTAGAGCGGCATC
>JAXMCY010000097.1:0-1561 GCA_046349135.1 Methylocystis sp. | reverse complement strand
AATTAACGCGAGCGCGGAACAAACGCGCGCATCACAGCCGAATGTAACAACCACTTCGGGGAAATGCCATCCTCATTTACGGCCGGGAGTTTTCGCGGCGCAACCAAGTCTCTGATCCGCCGGCGGGCGGGTAAAGCTACTAAACGACGCCTGCGACACGGACGATCCCGTCCGTGGAATTTCGATCGAAGCGGCCAGAGCGTGCCGCCGTCGACGTCGCGCCGTCTCCGACACCTTTTCTTGTTCGCAATGGAGCTTATTGATAGCGCGAGGCGGGAGGAAAATCTGCGTTACCACGCTTGATCCGATATGAACTGCCCCTTTGTTGCCGGCGAGGTCACCGGAGAACGCATAGCATCGAAGCAACTTGATCGAGTTAAGTGCATGCTCCGCTCAGACCAGCAAAAAGGCAACTCCCGAAGCGGTGACGACGCCTTGGCTCGAACTTGCGGCAGGTATACTGCTTGGCGTGTGGCTTGCACGCTGGCGAGGCGAGAAAACATTGCGGGAGCCGCTTCTTTGGGTGCTGCATCTTGGATCGGGTGGCTCTTTTTCGGTCTCCTGCTGCTCGGGTTAAACAGCCTCGCGCCGGCGCTGCCGCAAACGACGCGGCATTGCACGCGCTCACCATCGGCGCCATCGCGACGATGAACCTTCTGCGCCGTCTCGGCGTTGCAGTGGATGGCGTCGGCGGTCACCAGCGAGCCCTCGAGATCGAGCAGATCGATGAGCGCCCTCGCTGCGGTGATCTCGTTGCCGCCCTCCGACGCCGCCTTCCGGCCGATGACGAGCTTGGCGTCGGCGGCGAAGGCCGTCACCACACGCAGCGCCGCGCCGCCTTTGGCCTTATCGAAAGAGCGGCGCAGCGTTTTGCCGTCGATGGCCACGACGCCCGCGCCGCCTTCTCCGAGCGCCTCCAGAAAACGCCCGAAACAGCTCGCCAGCGCCTCGGGATCGAGCCGGCGAAACAGCCGCGAGAAGGTGTCGTGGCTCGGCAAGCCATTTTCGAGGCTCAAAAACTCACGAAACAGTTCCTCGCGGTCCTCGGCGAAATCGGCGAACTCCACGCAGCCCTCGCAGCCGCATATCGACGCCGTCAGCGCAATCATCAGAATATCCAGCAGTTCATGACGGGTCGCGTTGCCGCTGCGCGGACCAGGCTCATCCTGCAAGATCGTGATCAGAAAGCTCATCGGTTCCTCGCGAATCAGAACCAATGACAGAATCGATTCCAACGTCCCGCGCTACATCATTTCCCCAAATGCGATTCCCCCGGATTGGTGGCGGCGGCCAGACGCGTCCGCCCACCTGTCGGGCACCTTGGCCGGCTAAGCGAGCGAAAGCGAAAATACCAATGGATTCAGTCGGGGGGCGGCGGTAGCGAACCCCAGTTTCCTTCTATCCCCCCGTTACCATCTCTCTGAGTTTTACAGACAAATTGGAACCGCCGGCATCCGATTTGCGCGAGAGGATATCCTTTTCTTCGACACGCAGCGCGATCGACTTTCAACAACGGGGTTGCGCAACCATGATCAGATTATGGACAACGCCGGAAGGATCT
>JAXMCY010000096.1:0-1715 GCA_046349135.1 Methylocystis sp. | reverse complement strand
CTGATGGCGCTCGGCGGCTTTCGGCGTCTCCTCCTCCTTCTTTCATCGCTCGCGGCCGTCGAGGCGGCCATGGCGACCCGCCCCGTGGCGGCGCAAACCGCGCCCGCGGCCGGCGAACGCATGGTCGTCGAGGCCAAGGAACTCGTCTACGACGAGAAGAACAACATCGTCACGGCGCGCGGCGACGTTCAGATCTATTACAAGGGCCGGCTGCTCGAAGCGGATCGCGTCACCTACAACCGCAATACGTCGCGCGTTTACGCCGAAGGCCACGCAAAGCTGACCGAAAAGGACGGCACGATCGCGCGCGCCGAGCGGTTCGACCTCACTGACGACTTCAAAAACGGATTTATCGAAAGCCTCCAGGTCGACACGGTCAACAACACGCATTTCACCTCGCCGCGCGCGGAGCGGGCTGGCGACACGACGACCTTCGAAATGGGCAGCTACACCGCCTGCGAGGCCTGTCGCGACGATCCTTCGAAGCCGCGCACATGGCAGATCCACGCCAAGCGGATCATCCACGACAATGTCGAGAAGATGGTCTATTACGAGGACGCTTCCTTCGACTTGCTCGGCGTGCCTATCGCCTATGTGCCGTTCTGGTCGTCGCCCGACCCCTCAGTCAAGCGCAAGTCCGGCTATCTGTCGCCGGTGTTTATCTATCGCTCGCAGCTCGGAGCCGGCGTCGGCGTGCCCTACTTCTGGGCGATCGCGCCGGATTACGACCTCACCGTCACGCCGATATATTTCTCGCGCCAGGGCCCGTTCGTCACCGCCGAATTTCGTCAGCGCTTTGATAACGGCGCTTACTCGATCCGCGCCGAGGGGACCCATGTGCAGGATCCGGGCGCCTTCGCGGCGGCGCCGCTCGGCGCCGGCAACAAGCAGTGGCGCGGCGCGATTCAGACCTTCGGCGACTTCTGGATCAATGACCGCTGGCACGCCGGCTGGGACATCACGGCGCTCTCGGATCGCTATTTCTTTCAGGATTACAAGCAGTACAACAATCTTCTGCAAAATTACTACTTCCGCGAATCGTCTTCGACGATCTTCCTGACCGGCCAGGGGCCGCGCAGTTTCTTCGACATGCGCAGCTATTATTTCCAGGTTCTCTCGCCCAACGACGTGCAGGCGCAACAGTCTGTCGTTCATCCGGTCATCGACTATAACCGGGTCTTCGACATCGACCCGGCGGTGACGGCCGGCGTAGGCGGCCAGCTCGAAATCGACGCCAATGTGACGAGCACATCCGCCGATCTCGCCAATTATGAATCGATCAATCCGCGCAGGCTGGACAGCATCTACGGCCTTTACCCGGTCTGCTCGATCTATGCGCGCAATGTCGATCCGAAATACGGCCAATGCCTGTTGCGCGGCGTCGGCGGCGACTATCAGCACGCGACGCTCAGCGGCGCCTGGAAGCGCAAATTCATCGATCCGATCGGCGGCGTTTGGACGCCCTTCGCCTTCTCGCGCTTCGTCGGCAGCTATCTTGATTACGACCGCCAGGGACTGTTTCCGATTTACAATCAGTTCGGACAGCCGATCCCCAACGGCGCGCAAGGCCTCTTCTTCGATGGCGCCGACAATCGCTTCCGCGGCCAGGCGCTTCCGGGCATTGGCGCCGAATGGCGCTATCCGATCCTCGCCAGAAGCTTCGTCGGCGACATCGTTTTCGAGCCGATCGCGCAGGTCGTCGCGCGGCCCAATCA
>JAXMCY010000095.1:0-1716 GCA_046349135.1 Methylocystis sp. | reverse complement strand
TGTCTCCTTCAACAGCTGCTTCGAGGTTTCGTCGAGACAGACCACCGGCCGCGCGGGATCATGCGGACGCTGATAAACGTCGAGCACGTCCTCCATCGCCGCGACGAAGCTGGCGTCGGCCTGCGGGGGAATCACCCACTGCTGCTTGCGATGGGGTTTGAGAATGTTTTTTTAAGACACGACCGATCGTGCTGTCGCTCGCCGTCTCGACGATTTCGAGCTCGACGACTTTCTTTTCCAGCAGCCGCAACGTCCAGCGCGCATAGCCTTTCGGCGGCGTCGAGCAGGACAGGGCGATCAGCCTGGCTTCCTTCTCGCCGTCAAAAATCCGCGGCACGGAGGGACGCGTGTGCGGCTTGCGCGTCAAGACCGCGGCGAAGCCCTCCTCTATGAGCTGCTTGCGCACCCGATAGACCATCGACGCGCTCGTCTCCAATTGTTCGATGATCTCGCCGTCGCTCAAGCCTTCGCCCGCCTCGGAAACGTCCGCCTTCAGCAAAATTTGAGCCTTTATCAGCGTCTTCGCCCCATACTTGCCCTTGCGCAGCATGGCTTCCAGATGCGCCCGCTCCTCGCCGCTCAAGCGCACCACATACCGCTTCACGCCGACTGCTTCCCGCGCCATCTTCGCCTCCTGAAGGTCGAATCAATGGCAGTAGCGAATCAGGGATAGCCAGCCGGGGGAAGCGCCCTATTCAAATTCGCTGAAGCGACCCACTAGCAGGACCGGTACACTTTTGCGCCGCCGTAAAAATAACAGAGCAAAGCCGGTTTAGTGGTACACTTTGCGTCCGCCATTTAGAGCTGTAGGACCTTGCCACGCGACGATTATTTGCTCGTTCGCCGTCAGCACAAGTCGATAAAGGTCTGCATCGGCATCTTTCGTGAAACATCAGCGGCCTTGATGCGTAAACCACTGATTATAGGTACAAAACTCTATGGAGCGTAACCGAACGCTTGGTTGAGCCGCGAGATTGCGACGCCAACGTTGATCGCGGCGTTCGCCTGCATACGCTGGGCCTCGAGTTGGATCTGCCGCACGCGATAGAGGTCGAACGCGCTTACCTCGCCAATTCGATATGATTTGCGCGACAGTTCGAATTGTTCATCGGCGACTGAGAGTCGGTTGTTGGCGATTTCAGCGGCGCGCCGCGTAGCAGCGAGCATCACGCGCGCCGCCTTTATCTCCGCCGTTACGACGCGCTTGGCGCGATCATATTCGGCCCGGGCGCGATCCATTTCGGCTCGCGCTTCTGCGCGTCTCGGCGCATTGCGACCAGGTGTTGGCAATGGAATGCGAATGCGAACGCCAATAGTGGTCGAATCCGTGCGTTGGTTCGAGACGATTTGCGAAGGGTCGGTCGAATACTGATTGTTGTATTCGCGCCGTCCGAACACGCCGATATCGGGACTGGCGATGGGTGTCGCGTCGACGAGCCGCAGCTGGGCTTCAGCTCGTACGAGCGCTGCCCGCGGCGTTCGCAAAGCTGGATGATCTTCTATATCAGTTGCGGGACGCACCGATTCGAGCGTGCCCTCCGGGGGCGCGCCGCCAGTCAGCGCCATGTAGTTCACCCGAGCAACCTTCATGGCGCCTTCCGCCTGGGCGAGCTCCGTTTCGGCGGCGAGTGTCTCGTTCGTCGCGAGCAGCGCGTCGCTCTGGGCGGCGTCGCCGAGTTCGACGCGGCGGGTCATATCCCGGCCGATATCATGGGC
>JAXMCY010000094.1:0-1926 GCA_046349135.1 Methylocystis sp. | reverse complement strand
CCTTGGAAGCTTCATAGCGCAATTTTTGGATGTTGCCAATTTATTAGATGCGCGTTACAGGAGGGGCGACTCCAGAGGGAGTTTCGCCATGCGGAAACTTTTACTGCCTGCCGTGTGCTGCGTTTTCCCAGTGTTAAGCGTCCATGCCCTGAACGACGGCCCGCGCAAAGGTGCGGCGGCTGCTGTGATCGCGAGTGCTGAGGATGTGCGTCGGCAAGCGCCGACCAAAGTCGTGCCTGAAAGATTCGGGCGGCTCGTCGCTGCTGACGCGGTCGCTCAGCCGCCTGCCAAGCGACGCCAAGGGTCAAGCGACCCGGCGCCATCCCCCGAGAGTGCTGTCGTTGAGCGTTGTGAAGGCGCGATGGACGATGCGAGCCTACGTGAGCTGGTTAGGCGCGAGGCGGCAAACGTCGGCGTCGATGAAAAGCTCGCGCTCACGCTTCTTTCGCTCGAATCCAATAATGGAGCGGACCTAAATTCGGGCAAGGGCGCACGCGGTCCCATGCAGCTGATGCCGGACACAGCGACCCAATATGGCGTTGGCGACATCTGCAACCCGGCCGAGAATGTGCATGGGGCGATGCTGTTCCTGAGAGACCTCAGCGCGCAATTTGGTGGCAACCTGATGCTGATCGCCGCCGCCTATAACGCGGGGCCCGAGCGCGTTTACCAATCGCGCGGCGTACCCGCGATTGCGGAAACAGTGCGCTACGTCGCGAAGGCTACCAACAAATATTACGGCCTGGAAGGGGTTGCGACGCGGCAAGCCGGGATTACAGCCAAGCAATACAGGTTCAACGCGCCATCCGTGCACGAAGTGTCGCAAAAGCCAGAAGCTGACGCCAAAGGACAGCAATGGATCGGCGGCTCGGTGCTTTACGTCAGCAGCGACGATCAGGGAGAACAGAAATGAGCTTTGCGAACCGTCGCGATTGTCTGTTGCTGAGTTTGGTGATCGGCATTTTGGTTGTTGCATGCAGTGACACGGCGCTAGCCTCATCCGCTACCTTTCAGCCGCTCAACACTGCGCTGTCGAGCGTTCTCGATTTTATGACCGGGACATTTGCCACCACCGCCGCAACGGTCGCCGTGGCGGCGGTCGGCTATCTCGCGCTCACGTCGCGCATTCCGTGGGGATGGGCGTTCTCTGTCGTCATCGGCGTCGCCCTGATCTTCGGGGCAGCGCAGGTGGTGACGTCCCTTACCGGCGGGATGGGAGGACGCTGATGGCTTCAAGAAGGCCCAAACTGGACCCTCTCGTTGGCGGTCTGACCCGGCCGCCGATGATGCTCGGCGTTCCCTATGTGCTGTTTGTTCTCGAATGCTGCATCGTCGTGCTGATCTTCATCAATACGAAGAATCTGCTGATGTTCCTGCTCTTTCCGCCGATTCACGCCGTGGCCTATGTGCTTACGGTTCGGGACAACCGCTTTGTCGATGTGATCCTGACGCGCTTCGGCAAGTGCCCGATCACCCGCAATCACCGATTTTGGGGTGGCGACTCCTACCAGCCATAAGGTGACGATGTGGCGAAGCTCGCAAAGCACATTCTGCGGTCTTTGACGTTCGGAGCGATCGAGGCGAGAGAGGCCGCGATTGCGAAACATATTCCCTATCTGCGCCACGTCGAGGAACAGATCGTTAAAACCAAAGACGGTCATTTCCTCATGGTCGTCAAGATCGGCGGCTTCTGCTTCCAGACAGCCGATCAAGCCGATATCGACATGCGGCTTTCGGCGCGCAACACACTCCTGCGCGCGATGAACGACAGCCGCTTCGCCATCTATTGCCACACAATCCGCCGGGAGGTCGCGCCCGAAATTGGCGGCGATTTCGATAACTGGTTCTGCCGTGAACTGGATCGCCGCTACATGGCGGGACAGGCGAAAAAGCACATGTTCGTCAATGATCTCTATGTGACGATCA
>JAXMCY010000093.1:0-1969 GCA_046349135.1 Methylocystis sp. | reverse complement strand
CTGCCCAAGGGCAAATTCCCTTCGACGAGCAGCTTCGCGTCGCAGGAGACGGAATCGAACGTCCCGATCACCGAGATCATGGTGAATTCTCTGGTTGCATATCCTGTCGACGGCGCCGAAATCCAGGGTGGCGTTGCGATTGAAGGCGTCGCTTGGGATGGCGGGACGGGCATCAAGGCAGTCGAGATTTCGCTGGACGACGGCGCGACATGGCATGCGGCGCAGCTTGGCGAGGACCTCGGGCGTTTCGCATTCCGCGCATTCAGCTTCCAGCTTCCAATCGACGCGAAAGGCAGCATCACCGTTACCGCACGCGCAACCAATAACGCAGGCGAGACGCAAGGGCGGGATCTGATCCAGAATCCGGGCGGCTATCATCACAATGCGATGCATAAAGTCTCGCTGAATGTGATCTAGGAGGGCGCTGTGAAGCCTATGCCGGTCATGAGCATCGCGGCCATTCTCGTCGCCGGCGTCAGTCATGCCGCGGCAAAGCCGGTTGCGCTGAAAGAGGCGCCAGGGCTCGACAAGGTGGAGGTCAATTGTGCGGCGTGCCACAGCCTCGACTATATTCAAATGAATTCGCCATTCCTCCCCGCCGAGAAATGGGATGCCGAGGTGACGAAAATGATCCGCGTGATGGGCGCGCAGATCAGTGAGGCCGACGCCAAAGAAATCGCCGACTATCTGAAGCAGAATTACGGCGAGCAAAGCGCGGCAAAATAGAACCGGCTTAAAGAGCTGAAAGGGATGTAACAATTCGCTCATCGCCTGCGCGGGTCGCCGCGAAGCCGGTGAAAAAAATGCCGGCGGTCCTTATCTAAGCTCCGTCACCCGCAGGCGGAGCGAGATCCATGGCCATCATCCTCAACCACACCATCGTGCCGGCGCACGATAATGACGCAGCGGCGCGCTGGTTCGCGCGAATTTTCGGGCTGCGCTACGACGGCCCCAAGGGCCATTTCGCGCCGGTGAAGGTCAATAATTCGCTGACGCTGCTGTTCGACAGGTATGATTCCTTCGGAATCGGCCATTATGCGTTTTTTGTCAGCGACGATGAGTTCGAAGGGATTTTCGGGCGGGTGAAGGAGGAAGGCCTGGCCTTTGGCAGCGCGCCCGGTCGATTCACGGACGGCCAGCTGAATGATTGGAACGGCGGTCGCGGCTTCTATTTCAAGAGCCCGGACGGCCATATCCTGGAGCTAATGACCGCGCCGCAGTAGCCAGCGGCTTACGCGACCCTCGCCTCGTAGAAAATTGCCTGCATCGGCAGGCGCATCGGTTTTTCGCCGAGTTCTTGCGCAAGTCGTTCCGCGAGCGCCTCGACAATGGTCTCGGCGTCGACGCCGCCGCGTTCGCGGAGCTTTTCGACGAGCGGACTGCCGAAGACGAATCCTTTCGCGAAATCCATCGGATCCACCACCTCCTTGACGCGCGAGCGAATGGAAACAGTGATGTCCGTAAAGCCGGCGTCGATCAGCGATTCCTTGATCGGATCGATCTCGGCGCAGGAAAAAGCAAGAAATTGCGGAGGATCGCCAGGAAAAAAGCGTTCGATCGCCGCGAGCCCCAGGCGAGGGAAAGGATTGTAGCGCGGCGCGTCCCAGACGCTGAAGAGATATTTCCCGCCCGGCCGCAGAATCCGTCGCGCCTCACGATGCGCGCGGTCCTTATCAGGAAAGAACATCAGTCCGAACTGGCAGGCAATCGCGTGAAAGGCGCCATCCGCAAAAGGCAGGTCTGTTGCGTCGACCGGACGGAACGTCACCTGCTCATCGGCGCCGAATTTCGACTTCGCCACTTCGAGCATCGGCGCGTTGAGGTCGGTTGCGGTCAGTCGCGCCTGCGGGCCAAGCACGTCGCGCAGCTTGCGCGTGACGATGCCCGTGCCGGCTGCAGTTTCGAGAACGTCGGCCGGAGCGTTCGCCGCCGCCAAACGAGCCATATCCGCAGCAAAGTCATGAAAAAT
>JAXMCY010000092.1:0-2014 GCA_046349135.1 Methylocystis sp. | reverse complement strand
ATGACTGAGCGCTAGTCCGAAAAAGTTGACCGACTTTTTCGATTAGAACTTGCTCCAGCCTGCTCACTTGGCGCGACTTCTTATCGATCAGACGATTCCGTCTGATCGGAAAGCGCGCTAGGCCGCAGGCGCGGTCCAGGGATAGGTCCAGGTCTCCGTGAGCGTGCGCCCATGCGCGCGCAGAAACAGGCGGAGATCGGCGGTCTGGCCGGGTTTAACCGACACGTCGAACAATGCGCGCAGCCCGCCGATATGCGGGTTGGCGGCGACGCTCGCGCGCAGCAAACGCCCGGTGCTGGTCGTCGCCACCGCTTCGATCTGACTGGGATCGGCGACGTAATAGGAAAGATCGCCGCCGGCGAAATCGACGATGAACCGATGCGACTCCGGGTCCACGGGCTCGGTCGAACCGAGCGCCCGCGCCGGCGCATCGAAAGTGTTGACGACGACGCCGTTGGGCGCGAGCTGCTGCAGTTCGAGGCCCGCCGTGATTCGATAGGCGTAGACGAAGGGCGCGCTGGGTTCCGGCGCCTTCGCCGGGACCCAGCTCGCGACGATATTGTCGTTGGTTTCGTCCCGCGTCGGCAGTTCGATCAGCTCCACGCGGCCTTCGCCCCAATTCCCGACGGGTTCGACGAAATAGCTGGGACGGTTTTCATAGGCGAGGTCGAGATCCTGATAGGATTCGAAGGTCCTGTCGCGCTGCAGCAGTCCGAAGCCGCGATTGTTGGAGTCGAGAAATGACGAGATCCGCTCGTGGGGAGGATTGCCCAACGGGCGCCACAGCCATTCGTCTGCGCCATTGTGGATCAGGAGCCCGTCGGAGTCGTGCAGCTCCGTGCGAAAGCCGTCGCGCACGCGGCGGTCATTTTCGCCGGTCAGATACATCGACGTCAGCGGCGCCAGGCCGAGCTTCATTCCCGACTGGCGCGGAAACAGCGTCGCCTGAATCTCAAGCGTGCTTTCCTGTCCGGCCAAAAGATCGAATTTGAAGGCGCCCGTCGCGGCCTCTCCGTCGAGCAGCGCGTAAAGCGTGGCGTGATTGCCGCCCTTCTCGGGCGTTTCGACCCAATACTCCCGGAAGAACGGAAAGCTTTCGCGATCGCTGCCGGCGTCGACGCAAAGGGCCCGGGCGGACAGCCCATATTGCTGGTCGCGGCCGAGAAAGCGAAAATAGCTCGCGCCAAGGAAGGAAATCACCTCATCATGGACCTGAGGCTCGTTGAGAGGGAAATGCAGACGGAAGCCGGCGAAGCCGGTGTTGACGGGAAGCGCCCTCTCAACCTTCAGTCGGCCATAGTCGAAAAGCGCCGGCGAATAGGGAATAGGCGTCGCGATGCCGTCGCGAATCGTGTTCACGGTCACCGGGCGACGATAGAGAAAGCCGAGATGGAAGGTCTCCAGCCGGAAGCCGCCGTCGGCGGCGGCGAAGACATCATGGTCGCGCCGGAAGCGAATCTGTCGCCACGCGTCAAAGTCCAGTGCGTCGAACGGTTCCGGCAGGCGTGAAGGCGCGCTGGCGTCGAATGGCGCGAGCGCCAGATCACGCGCCCGTTGCACCACGTTGGCGAAGCCGAACCGCGGCGTGGGGACGACCGTGTTGGCCTGCGCAGAGCCCCTTAGCGCAACATGTGCGCCAAACGCAGAGAGCGTCCCGGCGAATTGGCGCCTTGTAAATCGCCTCATTCCCGCATCCGAGCCAAAGTTTTCCGATTTCCAAGCATTTGCCTGTAGGTCCTCTAGCTCCATCGTTTCGGATGCGCAAGAAGCGGGCGCCGACGCCACCGCGCCGAGGCGTCGCGACAAAATTGCCTCACCGAGCCGAAAAAATAATCGAGCGCCGCAAAAACTGCTTGTCACGGCGGCAAAAGCGCGTATCTAAACTCTTGCCCAAATCGCACGTGCCTGTGGTCGTGTGTCGGTGGGCGGGGATCCGGACAAGAGGCCGGTCAACCGCCAGCGTAAAACCGGCAGCCGGAGGCGAACCGGCGAACTCCGTCTCTGCGGAGGATCG
>JAXMCY010000091.1:0-2115 GCA_046349135.1 Methylocystis sp. | reverse complement strand
AAATGTTTGGTGCTCAAAACGCCACCTGATCAGCTCCAGCGAAGAGAAGCCGGAAGCGGGAAAAAAATTAAACGTCGGGCGGACGCGCCGAGCCGATCGACGTTAGTAGCGCGACTACGTCGGTTTGCCGATTACACCCCGTCTTTTCGAGAACTCTGCGAACATGCGTCCGGACCGTATTTGTTGAAAGGCCTGCGGCGGAAGCCAAATCGTCGACCGTCTGCCCGGATGCGAGACCCCGAGCGACGCGCGCCTCGGCTGGTGTCAAATCAAACAGCGATTGTACGAGTTCGACGGGCGGAGCGCCTGGCATTGAGACCGGGGCCATCACAAGCACGGCGGCGCTGTGGGAAAAAATGTCGTTTGCGGCGCGTCGGATCGGAACCACGTGACATACAAAAGTCGCTGCACCAACATCGTTGCGAGCTGGAAAAGAGCGCACGCCCGATTCGGTTAATCCGATCGCGGCGAGCGCATCGTTAAATAGCTTGTCCGCGACACTATCGCGCAGCGTTAAACGATCCTGTGCGCGCCAAAAAATGAAATCTGAAAGCTTTTGAATCAACTCGTTCGCGGCTAGAACCTTACCTTGCGTATCGAGCACAAGAGCGGCTAGGCCGAGAGATGCGAGGGTCTGTGTTGCGGCCCGCGCGCGATCAAGTTGGAGACGAGCAGCCATATAACCAGCGCGAATTAAATGAGGCCGTAGCTGGTCGAGTTGTTCGATTGCCCAATCTTCGACGGCTCCCTTGTCCCATTCGCGAGCGAAAAGAAAAGCCAAGCGATTGCTCGTTGGCAGCTCAACGAACGTACCTGCAAGCCTTCCAACGCCTCGTGCGTCAGCAAGTCGATATATAAAATCTTGGGTAGCAAACTGTCTGCGCCACTCATCGTCGCTGGTCTCCTTTGCGGAGGGATGATCTACTTCACGATAAAAGCCACCGCCCTTCACTCTATCAATTTCTCGAACGAAGGGAGCATTCCAAGGCGCGTAACCCATTTTTAAGAAGGGTTCCATCACCATACGCGCAGTGAGATTCGATGCGGTGGCGCGCAAAGATATCCCGTCAAATGTCTGGAGCACCCCAGTCCGCGCCGTAGCGATTTTTGCGATTTCACGCAGAACGTCCGGCCACATTTCGGGCACGAAGGCGCATTCGTATATACGATCGACAAGTTGCTGGTCCATAGTGGAACCTCGAACCATCACATGACTTTTGGCAGTATGCCACGTTGCGCTTAATTGTAAGAATGCACCAGTTCGCGCCCGATGCTGCAGCAAATTGGGTCCGCCTCATGACGCGTTGGCGTTGTCTGAATAGGTTGTGCGGACGAAAGACGTTTTCCGATCAGCTTCCCGGCCTCGCGGCCCGACATGCGCGCCGGACGTTACGCGTTGGCCGCCTTCGATCTGGATGACCAATGTCTGCCTGGTCTATGTCGCCTTCAGAACCCTGCTGCCCGAAATCGATTTCACGCTTGTCCATGCGGTGACGCTTCTGATCATCGGCGCTCTGGCGATCGCCGTTCCGGCGAGCCCCGCCGGCCTCGGCCTCTTCGAGGCGGGCATCGTCGCCTATCTCGTCAACGCCTATGGCGTGCAGAAGGAACGCGCCATCTCCGCGGCGCTCGCCTATCATTTTTCGATCACCGCGCCGCACACGCTGATCGTCATCTCTTTCCTGGCGATTGCTCTTTTCCGATTTTTGAAAAAGCGCGCGACGTCCTGAATTCGCCGCGCCGGCCAGAGCGACCCCCCCCCGCTAAGAACGACCCACTGTCTGACTGACGGCGCGTCTTTTTTCCCGCGTGCGCCGTCGCACGGAAGCGGGGCCGTTCCTCTCCTACAACGCGCTCATCGAGACACCGACGCCGAGCGCAAGAAAATGAACCCGCAAACTTCCAAAATTGCCCAGATTGCTTTCGCCGCCGTCCTCATCGGCGCCGCCGCGGCGCCGCAGGCCGCCGCCGCCCGCGAATTCGTTCACTATCATTCCGAGCTCAACCCCGGCTCGATCGTCGTCAGCGAGCATGAGCGCAAGCTCTATCTCATCGTCGATGAGGACGACGCGATCGCCTACAAGGTCGCGGTCCCGAAGGCTGGCAAGGAATGGA
>JAXMCY010000090.1:0-2245 GCA_046349135.1 Methylocystis sp. | reverse complement strand
TGCGCCTGTGCGACGGTTGGGCAAGGGAGAACAGAAATGATTCGCGATTTCAATAATGTCGCGGCCAATGAGCGGACTTTTTTGGCGTGGGTTCGCACCGGCGTCACGGTCATCGCGCTGGGCTTCGTCATCGAGAGGTTCAATCTGTTTCTCTTGAGCATCGCCGGCGTCGTGACCGAAAACGCCGACCGTTTGCGCATCCATCGCTTCGACAGTCCGGCGGGGCGTTATGGAGGAGCCGCGCTCGTCTGCGTGGGCGTGACGCTCATCGTGATTTCGACCGTCCGCTTCATTCATACCGCGCGGCTGTTGTCACGCGATGAGCCCTATACGGCGCATTCCACAGTCGTCAGCCTGTACGTCCTGGCTGCGCTACTGCTCGCCGTCGCCGCCTTCAGCGCCTATCTCGCGACGATTTGAGCGTCATTTCTCATCCAGCCGCCAGGAGCCGTCCCAATCCATTGGTGGCGGCGCTGCGACGAAGGCGTCAATGCGCGCGATGAAAGTGAGCGACGGCCCGTCCTTCGGCGCGGTCGCGAGCGCTTGCGGGAATGCGCGTCGCGCCTCTTCCCAGGAGCGCGCGATAGGCGGCAAGCCCTTCCGCGAAATGCGACCGCAATTCTATTTGCTCAATCGTCAGCTGGTTCTTGCGGCCAATGATTTCATAAATTCGTTCCGGCGCGCTCTGACCCGCCATCGCGACAAAATCGATCTCGCGCGTTTCAACAATGTCGGCGGTGCCGAGTGCGGTCGCCTCCGACACGAGGATACGAGAGCCATAGATCTTATTGGCGCTCTCCAGACGCGCGGCGAGATTGGAGGTATCGCCGACGACAGTGTAATTCATCAACTGTTCGGAGCCGATGCTGCCGACAAGCGCCTCGCCCGTGGCGACGCCGATGCGCAGATCGAACGAAATGGGCAAGCTGTGCATTCCGAGATGTTCCGGGAAGGAGCGACGCAGGCTTTCCAGGCGCGCGATCATGTCGAGAGTGGCAAGGCTCGCAAGATGCGTCTGTTCGCTGTCCTTGTTGAAGGGTGGACCCCCGATAGGCCATGATCGCGTCGCCGATGTATTTGTCGATGATCCAGTCATTGTCGCGAATCGGCGCTGACGTCATCGAGAAATACTGGTTGAGGATTTTTACCAATCCTTGCGGCGTCATGCGCTCGCTCGTCGTGGTGAAGCCGGCGACATCGCAAAAGAGAACGGTCATGACGCGGCGATGACCCTCGGCCGCAAGCATCGGCGCGTCGATCAGATCATGGACGATACGCGGATCGATATATTTTCCGAATGTGTCGAGGATGCGCTTCTTCAGTCGAAGCTGCTCCACCATGCGATTGAAAGCAGCGGAGAGATAGCCGATTTCGTCTCGCGTCGTGACCGCGATCACTTCGTCAAGTTGTCCCGCTTCGACGGCGCGCGCGCCTTCCAGGAGTCGGCGCACCGGAACGGTGACGCCATTGCTGACCAATATCGAGAACACGACGCCGAGCGCCGTGGCGAACAAAGTCAGAGCGGCGGCGATGATCATCACCTGATGTTGCGCGCGCCATGATCTTGCCATCGGCGCGCAGCAACGCCAGCAAGTCCTTGCGTATCGCGTCGAGACTGCGGTCGACGTCGTCGCGAAACGCGTCGACGCGCTCCAGGCTCTCAGTCGCGGTGTGCACATCCTTGCGTTTGAGCGCGCCCAACAGCCGATCGATCTACTCGTCGAGATAGCGCCGCGATCCCGCCACGAGCTCCTCGAGGCGGCTGTCGATGCGCACCAGCGACGCCTCGTCGGCAAAGGTATCGCCTTTCCGAATGAGTCCGCCGATCAGCGCCCGAGCGGACTGAATTTCCTGCTCGAAGGCCTGTCCCTTGGCGTTAAGAGCTTCCCTGAGAGCTTCATATTCGGCGCCTTCATCGAGCGGCTGCATATGCAAAATAATCATGCGGCGCAGCGTCAACACCCGCTCGAGCGATCGAATATTCGCCCGCGCCAGATCGCCGTATGCGGGGATGTAGCTCGACTGGAGTTCGGCGAAATGATCGCCGACGCGTCGCACCATGACCAAGGAAAGCACCGAAGCGCCGGCCATCGGGAGGATGAGCGCCAAGGCGATTTCCAAGATTTTTTTTGATCGAAAGCGAGAATCCCGGCAGGGTGAGAAGCTGCGACATTCGTATTTTCCGAATTGGCTCGAGTGTCGCCGTAGAGACCGCCGGCCCGACGTCTGACGCGCTCGTAACGAA
>JAXMCY010000089.1:0-2545 GCA_046349135.1 Methylocystis sp. | reverse complement strand
GCACGATGGTCGACACCTGGGTCACCGTCGGCTCCTGCGCGCAGATCGGCAAGAATGTGCATCTTTCCGGCGGAGTCGGCATTGGCGGGGTGCTGGAGCCTTTGCAGGCGAACCCGACCATCATCGAAGACGACTGTTTCATCGGCGCGCGCTCGGAGGTCGTCGAAGGCGTCGTCGTCGGCAAGGGCTCGGTGCTGTCGATGGGCGTCTTCATCGGCGCCTCGACCAAAATCGTCGATCGCCAGACAGGCAAAATCCATGTCGGCTATGTGCCGCCCTATTCGGTGGTCGTGTCCGGCAGTCTGCCCGGCAAGCCCTTGCCGGGCGGCGCGCCCGGGCCGTCGCTCTATTGCGCGGTGATCGTCAAGACCGTCGACGCGCAGACGCGATCGAAGACGGGCATCAACGAGCTGCTGAGGGATTGATGGACGTCGCGCGTCTGCGCTTTCTCTATCAGACCGAGCAGGGTCGCATCGATCGCGCGACCTGGCGGCGCGGCGCTGGCGCGCTTCTCGCGGTTATTCTTCCCCTCACGCTGATCTGGTTCGCGCTTCAGCCCTATTCGATCCATGATCTGGCGACGACGCCCTTCTTCGCGCCGATGACGATCATCGCCTATGCCTATGTCATCTTCTACGCCTTCGCCGTCATGCTCGCCGCGGTGAGCTTCATCAATCTATCGGCCAAGCGTTTTCGCGACCGCGGCCTTGAGCCGGCGCTCGGCCTCGCGAGCCTTGCGCCGCTCCTCGCGCTCATCGCCGGCGCTGTGCATTTTTGGCAGCCGCGCGCCGCCGAAGTCATGTCGCGCTGGTATGTCTGGGGAGTCGATGCGCTCTTTGTCGCCGCCGTCATCTGGACGATTTATGAGCTGGGCTGGCGGGATGATGAACCCGGAGCGCCTCTAGGATGAGGAAGCGGCGCTAATGAGCGGATTGGCGCATCCCTCTCCCGCCTGTGCTGGAGAGGGTGGCCCGGCCAAAGGGCGTCTGTAAGGACGCCCGTCGTAAACGACGGGCTTTTGGCCGGGTCGGGTGAGGGCGCTGCTGCTGCGGATCACCCTCATCCGTCGCGCGTTCCGCGCGACACCTTCTCCCGCGCGCGGGAGAAGGAGGCGCGTTCTGATAGTATCTGGCAATGACCCAATCCCGCGCCATTTCCCTCACCCGCGAACTCATCCGCTGTCCGTCGGTGACGCCGGCCGACGCCGGCGCGCTCGACGTCGTCGAGAAGGCGCTCAAGTCGGCGGGTTTCGAGACGCATCGAATCGTCTTCTCTGCGCCTGGGACGGCGGACGTCGACAATCTCTTCGCCAAGATCGGCGCGGGCGCGCCGCATCTCGCCTTCGCCGGCCATACTGATGTCGTGCCGCCGGGCGATCTCGCGCGCTGGCGCTTCGATCCCTTCGCGGCGGAAGTCGCCGCCGGCCGCCTCTACGGCCGCGGCGCCGCGGATATGAAGGGCGCGATCGCCGCCTTCGTCGCCGCGGCGCTTCGCTACGTCGAGCGTCACGGCGCGCCGAAGGGAACGCTGTCCCTGCTCATCACCGGCGACGAGGAAGGCGTGTCGATCAACGGCACGGTGAAGTTGCTCGAATGGGCGCGGTCGCGCGGCGAGCGCTTGGAACATTGCATCGTCGGCGAGCCGAGCAATGTCTCGACGCTCGGCGACATGATCAAGATCGGGCGGCGCGGTTCGCTCAACGGCCGTATTCGCGTCATCGGCAAGCAGGGCCATGTCGCCTATCCGCAGCGCGCAGAGAATCCGGCGCCGATCATCGCGCGCATCGTCGCTGCGCTTTCGGGCCACGAACTCGACAAGGGCACGACCCATTTCGAGCGCTCCAATCTCGAATTCAGCACCATCGACATCGGCAATAAAGCGGTCAACGTTATCCCCGGCGAAGCGCGCGCCGAGTTCAACGTCCGCTTCAATGACGTTTGGACGCATGACTCGCTGAAGCAGCGCATTCTGCAAGTCATTAAGGAAGCGGCGCCGAACGCCAATGTCGAGGTCGAATTTCCGCCCTCGAACGCCCACTCCTTCATCACCAAGCCGGGCCCCTTCACCGAACTTGTGATCGAGGCGGTGCGTCAGGTGACGGGCCTGACGCCGGAACTCTCGACGACCGGCGGCACGTCCGACGCGCGCTTCATCGTCAATTATTGTCCGGTGCTGGAGTTCGGGCTGACGAATGAGACGATACACGCTTTCGACGAAAACGCCCGCGTCGCCGACATCGACGGGCTCTGCGCCGTCTATCTCAATGTGCTGGATCGCTACTTCGGGCAGTGACTCACGCCGTCATGCCCGCGCTTGTCGCGGGCATCCACGCCGCGGCGACGCGCATCGCCCTCAAGGCCGGCCATGACGGCATGCGGCGTCACCCCCGCGCGGCGAGCGGCACGACATTGTGCAGCTGCGTGTCCGCCGTCTCGAAGAAGCGCCGCAGATTGCGCGCCGCCTGACGGATGCGCTGCTCGTTCTCGACCAGCGCGAGGCGGACGAAACCCTCGCCGTGCTCGCCGAAGCCTTCGCCCGGCGCGAC
>JAXMCY010000088.1:0-2716 GCA_046349135.1 Methylocystis sp. | reverse complement strand
TTTCGGGCGCTTCAATGGCCGCCGCCGCGGTCGCCCTGGTTCTCAGCGGCGCCGCGTCCCCCGCGCTCGCCAAAAAAATGAGCAAATCGGTCCATTGCGGCGGAATCAATTCATGCAAGGGGACGAGCGCCTGCAAGACCGCGAACAATGCCTGCAAGGGCATGAATTCCTGCAAGGGACAGGGCTGGCTTCCGGAAAAATCGGCGCAGGCCTGCGAGGCCAAGGGCGGCAAGGTCGTCGAGATGTGAGCTATCGGCGCGGAAGGGATGGAGTTTCCTGCGCACCGTTCCGCGTCGAATTTTGAACCCTGGGCACGACCCATGAGCGTCAAATCAGCGGCGATGCGTCTGAAAGGAGGCGAGCAACGCGTCGCGCATGGTCCAGCGCAACAGGACACGGCCGAAAAGCGACGCGATCGCCGTGAGCAGGACGACAGAGCCGAATTGCCAGATGCAGACGGATACCGCCGCGTCCTGCCGGAACGACAGTCGCAAGGCCGCCGCCGCCAATGCTGTCGATGCGAGCGCCGCAAGCCCGATCGTGACAAATGGCGCGACTGGCGCGCCGCGCTTGACCATCGGCAGGATCAAGAGCGCTCCCGGTATGCTGATCGCGAGGATCGTCGGCAGGCAGTAGATATCCGAATGCGACAGGAGGCCGGCGAAGCCAAAAGCGTTGATATCCCTCAAGCACCCGATGGCGAGAGCGCCCATCCAGATAAATAAAAATACGCCCGCGGCGAACCTTTCCCAGATCGGTCGCGCCGGACAGCCGGCGCTGAACGCGCCCGCAGCGGCCACAAGACTCGTCAGGAACGCCGCCGCCAATTCCGTCGCAAACTGCGGGTCGGCGATCTTGGCGAAAAAATCAGGCCTGACGCCCATAGCGGCCACCACGACGGCGACGTAGCACAGCGAAACAAAGAACCAAACGAGCGCGCGACGCGCCGGATGCGCCAGCGGGCGCACGGGCGCGCAATGCTCCGCCAGGGTCTTGATCAGCTCTTCGTTCAACATTCGCCTAGCCATCTCGCTCCATCGCGTCACGCATCGCTTTAATCGCCCTGTGGACCCCCACCTTCAGCGCGCCGACGCTCCTTCCCGTGACCTGAGCCGCTTCGTCCAGCGAGAGACCCTTGAGTTTGATCAATTCGATCGCCTCTCGTTGGCTGGACGACAGGGTCGCCATGGCCCGCGCCAGGGCCTCCCGATAGTCTCGCGCCTCCTGTTCGGATTTCGCGCCGTCGCCATCAAAGGTTTCAGGCAAAATGTCGACCGTCATTTCATGCGCGCGCGCGTAACGGCTTCGCGCGGCGTCGGCGACTCGGCGCGCGGCGATGGTCATCAGCCAGGGCGTGAACGGCCGCTTTCGCTCATATGTCTGGCGCACGGTGTGAATCGACGTCAGGATCTCCTGAACGACATCTTCCGCATCATGCGCATTTGGCCATCGTCGCATCACGAACCGGCGCAAGACCGGAAAAAGATCGGATAAGAGCTCGCCATAGGCCGCTTGGTCGCCGTCCTGCGCCGCGGCCATTAGCACGCGCCAACGGCATTCCCGATCGTTTGACGTTTCGCTCAATCCGCCATGCCCGTCGCGAATCTGCGTGGGTCGTTTCGCCGCTTCCCAGTCTGCGTCGGAACGCCGAGGTTCGGAACCGCGTTTTAGTCCATCAGACGGCGGCGCGCCATCTCACAGACTCGCCTTTAAGGCTCCATCGGATGTAACCTTGGACGTCGTTGCGTCGAATTGGCCTCTGTGCAGCGATCGTTTGGCTGGGCCGGGGGAATTCTCGTCCCAGAACAGATTGCCTGACCGAAGAATGAATTACGGAAGTTAAGGGAGATCAAAATGTCGGACAAAAAACTTCGCGCCGCCGTCGTTATCGCCGGCGCGTTCGCCGCCGCCTGCTCTCTGGCCGAAACGGCCAAGGCCGCGAAGACTGACCAGGAGAAGTGCTTCGGCGTCTCCTTGAAAGGCAAGAACGACTGTGCGGCGGGACCGGGAACAAGCTGCGCCGGCACGTCCAAGTCCGACTATCAAGGCGGCGCGTGGAAATATGTTCCCAAGGGCACCTGCACCTCCATCGTGACGCCAAAGGGCAAAGGCAGCCTCGAGCCGATCGCCAACTGACGCCGATGACGACGCGCTCTCCTCCCCAGCAAGCGCGCGCGCAGGCGGCGTCCTCGCTGCCGGCTTGCGCGGGCGTGGGATTCAAGAGCGTGCATTTCGCCGAAATCGAAGCCTTTTCCCGCGATGTCGGCTTCTTCGAAATCCACGCCGAAAATTACATGGGCGCCGGCGGGCCGCCGCATGCGCAGCTCATGCGTTTGCGCCGGGACTTTCCTCTGTCGATCCATGGCGTCGGACTCTCGATCGGCGGCGCCGGGCGTCTCGACCGCGAACACCTTCGCCGGGTGAAGTCCATCGTCGATCGCTATGCGCCGGCCGTCTTCTCGGAACATCTCGCCTGGTCATCGCAAGGCGAAAGCTTTCTCAACGATTTGCTGCCTTTGCCTTACAACGCAAAGACATTGGCGCATGTCGTCGCTCATGTGGACGAAGTTCAGCAGGCGCTGGGCCGACCTATCCTCCTCGAAAACCCCGCAGCCTATCTGCGGTTCAAATCCTCGGACTATTCGGAGATCGAATTTCTGCGCGAGATTGTGCGCCGGACGGATTGCCGGCTGCTTCTCGACGTCACCAACGCCTA
>JAXMCY010000087.1:0-2926 GCA_046349135.1 Methylocystis sp. | reverse complement strand
CGTCCGATGACGGCAGCGCGTCCGTTCGCGAGCAATTGCGTGAATATGCAATTGCGCGCGGCGTGCCCTTGTAGCGGGCGCGGGTCTTTCTTCACGCCGCCGTCGTCACTACTTCTTGAAAAAGTCTTCCTATGTTCGCTCAAGACAAACTCGACCTCATACTGCGCCGCTATGACGAGATCGGCGACAAGCTCGCCGTCGGGGCCGATGGACAGGCGTTCGTCGCGCTCTCGCGCGAACGGGCCACGCTCGACGAGGTCGTCGACAGGATTCGCGCCTATCGCGCGGCGCGGAAAGAGACCGACGATCTTTCCGCCATGCTCGCGGACGCTTCGCTCGACGTCGAGATGCGCACCCTGGCCGAGAGCGAGACGGCGGCCGCGCGTGAACGCCTCGATGCGGCCGAAAGCGCGCTGCGTCTGGCGCTTCTTCCTAAGGACGAAGCGGACGAGAAGAGCGTCATTCTCGAAGTCCGGGCGGGCACGGGAGGCGACGAGGCCGCGCTCTTCGCCGGCGATCTCTTTCGCGCCTATCAGAAATATGCGGCGCTCAAGGGCTGGCGCGTCGAGATCGCGTCCGAAAGCCCCGGCGCGCTCGGCGGATTTAAGGAAATCGTCGCGGAAATCGTCGGGCGCGGCGTTTATGGCCGACTGAAATTCGAGTCTGGCGTGCACCGCGTCCAGCGCGTGCCGGAGACCGAGACGCAAGGCCGGATCCATACGTCGGCGGCGACGGTGGCCGTGCTGCCTCAAGCCGAGGACGTCGACGTCGCCATTGACGAGAAGGATCTACAGATTGACACGATGGGCGCGCAGGGCGCCGGCGGGCAGCATGTCAACAAGACCGAGTCAGCGATCCGCATCACCCATATTCCATCCGGCATCGTGGTGATGATGCAGGAGGAGCGCTCCCAGCATCGCAACAAGGCCAAGGCGATGAACGTCCTTCGGTCGCGTCTTTACGACGCGGAGCGCCAGAGACTCGACAAGGAGCGTTCAGAAGACCGCAAGCAACAGGTCGGCTCAGGCGATCGCTCCGAGCGAATCCGCACCTATAATTTCCCTCAGGGCAGAGTCACCGACCATCGCATCAATCTCACGCTCTACAAGCTCGATCGGGTGATGGAAGGCGAGTTCGACGAAATCATCGACGCGTTGACGACCGACCATCAGCAAAGACTGCTCGCGCAAAGCGAGGCGTAAGGACGCTGCGAAAAATTCGCGCGAGGCGCGCAAGGTCATCCTGGCGAGGAACGCAGCGACGAAGCAATCCAGGAATCGACGCGCTTCTTCGATTTCTTTACTTTGCACGCGATGACGACTCTCACAGTGGCCGCATTTCCCGGCAGGGACAAAGCACTCGCGGCGTGTGCGCCGAAGCACGAACTGCGCGAGCGACGCCTTCTACATTCCTCCCATTCGCAGAGAGAAAGATTTGCGAAGAAAAGCCGGGGAGAGCGTCATGTCCAACTCGAAGAAAATCGTTTCCGCCACTCTTGCCGCCGCAGTTCTGGCCGCAACGGTCGCCAGCAGCACGCCGGCGTTGGCCTGGTCCAAATGGCATCATGGTTATGGCTGGGCGCCTTACGCCGTCGGCGGGGCTCTCAGGGCTGTTCAACGCTCTGTGCTTTGGTTTGACCGAGAGGATGATTTTTCGCTTTTCAGGTGTGGAAGTGTCTGAATCTATGGGGAGCAACCCGAATCGGAGGTTGCCCTATGACGACGATCGATCTTGCATCCTGCCTTGCCGCGATCCCGGATCGGCGGCGCGCCGAAGGAAAGATTTACGGCCAGGTCGGCGTCATTCTGTTTTCGATCATCGCGGTGCTGAGCGGCGCTCGGTCGTATCGCCAAATCCATGCCCTGATCCGCGCGAGGCTTTGCGTGCTCAATGCGGCTTTTCCGGACGCTGCGCTGCGACGAGCGCCAGCTTACACCTCCGTGCGCGGAATCCTGCGCCAACTCGATCCGAACGAACTCGAGCAGGCGTTTCGTCGTCATGCGGAAAGTCTCGACGTTTCCTGCGCCGCCGCGCCGTCCCGCTTCATCGCCATCGACGGAAAGACGTTGCGGCAAAGCTTCGACGCTTTCGCCGACCGCAAGGCCGCACATGTGCTCAGCGCCTTCGCGGTCGACCATCGGATCATTCTCGCGCATGAAGTGATCGACGAGAAATCGAACGAGATCCCCGCCGCGCAGGCGCTGATCGCCGCCATGGGCCTGAGCGACCGCGTCTTCACGCTCGACGCCATGCACTGCCAAAAAAACCTTCGAGATCGCGCGCGGGACCGGCAATGAACTGATCGTTCAAGTCAAAGCTAATCAGCCAGGTTTGTTGCAACGCTGCGAGCACATCGCCGCGACGGCGGCTCCAATCGCCGTCGACGACAGCCGCAATCTGGCGCGAAATCGCCAGGAAGACCGGCGTGTCGAGGTCTATGCTCCCGGCGCCGCCCTCGATGACGACGAATGGGCGCCGCTGATCGCTGCAATCGTGCGCGTCACGCGATTTACATTGATCCGTTCCGCCGCCACAGGGCTCTGGAAACGGCGGGAAGAAACCGCGTTTTATGCATCGTCCGTCATGTTGCCCGCGGAAATCTTCGCGAGCGCCATCCGCGGTCATTGGGCTGTGGAGAACGAGAACCATTGGGTGCGCGACGTGACCCTTGCTGAAGACGCCAGCCGCATCCGCGTCAATCCAGGCGTCATGGCGCGCCTGCGTTCGCAAGCCCTCAACATCGCCAGGGCAAACGGCGTCGCCAACATCGCCCAAGCCCTTTGGAACGGCGCACTCGATCCCGCCGTCACCCTCTCATACCGTGGCCTGTAAACAGCGTTGAACAGCCCTGGGGATGATTGGGCTTGGTCAGGCGATGCTCGATGCCGTTTTGGCGGCAGCGCAGGGAGAACATGTGCGTCGCAAA
>JAXMCY010000086.1:0-3205 GCA_046349135.1 Methylocystis sp. | reverse complement strand
CAGCGCCCGCCAGCGCGAAGCGTCGAGTCGTTCGATCAACGTCGCCTCGACATTGGCGCTCAATTCGCCGCGCAGGCGCCGACCGGAAAGACGCGCGTGAATAACGCGGGAATCATTGACGACGAGCGCGTCTCCCGGACGCAGATCGTTCGGCAGATCGCGGACGATCCTGTCCTCGAACGCCCCGCCACAGGGGATGACGAGCATGCGCGCGCTGTCGCGGGGATCGGCTGGCCGAAGAGCAATACGCTCTGCGGGAAGCTCGAAATCGAAGAGATCGACGCGCATGTCAGCTCATATGAAGATGGCCGGGGCAGGCCCGGCCATGTCATGCGTCCGCCGCAGCGAAAACGCTAGCCGAGCGTCGCCTTGACGATCTTGTCGGGATCCTTCACCGGCTCGCCGCGCTTGATCTTGTCGACATTCTCCATGCCGGAGACGACCTCGCCCCAGACCGTATATTTGTTGTCGAGGAAGCTCGCGTCGTCGAAGCAGATGAAGAATTGCGAATTGGCGCTGTCGGGGCTTTGCGCGCGCGCCATCGAGCAGGTCCCGCGCACATGCGGCGCGCTGTTGAACTCGGCCTTGAGGTCCGGATATTTTGAGCCGCCTGTTCCGGTGCCGCGCGGACATCCCGTCTGGGCCATGAAGCCGTCGATCACGCGGTGAAAGACGATGCCGTCATAGAACCCCTCCGAGACGAGTTTCTTGATATGAGCGACATGATTGGGCGCAAGGTCGGGACGAAATTTGATGACGACCGGCCCTTTCGTCGTCTCAAGCGTCAGGGTGTCGGCGGCTTCGGTCATTGGCGCTTCCTTCGAATTTCTATGGGCGTGATGGCTCTTGAATTCAGCTCTCGTCGCCGGCGACGCGCATCTTGATGATCTTGTCGGGGCTGTCGACCATGCCGTTGTTGGAACTCGAGCCCTTCTTGATCTTGTCGACGACATCCATGCCCGACACCACTTCGCCGAACACCGTATATTTGCCGTTGAGCTGCGGCGCGTCCCCATAGCAGATGAAAAACTGCGAATTGCCGGAATTGACGTCGCCGCCTTCGCGCGCCATTCCAACCGTGCCGCGCTTGAACGGCGTATCCGTAAACTCCGCCTTCAGATCCATGTAGCGCGACCCTTGCATTCCCGTGCCGGTGGGATCGCCAGCCTGAGCCATGAAACCGTCGATGACGCGGTGAAAAACGATGCCGTCGTAGAAATGCTCCTTGGCGAGCTTCTCGATCCGCTCGACATGCTTGGGCGCGAGATCGAGACGCAGCTTGATAGTTACGCGACCGTCCTTAGTGTCGAGATAGATGATGTGATCATCGGCGGCCCTGACTGGCGCGGCGATGAGCGCGGCGGTCGCCGCGGCGGCTAGAAGCAAACGGCGCGTGAGTTTCATGAAGCCTCCTATTTCTTTGCCCGCCCTTTTGACGGCGCGTTCAAGCGCTGCGACGGAGGCGGCCGGCGCAAAGGCCGACACGTCGCCGCCAAGCGCCGCGATCTGGCGCACGAAGTTTCCGCTAACGTGGCGTAGCCCTGGCGAAGCCGGCAGGAAAATTGTACGAATGTCTGGAGCGAGCGCCCCGTTCATCCCCGCCATCTGCATCTCATAGTCGAAATCGACGCTGTCGCGCAAACCGCGCAGAATGGCGCATGCGCCGTGGCGGCGCGCCGCCTCGACCACAAGCCCGTCAAATCCCGCGACCTCGAAGGCGCAGGACGAACCAAAGGCGGCGCAGGCGTCGCGAATGACCGACGCGCGCTCATCGAAGGAAAGCCATGGCTCCTTGTCGTGGTGCACGCCGATTGCGACGACAATTTTGTCGAATAACCCCCCGCCTTGCGCCATCACGTCGAGATGGCCAAAGGTCAGCGGGTCGAAAGTGCCGGCGTAAAGCGCGGTCCGCGCGGGCGCGGCGGAGGCGGCGGTCATCGCAGCGGTATAGGGGATTTTATCGGATTTCGCGAGGCGACGGCGCGCCGACCAGCGGTTCACGCCCTCTCGGCCGGCCTCCGCGCCGCCGCCTTTTGCCTGGAGCGCTGCATTTCTTCGGCGCCTGCACTCCCTGGCTGGAAACGGAGCGCTACAATAGTTGGGCGCATCCGGCGCAAAGCGCCGGACGTCGAAGAAGGAGACTCCAGGATGGGACTTTTGGATTTTCTGACCGGCAAGGGCAAACAGGCGCCTGCTCCGGGCGCGCCCAAACAATCTGCCGAAGCGGCCCCCAAGGCCGAAGAGAAGCCCGCGACCCAAGGCCCTGCGGCGGCTGAGACCTTCTATGTCGTGAAGGAAGGAGACACGCTTTGGAAAATCGCCGAAGCGCATTACGGCGCCGGCAAGGGCGCCAAATATATGGAGATTTTCGAGGCCAACCGGCCGCTGCTGACAGATCCTGATAAGATCCGACCGGGCCAGCGCCTCAGCATCCCTGGGGCCTCTGGCGCCGCATCGGCGGCAGGAGAGTGGAAGCCCCCGAGCGAAATCGCCGGCAAGCAGGCCTAGTCGACGGCTTCGCCCTCAGGGCGAGCGAAATCGGGCCGAGCGATCACGCGAGGTCCTTCGATCACGCCTTCGTAGCTTCGAAGGCGGGGACGGCGTGCGCAAATTTTTCCAACCACGCGCCGAGGCGCGCATGTTTCTCCCGCCACGCGCCGGCGAAACGCAAATCAAGATAGCCAAGCGCGCAGGCGACAGCGATATGTCCGATGTCGACTTGGCCGGCCGGCGGCGCCGCGTCGAGCGCGTCAAGCGCGCGGTCGATCTTTCCCTGCTGATGTGCGATCGCTTCATCGTAGTGTAAAGCTTCGGGCCGGCTGAAAGTCTCATAACGGATGAGCAATGCGGCGTCGTTGACGCCATCGCCGAGAGCCTGCAGCCGCAACGCGGCAAAACGGGATAAAGGATCAACGGGAATAATCCGCCCGCCGCCGGCAAGATGGTCCAGATATTCGACGATGACCCGGCTGTCGTAGAGCGAAGTGCCGTCTTCCAAAATCAGAGTCGGGATTTTGCCGAGAGGATTTTGACGGCGCAGACTGTCGGTTGGATCGGCCGCATCGGCGGCGACAATGTCGATCCGGTCCGACAGGCCAAGCAGGTCGGCTGCAATTCTAACCTTGCGGGCGTAGGGCGACGCGGGAGAATAACGAAGCGTAAGCATCGCCGTTCCTACCATTCGCCTGATGAACCAACAACGGCC
>JAXMCY010000085.1:0-3456 GCA_046349135.1 Methylocystis sp. | reverse complement strand
ACGGTCGATGTCGGTTCGCAAGTCTCCGGACCGATCACGGAAATGAAGGCCGATTTCAATAGCGCCGTGAAGCAAGGCGATCTTCTGGCGGTCATCGATCGCGCGCCGTTCGAGGCGAAAGTGCAGGCCGCTTCGGCGAATCTGGCGATCGCCCAGGCGGAGGTCACGCGGCGCGAGGCCGCGATAGCGAGGATCCAAAAGCATCTCGGGCTGCTCGATCGCGACGTCGGACGTTACCGAGCGCTGGCGTCGTCCGCGGCCGTGTCGCGTCAACAACTCGATCAGGCGGAAACGCAGAGCGGCGCGACCCAGCACGACCTCGCCGCCGCACTGGCCGAACTCGAGACGGCCAAGGCGACCGTCGTCCTGCGGCAGGCAGAACGCGATCAAGCGGAAATCAATCTCGGTCGCACGCTGATCAAATCGCCAATCGATGGCGTGGTGATCGACCGCCCAATGCAGCGAGGACAAACGGTGACGGCGGAATATCAAAGCCCGGTATTGTTTCAGATCGCGCAGGATCTCTCCCAAATTCTGATTCTGGCGCAAGTCGACGAGGCGGACATCGGCGCCATCCACACGGGCGATGAGGTCAGATTTTCCGTTGAGGCTTTTCCCGAAGAAACCTTTCCAGGCGTCGTCGACCAGATCCGGCTTGCCGCGACGAAGACCAGCGGCGTCGTGACCTACACGGTCGTCGTTCGCGCGCAGAACCCAGACATGAGGCTTTTCCCGGACATGACGGCGACGGTTCGAATCGTGACGACGCGCCGCAACGACGTGCTGAATGTGCCGAATGAAGCGATTCGGTTCCGCCCGGCGACAGCGCTTGCCGAGGACGCCAATCGCTCGGGGCAAACGCAATTATGGGTTCTCGACGCGGGGAATTCGATGAAGCCGCGATCAGTTCGCTTGGGCGTCAAGGGCGATGCCGCGACCGAAATCCTCGACGGAGACCTACAGCTTGGCGACGCTGTGATCCTGCGGGCCAGGAATACTCCGAGGGAGGTTAGATGAATGTCGGCCTGTGTCGGTCCGAGCGATCATCCTGTCATAGAATGCGTGGCGCTGACAAAGACATATGATCTTGGGAACGAAAGAATATACGCCTTGCGCGGCGTCACCTTCTCGATCGCCGACGGCGAGTTTGTAGCGATTATGGGCGCATCGGGATCGGGCAAATCGACGCTGGCCAATCTGATCGGCGCGCTCGATACGCCCACTTCCGGCGAGTTGAGGATCGACCGTAAATCGATCTCGTCCATGTCGAGCGACGAACTCGCCCATTTGCGCAACCAGAGCATTGGCTTCGTTTTTCAGCAGTTCAATCTGATGATGCGGATGACGGCGCTGGAGAACGTCAAACTGCCGCTTGTCTACGCGTCGAATCCAGTCGACGACCCCGATGTGCGCGCGCGCAACCGCTTGCGGCAGGTCGGGCTGGGCGACAGGCTCCATCATCGGCCCAATCAGCTCTCCGGCGGACAGCAGCAGCGCGTCGCCATCGCGCGCGCGCTGGTGAACGACCCCAGAATTGTCATCGCCGACGAGCCCACCGGCGCGCTGGATACGCATAATTCGCACGAAATCATGACTCTTCTCTCGAAGCTCAACAAACAGGGGTTGACGCTGGTCGTCATTACGCATGAACCCGATATCGCCGCCTATGCCGAGCGCTTGCTGCGCTTTCGCGACGGACAGCTCGTTGAGGATGCTCGACAGCAGGCTCCTGTGGGGACAAGCGAGTCAACGAGATGACGCCGGAGGCTCTCTTCCGCGAGGCGACTACGGCGCTTCGGCTCAACTTGTTGCGCAGCGCGCTGACAGCGATTGGGGTCATTGTTGGCGTCGGCAGCCTCGTCGTCATGAGCGCGGCGAACTCCGGCGCGAACAAGCTGATTGAACGACAGATTGCGGATAGGGGAACAGACGTCCTGATCGTCCAAGCGATCAAGGTCGAGAACGCGCTTCGGCGCGGCGCGGCGGTCGTGCTGACCGATCAGGACTTGAAAGCAATCAGGGAGCTTGTGCCGAACGTTGAGTTCATCTCGCGCGAAATCTACAGCAAGGTGACCCTCGTTTTTGGAAACACGAGCTGGATCACCGAATATTGGGGCGTCGACGCATCCTATGCGGAAGTTTTTGGCGTCAAGCTGTCCGACGGGCGTTTCTTCGATGATGGCGAAGTCCGATCCGGCGCGAAAGTCGTTGTCCTCGGAGCGACGGTCGCAAGAAAGCTGTTCGGAAACCAGTCTCCGCTCGATCAAACATTGCGTATGGGGGGAGCGCCGGTACGCGTGATCGGCGTTCGGGCCAAGCGCGGATCGGTCGGCGGCCGGGACGCGGACAATTTCATCATTCTGCCGATCACCACGGCGCGCGCCCACTTGCCAAATGCGGAGATGTCGAATTCCCGGCAACTTAGCCTGATCGACATGAAAGTCTTAGCCGGCGCGAACCGCGACGCCGTCAAGCAAGCCGTGCTTGCCCTGCTGTTCGAGCGCAAACACCTGCGAGGCGCCCAAGAGGACAAACTGGATGTGAGCGATCTTACGCAATTCATTCAGATGCTGAACGCCACGCAATCCACTCTGAGCTGGCTGCTCTCGGCGACGGCGGCGATCGCGCTCCTCGTCGGCGGCGTCGGGATCATGAACATCATGCTGGTGTCGGTCACGGAGCGCACGCAGGAAATCGGCCTACGTCTCGCGATCGGCGCGCGCAAGCGCGACATTCTCATGCAGTTTCTCGCCGAGGCGGTGACGCTCTGCGCTCTTGCAGGCATGGTCGGTCTTGTCCTCGGCGTCGCCGGAAGCGCGATTGTCGCGCGTCTCTCGGAGTGGCCGCTGATTGTTCGGCCATCGAGCATCGTGATTGCCCTCCTTGTCTCCATTAGCGTCGGCGTCCTTTTCGGCTACCTTCCGGCGCGCCGCGCCGCAGGAATGAACCCGATCGATGCTCTGAGAAGAGAATAGGCTTGGCGGCAATTTTGGCGTCCGGGAAGCAGCGGCGATAGGCGATGGAACGGTGAGCCCACAGGACGGGCAACATCGATTTTGCCGTCGGCGGCGCGTTGCGTGCTCGCCGCTCGACGCTTTTTGTTTGACGTCAGTGGTTGTTCGCAACTTTGCCAGATTTTGCAGAATGGGTGCATTAACGGTTCCGATCTTTTGCGTTTCCGCAAACTGGTTGCGCGAGGGGACAGAGCCGGCCTGATCGTTCTCCCCAGCTTTGGCCGCGCATCTTTCGCTCTGTCTATTGATGGGCGTCATCGCGCATCTAGCGTCGTTCGGCGTACCCTCGGACGTGATTGTCAATCATGTCCTCGAAGTAGGCGAGGCAGAGGCATTCACTTGCTATCCGTTGGCTGGATGAGGCGTGGCGAGAGGGAGGTAAGAAAGGCGACGCGCGACGATCAACGCGAGAGTCTTTGCGCCGGATGATCGCGCAATAGCC
>JAXMCY010000084.1:0-3922 GCA_046349135.1 Methylocystis sp. | reverse complement strand
ATTGAATGACTGAAACAGCGATCAAACCTTTCCGCAGCCATATCTTCGTCTGCGTCAACCAGCGCGACGGCAAGCCGGCCTGCGAAGACCACGGCGCCAAGGAGGCGCTCGCCAGGGCGAAGGAGGCGATGAAGGCGCTGCCCTTCGCCAAGCGCGACGGCGTGCGCCTGTCGCAGTCGGGCTGCCTCGGCCAATGCGAACACGGCCCGGTCGCCGTCGCCTATCCGTCGGGGAAATGGATCAGCTATGGATCGGCGGATGAGCTGACCCGCTTCGTGCTGGAGGCGTGCGAGGCGGCGGAGTGATCAGCGGCCGGGCGGGCGGCGGACCCAGCGGGGCGAAACCCAGGTCAAGTTATCCCCGTAGCATTGAATGGCCGCTTCTCGACGACTTCTGATTCGCGAGATAGCGTTCGCCGATTATGGACCTCTTCATCTCAGCGGGGATGGATTTGCCGATCGCGGGCGGCAAGGCGGCGCGGCCCCGGCAGGGCGGCGGCGCCCGCTCCCTGCGGGCGCCTTTGTTCGCTTACAAGGTTCTGGAAGAGGCGCGCGGCAGAGTCGCCTTTACGCCGACCAGGGAACAAATCGAGGCGGCGTCCGAATATGCGCGCATGGCCAAGAAAAACTTCGGCAAGCTGACCGAAGATTCGGTCCGGCCAATCTTCTTTTCGACGATCCTGGAAAAGCTGCTCGGCTATCGTACCGCCGACCCTGACGCGGCCTATTCGCTCGCCTTCGAGCGTCCTATTCGCCATGGCAAGGTCGATGTCGCGCTTGGGAGATTTCAAGAGGAGCAGCGTCTCAACGAAATCGTGGCGCCTTTCGAATTCAAGGGCCCGAAAACCGTCGATCTCGATGCGCCAATGCCGGGAAGGGGACGCAGTCCCGTCCAGCAGGCATGGGACTATGCAATCGACACGCCGGGCGCGCGCTGGGCGCTGGCGTCGAACTGCCTCGAAATTCGTCTTTACGGCTTCGGTCGCGGTCGGGACGCTTATGAGGTCTTCGATCTTACAAAGCTCGACGATCCGGAAGAACATGCCAAGCTCTGGCTCCTTCTTTCGGAGGAGAGATTCCTCGGCGGCGCCGTTGACGCTTTGTTGCAGGAAACGGACAGCGCTTACCGCGACGTCACGGAAGAGCTTTACAAGCAATACAGCGCGCTGCGCGACCGACTGATCGACTTTCTCGTCAACACGTCCGAGGGCCCGAAGGTCGCGGCGGTGCAGGCGATCGAAATCGCGCAAAAGCTGCTCGACCGCGTGCTCTTCATCGCCTTCGCGCAAAGAACCGATCTTTTACCGGACAAGCTTCTCGAACGCGCCGTCAAGGCGACAAATGAATTCGATCCGCAGCCGATATGGACCAATTTTCGCGGCCTGTTCCGCATGGTCGACCGCGGACACTATGACAAGGCTATTCCGGCTTACAATGGAGGGCTGTTCGCGGCGGACCCGGTCGTGGATGTGCTGACGCTCCCCGATCCGCTCGCGACCGACGTCGCCGCGCTTGGCGAATGGGACTACCGGAGAGAGGTGCCGGTGACGGTGCTCGGGCATATTTTCGAGCAATCGATCAACGACATCGAACGCCTGAAATCGGAAAGCCGCGGCGAGGCGCCGCCGCCAGTGAGCAGACGCAAGCGCGAAGGCGTCGTCTATACGCCTGACATGGTGACGCGCTTTCTCGTCGAAAGAACGATCGGCGTCGCGCTGCGCAAGCGTTTCGATGCGGGCTGGAAGCATCACGCATGCGACAGGGATAACGCACCACAACCGCAATTCTGGCGCGCCTATCTCACGACGCTGCGCGGCTTCACGATTATCGATCCTGCCTGCGGCTCGGGCGCGTTTCTCGTTGCCGCGTTCGACGCGCTGGCGGCGGAATATCAGCGCGCCGCCAAGGCTCTGGAGGGGCTCGGCGAACCGATCGACTTCGATATTTTCGACGAAATCGTCACGCGCAATCTGTTTGGCGTCGATCTCAACGCCGAGTCTGTCGAGATTACGCGCCTCTCGCTATGGCTCAAGACGGCGCGGCGCGACCATCGTCTGCAGAATCTCGAAAACACGATCAGGGTTGGCGACAGTCTGATCGACGATAAAACCTACACGTCGCGGCCTTTCGACTGGCGCGCGGCTTTTCCGGAGGCGTTCGACAAAGGCGGCTTCGATGTGGTGATCGGCAACCCGCCCTATGTGCGGATGGAGTTCATCAAAGCGGTCAAGCCCTATCTCGAGAAGCATTACGTCGTCGCGGCCGACCGCGCCGATCTTTACGCCTATTTCTTCGAGCGCGGCGTTCGGCTGCTGAAGCCCGGTGGGCGGCTTGGATTTATTTCGTCATCAACCTTCTTTCGCACCGGCTCCGGCGAAAATTTGCGCAAATTCCTGACGGGCGGCGTCAGCGTCGAATGCGTCGTCGACTTCGGCGATCTACAGATTTTCGAAGGGGTCACGACATATCCAGCGATCCTGACGCTGCGCAAGGATGGCGCTCTTCCTCATCATGGCGAGGCAGTTTCCTCGTCCTTTAAGACGCCCGCTTCGCAGACTCCTCAGGATGAGAAAACCTCGCGTGGCGAACTTTCTTTTCTCGTCGTTGACGAAATTCCGCAGGAGCTTGGGCGCGTCTTTGAGGAGCGCGCGCACAAGATGCCATTGTCGCGCCTAACCGCGGGTTCTTGGCGTTTCGAGGAAGAGCCGCTGGCGAAATTGCGGGACAAGATCAAGCGCGGGCGCAAGACGCTCGGCGAGGTCTATGGCGCGCCGCTTTACGGAATAAAGACTGGGTTGAACGAAGCTTTCGTCATCGATACGCCGACGCGCGACCGGCTGGTGAAGGCGGACAAGAAGTCGGCGGAGCTGCTCAAGCCCTTTCTGCGCGGCGAGGATGTCAAGCGCTGGCGCGTCGAGCCTCAGGGGCTTTGGCTCATCAACACGCCAAAGGGAAAGGTCGATATAGAGAAATATTCGGCGATCCGCGATTGGCTGATGCCGTTCAAGTCGGAGCTGGAAAAACGCGCGACAAAGCAGGAGTGGTGGGAACTGCAGCAGGCGCAGCTAGCGTACCAATTGAAGTTTGAAGCCGTAAAAATAGTTTACCAAGACATTACATGTCAGAACCCATTTTCGGTAGAAAGCACAGGCGCGTTTTTGGGAAACACATGCTATTTTCTCGATCACTGCGATTTTGCGCTTTTGGCATATCTTAACTCGCGAATCGCTTGGTTCGTCCTTAGTGCAGTGACGAATATTGCAAGAGGCGGGTATCTTCGCCTGCGAACTGACTTCGTCGAAAAACTTCCTATTCCTGAACTATCCGAACGCATACGCAAAAAACTTTCGGTGCTCAGCGAAACTAGCACCAAAGCCGCGGGCGAACGATATGAAATTCAATCCGCCGTGCGCCGGCGCATTCTCGATCTCGCGCCGCCGGAGCGCGCAAAGCTCACCGGAAAGCTTGGGAACTGGCATACGCTTACCTTTCAGGAATTCCGCGCCGCCGTGAAGCAGGCGTTCCGCGTCGATATCCCGCTAAAGGAGCGCGCCGACTGGGAAGCACATCTCGCCGAGAACAGTGCGCGCGTTCTTGGCTTGACGACCAACATCGAAGCCGCGGAGCGCGAAATCGACAAGATCGTCTATGCGCTCTTCGATCTTACGCCGGATGAAATCGCGCTGCTCGAAGCGTCACTCGCAGACCAGTATTGAACAATGGCCCCTTGCTTGACTCTCAGTGCATGCGCGCCTGTTTGATCCTTGCGTCCGACGCCGGCGATGAAGAGCGCGCCGCGGCGCTCGATTGCGGCGCCGATGCGCTGCTGGTTCGGCTTGGGCCTTGCGCGGAGGACGACAAGCGGCGCGACGCCCGCGCGCGGGCCTGCGCGCTGATCGAGGCGGGCCGGCGGAAGGGCAGGG
>JAXMCY010000083.1:0-4683 GCA_046349135.1 Methylocystis sp. | reverse complement strand
CGTGATGTTGACCGCGTTGTTGAGCGCGAGGTTGAGCTTCGCGGGATCGTTCTCGTCGACATGGATCGCGACGTGGTGAAATTTCTTGCTCTCGGCCGTCGCGTTGGTCGAGACGATTCCGAGAATCAGCACGGCTAGGAGGACCAAGCGAATCATGACGCGGTCCCTCAATGCGGGAAGGGCCATAGGCGCAGTTTTTCCTTGCCGACCTGCCACAGCCGCGCGAGACCGTGCGGCTCGGCGATCAAGAAGAAGATGATGAGCGCGCCGAAAATCATGAATTCGAGATGCGCTGAAAGCGCGGTCGAGATCGGCACGCCGAGAGCGGCCGGCACCTGGTTCAACAGGATCGGGATGACCGAGATGAACGCCGCACCGAGGAAACAGCCGAGGATCGAGCCCAAGCCGCCGATGATGACCATGAACAGAATTTGGAACGAGCGATTGATGTCGAACGTCAACGGCTCCCAGGCGCCGAGGTGGATAAAAGCCCACAGCGCACCGGCGACGCCGGCGTAGAACGAGCTGACCGCGAAGGCGGAGAGTTTCGCGTTCAGCAGTTTGATGCCGATGATCTCGGCGGCGATATCCATGTCGCGAACCGCCATCCAGGTGCGCCCAATGCGCCCGCGGACGATATTCTTGGCAATCAATGCCATCACGACGACGATGGCGAGCGTGAACAGATAACGCTGCGTCGGCGTGTGGAAGGCGTAGCCAAGAATGTTGATTTCCGGCGCGGCGACGGAGCCCGAGGGCGTGTAGTTGGTGAACCACTTGATGCGGATGAACACCCAGTCGAGAAAGAACTGCGCGGCGAGCGTCGCGACCGCCAAATAAAACCCCTTGATCCGCAGCGACGGCAGGCCGAACAGCACGCCAACCAAGGCGGCCATGCCGCCGCCGAAGAGGAGCACCACGAAAATGTTGAGCTCCGGCACGGCGGTGATGAGCTTGTAGGCCGAGTACGCGCCCACGGCCATGAACCCGCCGGTGCCGAGCGAGAGTTGCCCGCAATAGCCGGTGAGCAGGTTCAGGCCGACCGCCGCGAGGGCGAGGATCAAGAACGGGATCAGAATGGCGGTGTAGAGATATTCGCTCGCCACCAGCGGAACGCCGATGAATGCGATCGCCAGAATCAGCCACAGCCCGAGGCGGTCCTGGCTGATCGGAAAAATCGCCTGATCCGCGATGTAGCTGGTCTTGAACTGGCCGGTCTCGCGATAGAGCATGACTTACACCCGCTCGATGATTTTCTCGCCGAACAATCCCTGCGGTCGGAACAGCAGAAAGATCATCGCCAGCATATAGGCGAACCAGTTCTCGATGCCGCCGCCGAGCACGGGGCCGAGATAAACCTCGGAGACTTTTTCGCCGACACCGATGATCAACCCGCCGACAATCGCACCCGGAACCGACGTGAAGCCGCCGAGGATGAGCACCGGCAATGCTTTGAGGGCGATCAGCGCGATTGAGAACTGCACGCCAAGCTTCGCGCCCCAGACCATGCCCGCAACCAAGGCGACGAAACCGGCGACCGCCCACACGATCAGCCAGATGTAGTTGAGCGGCACGCCGATCGACTGCGCGGCCTGGTGATCGTCGGCCACCGCGCGCAAGGCAAGACCCGTCTTGGTCTTTTGGAAGAACACCGCCAGCGCCACCACCAGCGCGCCGGCGACCGCTGCCGCAAAAATATCGAGCTTGTTGACGAGCACGCCGCCGTCGAAGATCGATTCGAGGATGAACAGGCCGTCCTTCGGCACGCCGAGCTCGAGCGTGTAGATATCGCTGCCCCACACCGTCTGGCCGAAGCCGTCGAGGAAAAAGGCGATGCCCAGCGTCGCCATGAACAAGATAATGCCTTCTTGATTGACCAGCGGGCGCAGGACGAGTCGTTCGATGGCGAAGGCGACAGCGACCATGATCGCGCAGGCAAGAATGAAGGCGAGCGCGAAGGGCATCACCTCCATCATCCGCACCAGCGACAACGCCGCGAACAGCACCATCGCGCCCTGCGCAAAATTGAAAACGCCGGAGGCTTTGAAGATGAGCACGAAGCCGAGCGCGACAAGGGAATAAAGGACACCGGCCATCAAGCCGCCGAGCACGACCTCGAGGAAGAAGCCCGGATTTTCGATGATCTGCTCAAAAAATTCCATGGCCGCCTCAGTGTTGGACGCCGAGATAGGCGGCGATTACGCCTTGGTCCTTGCGCACGACATCGGGCACGTCGTCGGCGATCTTGCGGCCGTAATCGAGCACGACGACACGGTCTGAAATATCCATCACCACGCCCATGTCGTGCTCGATCAGCACGATCGTGGTGCCGAACTCCTCGTTCACGTCGAGGATGAAGCGGCACATGTCCTCTTTCTCCTCGACATTCATGCCGGCCATCGGCTCGTCGAGCAGCAGAAGGTCCGGCTCGGCGGCCAGGGCGCGGCCGAGTTCGACGCGCTTTTGCAGGCCATAGGCCAGCCGACCGACCTGCGTTTTGCGAATCGATTGGATCTCGAGAAAATCGATGATCCGCTCCACGAACTCGCGATGCTCGACCTCTTCCTTTTGGGCCGGGCCCCAATAGAGCGCCTGAAGGAAGAAGTTCTGCTTCATCTTGAGCAAACGTCCGGTCATGATGTTGTCGAGCGTGCTCATGCCCCTGAACAGGGCGATGTTTTGGAAGGTGCGGGCAATCCCTTGAGCCGCTGCTTCGTGCGGGCGCATGTGCTTGCGCATGACGCCCTTGTAGCTGATCGACCCCTGCTGCGGATGATAAAAACCGTTGATGCAGTTGAGCATCGACGACTTGCCGGCACCGTTGGGCCCGATGATGGCGCGGATCTCACCCTTGCGAACATCGAACGACACGTTGGTCAACGCGCGCACGCCGCCGAAGGAGAGACTGATATCGTCGACTTTGAGCAGGACATCGCCGATGACGCGCCCTTGCGTTGCCGCAACGTGGCTGCCGGAGTCCATCAACTCGCCTTCCGCAACGGCTCAACCGGCGCCGTCGCCGCCGTGGCATCGCTGACGGCGAGTTCAGCCTTGAGCACGCCCTTGCGGCCATCTTCGAACGTCACGACGGTCTCGATACGCGCGCGATCGACGCCGCTGTAAAGCGCGTCGATCAACGGCGCATAGCGTTCGGCAATGATGCGCCGCCGCACCTTGCGGGTCCGCGTCAGCTCGCCATCGTCGGCATCGAGCTCTTTATGAAGAATGAGGAACCGACGGATCTGCGAGCCCGCCAGTTTCGAGTCCGCGGCGAGATCGCGATTGACCTGTTCGACACAGCCGCGGATCAGCGCGTAGACCTCCGGTTTCGCGGCCAGCTCTTGATAGGAGCCATAAGGCAGGCCCTGCCGCTCCGCCCAGTTTCCGACCGCGGCGAGGTCGATGTTGATGAAGGCCGCGACATGGTCGCGATGATCGCCGAAGGCGACCGCCTCCTTGATGTAGGAGAAGAATTTGAGCTTGTTCTCGATGTATTTGGGGGCGAAGAGCGTGCCATCGGTCAGGCGACCCACGTCCTTCGCGCGGTCGATGATGCGCAAATGCCCGTCCTCGTCAAACAGGCCGGCATCGCCGGTATGGACCCAGCCGTCGGGCGTCTTGGTTTCGGCCGTCGCCTGGTCATTCTTGAAATAGCACAGGAATACGCCAGGGCTCTTGACCAGCACTTCGCCGCTTTCGGCGACCTTGATCTGGACCTCCGGGGCGGCGACGCCGACCGTGTTGGCCTTGATCTGGCCGTCCGGCTGCATGCAGATGTTCACGCTGGTCTCGGTCATGCCATAGAGCTGCTTCAGGTTCAGGCCGATCGAGCGGTAGAAGTCGAAGATGTCCGGGCCGATCGCCTCGCCGGCGGTATAGCCGATCCGCATGCGCGAAAGCCCAAGCGTGTTCTTGAGCGGGCCATAGACCAAGATTTCGCCTGCCCAATAGAGCAGACGGTCGGCGACCGAAACGTTGCGTCCATCGAGCAAGGCAATGCCGACGCGTTTGGCGACGTCCATGAAATAGCGATACATCCAGCGCTTCAGTGCACTCGCGTCGTCCATGCGAATGGAGACCGTGGTCAAGATGTTCTCGAAGATGCGGGGCGGCGCAAAAAAGAAAGTCGGGCCGATCTCGCGCAGATCGTTGAGGACGGTCGCGCCGCTCTCCGGGCACGATACGCAAAACCCGGCAACGAACGATTCGGCGTAAGAGAAGAGATGGTCGCCAACCCAGGCCATTGGCAGATAGGCGAGCACCTCCTCATCGGCCGTCAACTTGTCGAACGCAATGGCGTTGCGCGCGCTGATGATGACATTGTCATAGCTGAGCACCACCCCTTTGGGCTGACCGGTCGTGCCGGACGTGTACAGCATGACGGCGATGTCGCTGCCTTTGCCCGCCGCGATGGCGTCGTCGATGAAGCCGCGACTGGCGGCATCAAAAGCGCGGCCTTTTGCTTGCAGCTCCTCGAGGCTGATCAATCCCGGCTCGCGATAATTGCGCAGGCCGCGCGGGTCCTTATAGATGATCGTCTCTAGGCGCGGGCAGCGCTCGCGGATCACCAACAGCTTGTCGACCTGCTCCTGGTCCTCGGCAATCGCCAGTTTGGCCTCGGCGTGGTCGATGACATAGGCCATCTCAGCGGTCACGGAATCTTGATAGACAGGCACCGGAATT
>JAXMCY010000082.1:0-4750 GCA_046349135.1 Methylocystis sp. | reverse complement strand
TCCTTCGAGATAGCGCTTCTGATCGAGCGTGAAATCGACGGACATTTCAGGCGGCCTTCTGAACGGGCGCGCCGAACATCAATTCGTCGCGCATGGCCGAAATGTCAGCGCCCGAGCGGATGAGTTCGAGAAAATCCGCCGCGCCGCTCGTATCTCCGATCAGGATTGCGCCAACGAGCCTGTCGTCGCGCATGACAAGCTTGCGGTAAATGCCCATGCGCGGGTCCTTGCAGACAATGCGGCGCGCATCGCCTTCGCCGAGATAATCGCCGGCCGAGAAAACGCGCACGCCGGACACTTTTAGGTTTGTTGAGACGACGCTGCCGCAATAGGACGCTTCTTCGCCCGCGAGACGCATGGCGAGAACCCGGCCTTGTTCATAGGCGGGCTCGACGAGGCCATAACAGACGCCGCGATGTTGGGCGCATTCGCCAATGGCGAAAACGCCTGCTTCGCTCGTCTCAAGCCCGTCGTCGACATTCGCGCCTCGTTCGACGTCAAGGCCGGCCTGTCGCGCGAGGTCGGCGTTCGGCCGAATGCCGACGGCGAATATCACGGCGTCGGCTGGAGCCGTCCGACCGTCGGCGAATTCTACGCCTTCGACGCGGCCCGATCCGGTAATGCGGGTCGTATTGGCGTTGAGAAGCACCCGCACGCCCTTCTCTTCGACGAGGCGGCGCAGGATGTCGGCGGCCGCCGCATCGAGCTGGCGCTCCATCAGCCGATCCATGACATGGACGAGAGTCACGTCGACGCCGCGCCGCGCCAGCCCATAGGCCGCCTCGAGTCCAAGAAGGCCGCCGCCGATGACGATGGCGCGTGCGCCGCTGCCTCCGAGCCGGGACAGGGCCTCGACGTCCTGCACGTCGCGAAACGTGTGAACCCCGGGCAGATCGGCGCCCTCGATCGGCAGCCTCACCGCATGCGAACCCGTCGCGAGCAAAAGTTTCGAATAGTCGACGCTGTCTCCATTATCGAGAACGACGCGACGGGCGGCGGCGTCTATCCCGACTACCTTGCGGCCGCTTAGCGTCGAGACGCCGGCGGCGCGCCACCAATGGCTGGGTTTGAGTTCGATGTCATCGACCGACAAGTCTCCGGCGAGCACGGAGGACAGCAGCACGCGGTTATAGGCGAGCCGTGGTTCTTCGCCGATCACCAGAATGTCGTAACGATCCGGCGCCCGGTTCGTCAGTTCCTCGACGAAACGCGTCGCGGCCATGCCCGCGCCGACGACGACGAGCTTTTCGCGACTGTTGCAAAGGTGCAATCCTGACATGTGTCGACTCTGTTGAACGGCCGTTCGGTCCGGTCACAGGTCGCGTCGCCGACTTCGCTGGAAACGGGCAAGACGACCGAAGCGCGGCGCAAAGCTGCGAAAGCGCTCTGTGACGGAGCCCAGCCTCGGGCTCGTTCCGGCGGACCGGCGGTCGTCGTTGACCAATAGGGACGTTGCACGATTCGGGCCAGATGGACCCAGTCGAGTCTCGTATTGAAAATACGGGCGTTCTGCAGTCGCAGCCGACGGCGGTCAGCGCGCTCCGGCGCCGAATGCTTAGGCGCAAGGCGCCTAATGGGTGGCGCTTTTGAACAGCGGCTCGGCGCTTCGAGCGCTTTCCGCCGAAGGGAAACCGGTTCGGCGATAGAAAGCGCGATATGACAGAAGGCTAGAGGCGCTGTCCGATCGCGAATCCGGCGAGATAATCCGCGTAGCTGCGGCCGTCGAAAGACGGTCCCGCGAACGCCTTAATTTCACGTTGAACCTGCGCGCCTCCGACGGCGGCGTCGAACAGATCGGGTCGCAGAACGCCCTTCGCCCTTTCGGCCATGGCAGAGGAATATCGCGTCTGCCGCCATCGAAGCATTTGCGCATAGATCCATTCGGCTTGGCGCGGATCGGGCCTCAACGCGCTCTCTTCTCCAATGATGAGATAGTCGCCGCGCTCTCGCGTCTCTGGACCCTTGACGCGCAGGCGGCCGGTCAGCACGCGCTGAATGATATCGGCGTCGACGCCAACATATTCCGGATGCGAGAGAATTTGCGAAACTTCCTCCAAATTTTGCGGCGCATCGACATAGGCGGCGCCTTTGCAGAGGGCGCGGAGCAGCGCGGCGACAACATCGGGCTCTTCGTCCGCCACGCTCTCCCGTAGAGCGAGCACCTTTTCCAGCGCGCGCCCGAAAATCTCGCAGCCGAAATGCAGAATGACGCCGACGCCGGCGTCGACCGCAACCGAACTCCAGGGCGCGCCGACGCAAAATCCGTCGAGCTGGCCGCGCGCGAGATTTTCCACCATGTAAGACGGCGGCAAAGCGATCAGCCGCAAATCTTCATCGGGATCGACGCCGCCTTCCGCCATCCAATAGCGCAGCTGATAATTATGCATGGAGAACGGGAAGGTCATGCCGAAGGTCAGGGGATCGCGTCCTTCTGCGCGGCGCCGCGCGACGAGCGTCGCCAGCGTGCGCGCGGTTTGCCCCGGATGTGCGACCTCGCCTTCGGCGGAGAGCTCCGCATAAAGCGCCATAGACACCGCAATCGCATTGCCGTTTGTCGCGAGATTAATCGGCGCGGCGAGCGGAACGCGCACATGGCCCAGTCCGAGAGTCGAGGCGACCGCCATCGGCGCCAGAAGATGCGCCGCATCGAATCGGCCGATGGCCAGCTTGTCTCTGATGTTCGCCCAGGAGACTTCGCGGATCAGTTCGACATTGAGCCCTTCCGCCGCGGCGAATCCCTTGTGCGCGGCGATCAGCAGCGCCGCGGCGTCGACAAGCGGAATGAAGCCGATCTTTACATGCGCTTCGCCGCTCATTTGAACATCTCCGCCGCGGTGATGACCGATCGCGCGATTTCGATAATCTTCTTGTTTTCGCGCATCGCCGCGCCGCGCATCATCTTATAGGCGTCCTCTTCGACAGCTTTCGCCTTCATCAAAATACCTTTGGCGCGTTCGATCGTCTTGCGCTCCTCGAGGTCGGATTTGGCGCGCTCAAGATCGTCCTGAAGCTTAGAGAAGGCCTCGAAGCGTGAGATGCACAAATCAAGGATCGACTTGATGCGCTCCTTTTTCAACCCATCGACGATATAGGCCGAGACGCCAGCGTCGACCGAGGCTTGAATCGACGCCGTATCGCTTTGGTCGACAAACATCGCGATCGGCCGGCGCACGGCGCGGCTGACCTGAAACATCTGCTCGAGCGTCTCGCGCGAAGGATTTTCGAGGTCAATCAGGATGACGTCGGGGTCGATGGCGTAAATCTGCTTCAACAGATTATGCATTTCGCCGATACGCTCGACCTGCGTGAAGCCGGCTTCACGCAGTCCTTCCTGAAGGATCAACGAGCGAATGGGACTTTCGTCGACAATGACGATCTTCAATTGGCGGTTCCGCTAGGCGCATAAATGGGTCGTGCATGCCGGGCGCGGCGTCGCCAGCGGTCAGACTGGCGATGCTCGCCCTGTTGCGATCCACGCGGTTATATCTTGAACCGCAGCGACATGCCCGCCTGCCAGTTCTTCATGATCTGCGGACCATTGAGATTCTGATAGACGGGCAGACCGGCCTCGACCGCGACCGTCGCATTTTCATAGCCGATGAACTTGCCGCTGACCGTCGCGCCGCCGAAGAGTTCGACCCTCTGGCCGCCATAAAAGGCGGGATTCGCCGGCACGGCAGCGCCGCGAATTTCCGGATCGAAGCCGCGAATCGGACCCTGCGTCGAAGCGCTCGCGCGAAACGTCGTCGTCAATCCCGGCGTCCAAGTATAACCGAACCAGCCGTTGAATTCATGCAGATCGCCCCAGCGGTAGCCCCCCGAAGGAGTCGGGCCGAGCGGGAACGTCAGGCGATAGGCGAGCAGATAGTCCCAGGAATAGCCCAGCGTATTCGGCGCAAGCGGAAAGCGCCCGCGATAGCCAAGGCCCCACGACCACGGTCCCAGATAGCCCGCATAGATGACGCCGGGGAGGATGTCGAACGTGCCCGTGCCGGGCTGCATGCCATAGAAACCGCGGATGTTGGCCCGGATGCCGGTGGGCAGGAGAAAATTCGAGAATGTGGCCGCGTAGTTCGCTGTGGGGAAGGAAAAGCCCAAGGAGATCTGGATGCGATGAATGTCGTCCTGATAGATGCGATAGATGCCTGACAAAGTGGAATCGGCAAGGCTCGTCGTTCCAGGCAAACTTCTGCCAAGCGGCAGAATTCCCGACGTTCCCTTGAAAGTTAAGGCGTTGAGATTTTTCTCGATCATGCCGACCGTGAGACACAGCGCGAAATCTTTCGTGACGCCATAGTTGAGGCCGACAATCTGCGTGGCGACCGCGATATTCTGCGGGATGATGCGCACGGTCTGCCTGGGATTAAGAAAGAACGGCACCGTCGTGACGATATATTCGTTCGAGACCGTGCGCGTTCCCATCTTGATGCCGGACAGATTGGCGAAGACCGGCGTAATCGACAGAACGAGTTTGCCGGCGGCCGGCATATCGACGCCGAACATGCCCATGGGCGCAGGCGGCGGCGGAGGCGGTGCGGGCTGCGCCGTGACTGGCGCAAGCGGTGCGGACGGCGTCTTCGCCGTCCGAGTTTGTATCGAAGCGGCGTCGCCGGACGCAGCCTTGCGAGGCGCGGCGTTCGCGTCGGCCGCAACGATCGCCGCCGTCATCGCAAGCGCCAGCGCCCCTTGCGACCGCCGGACCATCGATCGATGCGATTGTGATTTCTTCATCGCGAACCTCATCTGCGAC
>JAXMCY010000081.1:0-4989 GCA_046349135.1 Methylocystis sp. | reverse complement strand
TCGAACGGATGGGGGTCGCGATGCTGCTCAACGAACGCGTCGTTCTCAAGCGCGGCGCCGACGTGATTTACATCGCGGGAATAGACGATGCGCATTTTTACAGGGTTGACAATATCGAGAAAGCAGCCGACGGGATTCCCGACGACGCTTTCTCGATCCTCCTGTCTCACACGCCCGAAATCTATCGGCAGGCGGCGCACGCCGGATTCGACCTCCTACTGAGCGGCCACACGCACGGCGGGCAGATATGTCTTCCGGGCAGCATCCCGATCACGCTCGACTCCAACCTACCGCGCGCATTCGGCTCGGGCGCATGGAAATATCAGAACATGGCTGGCTATACCTCGGTTGGCGCCGGCTCGTGCATTGTGCCTGTGCGATTCAACTGTCCCCCCGAAATCACGCTTCACCGAATGCGCTGCACCGACATGACGACTTAATAAGGTTGATCTCGAATCTTCAACGCGAAGAACAAGCGCGAGATAAGGAGCTCAGCGATAAAGAAAACGAAGACGATCGCCGTGATGTCCAACAATGTAAGCGGCAGCACGCATCTCGCCACGAGCGCCGGTAGGAGAGCTTCGGGAATCTGGTCTAGTCTGATGGCCATACTACTGGGTGGAATTTTCAGCCGTCTCTTAAGGAAGCTCGAGAATAGGTCTCCGACCATTGCAGCTGCTGAGACTATCGCTCCACTCATAAACTCCACGTGGACCAACGGAGCCAACATTGTAGTCACGAATAGCGCCAGGACGACCCCCGGATCGTCTTCGACTTTCCAAACAGCGGCTGACGATCCCCCAGGATCAGTCCGCCATCGATCGGAAAAGCGATTTTGTCGCCAAGTATCCTTTTCCCAACAACTGGAGCGCCATTTGCCATGGTCAAAAGGAAAAGAACTTTTCCGACAAGCACGAGATTAACCGTTCCCATGTCCGCTGTTCCCGAAACCGAAATTTCGATATGGACGGCTCGTTGAGCGATGGCCAGCCTATTTTTAGCTTTTTTGGCGACTTAGGCGTTGAAAAGCATTTCTAGCGGGGACGGCGGCCCAGCATCACGCGGTGACACTGTTGGCGAGAAAGATCGGTGAACACAAGACGACGGCATTTGGATGCTGGTCGCAAATGGCTGCTATGGATCATTTCTTCGTGTTCGCGAACAGCGGGATTGCGGCAATTAGCGCTAAAACGCGGGGCGTGGAACGGGCTAGCCTACCGTCACGATAATGGAGCCTTGTGTGCCACGATCTTCCGTTTACATCGGGATTGACGTTGCGTGTTCCGCCGGTAAGCGGTTGCCAATCTGCGCGGCGTCGGCAGGCCCGCCGGTGATGCCGCTAACGATCCCGAAGCATTTAGCCGGACTCATACCTCGCGGCGTCGGAAACAAGGAAATCGCCGAAGCTGCACCCTTCAAAGAATCTGCCCGTGGCGTTGTGAGCGCAATCAGTCTTATCGAGAAAGAGATGGGTTGGTGGGTCGAACAGATCGCCGTCGATGCACCAGCCTCACCGCCTTTGACGGGGTCACGGGTATCCGAGAACCAACTTGGTGAAGTCGGTTTGTCCTCGTTCCGAACACCGCCAGCATGCGCTTGGTCAAGCATACGCGAGCAGTGCATCAACCATCTAAGACTCGGTGGTAGTGTGGCGAAGCTTCCTTATGCAAACAAAATCTGGATGCAATTCGGCTTTGAGCTTTTCGTACACCTAAAAAGCGGTCTCACGGCCGAGGTCATCGAGGTGTATCCGTTCGCTATCGTCCGCGCATTGCTGCCGACTTGCGAGCACAAGTCGACTGAGAACGGATATGGAGACCAGCTCGTTGCGGTAGCTCACCGTACAGGGTGGGAACCACAAAGCCTGGAGGGGGTGCTGAAATCAAGGGTTCCTGGAAGCCGACACGATCGACTGGACGCGTTCATGGCAGCCTGGGTTGCTAGCCTGCCACGAGAAGGCCGGCGCGCGTTTGGCCACGCGCGCCGGCCCGCCGACGCAATTTTGGTTACGTCGTAAGCCCATGGCGTCGCAACCAAAACACACCACCAGCAATGTCCGCCAATTGGTCTGCTTTGGATCATGAGCGCCATCGCTTAAATGGTAAGCGATGTTCTGACCGCACCTTTCACAGTCTCAACGCCAATCTCTTGTTCAGCTGGCGTCGAAAGATGGCCGTTGAGCCGATTGATCGTAACCGCTGTTATCAGGCCACATCTTTGAGCGCGGTGGGCGTCGCATAGGCCCACGGCATCAGCTCATCGAGCTTGTTGGCGAGATGACCATTGGCGATTTTGGTTAGCACGTCGGCCATGTAGGTCTGTGGATCGACGCCATTGAGTTTGGACGTCTCGACGAGCGATGCGACGATCGCCCAGTTTTCGCCGCCGCCGTCCGAACCGGCGAAGAGCGCGTTTTTCCGATTGAGAGCAATGGGTCTGATGGCGCGTTCGACGACATTGGAGTCGATTTCGATACGCCCGTCATCAATGAAGCGCGTCAAGCCGTCCCAGCGCGAGAGCGCATAGCGGATCGCTTCGGCAAGCTTGGTCTTCTGGCTGATCAGCGCGAGTTTTTCGCGCAGCCAAGGCTCAAAGGCGTCGACGATCGGGCGGGAGTTTTCCTCTCGCGCTGCCCGCCGCGCGTCGGCGTTGCGTCCGCGAATGTCTTTTTCAACAGCGTAAAGCGCTGCGATGCGCACCAGCGCCTCATTGGCGATAGGCGCAGAGCCGGCCGCGGCGAGTTCATAGAAGCGCCTGCGAACATGCGACCAGCAGAAGGCGAGACACACGCTGTTCTTCTGGGCCAGCGCCCGATAGCCGGCATAACCGTCGACCTGCACGACGCCGCTGAACCCGGCCAGATGCATGAGCGGCTGTTCCGACTTGCGGTTTTGCGCATAGACATAGACGGCGAGCGGCGGATCGGCGCCGCCGAAGGGCCGGTCATCGCGCGCATAAGCCCAAAGCTGGCCGGTCTTGGTGCGTCCGCGCCCCGGATCGAGCACCGGCGCCGTCGTCTCGTCGGCGAAGATTTTCGTCGAGGCGCGGATATGCTCCAGCAGCCGCTCATGCACGGGACGTAAATGCCAGGCGGCGCGGCCAACCCAGTCGGCGAGCGTTGAGCGGTCGAGCGCGATCCCTTGCCGGCCGTAAATCTGCGCCTGACGATAAAGCGGAAGGTGATCTGCGTATTTGGAGACGAGCACATGCGTGATCGTCGCCTCGGTCGGCAGGCCGCCCTCGATCAGCCGCGCAGGGGCCGGCGCCTGCATGACGCCTTCCTCGCAGGCGCGGCAGGCGTATTTGGGACGCCGCGTCACCAACACGCGGAACTGCGCCGGCACGATGTCGAGCCGCTCGGAGACGTCCTCGCCGATCTTGTGCAGTAGACCCTTGCAACACGGACAGGCTTTGTCCTCGATATCGACGATCGTTTCGATGCGCGGCAGATGGGCGGGCAGCGCGCCGCGATTACGCCGACGTTGGCGCGCCGCTTCGGCGCGCACAGCCGCCGAGCGATCTTCTTTCTCCGCCGCGGCGCCAGCCTCTGTCTGCTCGACATCCTCCAGCGCCAGCAGCATCTGATCTTCGGGGAGCGTTTCGGCGCGTCGACCGAAGCGATGGCGCTGCATCTCCTTGATGATCTGGACGAGACGCTCGTTGCGCGCCCGTTCGGCAAGAAGCATCGCCTTCAGTTCGTTCGGATCTTCGGGAAGCGTTTCGATCGCTTGCGGCATAAGCAAAGCAGATCATATTTTTGGCTGCGTCGCGACGATAATTGCGGCGCCGATTCACTATGCCGCAGATCATCCCGGCAAGGCGGGAGCCATGGATTCTCGCGCTTGCACGCGCCTCCAGTCCAGCCCTTCAAGCAGCGCCGAAAATTGCGCCGCCGATAATCGCATCACGCCGTCCTCGATCTTCGGCCAACGGAACTCGCCGTCCTCCAGCCGCTTGGCGAACAGACACACGCCCGTGCCGTCCCAGAATACAAGTTTGATCCGATCCGCTCGCTTGGCGCGAAAAACAAAAATCGCGCCGTCGAAGGGATCGGCTTGCATGGTCTCGCGCACCAAGGCCGCCAGACCTTCGGCGCCCTTGCGGAAGTCGACGGGCTTGGTCGCCACCATGACGCGGACCGCGCCCGTCGGGCCGATCATGAGCGCCTCTTCAAGGCGTCGACGATCGCCCTGACCATGCCGACATCCGCGCCGCGCCACACCCACACGCTGGCGCCGTCAATATCGAGTTCGATCACATGCGGTCGCCCAGTGACGGATTTGCTCTCCGATAATGACGGCGCGGGCAGTGGCGACGCTTCTTGCCGCAGCTCGACAACAACCGGCGTGAAGGGCGCGCCATCAGACAATGCCACCTTCCGCCGCGCTTCGCGTCGCCAGGAAAATAGTTGCTGCGGCGTCAGTCCGCGGCGGCGCGCAACTTCCGAAACGACAGCGCCGGGCGCCAAGGATTCCTCGACCGCTTGCGCCTTCTCGTCATCCGACCAACGACGACGGCGCTCGCCGCCGCCCGCGATCACTTCGATCCGCCGAACGGCGTCGCGCTTAGGCTCAAGCGTATGATCAAGTCTGGACACAAGCCTTATCTCCATCAAGAGATCAGACTCGTTCCTCTCGCCGCGAAAAGAAAGGTGCGGTCAAAACATCGCTTACGATCACTCAAGCAACGCGCATCGTTGTTCGAGTTCGCCTACAACTCGAAAGTCTCCAGCGCGATCTCGCCGTGTGGCGCGTAGTTTGAGCGCAGGTCCGCTCAGGGTCATAAGCACCCGTTCAATCTGACCTTCGACCACCATCGCCAGTCGATGCCGACAGCGCAAAATCGCTCCTCAAAACTTCTACGCCGTAGGTCTGATCACGATCTGGTTCACATCGACATCCGCCGGCTGTTCGATCGCATAGCGAATCGCGCGGGCAATTGATTGCAAGAGAACTGCCTGCTCATAAAAGGCGGTGACGAATTCTCGGC
>JAXMCY010000080.1:0-5423 GCA_046349135.1 Methylocystis sp. | reverse complement strand
GCGGAGGTGCTGACGCCGGTCACGAACTTTCGCAACCATCCGATCGACAACATATTTTTTGGCTACATGCTCGCGACATTCATCGGCGCGGCGTCGGGCGTGTTGGCCTGGGTCTTCGGGCGAACCACGGAGTCGTTCACGGTTGACGGGAAGAACATCCTATTCATTTTCTTCCTATGGACCATCGGACATCTCCAGCATTCGCAGTTCTGGATTCCGTTTCGCGGCGTCCTCGGAAACATCATCCTAAGCCCCGCGCATCACCAGATTCATCATTCGACGGACCCCAAGCATTTCAATCGCAACTTCGGCAGCGTCCTCGCCGTTTGGGATTGGATGTTCGGATCGCTCGAGATTCCCTCGACAAGAAATCCGCGCCTCAAATATGGCGTGGCGGAAGAAGGCGCGGACCCGCATTCGGTGGTCGGCATTTTGGCGACGCCGATCTTTAGATCGGCCCGCGCGCTTTGGCGCGGGGGCGCCGAAGCATGGAATGCGTTGATGGAGCGAATGGAGCAGCGTCGCCGCGAAGGATCCAAGAGCACAAGCATATCATAAGCCGCGCTCGCCCATGCGCGCTCGTGCTGACCGAATTTATCTAAGCTTCGAGCCTGTTGCGTGAGACGCCATGGTCTCGTCGCTCCCGCTATGCGCGGCTGTGCTCCGGCGCGGTCGCCTTCACGCTTCAAAACCGTGCGCTTGGCCCTGGCGATATTGGCGTCGACTTCGCCGAGTGTGAAACGAGGCCCAAAAAACATGGAAGCCGACGCTCGAACAGGTCGAGTTCGTCGGCTCCAAAATGATTTGCGCCGAGCCCGGGCAAATCGTCCTCCCGAAAAGACAAGGCCGGGAGCTTGCGCGCCCGGCAAGTCTTTCGGCAGGGGTATTACTGAATCATGCGAGCGGTAGAACCGACGCCGGCGCCTTCGATGCCGTTACGGTTGCCCGTGCCGTTGGTTCCCTCGGGAGAAATCCAGTCCGGAACCCAGGTCAGAGCCACGACGACGAAGGCGACGAAAGCGGCGATCCAAAGCAGCATCTTGCCGATATCGCCAGAGCTGTGAACGTTGACGGCCATGCGTTTTCCCCCTGTTCTTGATTTTGCGTGAATGCTTGCCGCACCGACGAGGACCCTAGCTTGTTTCAGGCCGGATGGCAATGCGCTCATGCAGGGGGGCAAACGCCCCTCAAAAAATCGATTTTGTCGATAAAAAATAACAGCTTAATGTGCGACAACTGGTCGCGGAAGCCGCACAAGAGTCGCGCTGCGCGTCGATTGAAGCGCGCTTGGCGGCGGCGGCCTGAGGACCGGGCCGGCGCGTCCGCGCGGGCGTGGCCTCCGGTCGATCCAGACCGGCCACAGGCCCGGCCGCGGCGCTTGCCCGGCGTAGCCGCATCGCCTATAAGCGCGCCATTCCACAGGCGAGAGTTACGCGGCGTCTGCTTCAAGACGTCGCTCCGGTGGCCGGTTCTGTCGGCCTCTTCATCTTTCGCCGAGGCTCAACCGGAGAAATGACACATGGCGCTTCCAGATTTCACCATGCGCGGCTTGCTCGAGGCCGGCGCTCACTTCGGCCATCAGGCGCATCGCTGGAACCCGAAGATGGCGCCTTATATTTTCGGCGCCCGCAACAACATCCACATCATCGATCTCGCCCAGACGGTGCCGCTGCTGCATCAGGCGCTGAAGACGGTTTCAGACACCGTCGCCAAGGGCGGACGGGTGCTGTTCGTCGGCACCAAGCGCCAGGCGCAGGAGCAGATCGCCGACGCCGCGAAGCGGAGCGCGCAATATTACATCAATTCCCGCTGGCTCGGCGGCACGCTCACCAACTGGAAGACGATCTCCGGTTCGATCAACCGCCTGCGTAAGCTCGACGAGCAGCTGTCGGCGGGCGCGTCAGCGTCACCAAGAAGAGCGCCTGCTGCTGACCCGCGAGCGCGACAAGCTCGAAAAGGCGCTCGGCGGCATCAAAGACATGGGCGGCACGCCCGATCTGATCTTCGTGATCGACACCAATAAGGAGCAGCTCGCGATCAAGGAGGCGAATCGTCTCAAGATTCCGGTAGTCGCGGTGCTCGACACCAATTGCGACCCGGACGGCGTCAGCCATCCGATTCCGGGCAATGACGACGCCGGCCGCGCCATCGCGCTCTACTGCGATCTCGTGGCGCGGGCCGCGATCGACGGCATTTCGCGCAGCCAGGGCGCGATGGGAATCGACATTGGCGCGATGGAGACGCCTGCGGTCGAACCGGCAGTCGAAGCGGGCAGAGTCATTCGCGAGGACTTGCGTCCGGCCGAGGAGATCGCCACGGCAGGCGCGGACGCGGAGGCGCCCGGAGAAGTGTACGAACTTCTTTCGGCGCCGCGCGGCGCGCCGGACGATCTCGCCAAGCTGCATGGCGTCGGCCCGCAGCTCGTCAAGAAACTGAACGACGCCGGCGTCTACCACTATTGGCAGCTTGCGGCGATGACGGCGGCGGATATCGAAAAGCTCGACGCCGAACTGAAACTGAACGGCCGAATTGCGCGGGACGGCTGGATCGATCAGGCGAAGGCGCTGCTCGCCGCCTGATCCGCCCGTCACGACCGAATGCTTAAGACGCGCGCCGGTCCGATGGGCCGGCGCCGTCGCATGACCCTTTGGAAGGAATTTCGAACATGGCTACGATCACCGCCGCCCTTGTAAAGGAACTGCGCGAGAGCACTGGCGCGGGCATGATGGATTGCAAGGCGGCGCTCACCCAGACGGAAGGCGATTTCGAAGCGGCTGTCGACTGGCTGCGCAAGAAGGGCCTGTCCAAAGCGGCGAAAAAGGCCGATCGCGTCGCCGCCGAAGGCCTTGTCGCGGCGCTCGTTGCGGATAAGACCGGCGTCGTCGTCGAGGTGAATTCGGAGACGGATTTCGTCGCGCGTAACGCCGACTTCCAGACGCTCGTCAAAAACATCGCCGAAGTCGCGCTCAAGAGCGGCAAGACCGACATCGAGGCGCTCGGCAAGGCAGCCTATCCCGGCGGCGGCACGGTGAGCGAAGCGATCACCAACGCCATCGCCAGCATCGGCGAGAACCTGACGCTGCGCCGCGCCGCTGCGCTCAGCGTCAGCGACGGCGTCGTCGGCCGCTACGTGCATTCTCAAGTCGTCGACGGCCAGGGCAAGATCGCGGTGATCGTCGCGCTTGAATCAAAGGGCGACAAGGAAGTGCTGGCGGCGCTCGCGCGCCAGCTCGCGATGCATGTCGCGTCGGCCAATCCGCTTGCGCTCGACGCCTCGGGCCTCGATCCGGCGACGGTCGAGCGCGAGAAGAAGCTGCTCGTCGAAAAGAACGCCGGCAAGCCCGAGCATGTGCTGCAGAGGATCGTCGACTCGGGGATCAAGACCTACGCCAAGGAGGTCTGCATGCTCGATCAGGTCTCGAACCATCCTGACCACAGCGGCAAGACCGTCGCGCAGGCGGTCAAGGAGCTCGAAGGCAAGGCCGGCGCCCCGATCGCCATCAAGGGCTTCGAGCGCTATGCGCTCGGCGAAGGCATCGAGAAGCAGACGAGCGATTTCGCCGCCGAAGTGGCGGCGGCCGCGAAGGGGTGATCATTCCTTCTCCCCGTTTGTGGGTAGAAGCTCAGGGTAAAGGGCCGGGGGCGTTGACCCCGGCCTTTTTTCATTTTCGCGAAATCTCTCCACGTCATGCCCGCGCTTGTCGCGGGCATCTACGCGGCGCCACGCGCGTCTTACGATCATCGCGCAATGTCGCGGCGTGGATGGCCGGGACGAGCCCGGCCATGACGGTTGAAAGACTCGGGCCGCTATTCCTTCTTCGCTGGCGCCGCGTGCGCGAAGGAGGATGCGATAGCTAATGGCGATGCTCCTGGTTGTCGCGCCCTTCGAAACAATCGCCAGCGCGCGGCGTTTAGGCTGCTGACGTTGGTCTTCGTTCTCGCGGCGAAGATCGAGCAGAGGAGCAGCAATGCGCGCCAAGAGAACCGCCGCAGACGAGACGATTCGCGGACCGCGCGCGCAAAGCGCTATCGAGTCTGCGACCTCCGTATTCGGTTTTGAGCAAGCGCCATCTGGCCGAGAGCTTCGCGATCCGCGCAAACTCTATCCGAAGCCGCCTTTCGAGAAGCAGACGCAGCCTTGGCCCGGACTGGCCGGCCAGATGACGCCGCGTCCCGATCACGGCGAGCAGTCCTACCGCGGCTCGGGGCGCCTGCTTGGACGAAAGGCGCTGATCACCGGCGGCGACAGCGGCATCGGCCGCGCCGCGGCCATCGCTTTCGCTCGCGAAGGCGCGGATGTCGCAATCAACTATCTGCCCGATGAAGAGGCTGACGCGCAGGAGGTCATGGACCTTATGGGCGAAGCCGAGGTCAAAGCAGTTGCGCTGCCCGGCGACATTCGCGACGAGGGCTTCTGCCGCAAGCTGGTCGACGACGCGGCACGCGATCTCGGCGGGCTCGACATTCTCGTCAACAACGCCGCACGCCAGCATGCGCGCAAATCGATTCTCGACATCACCACCGAAGATCTCGATTGGACGTTTCGCACCAATCTCTATGCGCTGTTCTGGATCACCAAAGCGGCGCTGCCGCATCTGCAGCCGGGATCGTCGATCATCAATACGAGTTCGATCGTCGCTTTCGATCCTTCGGAGCATCTTCTCGATTATTCCGCGACGAAAGCCGCCATTCTCAACTTTACGAGATGTCTGGCGAAGCAGGTCGCCGAGAAAGGCATAAGGGTCAACGCCGTCGCCCCCGGCCCGTTCTGGACCGCCTTGCAGCCGAGCGGCGGACAATTCCCTGATCATCTCACTGAGTTCGGCGCGGATACGCCGCTTGGGCGCCCCGGACAGCCGGCGGAAATCGCGCCGCTTTATGTTCTGCTCGCATCCAATGAAGCAAGCTTTACGACGGGACAGGTGTTCGGCGCGACGGGCGGCGAAGTCGGGCCTTAACGTCGGGAGCCAAATCTTAGCTGGTAAAACCTCGAATGGCGCGTTTGCGCAACCTCGCCTTATCCTCAGCTATCGTGGCGCCTCCCTTGCCGGGGCAACGCGTGGTCCGTATGAAGATGCGCCCCGCCTCAGCTACGCGAGAGACGCCTCATGTCCGACCCCACGTCGACGCGAAGATTCAAGCGCGTGATCGTCAAACTGTCCGGCGAGGCGCTGCAGGGTTCGGCGCCGCATGGGCTCGACGCGACGACGCTCGCCCGCATCGCCGCCGATCTCGCGACCGCCGCCGCGGCGGGGCATGAGATCGCCGTCGTAGTCGGCGGCGGCAATTTCTTTCGCGGCATCCAGGGCGCCGACACCGGGATCGAACGCGCCCGAGCCGATTCGATCGGCATGCTCGCGACGGTGATGAACGGGCTGGCGCTGGAGCAGGCCGTCGAAGGGCAGGGGCGTCAGGCGCGCTGC
>JAXMCY010000079.1:0-5566 GCA_046349135.1 Methylocystis sp. | reverse complement strand
TCAAGCATAACGTCCCCAAGCTCCGTTTCACTGCGCCAAAAGTGATCCCCCCAAATGCTGCGCTTAAGGCGCCCCCGTCGACCTCCCCGGGTAGCCGCCGAGCGGGCGCGGCGCGCCCGGGGCGCCGGGATATTTCGACGGCTCGAAGGCGTCGCCGCGTCGCGCTCTAGACCGCCGCAGCCCCTCGCCTACCCTCACCGTCGCGGAGACGGTGGTCCGCCGCGGCGCGGCTTGTTCGAGGATGACGTATTCGCTTCGCGACGAGCGCGCGCCGGGTTGCTCCGCGGGCGCGCTCGTCTGCGCCGGCTTATTGGCGACATCGCGTTGAAGCCCTTCGACCTGACCGGAGAGCGCGCCGATCGCCGCGCCGTTTTCCGACTTCATTGCGTCGATGCGCTTGCCGAGATTCTCGATGGCGTCGGCTGAGGGAGTCGCCGCCTGCATCGAAGATCGCATCGCGTCCATCTCGGCGCGAAGTCCGCGAATTTCCTCTTCCATCTTCTGCGTCGTGCGCAGAAAGGCGGCGCGCTCGGCGCTGTCCTGCGTCGCCATGGTCCGGACGAGGTCGGGCATAGCGGAGAGCGTGGGCCATACGGCTTCGGCGATCAGCCAGCCAGCGAGTCCCGCTACGCCATAGAGCAGCGCGGCCCACAGCAGGCGAGCGCCGTAGGCTACGGCGCCCTTAATCGGCGCAGGCGGCCTTGGCGCAGCATGCAGCTTTGAACCATCCGAGACATTTGCGGCGATCGTCGCGTCCCGACGCTCAACTTTGACCTCGGGACCATCGGACGCGCGATCCGCGGCCGGGCTGAAATCGAGAGCGGCTGTTCCCATTTGCTCGGTCATGGCGAAGGATCGGATGTAAGCAAGATTCTCAACCGTCACGCCGATTGCTTGAAATTGGATTAACGCGGGTGGCAACCGTTCAAGAGTCGTTCGGCTCTCCTGAGCGACTCTTCTTCCCTGGCGTTCTGCGCAGGTTCAACCGTGGCGCGGTCTTGCCCAGTGAACAGTCGGTTGGAAATATGAAATCCCAATGCGCGATAGACCTCGAACTGTTCCTCAGTGAAAAACTGGTTCAGCGTCGTTTCGTGCGGGAAGTCAGGATTGCGCTTTTTGTAATCGGTCACATAGTCGTTTTCATCGCCCGTCAATGACGCTTTCAGATAAATCAATACGCCCGATTCCGGTTGACGCGGGGGTTCGCCGGGATATTCGATGATCCCGATCGCCGCATGCGGGCCGGGACTCTTCGTTCGCCCCTGTTCCGCGGCGATTTCAGCGCTGGTTTCTCTTGTGCGACGCTTGATCTCGCCCCACGGCAGGCGGATGCGGACACCAAGGTCGATGCGGGCAAGACGCTGAAGCTGCACGAGCGAAGGAAAGTCCATCTCGCCATCGGCCTCGCCGTCGACGACGACGATCACCGCGGCGCGCCGGCGGAGCAATTCATACACGCCGAGATTGTCGATATGCCCGCCGTCGCTCAGGAAGACGTATTTAAAAGTTTCGCCCGTACGAAAGAAAGCTTCCGCGAGAAAATAGCGCGGCCGGGGCCAGTTTCCGCGCTTGCCGAACCTGCTGAGCGTTTTCGGGTTCGGGAACCATCGCCCGAGGCGCACGTTCAGAAGCGCCAGCGTAAGGGCGAGCGGACGCAGGGAGGCGATTCCCATATTTGGAGCCGCCGCCGCTCCCGAAATCGCCATGGCGGTGCCGATGTCGCCGGCCCACAAGTGGTTCACAGCGGTCGTTTTGACATAGCCGGTGACCTCGCTGCCGACGAAATTGCGGCTCAGCAGGAAGAAATCGCCGTTACGGCCACGGCGATTGGCTCTTGGCGATCCCGGCACGTTGAGAGTCGTGTTGATGAGGTGGTAGGGCGTGTCGACCTTTGAAATATCGGTCAGCGGGAAATCATTTGCAGCAATATTCTTGTTCTCATTTATGTCGTCCCATTCTTTTGTAGGATCAACGAGAAAGGCGTCGACCAGGCGATCCCGGTAGTATTGATGCAAGGAGTTCGCGTTGACGTCGATAAAACGCCAAACCAACAAAAAAATTGGCAGCGCCGTTCCGAGATAGACGATCACTGAGGGCGTGATATGCGCGCCCCACGAGCCCGCGACGATCTTGTCCCCAGTGGCCCATTGAGCAGCGCCGAAAAGCAACCGGAAAAATTTGGGAGCGTGCGCATAATTCCAACGGTCGGCTGACGATGAAATTCCCCAATATGAGAGCAGAATATAGACGACCCACAGGCCCAACGGAATGAAGAGCGCGACAACATAAATCACGAGCTTGCTCGCGAATTTGATCGCCTTTTGGATCAAGTCGTCTTTTTTCTTGTCGACCGCCGACTTTGCAATAAGACTCATAAAGGGCACGACAATCGGGCTCGCGATCGCCGCAATCGTGGAATAGTATTTTGAAATATTGAGAATGGCGTCGGCGACAGAGTTCGTCGCGCCGCCTTCAAATTGCGCAAGGATAAACTTTGGCTGTATTTCGACGATAAGCGCCACCAGAATAAGAGTGACGATCGCGCCGAATCCTGCGGCGATCGGCCGGCGGATGTCTTTCGGCGGACCATGCGCCGCCAGCGCATAGATGATCAGCAGGCCCGCAACGAACAAACTCACGGCGGTCGTGATCGGAAACGGGTTGTCGCCCAGGAGCCTGGCTAAACCGCCGCCAAGAAAGCCTCTCGAGTCGAGATCGCTATATGTCGGGATAAAAAAGATGGTGAGCGCCGCCAAAGCAAGCAGGATCGGGAGGGCGATGAGCGCGCCGGAGAGCAGCCCTCGAAAATAAATCGCCACGAATACGGGAACCGACTTCAGCCCTTTGGGCACGAGATAGCGCGAATTATCCCGAATATGCCTGGTGTGGGGCGTTTCGCCGTCGCAGCTGTTCGCCGGATCGAAGGGAAACTTGCCGCCGTTCTTCGACATGGCGAGCGTCATCGCCGAGCCGATGTAGCCGCCGCCCGATACGGTCGAAAGATAATCCAGCCGATCGATCAATCGGGCGCTGGCGAGCCCCTGCAGCGCGCCCATGCAAAAGGCGGCGCATCTGACGCCGCCGCCCGAGAGCGCCAGGCCCACAATTTCATGGTCGGTTGTCGGTTTAAGATCGGCGGTCGGAATTCGAGGTCGCTCCAATTTCCCCCGACGCTCGTTGATATCTTCAATCTCTTTTGCAAAAACCTCCGAAAAAACCTTTGTGTCGTCCGCGGTCATGCTCGTCTCCAAAAAATCAGCGACAACACCGCAATTTCTTCACAATTGTCGGCGGCTGTCCGCTTCGCAGTCGGGACCGCCGTCGCCAAATCTTAGATCAGATCGCTGCGACTGGACAAGGCGGCGGCGACAGAGCTTGGAAGATTTGATTCGGCGTTTCGAGCATTGGAAAGGCTTCTTCGCCCGTCGCCGCTTAAGCGCAACCCCGCCAGCGATCGTTTACAATTTGATAACGGGAAGCTGCTCCCCTCTTTTGCCGTTCGATTTTCGTCGCGCGAGCGAGGAGCAACGCAATGGACGAGGTAGGCGCGCCAAACGAAACGTCGACCGAACCTGAAATCCGAGCGCACGAACAGAAGACCGCGCCGTCCGGCGTGGCGGCCGCGGTCGCCGTCTCTGCGTGCGAGCCTGCAACATTCGTCTCCGCCTGTGAGACCTCGGAGGCTCCGGGAAAGCTCGAGATCAGGATCAACCTCGGATTCGACGACCAGTCTCTGCAAGGCCTTTTATCGTCGCTCACGAGCGGTCAACGTCTACAGCCCCAAATCTCGGAATACATCAGCCTGACGGTGCCCGCTAAGGATGATGTTTTCGCTTCCGCGACGCGGAGGTCCGAGGACGATCGCAGCATTCGAATTTCTCCAATCGCTCTCATTTTGATCTTTGCGCTCGGATTCGGTTTGAAGTTGCACTTCCACGACATGCATTTTCCAGTCTTTTCTGATAGGGCCGCATCGTCGCTCAAGGCGTTGGTCGACAGGATCACAATGTCCGAGTCACAGGGAATTCCCGACGCTCGAAACAAATTCTCTTCTGCGACGGGACTGGGACAGTTCATCAACGCCACATGGATGGAGCTGATCAGGAAGCACCGTCCCGACCTCGCCGGCGCGAAGAGCGACAAAGAGATACTCGACCTGCGTAAGGACCCGGATCTTTCTCGAGAAATGACGGCGCGCTATGTCGAGCAAAACTCGTCGATCCTGATGAAGAAGGGTCTGCCCGTCACGCCGGGATCGCTCTATCTGGCGCATTTCGCCGGACCCGGCGGCGCCGCGGCGATCCTCTCCGCGCCCGAAGATGTGGACGCCGCGACGGTGATCGCCAGCGTTGACGGACAACCGGCTCGAACGCGCGAAAAAATCGTCCACGGAAATCCCTTCTTGAAAGGCTTCTCGGTGAAAGACCTCAAAAACTGGGCGAATCTCAAGATGCAGGGGATCAGCCTGGAGCTTTCCGCGCCGGAAAGCAGTGTGGCGCGGCGAGATTAATCCAAGCGCTCAATGCCTGTGGGCAGGATCAGCCGGGAGATGCCGATGCGGGGCGAGATCGACCGGCGTCGCGCGACGGCTCAAGCCGCCCTTGGCGATCCATTCCTTCGACGCTGCGGAAGCGCGCGAGATCAACTCGCCGGACCGCGAGAAATCGTAGGGCGAAATGCTCAAGGGGCATAGGGCCGGCGCGAGATGCACGTCGATGTCGTCAGGCAGGCGCTCCAAGTCGCGGATCAACTGCCAGGCGATGAGCAGCGTGATGGCGTGTAAGCCGCGCCCGATGGCGCTCGCGGGCGGACGTTCCAGGGCGCAGGCGTAACCCGTCGGCAAGACGATGATCCTGTTCGCTCCAAGCTTCATCGCGAGCCAGAGCGGCGTGTTGGCGGCGACCGCGCCGTCCATCAATGGCGCGCCATCCACCTCGACAGTGGGAAAAATTCCCGGGACTGCGGCGCTCGCCATTACGGCTTCGACGGCTGAACCCCGCGACAGGGTTACGGCTATGCCCTGCATGTCGGTGGCGACAATATGGACGGGGACCGCCGCTTCCTGCAGCTCGACATAAGACAGATGGCGCTCAATCAGGCGGCGCAACGACGAAGGATCGACGAGATAATTGGCGTGGAACAGCAAGCCGAACGCCATCCCGAAAGTGAAGGGAAATATGTCCCTTCGACGCAGGTTGAGCCAAATTCGCGCGAGGTTTTCGACGCCCGCGACGTCGGGTTGGCCGGCGAAATAGCAGGCGTTGATCGCGCCGACCGAGGCGCCGATGACAAAATCCGGCCGCACGCCCGCACCCACAAGACCGCGGAGCATGCCAACCTGAACCGCGCCCAGGCTTCCGCCGCCAGCCAGAACGAAGGCGGTCTTGACGTCGCGTCCTCCACTCATCGCCCAATTCCTCCCGGCGCAGGCGCCAAACCGCGCGTTCGGTATTTAGGAGGCCAATCGAGGGCGATCCATGAGTCCTGCGCGGATCGCGCTAATCTGACCGCGACGCGCCGCCGCTCTTGATTTCGGCGCCGCTTTGCTTAATTCGCCATTGCGGGA
>JAXMCY010000078.1:0-5769 GCA_046349135.1 Methylocystis sp. | reverse complement strand
GTGCGGTTCGGCTCGACCGAATGATCGGGGGCGGTGAGCCGACGACAGAGCGCGAGCCGCTCCTCGCGATCGCCTCGGGCCAAGAGGCCATAATGGCGAATGCGGCGAAAGCCGTCCGGGAGGACATGCAGTAGAAAGCGGCGAATGAACGCCTTGGGCGAGAGGCGCATGATCCGGCGGCGCCCCTGGCGGCGATAGTCCTTATAAGAGAAAGCGACGTCGTCGTCGCCAGCTGCGACCAGCGTCGAATTGGCGAGCGCTGCGCGGTGAGTGTAGCGCGCAAGATAGGCGAGCACCTGCTCGGGACCGCCGAAAGGCGGCTTGGCGTAGACGATCCAATCCGTCTTGCGCAGCGCAACGATGCGTTCGGCGAAAGCGCGCGGGTCGCAAAGCGGCGCCAGCTCGCCGAAAAAGCGCAGCTCGCCTGTTTCTCCGCCGCCTCCGCATTGTTCGGAGTAACCCCTCGGTCGAAAACATCGTTTAACTGTCTAACCAGCCTCTCGTAATGCCGAAGCGCGGCCGGGTGCAGGCCGACGATTTTTTCTGGTTCCGGTTACGCTTCCATCTCCGCCAACAATGCCACTTTTTGCGCCTAAGCCTCCTTCATCCTGGGTTCCAGGACCTCGACCGGAACACGTTCCGATTCATAGTCCGACCAGATACGGTCGAGAGAACGCTGAATTTCCGCCAGCTCGCTTTCGAGCTTTCCGCGCCGCCTGACCTTCTCGGTCGCCAACCGCTCGCGCTCTTCCTGATATGTTCTCACAAACTCTTTCAGCAGCTTCGGCGCCTTGAGGTGTTTCTGCAGGCCTGCCAAGACCGCTTTCTCGATCTCGTCGAGACAGAAAATTTTGCGATTGGAGCAGGTTCCGGCTTCCTTCATCGTGGAGCAATGGACCCGAACCCTTCCATGGTCACGATCCTTCATCGAAAGGCCGCCCCACAACAGCCGCATTTCAACAGGCCGGACAGCAAGAACTTCGCCTTGCGCTGTTTCTGGGGCGCGTCATGCGTGCGTTCCGCCTTTCGCCGCTGCGCCGCCTCGAACAGCGCCTTGTCGATGATCGCTTGATTGGGCGTCTAAGACCGCTTCCAGTCCTCTGGGGGATTTGGACGCCGATTGACAACCTGACCTTGCAGAGGGACGCGCGGCGGCGGCGAAGTGGCTGGGTGAGACAGAGGCGGAACAGCTTGTTCTCATTCGTCCTCGCGCGATTTCGGAGGATGTAGCTCCATCTGACGTGACCCCCCTGCCCGGGCACAGAATTCGAACCCTGGCGACCCCTACAGCGTCGTGTTCTGTGACGATCAGCGTCACGTCAGCCGCAAAGGGATAATCCGCCAATGACTGCTAATAGTGTCGAGATGGATGGTGACGTGGTCATCCACCATTCGGCCCTAGCAGGCTGTTGAAAAAGGTCTTTGGTCGCGTCAATTGCGATGTGATTCATTTTCTTTGATTGAACGAGGGATGAATTATGCGGGGCGAAGATCGGCGGACAGGCTCGCTATTCAGCTATGTCGATCTTGAAGCGCGGGTTGGGAAAGATCATCCGCTGCGGGCGATCCGGCTGCTTGTGAACGAGGCTTTGGCGGCGCTGGCGAGCGAGTTCGCGGCGCTCTATGCGCCGATTGGCCGCCCGTCGATCCCGGCGGAGAAGCTGCTGCGGGCAATGCTGCTGCAAGCCTTTTATTCGATCCGCTCGGAGCGCCAGTTGATGGAGCGGCTGGAGTTCGACCTTCTGTTCCGCTGGTTCGTGGGACTTGGGATCGACGATGCGGTGTGGGACCATTCCGTGTTCTCGAAGAACCGCGATCGTCTGCTCGAAGGCGAGATCGCCGCGAAGTTCCTGAACGCGGTCCTGGCGCAGCCGCGCGTGAAGCGACTTTTGAGCGCCGAGCACTTCTCGGTTGACGGCACGTTGATCGAGACCTGGGCGTCGATGAAGAGCTTCAAGCCGAAGGATGGAGCGAATGAGCCGCCGGCCGAGGGTGGCGGACGCAACAAAGAAACGGACTTCCACGGCGAGAAACGCTCGAACGAGACGCATGCTTCGACGACCGATCCCGAAGCGCGGCTCTATCGCAAAGGTGTTGGCAAGGAGGCGAAGCTCTGCTTCATCGGGCACGCGCTGATGGAGAACCGGCACGGTCTCTTCGTCGACGCGTGCCTGACGCCGGCGGATGGACACGCCGAACGCATCGCGGCGCTTCATATGATTGAGCCATGGGCGGATCAACCCAGAGCGATCACGCTGGGCGCCGACAAGGCCTATGACGCCGAAGACTTCGTCAATGAGCTGCGCGCGATGAAGGTGACGCCGCATGTGGCGCAAAACACCAGCGGGCGCACCTCGGCGATCGATGGGCGCACGACGCGACATGCGGGCTACGCGATCAGCCAGCGCATACGCAAAAGGATCGAAGAAGGCTTCGGCTGGATCAAAACTATCGCCGGACAGGAGAAGACCAGGTTCAGAGGCAGAGACCGTGTCGGATGGGCTTTCACCTTCGCGGCGGCCGCTTACAATCTAGCGCGGTTGCCGAAGCTGATGGCGGCGCCGACATGAGCGCCCCTGCCGGTTGCCAACTGGTCGGTCGCTGGCGGATCGTCGAGGCCGATCTTTGGGATCGAGACTATCTCGATCTCTGTGGCCCCGCCGCGATCGTCATCGGCGCCGAAGGGCGCGGCGAAATCGCCTTCGGCGCCATGCAGGCGACGCTCGACATCGAATACAGCCGGTCCTCCATCGGTTTCGCGTGGACCGGATTTGATGAGGGCGATGAAATCTCGGGAGAAGGAACCGCCAAACTTCTCGATGACGGCTTCTTCGAGATCGAATTCGAGTATCACAACGGCGACGCCGCCGTCCTCAAAGCGAAGCGAGAGACTTTTTCAACAGCCTGCTAGATCGTTCGCGCAGTTCCGTATCCGCTGGCCGCCTTGGCGCATAGCGGACCGTCGTGCGGTCGATGGCGACGATGCTGCAGGCCAGACTGCGGATTCCGACGAAGCCGCCCGGGTGTAACGGGATAATGCCGCCCGGGATTCCTGAATGATGCCGCCCACCGTAACGGAATGATGCCGCCCGGCTGGCGAGGCTTGCTGGCCGATGGATTTTGTCTCACCGGCGGCGAGGTTTGGTCAAGCCGTCTTGCTCCGTTTGCCGCGGGCGCGGCGTAGACTTTCGCCGGAAAGCTCGATGCGGTGGGCGTTGTGGACGAGGCGATCCAGGATCGCGTCGGCGTAAGTGGGGTCGGCTATGACTTCATGCCAGCGATTCGCGGGAAGCTGAGAGGTGACGATCGTCGAACGGCGGCCGTATCGCTCCTCGAGGATTTCGAGGAGATCGTGGCGGGCGCTGGCGTCGAGGGGCTCCAACCCCCAGTCGTCGAGGATCAAGAGATCGGCGCGCCCGAGCGCGCGCAAAATCCGCGGATGGCGGCCGTCGCCGCGCGCCAGGGCGAGGTCTTCGCAGAGCTTGGGCCAACGGTGATAGAGCACCGAGCGATTATCGCGACAGGCCTTGTGGCCGAGCGCCGACGCCAACCAACTTTTCCCGACGCCGGTCGGCCCGATGAGGGCGAGATTGTCGTGGGCGTCGATCCATTCGCCCTCGACGAGCTTTTGGAAGAGGGCGCGATCGAGACTCCGCGGGCTGCGATAATCCACGTCTTCGACGCAAGCCTGTTGGCGCAATTTCGCGTAGCGCAGTCGGGTCGCGAACCGCTTGTCGCGCCGCCACGACGCTTCGCGGTCGAGCAAGAGCCCCAGCCATTCATGATGGCCGAGGCCGTTTGCTTCATCGGCGGCGGCGATCTCATTGAAGGCCTTGGCCATGCCGTGCAGGCCGAGGTCGTAGAGTTGATCGAGGGTTGGATGTTTGAGCAAGTTCGCTCCTCCTAATGGTAGTAGCGCGGGCCACGGATGTTGGCGTGTTGGATCGGCGCTCCGTCCGTGGCGCGCTTCGTCGCGGGACGCCGATCGAGCTTGTTGTCGAGGATGGATTTGACCGAGCCGTAGGTCTTGGCGCCGATCTCGATGGCGCGTTCCGCCGCGGCCTCCAGGCGTTCGGCGCCGAAAGAGCCGGCGAGCCGCACGATGCCGAGACAGGCGCGAAACCCCTGCTCGGGATGAGGTCTCGCCTCCAGGATTTGTTCGATGAGCGCCGCCGTCGCCGGCCCGATCAACCGCGCGTCGACGCGGATGCGCTCGATCGTCCAGCCTTTGTAGCGCCGATGGCTGGAGGGCATGTGCTCGGGCAACGTCGTGTGCTTGCGGTTGCCGCTCATGCGCATATGCGCGGCGATCCGCTCGCCCTTGAGGAAAATCTCGACGGTGCGCGCCGTCAGCCGCACGTCGACCTCGGCGCGCAGGAAGCGATAGGGCACGCTGTAATAATGGAAGCCGGCGTCGACGTGATAATCGACGCCGACGCGGCAGGTGCGCCATTCGCTGAACTCATAGGGCTCGATCGGCAAGTCCTTGAGCGCCGGGCGATCAATGTCCTCCAGCAATTGTTGGCGCGTCGCGCCAAGCCGGCGAATGGGCCGCTCTTCATTGAGATGAATCAACAGTTCGCCGATCGCTGCATTGACCTCGGCCAGGCTGTAAAACGTCCGATGGCGCAGTCGCCCCAAAAGCCATCGCTCGACAATGAGCACCGCCTGCTCGACTTTGGCCTTGTCCCTCGGCCTTCGCGGCCTTGCCGGCAGAACCGCGGTCCCGTAATGCGTCGCCATCTCGGCATAGGTGCGATTGACCTGCGGATCGTAATGGCAGGCCTTGATCACCGCGGTCTTCGTGTTGTCGGGGACGAGAAGCTGCGGGACGCCGCCGATCGCCTCGAAGGCGCGGACATGGGCGTCGATCCAATCGGGCAGCGTTTGCGTCCAGGTCGCTCGCGCGAATGTGAAGCTCGATGCGCCGAGCACGGCGACGAAGATTTGCGCCATGCGGATTTCGCCGGTGAGCCGGTCGATGACCACCAGCGCGCCGTCGCCGGCGTAATCGACGAACAGGCGCTCGCCGGCGACATGCGTCTGCCGCATGGTGGGCGAGAGCTTCGATTCGAAGGCGCGATAGAGTTCGCAAAACCGCGAATAGCTGTAACCGCCAGGATTCTCTGCGATATATTCGTCCCAGACGATCAGCAGGGTGACGTGCTTGCGCTTCAACTCCCGACGGATCGTCGGCCAATCCGGCTCGCTGTGAAGCCGATGGCCCCGCTTGCTGCGGCGATTGGCGTAGAGCGCGGCCTCCAGCTCGCCGTCGGTCATGGCGTCGGGCGGCGGCGAAGTGAGGCCGGCGCTCTCGAAACGCTTCAGCGTCTCGCGCACCGTCGACGGGGCGAGCCCGAGACGCCGCGCGATCTCGCGTGTCGCAAGACAAGCCGAAAACTTCAGGCGAATAATCTCGCGCGCCTGGCGCATCGCAACTCTCTCCGCTGGCATCGATCGCTCCCTTGGATTCCCAAAGGCGCGACCTAAACAGGCCAGCGGGGACCCCCATCACTGCACGAAATACCCCGGGCCGGATTATCTCGTTACGGTGGGCGGCTTCATCTCGTAATGACGGGCGGCATCATTCCGTTACGGTGGGCGCGATCATCTCGTTATGGTGGGCGGCTTCAATCGGAATCAGCAGGCCAGACGCTCCGACAGGCCCATGACGGCCCGAAGGTGCGCGACGGCTTCGCGCTTGGCGGCGGGCCCTACCATTTTTTTGCCAGAAGCTCCCGGAGTGCCGCTGCGTCGAGCATCTGGTCG
>JAXMCY010000077.1:0-6152 GCA_046349135.1 Methylocystis sp. | reverse complement strand
CGGCCCTGAACATATCTCGCGGGAGAGCAGAATACCGTCAGCATGCGTGCGATCCGACATGATGTGAAGAGTTGCGATTTGAGAGCAAAAATGGCCACGACGCAATGCGCCGGCTGGCCTCCTTAATCGACTCATCGAGCGCGCTCAAACGGCGGATCGGGCGCGAACGGCGTCGCAGCATTGCGTGCGGCCAAGCGAGCCACACTACAAATTACGTGACATCGTCCAAAAAAACGTTGGCTGTGTGCGCAGTCCTGCCCGAGCGCGTCTCCGCGCCAAATACCCTGCTAACAGGGAATTTCGTAAAAAGCGCCTCGTTGCGGCGTTTTCATTTGCCGTCACACCCGTAAAATCTATGTGCTTAAGCGCGGACCCAGAGGGTCATGGAAAAACGCAGCGCGCCAAGCGGATCAATTTTACGGTAGGGACAGGTGGCGGCATGAAAGGAAAAATCGGCCTCGAAGAGCATTTCTCGCATCCCGACACGCTTGGCCACTCGCACGAATATTGCGTGGAGGCAAAATGGGGTGAGATGAGAAGGCGTCTCATGGACGTCGGCGACGTTCGCCTGAAGCTCATGGATCAGCACGAGATGGAAATGATGATCATCTCGCTAAATTCGCCGGCGATCCAAGCAATCAGCGACGTTCCCAGGGCGATTGAGATGGCGAAGCAGGCAAATGATTTGCTTGCCGAACACGTCTCGAAAAGATCCGATCGGTTCCGCGCCTTCGCGGCATTGCCGCTGCAAGATCCGGAAGCCGCCGCCATCGAGGCGCAAAGGTGCATCGCTGACCTCGGTTTCGTCGGCGCGCTTGTCAACGGATTTTCGCAGGTCGGAGACGAAGAGTCGGTCGTCTATCTGGACGACGGCCGCTACCAAGATTTTTGGACTGAATTTGTGAAGCTAAACAGACCTTTTTACTTGCATCCGCGCGATCCTATCTCATCGCGATCTCGCATCTACGACGGTCACCCTTGGCTGCTCGGCTCTGCATGGGCCTTCGGCGTGGAGACAGCGACGCATGCTCTCAGACTGATGGGAAGCGGTCTATTCGACCGGCATCCGAACCTCCAGATCATCGTGGGCCACCATGGCGAAGGTCTCCCCTTTCTGATCTGGCGCGTCGATCATCGAGTTGCGACCGCGCCGAGAGGCATTCAGATCAAGAAGACTTTTCAGGAGTATTTCCATCAGAATTTCTACGTCACAACCTCCGGCTCGTTTCGGACACAAGCGTTGATTAACTCTATCTCGGAAATCGGCTCGGATCGGGTCCTGTTCTCGACAGACTATCCCTTCGAGGAACTCAGCGACGCGGCGAAATGGTTCGACACGGCGAGTATTGCCGAAAACGATCGGGAGAAGATTGGTCGGCTAAACGCGATCGGGCTTTTCAAATTGGCCGCCTAAATAATCAGCATTGAGCTTACTGGTCCAAATGCAGCTCTTAAACCGACAATTGAACTGGATCGCGCGAGGCGCGCCGACCATTAGCCGCATCGTCCATCAAGTAGCGTCGTCGCCTGCTATTTGAAATCGTTTGATGACGGATGCTTACACGCAGCCCCTACTTCAACTGCGAAGCGCGGCGGAGGCGGCCGCCACGCCCGCGTGAGCGCCCAGCAATGCGTCGAAGCCGCTCACCGACATCACCTCCTTCACATTGCCGCACAGCCCGCAAAGCGTGAGCGCGCCGCCCAGCGATTTGGCTTTCTTCGCGACGATGAGAACCGCTCGCAAGCCTGCGGAGCTGACGTAATTCACTTCGGCAAAATCGACGACGACCCTGCTGGGTCCTTCTGCGATCAGCGCTACGCATTGTTCTTCGAAAGACGCCGCCGAACTGCTGTCGATGCGGCTTTTCGGCCTGACCACAAGCAGCCCATCGGAAATCTCGTGCGTAAGCTCCATTTGCTTTCCCCGGTGACGATTGCGCAATCGCCGTTTATTTATTGCGAAGTCCTGAAAGCCATAAACCCCTTTCCTGTCCGTCGTCCAGGCGCCGCCTCCTCGGGGAACGAAGATGACCGTAGCTTTAGATCGCCCGCAAAGACATGCGCCCGCCTCGCAGATCGGCCTCGTCGAGGAATTTCTGCTGCTCACGCTGGAGGACAGCGGCGGCGAATTCGACAGCGTGCCGGAAATTTATCTCAACTGCGGCATCGCCGGCGCGGCGCTGATGGATCTCGCGCTGCGTGACCGCATCGACTCGGACCTCGATGGCGCCTTCGCGGTGGACACGACGCCAACAGGCGACGAGATTCTTGATCAGGCGCTCGCCGATATCATACGCGAGCCGCGTCGTCTCGGCGCGCAGCATTGGATCACCCATCTGTCGCGCAGCGCCCCCGCCAGGCGCCAGGCCGCGCTCTCCAATCTCTGCGCGCGCGGCATTCTGCGCCAGAGCGATCACGCCTTTCTCTGGGTGCTCAAGGAACGTCGCTATCCAGTCGTCGATGGGCAAAAGCGGCAGGAGGCGAAAAAGCGTATTCTCGCCCTGCTTTGCAATGACGATATTCCCACGTCGCCGACGCCGCGCTGACGTCGCTCGCCGACGCCTCCTTCGTCTTCGAGCGCATCCTAACGCCGAAGGAACCTCGAAAGGGTCAGGCCGCGCATTCGCCAAATCGCGCGCATCGATCTCATCGGAGGCGAGATCAGTGCGCACGGCGCATCAGGTCAATCTCGAGACGCGCGCCGCCGAGCGGCGGACGGTGCTCGCAGGCCTAGCTGGCAATGTGGTCGAATGGTACGATTTCGGCGTCTACGGCTTCTTCGCGGCGACGATCGGCGCGCAATTCTTTCCTTCTGAAGATCCTTCGGTTTCGCTGATCGCCTCGTTCGGCGTGTTCGCCGTGGGCTTCATTGCGCGTCCGCTCGGCGGGCTGCTTTTTGGCCATATCGGCGACCAGTTGGGCCGGCGCGCGGCGGTCGTCAGCTCCGTCATCTTGATGATCGTTCCGACCCTGCTGATGGCGCTTCTGCCGACCTATCGGCAAATCGGCCTCGCAGCCCCCGCGCTCTTGATTCTGTTGCGCCTGGCGCAGGGCCTCGCCGTGGGCGGCGAATATACGACATCCATGGTTCTTCTCGTCGAAGAGGCCCAGACCCGCCGGCGCGGCTTTGTCGGCAGTTTCGCTCCCTTCGGCGCGCTGGGCGGCTTGCTTCTCGGCTCGGCGGTCGGCGCGACGCTCACGGCCTTCCTGCCGGAGACGGCCACTGCTTCATGGGGATGGCGGCTCGCGTTCTTCACAGGGCTGCTCATCGGCCTTGCCGTATTCGTCATTCGCCGCCGCCTGCCGCCCGATCCCGCAATCGTCCAGACGGAGGAAGCGCGCAAATCGCCGCTTCTCGACGCCTTCCGCACGCAGTGGCGCACGATCTTCAAGGTCGTCGGCTTCACGCTTGGCAATGGCGTCGGCTTCTATCTCTGCTTTGTCTATGTCTCGACCTGGCTGAAGGAACAGCAGCATCTTTCCGCCTCGACAGCGCTGTCGCTCAACAGCATCGCTCTATTCTTCATGCTGATCATGACGCCGCTCGCTGGCGCGCTCTCTGACAGGATCGGGCGCAAACCCGTTCTGATCATCGGCGCGGCCGCGCTCGCCCTCTTCGCATGGCCGCTGTTCTGGCTGATGAGCAGCCCGCATCTCGGCGCCATCCTGGCTGGACAATGCGCGTTCGCACTGTTCATGTCCTGTTATGGCGCAAGCCCGGCCTTTCTCGTCGAAGCCTTCCCCAAGCATGTCAGATGTTCTGGCCTCTCGGTCGGCTATAACCTCTCGCTCTCGGTTTTCGGCGGAACGGTTCCGATGGTCGCGGTGTCTCTCATCAAGTTCACCGGAGACCCGCTGTCTCCGGCGTTCTATCTTTCGCTTGCGGCGATCATCTCTCTGTCGATGGCGCTGCTCATCGGCCCCGACTCGGAAGAAGCGGCGACGCCTTGATCGACTCCCAACAAACGCGGCGCGCCAGCCTTAGCGTCACGGCCGGCGATATTTCGAACGCCGTCGGCTGGATCGCGTCCGAGTCCGAGGCGCTCGGCGCGACTGAGCGGCAGTGTTTTGGCGCGCAACTCTGCGCCGAGGAGATACTCATTAACGCCGCGACTTACGGCGGACGTCCACATTTGACGTTCATCATCACGCTGGAAGCTCTCGACGATCGACTTCGCCTGACTCTTCAGGACGATGGCGCCGCATTCAATCTTAGCGAGGCGCCTGCAAGAAAGATTGACGCCACGCTTCAACAAGCGCAGCCGGGCGGATGGGGCGTCGCCCTGGTTCGCCGCTTCGCGGATCATGTCCATTGCCGTCGTGAAGGCGACACAAATGTCGTAGTTCTTGATTTCGTCGGCTCGCCTGGCGCATGACTGCGTCAGACAAGGATCCGTTGTCGATCATGAATCCCGCAACGCGCATTGCAATTGAGAAGCTTCTAGCGACGGCGCGCGGGATCGAGTTGCAAACCGGCGACACGCTCGTTCGGCAGGGAGAGACGAGCGACTCCGGCTTCTTCCTCGCGGAAGGCGCTGTCCAAGTCTACGCGGAAACAGCCTATGGCGCCGCGCCGCTCGCGACCCTGGAGGCGCCACGTCTGATCGGCGAAATCGGCGCCTTCGCCGGACTGCCTCGAACGGCCAGCGTCAAGGCCGCGACAGCCGCGCGCCTGTATGAAATCAGACGCAGCGAACTCGTCGAGCTCGGCCGACAGTCGCCCGATCTTCTTTTGGCGGCGCTGGAGCAGCTCGGCCATGACATCGCGACGGTGAATGAAGCCTTGGCGCTTTACGCCAACGCCCTCACTGCGCTCGAAGGGCGCGAATTCGACAGCCGCATTCTTGCGGATCTCGACAATCCGCCGCCAGCTCTTGCGACTTTCGCGGCGGCGTTCCATCGGTTTGCGACCGAGATTGTCGGTAAGCGACGCCGTGAGGATGAAATGGCGAGCGCGGCGCTCATCCAGCAGTCGCTCCTTCCCAAGGAAGCACCGATCAATGACCGCAGGCACGACGTCGAAATCGCCGCGCGGATGCGGCCGGCCCGCGACGTCGGCGGCGACTTCTATGATTTCTTCGTTCTAGACGACGACAGGATCGCCTTCGCGATTGGCGACGTCTGTGGCAAGGGAACGCCCGCAAGCCTCTTTGCGTCGATCGTCGTGACGCTTTTGAGAACGCTTGGCCGCGACCGACAGGATGTCATGACGGTTGTCAATCGCGCGAACGTTGTGCTTTGCGAAGATAATGACGCGGCGATGTTCGCGACCGTATTTTTCGGCGTTCTCGATCTACGCGACGGCGAGATAAGCTACGCCAACTGCGGCCATGTCGCCCCGGCACATCTCTCCGGGAGCGGACAGATCACGCGCCTCAAATCGACAGGCGCGGCGCTCGGGATCGATCCCGCCCGCGGCGCCCAGGTGATGCGGATTCGATTTGAACCGGGCGACAAACTCATCATGGTCACAGACGGCGTTACGGAAGCAATGAACGCCGCAATGGAGGAATTCGGCGACCAGCGGTTCGTGGCGGCGATCGAGACAAGGCCGCAGGAGCCGCCCCACGATTTGGTGTCGCGACTCTTTGCCGCCGTCGACGCCTTCGCGCAGGGCGAGGAACAGTCGGACGACATCGGCTGTCTGACGATCGAGCGAAAAAATCGCTAGGCGGCGCGGAACTGCGAAACTCTGTAGAAATCCGCCGCGCTCCTGGGCAAAAAAGGAACGCCGCCCGTCATTGCGGAACAGCGCAACCATTGAATCAGTTAGGTGAAGCCGCTCCGTAATCAACGGCGACGATGATTCCGGCACACAGAGACATGCAACGCGTCTGCATTCGCCAAAAATAGGTTGACGAGATGCGAGCTGCGCTGGAAGTTTGGCGGTGTCATCCCGGTCTACAATCGTTCCCAGTGTCGGCCTGACCGAACGGCCGTAACGTTCGTTCTTGGCATGATGCTTCAGTCGGAAAACGGGCAAATGCGCAACTACCTGAAGTTTTACATTGGCGGAAAGTGGGTCGAACCCGCAACGCCGAAGACGCTTGAGGTGATCAATCCCGCCACGGAAACGGTATGCGGCCGGATCTCGCTGGGTTCGATCAGTGATGTTGATCGCGCCGTCAATGCTGCGCGCGAGGCCTTCACGA
>JAXMCY010000076.1:0-6233 GCA_046349135.1 Methylocystis sp. | reverse complement strand
CTGCGAGGCGGCGATTCATTGCGCGGCGCTGGTCGGCCCCGCCCTGGGCAGGGCCGAGCCGGCGCGCGCCGTCGATGTCAATGTCATGGGAACGTCGCGTCTTCTTGAACTCGCGCGCGAGAGACGATTTCGAATCGTCAATGTTTCGACCGCCACGCTCTACGGGCATCGGCCCGATCTGAAACCGCTCGACGAAAGCGAAAAGCCTGATCCCGTCAGCATCTATGACGCCACCAAGCTGATGGCCGAAACGCTTTGCGACGCCTACCGCAAGACGTTCGGGATCGTCGCCGCCTCTATCCGCACCGGCTTCGTCTACGGTTTCGGCAGCCGCATCGGCCAGTATTTCGTGCCGTCGGCTCTCGCGGGCGAGAGCGTTCGGGAGCAGGTCGGCGGCGATCACCCCTGCGATTTCACTTACGTGGTCGATCTCGCCCGCGCCCTGGTCGACGCGGCCGAAAAGCCGTTCTTGCCGGAGCCCGTCTACAATGTCAGCGGCGGCGTCCTGAAGCTCAGGCGGGACTTCGCCGCCGCGGTGCGGCAGGCGATTCCCGGCGCCGATATCGACGCCGGGGCGGGCGTCGATCCGGCCCGGCATTTGCGCGGCCCGTCGATTCTCGATCGCGCCGGCCGCGATTTCGGCTTCGCGCCGCGATTTTCCCTGGCGCAGGGCGTCGCCGACTGGGTCGGGCGGGTTTCCGCATTCTCCAGCGCCGGAGCGGCCTAGCCGATGTCCGGGGCGAAGCTCCTCGCGCCGGGCGCAACGGATGCGCCGATCCCGGTTCATCGCACCACGGGCGAAATGGCCTATGTCTATTTGCGCGAGCAGATTTTGAGCGGCGGCCTGAGGCCGGGCGAGCGGGTGACGCTGGCGGCGCTGTCAAAGATGCTCAACATCTCCCAGATGCCGGTGCGCGACGCGCTGCTGCGGCTCGAGCGGGAAGGCTTGGTGAGGATCACGCCGCATACCGACATTCACGTCGTCAAGCTCGAAGCGCGCGATACGCTCGAACTGTTCCAGATCCGCGCCGCGCTGGAAGGATTGGCCGCCAGGCTCGCCTGCGAGAAGGCGTCGAAAACATGCGCGCCGGAGCTTCGCCGGCAGAACGCCCGCTTCGCCCGCGAATATGAAGCGCGCCATTACGCCGCCCTGGCCGAAGCGAACTGGGCCTTCCATCGGGCCATCGTGCGCGCCGCCGACAACCGGCTGCTGGCGCAGGAGATCGAGGATATCTGGGACCGCTGCTTCCGCTTCCGGCTCGGCTATCAGTTGATTCCCGGCCACGCCTCCTCGACGATCCTGGAGCATGAGGCGATCGCCGCGGCGATGGAGGCGGGCGACGCCGCGGCCTGCGCCGCCGCCGTCGCCGCCCATGTCGAGCGCGGCGGACGCGACCTGCTGAAGATGATGGAAGGCGAGGAGCCTTGACGGCTCGTCTTGCGCCGCCTGCACGGCGCTGATGAGCGGCTCGCCGGCGTCTGAAAGGAAAGGCGGAATGTCGAGCCAGCAGCGCGCGATTCTGGTGACGGGGGCGGCCGGAGACATCGGCGCCGCCATCGGCCGCCGATTGCGGTCGGACGGATTTCACGTGATCGCATCCGACTTGCGGCCGCGACCGCCCGATTGCCCGCCGGAAGACTGGATCGGCGCCGATCTCTCGCGGCTGTCGGGCGTCGCCGATCTGGCGAAATCGGTGGCGGCGCCGCTCTACGGCCTCGTCCACGCCGCCGGCGTGATCCTGTCGCAGGCGCTCGAAGAAGCGACTGAGAGGGATTGGGACCTGAGTTACGCGGTCAATGTGAAGGCGGCCTTCTTTCTCGCGCGCGATCTCGCGCCGGCCTTTTCGAACCCGTCCAGCGTCGTCATGATCGGATCGGTGGCGGGGCAGCGCGCCTCGCCGGAAAATCTCGTCTATGCGTCGAGCAAGGCGGCGCTGCGCAATCTCGCCGCAAGCCTCGCGGTCGCCATGGCGAAACGGGGGACGCGCGTCAACGTCGTCGCGCCCGGCCTCATCGCCACCGGGACGAGCGACATCGCGACCGACGAGCTCAGCCGCCTGCGCGGGCGTCCGCGCGACGAGGTGTGGCGTGCGCGGGTGGCGGGAATCCCGCAGGAGCGGCCGGGCTCGGTCGATGAGGTGGCGAACGCCGTCGCCTGGCTGATGTCCGATCAGTCGAGCGATGTCACCGGCGCCACGATCGCCGTGAATGGCGGCCTTCTCGCCGGCATGTAGGTTCCGGGGCGCATCCGGATGGCCGTCCGCCTGCTATCCTCCTGTCGGGCGGCGGTGAGCCGTCTTTCGGGGGAAGCATCCATGCCGCAGATGAAAGCCCATCTCGACCGCGCCGTCGCCTGCTGGAACGGCGGCGATCTCGACGGCTATCTCACGCTCTATGACGACTCGATCCGGCTGCATGGCTATACGCCGGAGCCGATGGACAAGCCGGCCGTGCGCGAATTCTACCGCATGGTCTGCGCCGCGCTGCCGGCCGCCGGCAAACCCAACCCGGACCTCGTCATCCACGAAACCCTGGAAAGCGGCGACCTTCTGTCCTGCCGCTTCGTGATGTCCGGCGTTCACTCCGGCGCCTTCATGAACGTTCCGGCGAGCGGCAAGCCCTACGCTTTGCCCGGAATCACCATCCTGCGCTTCGCCGGCGACAAGGCCGTCGAGCGCTGGTCCTGCGCCGACATGCTGGGCTTCCTCGTCCAGGTCGGGGCGCCGCCGCCGCCCGGCTGAGCCGGCTCCGGCGAAATATCGCAGCCGCCGGAACTTTCCTGTCCGGCCGCCCATTGTGCGCGGTCCCTTCCTGACGGCGATTAACGCTTTGTTGTCGCTGTCGCATGTTTGCGGAGAACCTGACTTGCGTCCGGCAATTCTTTCTCATGTCGGGTGACCTGCTCCCCTAAATTCCGGCCATTGATAAGTTGGGTCCATCCTTTGGAGATGGACGATGCGGCGCAGCCGGTTCACTGAAGAGCAGATCATCGCGATCCTGGCCGAACACGAGGCCGGGTTTAAGACGAAGGAGCTGTGCCGCAAGCACGGCATCAGCGACGCGACGTTTTACAACTGGAAGGCCAGGTTTGGCGGCATGACGGTCTCCGAGACGGCGCGGTTGCGCACGTTGGAGGAAGAGAACCGGCGGCTGAAGAAGCTCCTGGCGGAGGCGGTGATCGACAACTCCGTCCTGAAGGATTTGCTGAGAAAAAACTGAGAACGCCTGCGGCGCGGTTCGCGGCGGTGAAAGGCGTGATCGAGGGTCACGGCTACGCCGAGCGCCGCGCCTGCAGGCTGATCGGCGTGGACCGGACGGCCTTCCAGTATCAGCCGAAGCGCGGCGGCGACGAGGCCGCCCGCGCCCGGCTGCGCGAGCTCGCCAACGAGCGTCGGCGGTTCGGATACCGCCGGCTGGCGGTCATGCTGAAGCGGGACGGCGTCAAGATGAACCTGAAGAAGGTCTACCGGCTCTATAAGGAAGAGCTTCTCTCCGTGCGCAAACGCGGCGGCCGCAAGCGGGCGCTGGGGACACGGGCGCCGATGGCGGTCCCGCAGGGGGCGAACCAGCGCTGGTCGCTCGACTTCGTGCAGGACGCGCTGAACGACGGCCGGCGCTTCCGCATTCTCAACATCGTCGACGACTTCACGCGGGAGTGTCTGGCCAGCGTCATCGACACGTCGCTGTCTGGCGTCCGCGTCATACGCGCGCTGGATCGCCTGTGCGATCTGCACGGCCGGCCGGCGATGATCGTCTCCGACAACGGCGCGGAGCTGACGAGCCATGCCGTGCTGGGCTGGGTCGAGGAGACCGGCGTGGAGTGGCATTACATCGCGCCAGGCAAACCGGTGCAGAACGCCTTCGTCGAGAGCTTCAACGGTCGTCTTCGCGACGAGTGTCTGAACGAGCACCTCTTCCGATCGCTGTCGGAAGCGCGGCGTATCGTCGAAGCGTGGCGGATCGATTACAACACCGTGAGACCCCATTCGAGCCTCGGCGGCCTTGCGCCTTCGGTGTTCGCAAACCGGCCCTCCGTCGAGGGCCAAATTGAAGCCGGACCTAACTTATGACCGGCGGGAAAGCGGGGAGCAGGTCAGTGGCAAAGGCGTATTGACTCCTGCCAACGGGCGAGGCATGTTCCCGGACGTTGCTACTGCGGGATGATTTCATGGTTCCGATTTTCACTCCCCGCGCGCCGAACCCGCCGCAGATCCCCGACTTCGACTGGCCGATCATCAGCACGCCGAATCCTTATCTGCCTGAAGTCATTCCGGTAAGGGATGTTCTTGGCGGTGGAACGATTGGCGAGTATGATCCGCTAGCGCAAAACGATCAGTTCGAAGCAGCTGAAACTCTCGCTCACCAGCCGCCTCAAATTCCTGATTTCCAATTGCCAATGGTCAATACGCCAACGCCGTATGTTCCAGAAATTATTCCAGTAAGAAATGTCCCGGATAGCGAAACGATTGGCGAATACGACCCTTTTGGCCCAAACGATCAGTTTGAACCAGTTGGAGTTGTTGAACTCCAGCCGCCTCAGATTCCAGATGTGCGCTGGCCTATTATCAACACGCTGACCCCTTATATTCCAGAAGTCATTCCAATGAGAGATGTGCCGGGCGGCGGAACGATTGGCGAATATGACCCTCTTGCACAAAACTCTACCTTCGCCACGCCGATAGATACCGAGGCTGGCGTTCTCATACATTTCGATAGCCTCCTGAGTAATTCTCGGTATTCCACCATTCGTGGGGGCGGTGTAACGATCGCGATCATTGATACCGGGCTTCAAGCTGGCATCACGAGCGGGGGGGGCGCATTTGCGGGCAGCCGCGTAGTTGCCACCAAAGATTTCGCGCTGACGACCTTAGGATCTGGCGCGGCAAGTTCCAACGATGGGACAACAGATGTCACAACAACGCAGCTACATAGAACTTACGTTGCTGGTGTTGCAGCAGCTAACGGGACTATTAGTGGCGTAAATTATGTGGGAATAGCTCCAGACGTTAATCTAATCATCTTGAAGGTCTTTCCAGATTTCCTCAATTCTCAAGCTGCTGATGCGGATATAAAGCAAGCAATAGATTGGCTGACAGCAAATGCGGCTACCTACAACATCGTTGCAGCTAATTTATCGCTTGGAAAATATAATTATGCTGGAGGACATCAAGATACGGTATTGACGCCGTCGTACCAAGCTTTGGTGCAAGTAGGTGTAACCGTCGTGGCTGCATCGGGAAATAGTTATCCCACGCCTAATCCCGATGCTCTAGGAGTTGCGTATCCTGCCGCCGATCCGTTTGTTTGGGCTGTTGGTTCAGTGTGGGATCAAAACTATGGCACATATTCCTTGAATTACGGAGGAGGACAGGTCGAAACGCCTTTTGTTGGAAATCGTATACCAGGTTACTCTCAAAGAGAACCCTTTGCGACTGATGGAAGTGGAAATCCTTATGGTTTGGAATTGCTTGCTCCGGGAGGGCTTATTCAAACTACGGAAATGAGTGGTGGCACATTGGGGTTCAACACGGCAGCTCTTTATGGAACAAGCTTTGCTGCTCCATATGTTACCGGCGCTGTTGCTCTTGGTCAGGATTTCTCGCTCGAACTGACTGAACAAACTACTCGTATCGCCACGACTAAGCTACGCGATTTGATGCGAATGTTTCCGGCGACAGTTGACGATACAACTCTCACGAGCGACGGTGTCTTGAACACGCAAGATCAACCTGGCTTTTCATCGACCTACAGCTACAAGCGGTTAGATATGGTCGACTTTTTCGACCGCATTGAGAGTTATTACAAAACATCGAGCGCCAATGCCGACACTCTCGCTGGCTGGATCGACAATGACACCATCACCGGCCAGGGTGGCAATGACATTGTTTATGGCAACGCGGGCAATGACACGCTGTTCGGCGAAGGCGCCAACGACATCCTGATCGGCGGGACGGGAAGCGACTATCTCTTCGGCGGCAACGGCGACCCATCGCTTTCAGGTTCCGGCGACGATTATCTCTATGGTCGCGACGGCGACGATGGAATCTGGGGCGGCGACGGCGTTGACGTGATCTCCGGCGAAAACGGCGCCGACGGGCTTGTCGGCAACGCCGGCAACGACACGATCTATGGCGGCGCGGGCGCTGACAATCTCTTCGGCGGCGACGGTGCTGGCGCGATCTCCGGCGCGGACACCCTTTTGGGCGACGCCGGCAATGATGCGCTCTATGGCG
>JAXMCY010000075.1:0-6514 GCA_046349135.1 Methylocystis sp. | reverse complement strand
CTCCGAGTCGAATTCTTCCATAGTGGCGACGCAGGTTTGTCGCACGCTGGCGCGCAGCTCCCCGTCGATCTGCAGTCCGTCGCCGCGCCACCGTTGCGCCCGCAGCTCCGCCCGCAACCAATGCACGGCGGGCAGGTCATTATGCGCGGCCAAGGCGGCGCATTCGGCCTGGGTCGCATTGATGTCGACGTCGAGGCCTTCGGGCGGCGTGTCGGCAAGCGCAAGCCGGCGCGACAGCTGCGGGTGCAATTCGGATGTTTTGCTCATGGCGCCTCTCGCCTCCGGTCGCGGCGTTTCATCAAATCAGATATGGGGGCCGGCAAACAGACGCCAGCGCCGACAAGGCGCAGAGATCGCCGTCTTGCTTTCGCTGCGTTCGAAGATTACGGAATTGGCGATAGGCTACATGCCCGGCGTCGGCGCGCCGAGGCGGAGGATTGCGGAGACACACATGGCGCAGGCTTTGCGCGTCGCTTCTCGTTTGGCGGCCGCCGTTGGGGTGGCCGTTTCGCTTGCAGGCTGTCTTGGCTATGAGGGCGTCGTCAATCGCGGCGCTGTGCTCGATTCGCGCAGCACGTCGCAAATCAAGCCGGGCATGAACGCCCAGCAGGTGATGTCGACGCTTGGCACGCCCTCGACGACCTCAACGGTCGGCGGCGACGCTTGGTATTACGTCAGCCAGCGCATTGAACGCACATTCGCGTTCATGCCTCAAAACATTACCGAGCAGCGCGTCTATGCGGTCTATTTCGATAAGTCGAAGAAGGTTCAGCGCGTCGCCGATTATGGCATGGAGGACGGCAAGCCGATCGACTTTATCACCCGCACGACGCCGACGGCCGGCCCGGAATATCACTTGCTCCAGGGCATGCTCTCGAAAGTGGGCAGTCTCCTATAGAATCGGGCCACCCTTTCTCTTCGGGAGGCGGCGGAGGCTTAGCGGCTCGACAGATGGCGCGATTGTGGCGACAGCTATGCGCCATTTTTCTGCAAGTCACTGATAATATTTATCTTTTTAAGAGCGGGACAGATAAAGCGCAGCTGCAATCGTGGCGCGAGCATGGCTCCGGCTGTCGATCTTTTGCCCGCTCTCGCAGGTAACTTTCTGTTTACGCAAACTTTGCGTAAATGTGGAGAAACCGCGAAAAATGTCGGTCACGCTGACGAACGCCCCGCCGCCTTCCCAGGACGAAAAGCGCGCGTCGCCTCACTCAGTCCGACAGTCCAAAGGGTCGCGCCGGGCGATTCTTTCACATTTTCTGCTCGATCGGGCCTGTTCTCCCTTGTTGCGCGCGCTCTGCGTCGCGACTCTGCTTTCCGTGGTGGCCGTATTGGCGATGACTGGAGAGCGCGATGACGCGCGTCGTCCGGAGCGGACCGCCCGCGCCGGGCGCTTTCGCATCGCCGCATCGCCGCTGACCACGCTAACGCTGGAGGCCGCCGCCGACGACGAAGAAACCGCTCTCGACTCCGACTTTTCTCTGGAACAGGCGGCGCTGACCTGGTCGCATCGTCTCGGCGACGATGATTCCGCTGAAACGCCGGGCATGGTGCGGTTCGGGTCAGTGAAGGTTCAGCAGTCGATCGTTGAACGCGTCGTCAAGGCGGCGCAGACGACCGAGATGGATCCGGCGCTGCTGATGGCCATTGCCGACAAGGAGTCGAATTTTTCCTCGAGCGCCAAGGCGCGGACCTCGTCGGCCAGCGGCCTGTTCCAATTCGTCGAGAAGACCTGGCTTAAGGCGGTGAAAACCTTCGGCTGGCGTCACGGCCACAGCGACACGGCGGCCGCGATCGCGAGCGACGACGCGCCGCGCGTCAACGGTCAGAAGCGGGCGCAAATCCTCAATCTGCGCAACGATCCCTATCTTTCCGCCGTTCTCGCCGCGGAAATGCTCAAAAAGGACAGCGCCAGAATTGCCGAAAAAATCGGCCGGCCGCTGACGTCCGGCGAGACCTACCTCATCCACTTCCTCGGGCCGGACGACGCCGAGCGTTTCATGAGAACCGTGGACGAGGCGCCGCATACGTCGGCCGCTGCGCTCCTGCCGAGGCCGGCGCGCGCCAACAGGCCCATCTTCTATGAGCAGCAGGGCCGCCGGCTGAAAGTTCGCTCGGTCCATGAAGTGCATGAAGCCTTCGAGACGATGATGGACAAGCGCACCAGCCGCTATGAGGACGTCGTCGCGAAGCTGCCGGGCGGCGCCACGGCCTATGCGGAGTGAGCGGCGAATAGTGGGCAGTGATTGGCAAGCAGCGCCATAACTACTGACCACTCACTGCTCACTCACTTCCCCATCATCAGATCAAGATTCTGAATCGCCGCGCCGGCGGCGCCCTTGCCCAGATTGTCGAGCCGGGCGACGAGCAGGGCGTGACCGCGCTCATCGGCGATGACGAAGACCTCCATGTCGTCGGTTCCGTTCAGCGCCAGGGCGTCGAGCCGTCCGCCCGCCGGCGTCGCCGCGAGCCTCACATGCGGCGCGCCCGCATAATGGCGCGCAAAGGCTTCTGCGAAGCTCTTCGCCTTCGGCCTGCCGGGCAAGGCGTCCAGCACAAGCGGAATCGAGACGAGCATCCCTTGACGGAAATTGCCGACCGAGGGAACGAACAGAGGCCGCGCCGTGAGTTTCCCATACGCCATGATTTCGGGCACATGTTTGTGCCCGAGCCCGAGCGCGTAAAGCTCGAAGGCCGGCGCCTTGCCGCTCTCATAGGCCTCGATCATCTGCCGGCCGCCGCCCGAATAGCCCGAGACCGCGTTGATCGTCAGCGGCTGGTCGGATCGGATGAGGCCTGCGTCGACAAGCGGACGAATGAGCACGATCGCGCCCGTCGCGTAGCAGCCGACATTGGCGACGCGGCGGCTTTTGGCGATTTCCGCAGCCTGTGCTTCGCAGAGTTCGGGGAAGCCGTAGGTCCAGCCTTGCGCGACGCGATGAGCCGTGGAGGCGTCGAGCACTTTCGGGCCGCCACCGAGCGCGTCGCAGAGCGCCACGGTTTCCTTCGCGGCGTCGTCAGGGAGACACAGTATTGCGATGTCGACGGCCGAGAGAATGTCGCGCTTTGCGGCGACGTCCTTGCGCTGCGCTTGGGGAAGCGCGACGAGCGAAATGTCCGAGCGCGCGGCGAGCCGCTCGCGGATTTCGAGCCCGGTGGTGCCGGCGTCGCCGTCGATGAAAATCTTCGTCGTCATGGCCACTGCGTCTAGTCGATTTTGCGAAAGAGAAAAAGATTGGGCGGGAGGGCCACGGACGTTTTTGACGGGCGCTGCACGCCGGCCTATAGCGCGGCGAGGCGCTCGCCCCGCGTCTCACGGCCGAAGTGGAGCTCATGACCGACAGTCCCTGCATAAAAATCTGCGAGCTTGGTCGGGACGACGTGTGCGTCGGGTGCGGGCGCACGCGCGCTGAGATCGCCGGCTGGACGTCAATGTCTGAGCCGCAAAAGGCCAAGGTCGTCGAGCTGGCAGGTCGGCGCAGATCGTCGGTGCGTCACCTATCGGTCGCGCCCCGCCAAATTATCGGCAAGGAATAGGCTGTCGCCGGTCCGCCAATCCGCTAACTTATGCCTTGAGAGCGAATGAGTCGCGCTTCCCAGAGGAGGAGCGGTCATGGCGAAAGAGGTAGCAGAAGGAGGCGCCTTGCGCGCCTATGCGCTGCGGCTGTTGGATTCGGTCTATAACGCCTCGGTCTATACGGTGATCGGCTATAGCGCGCTCCTGGCGATGCTGGCGATCATCGCTTTGGCGATCTTCATGAAAGTCATTGACGTGCCAGAATTCCATTCCTGGTAGCCGCGTTAATTGCCAAAGCGCCTGCTGATCGTCGCCCATGCGCCGTCGCGCAACACAGAGCGGCTGAGGGACGCGGTCGTCGCCGGCGCGCGCGCGCCTGAAATCGAAGGCGTCGAGGTCGAGGCGCTCAGCCCATTTGCGACGACGCCCGAACATGTCTTCGCCGCGCAGGCGATCATCCTCGGCACCACCGAAAATCTCGGCTACATGAGCGGCGCGCTCAAGGACTTCTTCGACCGCTGCTATTATCCGTTGCTGGAGCGCACTCAAGGACTGCCTTATGCGCTCTACATTCGCGCCGGCCATGACGGAACGGGCACGCGGCGCGGCGTCGAGTCGATCGTGACCGGCCTGCGCTGGCGCGCGATAGGCGAGCCGCTGATCTGCCGGGGCGAATGGCGGGAGGACTTTGTCGACTCCTGCCGCGAATTGGGCATGCGCGTCGCGGCCGGATTGGACGCCGGCGTGTTTTGAGTCGCTTGGACCGTCATCTATAGAAGCCGCGCGGCCCATGAGCCGGCGGCTAAGAAGGTTTGGTTCGAGAGAGCGCATGCAGCGACGCGACGATTTTCTCGGCCATCCGCGCGGACTCGCCTTTCTCTTTTCTTCCGAAATGTGGGAGCGCTTTTCCTATTACGGCATGCGGGCGCTGCTCGTTCTCTACATGGTCGAATATTTGCTGACGCCGGAACGCATGAACGCGGCGGTCGGACTCAATGCGCTGAAAGGCGCGCTCGAGACATTTTCGGGTCCGCTCGCGCCGCAGCCTTTCGCTTCGCAAATCTACGGGCTCTATACGGGCCTCGTCTATCTGACGCCGATCCTCGGCGGGCTGATCGCCGACCGGCGGCTCGGACGCGCGCGCGCGATCGTGATCGGCGGGGGAATGATGGCCGTCGGCCATTTCATGATGGCTTACGATCGCCTGTTTCTGTTTGCGCTGCTTTTCATCGCGTTCGGCTGCGGCTTCTTCAAGCCGAACATTTCGATCCAGGTTGGCGAACTGTACGCGCCGACAGATTTACGCCGAGACCGCGCCTATTCGATCTTCTACGTCGGCATCAATATCGGCGCCTTCTTCGCGCCGCTCGTCTGCGGAACGATCGGAGAGATGGTCGGCTGGCATTACGGCTTCGCCTGCGCCGGCGTTGGCATGATCGTCGGCCTCGTCACTTACGTGATCGGTCTGCCGAGCCTGCCGCGCGATCCGCCGCCGAGAGAAAGACTACCGTCGACGACGCAGTCGCGCGCCCAGTTTCGCCGGTCCTTCGCCGTACTGATGCTGCTCTTTGCCCCTTCGGCGCTGTTCTGGGCCGCCTTCGAGCAGCAGGGCAATACGATCGCGCTTTGGGCGGCGCGATACGCCGACCGCGGCGTCGATCTCTTTGGTTGGCGCGCCGATCTTCCGGTGACTTGGTTTCAGGCGTTCAACCCGCTGATGATCTTTCTTTTCACCCCGCCGCTTGTCTCGCGGTGGGCGTGGCTTGCGCGCTTGGGGCGCGAGCCGTCGACGACTCGCAAAATGACGCTCGGCTGTCTTGGCGTCGCGGCGAGCTATGGCGTCATGGCGCTCGCGGCCTGGACGAGCGATGGCGGCAAAGCGAGTTGGCTTTGGCTCTTGGCCTATTTCACCGTGATCACCGTCTCCGAGTTGCATTTCTCGCCCATCGCCCTGTCGCTCGTGTCGCATGTCGCGCCAAAGGGTTCGCGTTCAGCGCTGATGGGCGTCTGGTTCGCCTCGATGTTTCTCGGCAATCTTCTTGCGGGATGGCTCGGCGGTTTGTGGTCGAGCCTATCGAACATGTATTTCTTCCTGCTGATGGGCGCGCTTGGCGTCGTCGGCGCGCTGATTGTCGAAGCGGCGCGGCGACCGCTTGGCGAGCTGATGTCTTCCGGTTAGCGGCATGAACCTGCGTCAGACAATAGAGCCAGCGCCCAAGCAGATCGCGGCCGCCGTCATCGGCAATGCGCTCGAATGGTATGATTTCGTCGTCTATGGCTTTTTCGCTTCGGTGCTGGCGCAGGCGTTCTTTCCGAGCGGAGACGATACGGCGGCGCTGTTGCTGGCGCTCGCGACTTTCGGCGCCGGCTTCTGCACGCGCCCGCTCGGCGGGCTTTTTTTCGGCTTCTACGCGGATCGCAAGGGACGCAAGGCCGCGCTGCAACTGATCATGTTCGTGATGACCGCCGCAGTGGCGGTCATCGCCTTTGCGCCGACCTATGCGGCGATTGGCGTCTACGCGCCGATGCTCGTCGTCATCGGCCGATTGCTGCAGGGCTTCGCCACCGGCGGAGAATTCGCCAGTTCGACCGCCTATCTGATCGAAGTCGCGCCTGCGGGCCGGCGTGGATTCTACGGCTCGCTGCAGATGGTCGGGCAGGGGTTGTCGATCCTTTTTGGAACGCTCGCCGGCATCATTGTCGCCACCGTCTTCTCAGCCGAAGCCCTGAATGATTGGGCATGGCGGCTTCCCTTCGTCGCGGGCCTGCTGATCGGCCCGGTCGGCGTCTATGTCAGACGCCATCTCGACGAAACGCCCGCATTCCAGGCGTCGACGCGCAGCAGCGCGGCGATCGCCGCCTTTCTCGATCTCGTCCGGCGGCAGGGCGACAGACTTCTCACATGCTTCGCCGCCACGGCCGGCGCGACGATCTCGTTTTACGTGATCCTCGTCTACATGCCGACCTATGGAAAGACGGAGATGGGATTAAGCCTGG
>JAXMCY010000074.1:0-6790 GCA_046349135.1 Methylocystis sp. | reverse complement strand
GTCCAAAAAATGACGGCGCCGCATTTAGGAAATGTGGGAGCAACATTTGCTCATCAGCAGAACAATTCAGGAAAAACCTGCGCACGCGCACTTGACTAGCATATTAACAGCGCTTGGCGTTTGAAGATGTGCTTCGCGCGCTCAACGCGATGATCGATCGATCTCGATCGGCGCAGCTTAAGCGTGGGTCCGCTCGCTGCGAATTAAACGCGAGCGAGGCTATCCCATGGATGTTCGGGGCTGGAAACATGGCGTCGCGGCAAGCGCCCTATCCTTCGTTTTCTTTGCAACGGCGGCGAATGCAGCTTCAGGCGAGGCCATTGAGGCGAGACTTCGCGCACTTGAAGCGGAGATCGCAAAGTTACGTCGCGAAGCGCGCCAAGCGAAATTAGAAGCACAGCAGGCCGCGCACGCCGCTCAGAGCAGCGTCGCGAAAGCGGAGGCGGCGCAAGCCGGCGCGCCGCCGCCTCCACCGCCGGTATTGGTTTCGTTCAAGAACGGCCTTTTCGTCGAAACCGCGGACAAGGCGTACAATTTCAAGATCGGCGGACGCATGCAATTCGACGGCGGCGGAACGACGCAGCCGCTGAACGGGTGGTCCGATCAGGCCGGCGTTCGCCAGGTGCGTTTAGAGATTGAAGGCAAGGCCGCTCAGTACTGGTTTTATAAACTGCAATATGATTTCGCGGGCTCGCAATACGGCACGCCCTTCAATGCGCCCGTGCAGGGCGGCATTCGCGATTTCTATCTGGGGGTGCAACATCCGCTTCTCGCGCTGCCCTTCACAAAAGACCCGGCGTTTATCCATATCGGCAGCTATTTTGAGCCCTTCAGTCTTGAATTCACCAGCTCCTCGCGTTTCCGCGACTTTATCGAGCGCGCAATGGCGGTCGAAGCCATCGCGCCAAGTCGCCACCTCGGCGCGGCGATCGGCGCCTATGGCGACAATTGGACCGCGAAGGGCGGCGTCTTCACGACGAGCTTCGAAGATTTGAACACCAACCCCGTGGTTGGCGCGCCGCCGCTCATCGGCATCCCGGCGAAAGCCGGTTGGTTTCCGACGGGCGGGGGCCAGTATTTCGAATTTACCGGCCGAATGACCTATGCGCCGATCATGACTCAGCATGATCTCCTGCATGTCGGCGTTTCCGGCCGCTATCACCAGCCTAACAGCGCCACTGGACTGTCCGACGATCGCGTGCTGCGGGTCGGCAACCGCATTCGCTCGGAAGCCTATATTCTTAATCAGGGGCTGCTCGGAACGCCGGATCTCTCCTGCGGCTCCGTCGCGCTGCCCGGGTGGACCGCTGCTGCAGCCGCGCATTGCGTCAACAATGTCGAGTCCTTCGGCGTAGAGCTCTCCGCGGCGCATGGACCGTTCTCGCTGCAGGCGGAATATCTCGGACAGCAGGTCAACCGCAATACGACAAACATCATGCTGTCGCGCATGGCCGGCGCTTTTGCGCCTGGCGGCGCCTCGCAATTTTTCAGCGGCTTTTATGTCTATGGGCAATGGTATCTCACCGGCGAGGAACGCGCAGCCGCCTATGACGTGACGAACAAAATTGGCGCGACGTTCAATCAGGTGGCGATCAAAAATCCGGTGACCGCCGGAGGATTCGGCGCGATCGGACTCGCCGCGCGCTACAGCGCGCTCAATCTCAACAGCGGGCCCTATTCAGGCTCAGGCCTGTACAACATGCTCGCCTATACGACGCTTATTGCGCCCAATCCTGTCGCAACTTCGTATATCGCCAATGCCGGCGTCGTCGGCGGCCGTCAGCAGAATGTCACTTTGGGGCTCAACTGGTATCCAGATAATGGATTTCACTTCCAGTTCAACTGGATCCGCGTGCTGCAGGCTTCCGCGCCATTTAATGATTACGCCCTATACGCCACTGGCGTTCCGGCGCGACAGGGCCCTTATTTCAATGGGGCGCATCCCAATCTCTTCGAGGCGCGCGCACAAGTCTATTGGTAGGAACGCGCGCCGAAAATTGCCCTGCGCGCCGCGCTGCCGCAGGCGCGACAAATTTGCAACGCTCGCCGTAAATCATCGGCCTTGACTGGAACAGAGCTTGATTTCGCGTGTTAACGGGGTGACGCTTGAGACGGTTGATTAGTGGTCCATCTCTAAAGAGGAGATCCCCAATGACCACGAGAAAGCTTCAACGCCGAAGACACGCCATCAGGACGCTGCTTCAAAACCTCGAAACCCGGCCTTTCTCTGAGGACGCGCTGACGCAGTCGAGCGTATGGCTGAGCGTTCCCAGGCCCCGGCTCTCACGAAACGCATCGAGCCCCGCCGGTCAGGGCGACCGAAGGTAGATTCCTCACCGGCTGACGATCGAGGGCAGCTGTTGTCTTCGTGTTACCGGCCAAAGGCATTGGCGCTCGCGCCGCCTTTCAGGAGAGACGTTCCGTCCGTGGAACTACCGCGGGGCGTTTGTGTTAAGAGGGGGAGATGCGCCGCTTGGCGTGGCGCACCTCGCGCCCCATGTCCTCGATGAGCTGAACCGGTTGCGCCGTCGCCGCTCTCGCCGTGACAGCCCGCTACTATCCCCCGCCGGCCCTTCCACCGCAATCATCTTCGTCTTTCCGAAATTTCTGCGATTCGACCGTCCGTCGACCGACGTAGGCGCCGGATTTCTTCTGCGCGCTCATTCGGCGAATCTCGGTTAGGTTAGGCTCCGATGACGGTCAATTGCGAGGGGACAGGTGATTCTAGATTTTTGGATGTCGCAGACGATGCCCGTCATGGCGCTCCTGCTTGCAGGCGCCATGGCCATTATCGCGCTTTTCCTGTGCTGGCTCTGTTTCGCCTCGCGTTTCGCAACCTATGCGCCGAGTTGGAAAGGCGTCGTTCCGCCCTTCGTCGGCGTTCCGGCGACGCTTTTTGGCCTGCTGATGACGTTTCTCTCGCAGGATGTCTGGGAAGCAAATCGCCGCGCTTTCCAAGCAGTCACGTTGGAACGCGAACAATTGACGACCCTGTCTGGCCTTTCCAGCAATCACGGAATTGACGCGAACGAAATTCTGGGCGCGATACACGAATATGTTGAGGCCGTCGTCGGCCTTGAATGGCGCGCCATGGAGGATGGCAAAGAATCTCCCGAAGCGGAAGCCGCGCTGAACAGGCTCACTAGCGTGGTGAGCGGCGCAAAGATCGAATCGGCCTTGCAGCGCGCGCTCCTCGACGCCGTGATTCGTCTGCGATCGGCGCGCGATCAGCGGCTTGCGATCGCGAGCGCCTTTCCCGACGATCGGAAGTGGACGGCGGTGATTATCATCGCCTTCCTCACCCAGATCGCGCTTGCCGTGACGCACCTCGACCGTCCAAAGCCACAGCTGCTTGCGCAGGCGATTTTCGCTTTGGCGGCGATCGTTCCGATATCGTTCGTCGCCTCGGTCGATGAGCCCTATGCGCCGCCCAATGCAATAACGTCCGATCCGCTGGCGCAGTTGCTCGAGCGCTTTCCTCAAAAGTGACCGCGCAAAAGCGCAGGACCTGCAATATGTCTGAAATTGAAAAAGTCGCTGGCACCGCTTTCGTCGTCGCCGAGTTTCGTAACGACGAAAACAAGGAAGCTCATCCGCTCTACCGCGATCCCTTCGTCAGCCTGTTCCTCAACGTAGAATCGAAAAATGCCGCGGATCGCATCTCGCAGTCGTTCCCGCCGATCAGAATCAATGTGCGTTTAAGGACGCGCTACTTCGACGACCGGCTTCGTCAACAGATCGACCAGGGAGTTCGACAGGTCCTGATTCTCGGCGCCGGCCTGGACACAAGGCCGCAACGGATCGCGGGCGCGGGCGTCGCCTATTTCGAAATCGACGCGCCGGAAACACAGGCCTTCAAGAAGGCGCGACTCGAAAAAAATTCTGTCGATCCCAACACGACATTTATCGGAGCCGATTATGTGACGGATGGCATGCTCGATCTCCTGCGAGAAAGCGGCTTCGATTTCAGCATTCCCGCCCATGTCATATGGGAAGGCAACACCATGTATCTGGATGATCGCGCCGTGAGTCGCATTCTGACGGACCTGATGAGCGAGATGAACCGCTGTTCTGCTTCCTTCGATTTTCTCGCCCGGGACGTGATCGACAACCAAACCGGCGATGCTGAAATTACAGCAGTCGTCGAACGATTCGCTGCAATGGGCGCGCCATGGACATACGGGATCGACGATCCTGCCGAACTCGCGGCCCGATGTGGCGCGAAAGTGCTTGACCGCGTCACGCTCGCCGATCTTCATCGAACCTTCTGGCCGGACCAGCCGCTCGCGTCGCCGCTCTACGATTATTATTCGCTTTGCACGGTCAAAAATGCGGTAGCTTCGTAAAGCCCGCGCCGCGCGGCTGCATACTTCGCAAGGTTCAGGAGAGGCTCCATGCCCCAAGACGTTCAATTCACCGGCGACTTTGACGTTTCCACGTTGCCGGCGCTTATTCCGGGGAACTGGTATGTCGGGTTTGCATGTAAACAGTGTGGCCAGCACTTCGCCATTCTGAACGAACCGACTAGCACTGGCAGCCTTAAATTATCCGGGCGGGCGACGTTTAGGGCGACCTGCCCAAACTGCGAGGCAAGCGGCGACTATTCTGCGAGCGAGCTCAAACAGTTTCAGGCCGCGCAAGGCGGTCCGTCGTCAACCGCTTAAGCCGCGACTTTTCAAGCGGCGACCTGTTCGTAATGCGCGGTGAAGTGTCTGAGAAACGGCGCCTGTTCCGTGATCCGGCAGCCTTTGATTGAAGCGCGCTGGCGCCAAACGACATCCAGCACTTCGATCAGATAGTCGAAGTGACTTTGAGTGTAGACCCGGCGTGGGAACGCCAACCGCACCAATTCGTGCGGCGCGGCGACCTCCCTGCCTCCGTCTCGCGCAGGTTTTCCAAACATCACGCTGCCGAGCTCGACGGCGCGAATCCCGCCTTCCAGATAAAGCGCGTTGACGAGCCCGATCCCGGGATAATCGCTGGCGTGAAGATGCGGACAAAACGCCGCCGCGTCGATGAAGATGGCGTGACCGCCGGCGGGGCGCACAATCGGTATGCCACGCGCGATCAGCGCCGCCGCCAGATATTCGACGGTTGCATGACGATAGCGTTGATAGTCATATTCCAGCGCTTCCATCAGTCCGACCGAAATCGCCTCGAGATCGCGGCCCGCGAGACCGCCATATGTCGGAAATCCCTCGGTCAGGATAAGGAGGTTGCGGAAATCGTCGGCCCAATCGTCATCGTTGCAGGCGAGAAATCCGCCGATATTTGCAAGTCCGTCTTTCTTTGCGCTCATTGTCGCGCCGTCGGCGAATGAAAACATCTGCTGCGCGATGTCGAGCAGGGTTCGATCGGCAAAGCCTTGCTCGCGCTCCTTGATGAAAAAGGCGTTTTCGGCAAACCGACAGGCGTCGATGATCAATGGTATGTCATGCTTGCCCAACAGTTCCTTGACGCGCCGGATATTCTCTAAAGAGACCGGCTGGCCTCCTCCGGTGTTGTTGGTCACCGTGATCACGCAAAACGGAATGTTCGCGGCGCCTTCCGCTTCGATCGCTTGTGCGAGACGCTCGAGGTCCATGTTCCCCTTGAATAGCCTCTCGGAATAAAGATCGCGCGCGTCGGTCGATGGCAAATCAATCGCGACGGCGCCAACATATTCGATATTCGCCCGCGTCGTGTCGAAATGACCGTTGTTGAGAACGACGTTGCCTGGTTTCAAACGAGTCGCGGCAAGAATGCGCTCCGCGGCGCGCCCCTGATGCGTCGGAAGAATGTGTTTGAAGCCGGTAATGTCGCGCACGGTTTGCTCGAACCGCCGCCAGGAGCGGCTGCCTGCATAGCTTTCGTCGCCGAGCATCAGAGCCGACCATTGACGGTCGGACATCGCGCCCGTGCCGCTGTCGGTCAGCAGGTCGATGGTGACGTGATCGGCGTCCAAGAGGAAGACATTGTTGAAGGCCCTGGCCAGATAGTCTTCGCGCGCACTGCGCGTGGTGATCGGCAGCGCTTCGGTCATCTTGATGCGAAACGGCTCGATAATCGTTCTCACGGGAATGCTCGCGTCTCATCAAAGGCGAGACCGACATGGGCCTCATGTATGCCGCGTGAGACTCAAATGGGCATAATCTTGCACGAGGTCCAATGAACCTTTGGCGGCGCGCGACACGCAGCGTCGCTAACTGGCGAAACCCTTACTGCGTGCCGAGCCGCCCGAAAAATCTACGAACCGAATTGGCGGTGCGCTTCAGGAAGGTCGAAAGGCCTTCGGATTTCCCGGACGAATGACGGGCGCCGCTCTTTCCCCTCGCCTGCTGCTTCGGTTTGGCGTCGACATTGGCGTTCGGCGCAGCGCGATTTGGCTCCGCAGCATTTTGATCCTGCCCAGTCGCGCCGGCGGGTTTTTCAGGGCCGACGGATGCCGGCTTCGCGGTTGAATCTGGCCTCGCAGGCGACGCGGGGTCATTCGGCCCGGCTGGACCGGGCGCAGATGCGGCAGGCGGCGCCGCGATCGCCTGGGGAGGCTTGTCGCCCGGTTCTGTGGTGGGCGATTGAGCCTTGTTTTCCGGCTGAGGACCCGTCGAGTTTTGCGGTGCTTGGGCTGGTGGCGAGGAAATGGTTGCGCCGTCGCTAGGCCTGGGAGGCGCGCTGGCGCCCGGATGATCTGTCGAACCGCTTGCAGAACCGCCATTGGCCGCAGGGGGCGTCGCTGGGACGTTGGCGGTATCGGCGCCTTGCGAAGCGCCTTGGATCGGTCGAGGCCGTTCCTTTTGTGCGGGCGGGGCCT
>JAXMCY010000073.1:0-7066 GCA_046349135.1 Methylocystis sp. | reverse complement strand
TCTCGCCGGCTTTCTCATCGCGGTGCCGGTGTCGAGCGCGATCGGATCGCCGATCTCGGGGCTTATTCTGGCGGCGATGGATGGCGTCGGCGGAATCAGCGGCTGGCGCTGGCTGTTTCTGATGGAGGCGTTGCCGTCGATCATTCTGGGGTTTGTCTGCTTCTTCTACCTGCCTGACGGTCCAGAGTCGGCGGCATGGCTCACTCACGGCGAAAAAGCTGCTCTGCGGGACGCGCTGGAGAAAGAAGCGGGGCGGGACCATGGCGATCACTGGCGCGCGCTCACCGATAGGCGCGTGCTCATTCTCGGCGTCGCCTATTTCGGCATCGTCATCGCGCTCTATGGTTTGAGCTTCTGGCTTCCGCAAATCATCAAGTCATTTGGGTTTGGCGTCGTCGCCACGAGTTTGCTGGCGTCGATTCCCTATGTCTGCAGCGCATTCGCGATGTGGGCATGGAGCCGCAGTTCCGACCGCCGCGGCGAGACCGTCGGCCACACGGCCCTTGCCGGCATCGTCGGCGCCGTGGGGCTGGCTTGCGCCGCCTATGCGCCGACGCCGTCGCTGTCGATGATCGCGCTTTCGGTCGCCGCCATCGGCGCGATCGCGGCGCTGCCGACTTTTTGGAGCTTCGCAACCCTCGCGCTCGGTTCGGGTGACGGCGTCGTCGGCGTCGCGGTGATCAATTCCATCGGCAATGTCTCGGGCTTCGCCGGGCCCTATCTTGTCGGCGTCATCAAAGGCGCGACGGGCGAATTTTCCGACGCGCTGCTCGCGCTTTCATTGGGACCGCTCGTCACGGCGCTGCTCATTCGCCGGATCGCCGCGGTCAGATCTCCTCGCGCTTGATTTCGAGCGTAAGCCACTCGTCTTCAAACTCGGCGATATCCGCCTGGAGCGCGGCCAAAGTCTCGCTCGCCTTCGCGAACTTTCCCGGATCGCGCGAATAGAGTTCCGGGTCTTCGAGCAGCCGCTGCAATTTCGCGCATTTCTCTCGCAAGTCGTCGATCTTGCCGGGCAGGGTCGCGAGCGCATGCTGCTCCTTGAAGGAAAGCTTCTGCCTGCTCGCTCCCTTCTCTCGCGGCGCCGGCTTTTCCTTCGTCTCCCGCGCAGACGCGGTCGGCCCGCGCGTCTCGACGCCCTTGCCGCGCTGAGCGACCATGTCGCTATAGCCGCCGGCATATTCGATCCAGCGGCCGTCGCCGTCGTTCATCAGCACGCTCGTCGCGACGCGGTCGAGAAAGTCGCGATCATGGCTGACGACGATGAGCGTGCCGGGATAATCGGCGAGCATTTCCTCCAGAAGATCGAGCGTTTCGAGATCAAGGTCGTTCGTCGGCTCGTCGAGCACGAGAAGATTGGACGGCTTCGCCAGCGCGCGCAAGCATCAGCCGTCCGCGTTCGCCGCCCGAAAGGCGGCCGGATCAGCGCGCGCCTGTTCGGGCTTGGAACAAAAGTCCTTCATATAGCCGACGACGTGACGCCGCTCGCCGTTTATCTCGATCGTGTCGGAGCCGCCGCCGGTCAGCGCGTCCTGCAGTGTGGTTTCCGGATCGAGACTGGCGCGGTTCTGTTCGAGCGTCGCCATTTCGAGATTGGCGCCCTGCCGCAGCTTGCCGATCCGGCGCGATCGCGCCGGTCAGGGAGATTGACCAGAGTCGTCTTGCTCTGCGCCATTCGCGCCGACGATGCCGAGACGATCGCCGCGCAAAATGCGCGTCGTGAAATTCTCGACGATGGCCCGCTCGCCGTATGATTTGCGGATTTTGATCGCCTCGATGACGAGCTTGCCGGAAAGCTGCGCCTCGCCTGCTTCAAGCTTCACGTCGCCTGTCGGCATCACGCAAGGCGCCGCTCGGCGCGAAGATGATGCAGTACTGGCAAGCCGTTTCACATTGCGCTTGCGCCGGCCCGACACGCCATGGCGCAGCCAATGTTCCTCGGCGACGATTTTTCGCTCCAACTTGTGTTGCTGCTTTTCCTCTTCCTCCAGTTCGCGGTCACGCCAAGCTTCGAACTCTTTGAAGCCGCGCGCCAGATGGCGCGTGCGACCGCGATCGATCCATAGAGTTTCGCGGGTGAGATCCTGAAGGAAGCGGCGGTCGTGGCTGATAAGAACCAGCGCCGAGCGCAATCCCGCAAGCCTTTCCTCAAGCCACAGGATCGTCGGCAGATCGAGATGGTTGGTCGGCTCGTCCAAGAGCAGAATATCGGGCTCGGGCGTGAGCGTGCGGGCGAGCGCCGCGCGCCGCGCTTCCTCGCCCGAGAGGCGGCGCCGGGGACTTCGTCGCCCTGCAGTCCCAGATCATTGAGCAGCGTCCTGGCGACATGCGGATCGTCCAGCGCCGAGACCCGCTTCAAGGTGAAGAAGCGTCGTGGCGAAGTTCGAGAAGTCCGGCTCCTGCGGCAGATAGCGCAGCGAAGCGCCGGGCTGCAGAAAGCGCGTTCCCCCGTCAGCCCCGATTTCGCCTGCAGCGATTTTGAGGAGAAAGTCGATTTGCCGGAGCCGTTGCGGCCGACGACGCAGAGCGCGCCTGTCGCGACGGAAAGATCGGCGCCGTCGAGCAGCGGCTTGCCGCCGAGAGTCAAGGTGACGCCTTGCAGGGCGAGGAGTGGCGGCGGAGGCATTGAGGATTAGCGGCGCTTCCTGAAGTTGGGATTAAGCTTCTTCCACGCCGTCGAGCCGCTGTCACCCCCCGCTTTGGCCATACTTCTCGGAGCAAACGCGATGCCCGTCACCGCCGAGCAAATTCACGCCGGACAGGCGGTCTACACGCCCAAAAAATACCGCGATCTACGACGTGCTGGTGCTCGGCTTCTCGAATCGCTGGATCTGAAATGTCCGACGCCGCGGCTGCTCGCCCATTACGGTCGGCATATCAGGCGGCAATCACCTCGATGTCGGCGTCGGCACCGGCTATTTTCTCGATCGCTGCTACTTTCCGACTGCGACGCCGCGCATCGCGCTGATGGATCTAAATCGCGACGCGCTGCAATTTGTTGCGCGACGCATCGCGTTACCGGCCCGAAACTTATGTGCGCAACGTGCTGGAGACGATCGACTGCGACGGCTTCAAATCTGACCTGCTCGGCGTCAATTATCTGCTTCACTGCCTGCCGGGCGATATGGCGATGAAAGCGCGCGCATTCGATTTTCTGTCGCCCTTGATGTCGGAAGGCGCCTGTCGTTCCCGGCTCGACGCTGCTGCAGGGCGGCGTCGTGCGCAGCTTCGCGGCGCAGCGATTGATGGCGTTCTACAATTCCAAGGGCATATTCTCGAATACGCAGACGATCTCGGCGCACTGACCCGCGAACTCGAAAATCGGTTTGACGCGGTGAACGTCGAAACCGTCGGCTGCGCCGCGCTGTTTTCGGCGCGGGTAGCGAACTCAGGCGCCTGATCCCAACGCTGCGCGCAACCGCGCCGAATAGCCATAGAGGTCGCAGCGCATTGTCGCCGACGCGGAGATTGTTATCGGTCGAGGCTCCTGGGGCCACGGCAGAGGCCGCCGAATAGGTCAATCTTCTCTTTTCCCAGAATTTTACACGATTGCCGCTTAACCCGCCTCGACAAAACTCTCCATTACCATCTTCCTGCCGGCCTTGTCGAAATCGACGGTAAGCTTGTTGCCGTCGACCGCCGCGACCGAGCCGGGGCCGAACTTCAAGTGAAAGACGCGCGCGCCCACCGAAAAGCGCGCTCCCCGACGAGCGCGCGATCACTTCGCCGTCGATCGTCATCGGTTGTTTCGCGCGCGCCCCGCGCATCGGTTCGCCGCGCGCCGCATCGCCCCGCGACGCCTGCGCGCGCTTCCAGCCCGGCGTCGAATAGTCGGAGCCATAGACGTCGAGATTGGCGAAGGCGAGCGCCATAGGAGCCATATTGCGAGGCGTTCGGCGCCTCGACGACTTCGACATTGCCCATCGGCAGATTGTCGATGCAGCGCGAGGGCACGGTCGGTTGCCACAGCCCGTGAATGCGCCGGTTGCTGGCGAAAATCTTCGCGCGTCGCTTGGCGCGGGTCAGTCCGACATAGGCGAGGCGTCGCTCCTCCTCCAATCCCGCGCGTCCCTGCTCGTCGAGCGTGCGCTGGCTCGGAAACAGCCCTTCCTCCCAGCCGGGCAGATAGACGGTTTCGAGGCCCTTGGCGCCATGCAGCGTCATGATCGATACGCGTTCCTGATCGACGGCGCTGTCAGTTCCGCGACGAGCGAGACATGTTCGAGGAAGGCAGCGAGATCGGGAAAGCGCCTCCATCGCCCGAACCAGCTCTTTCAAATTGTCGAGTCGCCCTTCGTCGCCTCCGGCGTCTTTGTCGGCGCGCCACATTTCCGTATAGCCGGATTCATCGAGCACCTGTTCGGCAAGCTCATGTTGCGGTTTAGAGTCGATCAGCGCGCGCCAGCGATCGAAATCGCCGATGAGGTTGCGCAACGCCCCGCGGGGCTTGGGCTTCAATTCCTCGCTTTCGACAAGAAAACGCGCCGCCTGCATCAGCGGCACGCGCTCGCGCCGCGCAAATTCATGCAGCAATTGCAGCGTCGCGTCGCCGAGGCCGCTTCGGCGTATTGATGATGCGCTCGAAGGCGAGATCGTCGGCAGGCTGCGCGACACAGCGAAGATAGGCGAGGGCGTCGCGGATTTCGAGCCGCTCGTAAAAGCGCGGACCGCCAATGACGCGATAGGGCAGGCCGATCTCGACGAAGCGCTCCTGGAATTCGCGCATCTGAAACGGTGCGCGCACCAGAATGGCGATCTCCCCGAGTGAATCGCCACGGCGATGCAATTGTTCGATGTCCTCGCCGATGGCGCGCGCTTCTTCCTGGCTGTCCCAGACGCCGGTGAGCGTCGGCTTGTCGCCGTCATCGCCGTCGGTGAACAGGGTTTTGCCGAGCCGGCCTTCATTGTGCGAGATGAGATGCGAGGCGGCGGTGAGAATATGCCCGGTGGAGCGATAATTGCGCTCGAGGCGGATCACTTTCGCGCCGGGAAAATCCTGCTCGAACCGCAAGATGTTCTCGACCTCGGCGCCGCGCCAGCCATAGACGCTCTGATCGTCGTCGCCAACGCAGCAGAGATTTTGCTGGCCTGCGGCGCGCCCCAGCGCGATCAGCCGCAGCCACAGATATTGCGCGACATTGGTGTCCTGATATTCGTCGACGAGAATATATTTTGAAGCGCCGCCGGTAATCAGCGAGCACATCCCCGGATTGTCGCGAAAGAGCCGCAGGCTCTCCATCAGAAGATCACCGAAGTCGACGGCGTTCAGAACCTTGAGCCGCTCCTGATAGAGCGCGTAAAGCGCCGCGCCCTTGCCATTGGCGAAGCTCTCCGCTTCGCCTGCAGGCACCTGAGCCGGCGTCAGGCCGCGATCTCTTCCAGCCGTCGATACGCATTGCGAGCGCGCGCGCCGGCCAGCGCTTGTCGTCGATATTCTCCGCCTGCAGCACCTGTTTGAGGAGGCGGATCTGATCGTCGACATCGAGAATGGTGAAGTTCGGCTTCAGTCCGACGAGTTCGCGCGGCGGGCGCAGGATTTGGCGCTGATCGCGTGAAAGGTGCTGAGCCATCGGCATAGCCTTGCGCGCCTTCGCCGACCAGCGCTTCGACGCGCTCGCGCATCTCGCGCGCCGCCTTGTTGCGGAAGGTGACGGCGAGGATTTCAAGGCGCGCTCGCCGAGGGCGAGAATATGGGCGATGCGCGTCGTCAGCGCGCGGTTCTTGCCGTTACCGGCGCCGGCGAGCACCCGGGTGCACCGGGCCGTCCAGCGTCTCGAGCCTTGGCGGCGCGCTGCTCGGGATTGAGGGCGTCGAGATAGCGCGGCCGTCCAGCGCTCGCCGCCGCCCGCGCGGCAAGCCCGCCGGACTGGGGCGCGTAGTCGTCGGGCTGAGGCGGAAAGGTTGCCTTCATGATTCTGCGATCATATAGGAGAACGGAAGGCGAATCACGAGCTGGACAGCCTAAATCTGGGCTTTCTCGGATTGCGGGCGACCCAGGATTCGTGGAGCGACGCGCAACGCGCCAAGACCCGCGGCCTTGAGATAAGCCGTTCGCCGCTAAATTTGTAACCGCGGGGTTCACAACAACGGAGTCGTTTTATGAGCCCGACTTGGTTTGCGCCCTTCATTATCATTGCCGGAGCGCTGCAAGCATTCGGCGCGGTTATGAGCGCACAGCTTCGGATCTCATTATCGAACCCATGGCTGGCGCTTGCGGTGCTTTTCGCCTTGAATTTCTTTTTCTTCACCGCGTTGTTTGTGATCTGGCCGCGCCCCTTGCCGACGCTCGAAGGCGTCAATGCGATGCCTTGGTGGGCGCCTTTAGCCGGCCTTACCGGCGCAGTGGCCGTCTTCGCCGGGCTTTCCCTTATAGACAAACTCGGAGCCGGAATGGTCAATGGACTCGTCATCACGGCGAACATCGTGACATCGCTCCTCATCGATCACTTCGGACTGCTCAATTCGCCCGTGCATGGGTTGAACATGTGGCGCGTTATCGGGGCGCTGCTCATGGCGCTGGGCATCTTCTTCATTTCGAAATTTTAGTGACTGGCGATCACTGTCGCGCGATGGCTGACGTTCGCAGTACACCTTCTCGCGCAACAATCGCTCCGCTCACGCCGGATCATCCGCGTGCCCGCGTTTATGTCCGTTGAAGGCCTTAAGGCGCGGGCGTCGGAAAAATATTCTTCCAGTCGTTCTTCATGCTGACGACAATCCAGCCGCGCGCCTTCGCTTCGTCGAGCCCCCGATCCAGGCGTCCGACGGAAGATTTACGGTCGTAGGCGGCCTCCCTTTGGGCGTCGTCATGGTGAATGAGGAGGCCGAAGCGAGCGCCTTTGCCGGCGGTCGTCCATCGCAGCATTTCGAAGTCGCCGTCGGAATTGCCGAAGGCGGCGATTGGGCGCCGGCCGAGATATTGATAAATCCCGACCGGCTTTCCAGCCTTGTCGTCGATGAAATTGATTTTTTGCTCTCGCAAGAGCATCGGCTCGCCGTCTTTGACGACGAATCTCGTCACGATCGTCGAACCGATCACCATGTCAGGCGGCACGCCATAGACGCG
>JAXMCY010000072.1:0-7256 GCA_046349135.1 Methylocystis sp. | reverse complement strand
ACTGCCTTCGCGGTCGCAGGGGGCGTCTATGCCTTGCGCACACTGCCACTCGACGCCATTCCCGATCTCTCCGATGTGCAAGCGATCGTCTACACCGAATATCCCGGTCAGGCGCCGCAAGTCGTCGAGGATCAAGTCACTTATCCGCTCACCAGTTCGATGTTGACTGTTCCGCGCTCCAAAGTGGTGCGTGGATTTTCATTCTTCGGCGTATCCTTCGTCTATGTCATCTTCGAGGATGGCGTCGACATTTATTGGGCGCGCTCGCGCGTCCTCGAATATTTGAGCGCGGCGAGTAAGAGATTGCCGGCGGGCGTGACGCCTGTCCTCGGTCCCGATGCGACGGGCGTTGGCTGGGTCTATCAATATGCGCTCATCGCCAAGGATATGACGCTCGCCGAATTGCGCTCGATCCAGGACTGGACGATCCGCTACGGCCTCGCCAAGGCCGACGGCGTCGCTGAGATTGCGAGCGTCGGCGGCTTCGTCAAGCAGTATAATGTCGTTGTCGATCCTAACCGACTACGCGCGCTCGGCATTCCACTGTCGAAAGTGCGCGGCGCCATCCGCGCCAGCAATGCCGATGTCGGCGGCCGCACGGTCGAACTTTCCGAATTTGAATTCATTGTGCGTGGACGAGGCTATCTGCGCAGCGTGAGCGACCTGGAAAGTATTGTCCTGCGCGTCGAAAACGGCACGCCACTTCTCCTGAGGGATGTCGCGCGCGTCGAGCTCGGCCCCGACGAGCGGCGTGGCGTCACCGAACTCAATGGCGAGGGCGAGGTTGCGAGCGGCATCGCGCTACAGCGTTATGGCGCCAATGCGCTCACAGTGATCGACAATGTCAAATCGGCCCTTGCGCAGATGGGGACAAGCTTGCCGAAGGGCGTTGAGATCGTCTCGGTTTACGACCGCTCCCAGCTCATTCATGCAGCCATCGAGACGCTCAGGAGCACACTCGTCGAAGAAGGCGTCATTGTCGCTCTCGTCTGCGTCGTCTTTCTAATGCATGTGCGCAGCGCGCTCGTCGCCATCATCATGCTTCCCATTGGCGTATTAATGGCTTTCGCCGCGATGAAGGCGCTGGGAATCGGCTCCAACATCATGAGTTTGGGCGGCATCGCCATCGCTATCGGCGCAATGGTGGACGCCGCCATCGTCATGATCGAGAACGCGCATAAGCATCTGGAGCGCGCACCGCCCGACAAGCGGCGGATCGAAATATTGATCGATGCTGCGACCGAGGTTGGCCCCGCGCTGTTCTTCAGCCTGTTGATCATTACGGTTTCGTTCCTGCCCATCTTCACGCTCGAAGCGCAAGAGGGGCGTCTGTTCAGCCCGCTCGCCTTCACCAAGACGTTCGCCATGGCGGCGGCGGCGCTTCTTTCCGTGACGCTCGTGCCGGCGCTGATGGTCGTCTTCGTGCGCGGAAAAATTATTCCCGAGGCGAGGAACCCCATCAATCGCGCGCTCATCTGGCTCTATCGCCCGATCATACGTCTGGTGCTCAAAGCGAAAGTCGCCACTATTCTGCTGGCGCTGGGAGCGCTAGCGCTGACCATCATTCCGGCCCGCCAGCTCGGTAACGAATTCATGCCGGCTCTCAATGAGGGCGCGCTCCTTTACATGCCAACGACGTTGCCGGGACTCTCGGTCACCAAGGCCGCAGAGCTCCTGCAAACGCAGGACCGCATCATCAAATCCTTCCCCGAGGTTCAGTCCGCCTATGGCAAGGCTGGGCGCGCTTCCACCGCAACCGATCCGGCGCCGCTCGAAATGTCAGAGACCGTCATCCAGTTGAAGCCGAAGGATCAGTGGCGTTCTGGAATGACGATCGACAAGCTCATTGCGGAAATGGACGCGGCGCTGCAATTCCCCGGCGTGTCGAACGCCTGGACCATGCCGATCCGAAACAGGATTGACATGCTGGCGACCGGGATCAGAACGCCGATCGGCGTCAAGATTTTCGGACGCGACTTGTCGCAAATGGAGGGGCTCGCACGCCAAGTCGAGTCTGTCTTAAAGCGCGTGCCCGGAACTTCGAGCGCCTACGCCGAACGCGTTATCGGCGGCTATTATCTCGATATTGTTCCCGACCGCGCGATGCTCGCGCGCTACGGCCTCATGATCGGTGACTTGCAGGAGGTTATCGCGACGGCGCTTGGCGGCGAGACCATAACCACGACCGTCGAGGGACGTGAACGCTACGGCGTCAATATTCGCTATCCGCGCGACTTCCGTTCTGATCCAAGAGCAATATCCAGCGAAGTGCTGGTGCCCATGCCGGGCGGCGGCACGGTTCCGCTCGGCGAGATTGCGAGGGTCGAACTCGTTCGTGGCCCGACCTCGATCCGCACTGAAAACGGCCAGCTCGCCGTCTACATCTTCGTTGATATTCGGGATCGCGATCTTGGCAGCTATGTCGCGGAAGCGCGCAAATCGGTTGCAGAAGCGATCGAGTTCCCGCCAGGCTCCTATGTCTCCTGGAGCGGCCAATTCGAATATCTGGAGCGCGCCGACGCGCGCCTGCGGCTGGTCGTGCCTTTGACCCTGCTCATCATCTTCCTGCTGCTCTACCTGAATTTCCGCCGTTTGACCGAAACATTGATTGTCATGCTGTCGTTGCCGTTCGCGCTGGTCGGCGGCGTGTGGCTAATGTGGTGGCTGCACTTCAACGTGTCTGTCGCGGTGGCGGTCGGCTTCATCGCGCTCGCCGGCGTCGCCGCCGAGACCGGCGTCGTCATGCTCATCTATCTCGATCAAGCCATGCGCCAGATCAAAGAAGAGCGCGAGGACGATGGCTCCACATTCACTAAAGCCGACCTGCATGAGGCGATCATGCTCGGCGCGGTCGAACGTGTGCGGCCGAAGATGATGACGGTCGCCGCGATCATGGCGGGGCTTGTGCCGATCCTCTGGAGCACGGGCGCAGGATCGGAAGTTATGCAGCGCATCGCCGTTCCGATGATTGGCGGGATGGTGTCTTCGACGGCTCTGACGCTCGTCGTCATTCCGGCGATCTATGCGCTAACCAAGGGGTTTGGCCTGCCTCAAGAAAAGAGAGGTCAAGCTGGAGTTGGATGGAACTATCCACGCAACTCCATAGAAGAGCGCAAAACAATCTGCACAGGAGGAAAAACCAATGCTTAGAATTTCCATTGCCTTGGCGGCGATACTGGCCCTATCCGTTCCTGCGATGGCCCAAGAGCTTTTCCAGGAGCAAGATCCGCAGACTCATGGGATGGTCCCTGGCGGACACGGGAGGCACATGCATCGCGATTGGAGCGCGCCGGGTCAACACCGGCATAATGTGTGCTGGCATCTCCATCACGGAAGATGGGTGTGGGTTTGCCGCTGACGGGAGAGCTTCGAAATAAAGCGCGCGCTCAATGCGAAGCCGCGCACACATAATCTCGGTCGACGATAATCGAACGGCCCGACAGCAAATCTGCTGTCGGGTCGTGTAGGAATCCGCATCGCTTACAATCGCCGAGCAAGTTGATAAACCGAATCCGGATGACCCTGAGCGACGACATCGCCTGGGCAGGACAATCCGCTGACGACGGTTTCGTGGTCACGACAGGCGATCAAAGCTTGGCTTCTGTACGCGCAAAGGCGCGAGGATGCAGAGCGAGCGACGACGATCGACGTAGCGCAACGGACGCCTAAATCAATTACGATGATGCCGTTTCCGACGGCGTAAGGAAGGATAACCCACGTGGCTCACGAACATGGGCATGGTCGCGCCTCGCACGAGGAGTCACAAACGGCTGGCGACGCCGGCATGATCGACGCTATGCATCAAGACTCGTCCCCTGCGGCTGGCGTCATTTACACTTGTCCGATGCATCCGCAGATTCGCCAATTCGGACCCGGTAATTGTCCGATCTGCGGAATGACGCTCGAACCGCTCGTCGCTTCAACCGAAGCCGAGCCGAACGCCGAACTCATCGACATGACCAGGCGATTCTGGATCGGACTGGCGTTGACGGCGCCGGTGCTCGTCTTGGAGATGGGCGGCCATTCATTTAATCTTCATCATTGGCTGGCGCCACAGGCGTCGAATTGGATTCAGCTCACATTGGCAACACCGGTTGTGCTTTGGGCCGGCTGGCCCTTCTTCGTTCGAGGCGCCTGGTCGCTCCTGACCCGCAACCTCAATATGTTCACGCTGATCGCCATGGGGACGGGCGTCGCCTGGATTTACAGCGTCGTCGCGACCTTGTCGCCGTCGCTTTTCCCTCCTGCGTTCCGCAATATGGACGGCTCCGTCTCGATCTATTTCGAGGCGGCGGCGGTCATTACCGTCCTCGTTCTGCTCGGGCAGGTTCTTGAACTACGCGCCAGAGAGCAGACGGGAGGCGCCATTCGCGCGTTGCTCGATCTCGCTCCCAAAATGGCGACTCGAGTTGGAGCAGATGGATCGGACGAAGAAATTGCGTTGAATCATGTGCATGTCGGCGACAGACTGCGCGTGCGTCCAGGAGAAAAAGTCCCGGTGGACGGCGAACTCCTCGAGGGTCGTAGCGCGGTTGACGAATCGATGGTCACCGGCGAATCCATGGCGGTGACCAAGATTGCAGGCGACAGAGTCATCGGCGGCACGCTCAATCAGACGGGCAGCTTTGTGATGCGCGCCGAGAAGGTCGGCCGTGACACCGTGCTTTCAAGGATTGTCGAGATGGTCGCGTCGGCGCAGAGAAGCCGCGCGCCAATACAACGCCTCGCCGACCAAGTGGCGGGATGGTTCGTGCCTGTCGTCATCCTCATCGCCGTTCTCGCATTTATTGCCTGGGGGATGTGGGGACCGGAACCACGAATGACCTATGGCCTTGTTGCGGCGGTTTCCGTTCTCATCATCGCTTGCCCTTGCGCGCTCGGCCTTGCGACGCCGATGTCGATCATGGTCGGCGTTGGACGCGGCGCGCAGTTGGGCGTGCTGATAAAGAACGCGGAAGCGTTGGAGCGATTGGAGAAGATCGACACGCTGGTCGTTGACAAGACTGGAACGCTCACCGAAGGCAAGCCTCGCGTAATAGATATCCGCGCTATCGCTGGGGTCCGGGAAGAACGCCTGTTGGCGACGGTTGCGAGCCTTGAACGCGCCAGCGAACATCCGCTGGCGCTGGCGATCGTTCAGGCCGCGGCCGAGCGAGGGCTTGCGCTCACTGAGGCGACGGATTTCGATTCTCCTGTCGGCAAGGGCGTCATAGGCCAGGTTGAGGGTCAAACGGTCGCAATCGGCAATCGTCGATACCTCTCAGAACTCGGCATTGACGCGACGCCGCTCGACAGTGAGGCCGAACGCCTGCGCGAGGAGGCCGCGACCGCGATCTTTGTCGCAATCGATGGAAAAATCTGCGGCGTCATCGGCGTCGCCGATCCGGTCAAATCAACGACGTTGGAGGCGCTCCAATCGCTGCGCGACGATGGCGTCGCTGTCGTGATGCTGACCGGCGACAATTGGACGACGGCGCGCGCCGTCGCAAAACGCTTAGGGATAAATGAGGTCGAAGCCGAAATCCTCCCCGAAGATAAAAGCAAAGTCGTAAGTCGCTTGCGCGAAGCGGGCCGAATCGTCGCCATGGCGGGCGACGGCGTAAATGACGCGCCCGCCTTGGCCGCCGCCGATGTTGGCATAGCCATGGGAACGGGCACCGACGTCGCGATCGAAAGCGCTGGCGTCACTTTATTGAAGGGAGACCTACGAGGCATCGTCCGCGGCCGACGGCTCTCCAAGACGGCGATGCGCAACATTCGCGAGAATCTGTTCTTTGCATTTTTTTACAACGCCGCCGGCGTGCCGATCGCGGCCGGCGCGCTCTATCCTGTCTTCGGGCTCCTCTTGTCGCCGACGATCGCTGCGGCGGCGATGGCGCTATCGTCGGTTAGCGTCGTCCTCAATTCTCTGCGGCTCCGGCAAGCGGAGATCGAACCTAGGGCCAAAATCGAGATGCCGCCATATTCGACCTAAGCAGAATGCTAAGGGTTGTCCGGCGCAATGAGCCCGGCGTTGCCGATTTCCGGCGCGTGGCCAAAGGTCTGCTATTGGCGCTTTCCTGACGCCGATCGCAATCCTTTAAGCGCGCAATGAAATGACTTTAGCGCCGCGCTTCATCTCTTCGCACTTTTCCGCCCACCAGACCATCATGCGCACGCGTTCTTCCCAAAAGTCGGCGCGCGCATAGGCGCGGCGCACGCTGTCATTGTCGACATGCGCAAGCTGGCGTTCGATTGCGTCGGCGTGCCACAGGCCGCACTCGTTGAGCATTGAGGATGCGGCAGAACGAAAGCCGTGGCCGGTCATTTCTTCTTTGCCGAAGCCGAGCCGACGCAAGGCAGCGTTGATAGTGTTTTCGCTCATGTGGCGGTCGCGCGACCGCGCCGAGGGGAATAGGTATCTTCCGCTCCCGGTTATCGCTTGGAGTTCTCGCAAGACGGCTAGGGCGCGCGGCGCGAGCGGCACGCGATGCGGACGGCGCATCTTCATGCGCTCGGCGGGAATCGACCATACCCCGGACTCTAGATCGAAGTCCGACCACTCCGCCGCACGGAGTTCGCCGGGTCGGACGAAGGTTAGCGCCAGCAATTCGAGCGCAGCGCGCGTTTCGACCGCACCGTCATAGTCTCCGATGGCCCGCAGGAGACCGCCGAACGCCTTCATGTCGGTAATCGCCGCCCGATGACGAACGATCGGGGATGCGAGCGCGCCCTTGAGAGCCCCGCTCGGGTCCGCTTCCGCTCGACCCGTCGCGACGGCGTAACGAAAGACTTGGCCGATTGCCCCGCGCAGCTTCTTGGCCGTCTCTATCCGCCCGCTGGCCTCGATTGGCCGAAGCGTCGCGAGGACTTCCGGCGCCGTTACTTCACCGATCGGCCGAGAGCCGAGAGCCGGGCCCGCAAGGCGCATGAACCATTCAAATTTGAGTATGGTCCGATCCGCCTTTCCTTCCCGCTGCTTCTTGTCGAGAAGCTCGCGGGCGACAGTGTCGAACGTGTTCGCGGACGCGGCAGCGCGCGCCGCCTTGGCCTGCTTCTTGGCGTCGGAAGGGTCCTGCCCGGCGGCGAGCGTCGTTCTTGCCTCGTCCCGCGCGACGCGCGCCTCGCGCAGTCCAACCGCTGGATAGACGCCCAAGGCGAGCAGCTTCTGTTTCCCGTTTGACCGGTATGCGAGCCGCCACCGCTTGGCACCGTCGGGCGTCACCCACAGCTGGAGGCCACCGCCATCTGACAATTTGAAGAGCCGGGCGCGAGGC
>JAXMCY010000071.1:0-7567 GCA_046349135.1 Methylocystis sp. | reverse complement strand
CCTCCGTGACATGAGGCGAGGTTAGTTTTCTTGTTTTGCTGTCTATGAAAGTATTTATGCCGCATTTTACGCGGACGCGTTCAGATTTTCGCCGATCTCCGGTAAGTATAATTTTAGGCTACTGAAATGCATAAAATTTGATTTTATCCCGCATCATATTGGAAAAAAACGATTTTTTATGTGCGCAGCGCTCGGCGCGGCCGCCTGCGCCACGCCCAAAAATAAACTTGAAAGAACACCAGTTAATTTACGCCGGTTCTGAAGGTTAACGGGCCGGCTCTGCCCGTAATTTTTGTGGCGGCAGCGCGCGGCGCGCCTTACGTGGGGCGCAAATTGGTCACAGGTTTTATCGTCCCGATGCGGCGGGCCGCCGGGCGCATCCATCCTTCAAGGGGGAGTTGGATTGCGGACCTCTCGAGATCGCATACGCAAATTTCGTCGGACGTTCGCGTCAAATTCAGCTTGATGACGCCTATCCCTCCACGTCGAAGGGCGCGACTCCGGTCGGCTGGCCATTCTCGCCAAGCGTGATCTTTTCGATACGGGCTTCGGCCTCGGCGAGAAGAGTCTCGCAGCGCGCCTGCAGCGCCTTGCCGCGGGCGTAGAGCTTCACCGACTCGTCGAGCGACACGGCGCCCTTCTCGAGCTCGCCGACGATGCGCTCGAGTTCCTGCATCGCCTGTTCGAACGGCATCGTTGCGATGTCTGCGACCGCGTCCGGCTCCTGCGTCATGGCGCCTCTCTTAGACCAGGCGCGCCTCTTTGGCTACGCGGCGCTCAGCGTTCCGCCGATTCGGGGCGGCCGACGATACGCAGAATCTGCGGAAATTCTTCGCGCGTCCGCCGTTCGATCTCATCCAGCGCGTCATGGGCGTTTTGCACCGATACGGCGGCGTCAATCTGGCAGTGGAAGTTGACGACAATGCCGCCGGCCGTCTGGCGAACCCGAACGTCCCCCACCGTGGCGGGCGGATGTGTCTGAGCGGCGACGCAGGCAAGCGCCGCTTCAATCGCGCCGGAAACGGCCGGATCGGCGGGTTGCGCTGCAAGCAAACGCATTTCGAGGGGTTCGATGTGGGTTTCGACTTCGGCGTCGGCCCCGAATTCGTCGCGCAATGCGCTTTCGAAATCGGCGGCGACGGCATGCGCGCGGCCGAGCGGCATGGCGCCGTCGAGTTCGATGTCGACGCCGATCGACAGCCGCCCGTCGATCCGCTGAGCGATGACATGATGGGCGTGTATATGTCGGCGCGCGCCGACCAGCAGAATGCGCTCCATGACCGTTTCGTCGTCGAGCGCCCGCGGCTCGAACGCAAGCGTGACGCGGGCGCGCGGCGTCACCTCGGCGATCGCTTCGGCCACGGCTGATTTGATCCGCGCCGCCTGCTCCACGCGCAGTCCCCGCGCAACGCCGATTGTCGCCTCGCCGACAATCTCCGGGCCGATGGTCCGCAGCCGCAGCGAATCGATGGCGATGACGCCCGGCACGTCGGCGATCGCTCGCTGCAGGTGGGGCGCAAGTTCGCGCGGCGCTGCGTCGAGCAGCGTGTCGATGGTGCGCCGGCCCAGCCGAAAACCGGCGACCGCGATAAATGCGGCGACGCCGAAGGCAGCAAGCGCGTCGCCGCGCTCGAACCCATAATGCGCCGCGACGAGACCTAATAGCACCAACGTCGACGAAACCAGATCGCTCGCAAAATGGAGCGCGTCAGCGGCGAGCGCGTCGCTGCCTTCGGCCCTTGCAATTCGGCTCAACTGACGGGAGCGCACGTAATCGACGGCGATGGAGACGACGAGCACCCCATAGATCGGCCAATCCACGTCGATTTCGACGTTCTTCTCCTGAAGACGCCGCCATGCTTCTGCAACCACGAACACGGCAAGGCCGAAGAGGAAGCCGGTTTCGATCAGCGCCGCCAGCGCCTCATATTTGCCATGGCCGTAGTGATGTTCTTCGTCCGCTGGCTTCTCCGCCTCGCGCACGGCATAAAAGGTCAGCGCCGTCGCGCCCGTATCGACGAAGGCGTGGCCGGACTCCGATAGTAGCGCGAGCGATCCGGACCACAGACCGGCGCCAAGCTTCGCGACGGCGAGAATGGCGCTCGCGGCGATCGAAGCCTTGGCCGCCGCCAGCTTAACGCTCGTCGCCGCTCTCGGAAGGGCCTTGGTCTCGGTCACCGAACCGCGCCACGCTATTTCATGGAATGTTAGCGTCTAGCAAGCGGCCGATCAGAGCGCAAACAGACGCCGTGCTAAACTATGGCCGAAGCATCAGATAGGAGCCGCATATGAAATTTCTGCACGCCATGATTCGGGTTGGCGACCTTGAGCGTTCGCTCGGCTTCTATTGCGACGTGCTCGGACTGAAGGAGGTGCGCCGAACGCAGAACGAGAAGGGGCGCTACACCCTCGTCTATCTTGCGGCGCCGGACGACGCCGCCGAAGCCAAGGAAACGCACGCACCGCTTGTCGAACTCACCTACAATTGGGACGAGCATGAATATGCGGGCGGGCGGAATTTCGGCCACCTCGCTTTCGCCGTGGAGAATATCTATGAAGTCTGCGCGCGTCTCCAGGCCGCCGGCGTGACGATCAATCGGCCGCCGCGAGACGGCCATATGGCCTTCGTGCGATCGCCGGACAACATTTCCATCGAATTGCTTCAGAGGGGCGCGCCGCTGCCGCCGATCGAGCCCTGGGCTTCGGCGCCAAACGTCGGCGCCTGGTGAAGTTTTGCGGCGCCGCGCGTTCTTTTGCGCCGCAGCTACGAATTATTTTGCCGCCGGGAACGATTGCTCTGGCCATGAGTTGAGTCAGAGGTCGAGCTGTGGCCTCAGCGCGGCCAATCTATATGTTGTTGATGTGCTGGCGAACTTCGTCGCGAACCTGTCACGGCTTCGAGATACAAGCGGGGCGGTCGTGGCTCTCGAGCATAGGTCGGCTTTTCACGTCGGCTGTCTCGTTCGCCAGCTTTAAAAAATCCCGCCCGGAATTCGGAGGGGGATTTTCAGCAATTTTCTATAAGGATTCCGTTCAGCTTAAACCGATAGCTTGACGGCAGAAGAGGCGGTCGTCGGGATACTAATAAGAAAACATGTCGCGGATCGTCGCGACTAAAAAAATGCAATGGGGCTGGAGTTCAAGGGCGGAGGAGACGTCATGCTCATCCTGGATTTGATCAATTCCTGCTCTAACGACAAGGTCGCGCAAGCAGCGCTGGCCTGCATCGGCGGGCATTTCGCCGAACGGGTGCGAGCGGCCGCCGGGGTGAAAGGCGTGAGCGTCGGCAAATTCGTCGTGCTGGCAGTGCGGGACTATGCAAGCCGGTCCGACGAAGCGGCGCAGGAAGCGCTCCGCGTCAAAGTCGTCCGCGAAGACCAGCCTTTGCTTCGCGGGCTACGCGAGGTGCTCGAAGCGGCGCTTGAACGCGACCCCTTCTTCGTGGAAGGCGAGGCCATGGCGGCCACGCCGCCCTATGCATTCAGCGCCGCGCGCGAGAATGCGCTGCGATATCACTGACCATCCAATCGAACTAACGCTCCTTTTGAGCAAGAGATGGCGACGTGGCTGCGGCAACGTCGCCATCAGTATTTTTGCGCCTAAATGAAAGTAGGCCAACCCTTCCTGCTTGACTGTGGCCGATGCATTTCCTCGATCAGGCGCAAATCGCCTCCATCCTTGCGACGTACGGCTACTGGGCGATTTTTCTTGTCGTCGCTCTGGAGAGCGCTGGCGTTCCCTTGCCTGGCGAAACCATGCTGGTCGGCGCAGCGATTGTGGCGCGGCTGTCTGGGACGATCGACATCGAAAATGTCGTTGTCGCTGCTGCGGCCGGCGCCATCGTAGGAGACAATGTCGGCTATTGGATCGGACGGGAGTTCGGCACCAAGCTGCTTGAGCGCTACGGCCCTTATGTGGGTCTTGGGGTAGAGAAGTTGCGGCTAGGCCAATACCTCTTCTACCGCTGGGGCGGCGCCATCGTCTTTTTTGGGCGATTCTTCGCCTTGCTGCGCATTCTCGCGGCCTCGCTCGCCGGCGCCAATCATATGCCGCCGGGCCGCTTCTTTATCTACAACGCGACGGGCGGCGTCGTTTGGGCCTGTGTTTTCGGCTTCGGCGCTTATTTCCTGACAGCCGGCTTTGAAAAAATCAAAGGCCCGATTGCGGCGGCGCTCGCATGCGGCCTCGCTCTCGGACTGTTCATCCTTTGGCGCTACTACAAGCGACATGAGGCGCGGCTGATGCGCGAAGCCGACATTATGCTCAGCCAGCGACGCTAGGTTCAAAAAGGTTGACATACTTTTCAGTGAAAACCTGCTCCGCTGTTTTGATTTTGAGCGATTCCCTATCGATCACGTGATTTCCATGTGATCGGGAAGCGCTCCAGGCGTTGAACTCGCTGCGGTTCGCGCGTAACCGCTTATCGCCGCGAAAGCGCGTCGCTCCCTTCGTGGATTCTGTATTACCGTCGGCGGATCTTAGCTGAAACGAGCGCCCATCCGCGCATCGATAAGCGCGCGATTGAGATTGCGCGCCAGTTCCGCCTTTTGATCCGGACCAAGAAAGGCGCCGATCTCGACGCTTTCGCCTCGCGAGACCAATTCGACCCGTTCGGTGCCGAATTCTTCGTGCACTGTCTGCTCGAGCCGCACCCAGGAGGGATTGAACCGCCACTCCCTGCGCTGGCCGCGTGCGCCGATTTGCGCGAAAACGAGTTCGAGCGGCGTGAGGTCTAGCGTCTCGTGGCCGCGCGCGGCGCGGAAGCTCCCACGAAAGGCGAGATAAAGCCCCAGTGCGTCAAGTCCCATGAAGCCAGCGACCGGCCAGGCGCCCATGATGAAAAAGGGCAGCGCGAACAACGCCTGGCCAAAACAGAATATCAGGATGAAAGCGTAAAAGGCATGCGGCGTCATTGACCGGTGCGGCGTCAGCCGCGCTTCGTAAATTTTTCGCTCCAAGGGGTCGGACATTTCTTCTGCCGCCGCTTTCTCCTCCAGATTCTAGAAGTTATAACGCGTCAATGGCGGAAACAAACACTTCAAACGCGCGCGTCCCCAAGAGAGCGCAACCGCGCCGGCGGCCGGCGCCCGCCGAAGCCGCCCGCATCGAGGAGATCTTCGCGCGCCTGTCAGCCGCTAACCCTGCGCCGAAGAGCGAACTCAACTACAAAAACCCCTTCACCCTTCTCGTCGCCGTCGTGCTGTCGGCCCAAGCGACCGACGCCGGCGTCAACAAGGCGACGCCGGCGCTGTTCGCGCTCGCCGATACGCCCGCCAAGATGGCGGCGCTCGGCGAAGAGCGCGTGCGCGACCTCATCAAGACAATCGGCCTTTTTCGCGCCAAGGCCAAAAATGTCGTCGCGCTGTCGCGATTGCTCGTCGAACGCCACAGCGGCGAAGTTCCGCGCACGCGCGAGGAGCTGACGGCGCTCCCCGGCGTCGGCCGCAAGACCGCGAATGTCGTGCTCAACGTCGCCTTCCATGAGCCGGTGATCGCGGTGGATACGCATATTTTTCGCGTCTCCAACCGGCTGCCGCTGGCGACAGGCAAGACGCCGGAAGAGGTCGAAGCCGGACTCGAAAAGGTCGTGCCGCAGAAATATCTGCTGCACGCGCATCATTGGCTCATTCTGCACGGACGCTATGTGTGCAAGGCGCGCAAGCCCGAATGTCCGCGCTGCATCATCGCCGATCTATGCCGGTTCAAAGCAAAGACGGTTTAGCGCGCTTTCATGAATCATGGATTCATGAAAGCGCGCTAGTTTCTTGAATTGACGCATTTTCTACGCCGAACCGGCATCCACTTCGGCGGAAAATGCTATGGTTATCGATCGCTCTCCCATGCCGCAATGAGGACAAAGTCACAGACGCGCGTCGCGCGTCGTGGAATTTGTCGCGTCAAGCCAAAGGGGCGAATGCTGTCGGAGACGAACCATTATGAACTACAAAATGGCGATCATTATTATGGGCGGCCTGCTGTTTGTCGCCGCCATGATCCCCTACGCCTACACGCCGCGATGTACGACCGCGGAATGCGCGCCGGCGCGTCCTTATTGATCGCCCAATCGCGCCGAGACGCCTGCCGGGCAGGCGCCTCGGGACGGTCTCGCCTCAATTGACCTGGCAGGTCGACTCATATCTCGCGCAGGCCCGGGCGTCGCCCCTGTCGCAGCTCTGCTTCCAAGTCCGGCAGCCCGGCTTTTTCCACGGCTGGCTTTCAAATTCGCCGGAGCGTTTGCGCACCGGGACGCAATTATCCGTTTCCGGAACCTGCCGCGTGCCGGGCGGGCAACCGTGCATCGAATGGCCTTCCTCGCCGCGCGCCGGACGCTGTGGCTGGCCACCGTCCACGCAGAATTTTTGGGAAATGGAGCAACTCACCCTCCCGCCTTCCCGGCAGGTAGACACGGCGGGCTGATAATGAACGGCGCTGCGTCCATAATTCGCCTCAAGCCTTCGAACCTCGACAAGTCCCTTGTTGTTGGCCTTTGAGAGCGCCTCCTCTCTGGAATAGCCGCTGGCCGAAGCCTGCAACACGCCGCAGAAAGCTAAGGCGCTCCCAGAAAGAGAAACCATCGAAAGGACCATTGTGGTCGAGATAATTCCAAGAAGTCTGAGTTTCATGCCGCCCCCCTTTTCGCCCCAGCTCAGGCTAAGCCTGGTGCGGGACGAAAGATAGAGGGCGCGAAATCTACCGGCCCAGGATCCAGCCTTCCCAACCAGCGCTTGAAGGCGGCAATACCACGCTCGCCTCTGCAAGGTCTTTCGTTACCACGCTGATCATCGCGAGGAGGCCGACAAGAGCATCGAAAGCGTCTTCCCCACCCTCGCTTTCGTCGAACCCTCTTCGCACTACGTTTTTTGCAGCGTCGAGACAAACGTTACGCTCCCAAGCCCAGCGTAGGATTGCCTCTGCTTTCTTTTGTCTGTCCTCCTGCCTTCGCTTGCTTTCTCCATGCCGGAAGCTTGCGCCAAGACATGCGTATGCATCCGCCGGATAGGTCTCAGCGATGGCCAGGCAGGGGCGCGATGCTAGGTCCTCAAGCTGGCCGGCAAAGGGCCAGAGAAGAGCTCCGCCTTTCAGTGCAGGTCGAACAATTTCCTGCCAGCCTGTGAGAGCGCCCTTACCGACCTGATTTGCTCCCAAAGTCCAAAAAAGTGCGCAGGCCGCTCGTCTGCCATTTCCGCCTTTTTCGCATTTCCGAATGAGGTCGCTGAACGACTCTACGCCTAGTCCAGCTACGAGCGAGTCTCGCCTCACGCCCCTAAACGACCTATGAGGAAAGAAAGGTCGTTTGAGCGTGACTTCGGCGGCGGATTCTGCGACGGCAAAGAAATCCTCCCATCCTGGCGCGTTGCCGAACGCCAAAATAGCTTTCTGGAAGCTGCCGAAACAGGTCTTACTTCCGTATGCGAGAGGAACGCCTATCGGAAAGTCGAAGCCGGCTAGAACGCGACTGCCGCGAGATTTTTTCTCAAACAGTTCGTCCAGAAAGAGCTCCGACGCGCCGACTTTACGCGGGACATCAACAGTCCAATTCTCACCAGCGCGCGTCGCAGACGCGACC
>JAXMCY010000070.1:0-7685 GCA_046349135.1 Methylocystis sp. | reverse complement strand
ACGGCGGCGCGGCGTCGGCTTGAAGCGAAGAAGACGCGAACAGACATGCGCGAATGGGCGCTCAAACGGCGCGCGCGAACTCACCATCTCATCGAATTGGGCGGCCTTGTCATGAAGGCCGGGCTCGTCGAACTCGCCGACGACGATAGCGCCGCGCTCTACGGTGCCTTCCTCGCCGTCGCCGAGAAACTGGGCGGCGAAGATCGCGAACGAACGCTCACGATATGGAAGCGAAAAGGCAGGCATGCGTTCGAGACGGAAGCCGGAACCAATTCGGCGTCGCGCGCCAGCAACACGCGCGCCGAGGGAGGTTGATGCATGATGGTCGAGCGGTTCGAGGGAAGGTCTACGGCCGAACTCAGTGGCGGCAGGCTTTCAACTCGGCGTGAAAGCTATGGATGCTCGCAATGCCGGGGCAGGCGCTGAGGCGCGAATTCGCTGAGGCGTGATGATCAATGCGGAGAATCCTCTCGTCATGATCGACGCGCCATAAACAATCCCGCTCATCAATAATCGAGAAAAAGAAAAGCGCGCTTCGAGTCGATCATTTCTGTGGTTTCATCCGGCCGGCCGGATGGCCAGCGCGGTTTGGTCATATCGGCGATTAAGGAGGCAGTGTTTGCAAGCCGTGTTGTCTCACTGCGATCTCGGCCCGTTCGCTCTCAGTCAGCCGTTGAGGATAGTTTATCCGGCGATAGGCTCGACGCCATCGCGACCGAAACACCGTCGACTAGGTAAAAGCAGAGAAGGAAATCGCCGCTTACGATAGCGCGTTCGCGCTTGAAGAGGAATGTCCGCCGTTCAGTTCGGCATGAGTCTCCGACGCCGCGGTGGGAAACCATAATTTGAATGTCGCGCCGCCCCCGGGCGTGTCTTCGACCCAGATGCGGCCATCGTGTTTGTCCATCAATTCCTTCGATATCGCGAGACCTAGTCCCGTGCCCGGAGTGACCTCGTTCTTGCGCCAGAAAGGCTCAAAGATCAATTCGCGGTCCTCAGGATCGACGCCCTCTCCGTGATCGGTCACCGTAACCACTGCATCCGCTGTTACTCTCACGATGACTGTTCCGCCGACCGGCTCGACGCGCAATGCATTGTCGATCAGGTTTGCGACCACGCATTCAATCGCCCGCGCGTTACCCCGCACGGCGACGGGATCCTCCGGCGCGTCAAATTCGATGTGCCGTTCGCATTCGATCACCAGGGGCGAATAGTCGACGACAATCTTCCGAATCGCCGACGCGAGATCCACCTGCTGTTCGAGCGAAGCCTGACGCTCATTCAACCGCGCGGCAATGAGCATTTGCTCTACGATGGCTTGAAGATGGCTAGCGTCGCGCAGCAGATCGCTCTTGAAAGTCGGCTCTTCAGCGTCTTCAAGACGCGCGCGTAAGATCGCAAGCGGCGTCCGCAATTCGTGCGCGGCGTTCGCCGTATAGCGCCGCATGCGCGCGGCGCTTGCATTCACTCGCGCAAGCCCGGCGTTAATGGCGGTGACGAAAGGCCTGACTTCTGCGGGAACGCCCTTCGCGTCAACGGTTCGATCCAGCGAATCAAGGTCGATGCTTTCTACCTGACGTGCGGCGTCGCGAAGCGGCGTTAATCCCTGCCGGACGGCAAACCATGCTGCGAAAGCTGATAGTAGAATGATCATCGCAAGATACACAGCCATCCACTGCAGCGCGTCAAGCAAATAGCCGAAGACGTCGTCCCATCTAAATTTTTGACGGTAGATGGCGATGTGAAACCAGCCGAAAGGCGTCCATCGCCGTTCCATGTACCCGAGCGGATTCGTCTCATGGTCCTCTGGAAGATTAAAATGCAAATGGGCGGCGGTGATCTGGATGACGCCCGCCTTGATCAAGGTCGAAACGAGCTCCGGCGATGATCCAACGAGCGGCTTACGCGCTTCGTCGAAGACGGCAAATTTCAGTTGCGGGGCGCGTTCAAGTTCGGCGGCGAGCTCAGGGACTGGGGTGATGCGGATGGTTCCATCTTCTCCTTTCGCCAGTGAACTGATGACAAGATTGCTAACGCGATAGGTGGCGAATTCGTCGAGCGAGGTTCTGAAATAGGCCACCTTCGCAAGCTCCAGAGCCATCGTGAGCCCGGCGCCAACCAAGAAAGCAACGAGTTGCGCCGCGAAGAGATAGCCGACGACGCGACGCGCAAGAGAAGGATCAGATGTCACGATCCTGCCTTAGGCTTGTCCCTAGCGATCATGTAGCCGACGCCTCGTAAGGCATGCAGCTCGACGCCAGCGTCAAGTTCCTGCAATCGTGCGCGTAGACGCGAGGCAAGCGTCGTCAACGCATGTGGCTGCACGTCATCCTCAAAGCCGTAGACGGCGTCAACAAGCGCTTCTCTCGACACGATCCGGCCCGCACGTCGCAGGAGCGCTTCCAACAGTCTGAGCTCCCTGCGCAAAAACACGACCGGTTGCCCAGAAACAGCGACGATGCGCGCGTCGAAATCGAACGATAGTCTGCCAAGGGTCACGGGAGGAGCGCCCTCGCCTCCAGGGCGCCTAAGACTGGCTCGAATGCGCGCCATCATCTCATCAAGGTTGAACGGCTTGGTCAGGTAATCGTCGGCCCCAGCGTCAAGACCTTCGATTCGATCGTCGACCGCGTCGAGCGCTGTAAGCATCAGGATGCGAATGCCCGGCTGCTTTTCGCGGATGCGGGGGATGAACTGCAGGCCATCCCCATCAGGAAGACGCCTATCCAGCAGGGCGACGGCATAGGCGCAATCAGCAAGAGCAAGAGCGGCGCTCTCGATCGTCTCCATATGGTCGACGATGAAGCCCGCGCTCCTGATCCGCCTAGCGAGGCGACCAGCTAGCTCTCTGTTGTCTTCCAGGAGTAGAATTCGCATGGGCGCCGCTCCCATTGATCCCGATCACGGTTATGAACCGATGCATCGAGCCTTTGCAAGATTGCGTCGCTCCGCTCCGGTAGGACATGACTGTGGCGCCTTCGCCACACCCGGCAGATTCTTACTTCCCGCGTCCCCACGTAACTTTCGCGAGACTCGTCGCAGCTATTTCTTCGTTTCGATAGGCATCGCCAACGCTATTGGCGGATCGCCGAATTCTGGCGGTAGTCGCCGCTGAGCAAAATCGGGCGAGATGTTAAGACCATGACAGGTCGAAGAGAGAGAGGAGAGGGTCGCCCCGCGCTGTTCGCACGCGCGCTCGCCTTCAACCTCGTAATTCTCTTCGTATTCCACGGGCTGGTTTCAGCGGGCCTGAAATTCGGGGCAGGAAATCTATCGGATAAAGGCACTATTATCACAGCGTTGCTAAGCGCGACATGCAGTGTCGAGGCAGGCCATGAAGCGCCTACCCCTGTGCAAGTCCTAAAGAAGCAGTGCTGCACCCTTTGCGGGGAGCGCCTTCTAAACGCGCCACCGGCTTCAGGCCGGACAATTGTGACAGAAGTGAAGGCGCCCGAGGCGTCGCGGCGTTCATTTGCGCTGATTATCGCGCACTCTCTGGCAAGGCCGCCGACCGGCTGGGCAAGCTCGTGGTCGTCGCAGGCGCCGCCGAGCGTTGCCTGAATACGCCGATGTAGCCCCAGGGAGTCTATTCCCCGGTTTGCCCGCTTCCCCTCGCTCGCGCGCCAAGACGCCGCGCCGGAGAATTCCAAATGTTTCGCTCATTGGTCATGCGCGGCGCTTCCGCCGGCGCCCTCACATTGTCGCTTTGCTCCGCGACCGCCCTCGCACAGCAGTCGCTACCCACCATCGACGTGGGCGGATCGCATCCGAGGCGGCCCGCTGTGGGACCCTCGAGTCCAGCTCCGGCAGACCCAAGCGCGTCTGAGTCGACGGGAGACCCGACAGGGGCCTCAACTGAACCGAAAACGCCGGCCGAAGGCTATGTCGTGCGCAGCGCCACGACAGCGATGAAGATGAACATTCCGCTCAAGGAGACGCCTGCGTCCATCGTTGTCGTTCCAAAGCAGGTCATTCGCGACCAGGCGGTCACACGCTTGCAGGAAGCTTTGGAGAACGTCTCCAGCGTGCGGTCAAACAGCAATAACCGCGGCGGCTATGTGTATAAGATTCGCGGCTTTACCAGTTTCGACGTCTATCGAAACAGCCTCGCGTTGCCCGGCGACAGCTATGCCGGCATGAACGACATGGCCAACATCGAACGAGTGGAGGTCCTGAAAGGGCCGGCCTCCGTCCTTTACGGACGCGCCGAGCCCGGCGGCGTCATCAACCTCGTGACCAAGCAGCCGCTCTTCGAGGAACGCTATGTCGTCGACCAGCAAATAGGTTCGTTCAATCACTATCGGACGCAATGGGATTTCTCGGCGCCGGTGAAGCAGGCGCAGGGCGTGGCTTGGCGGCTGAGCGGCGCCTACCAGGATAGCGATACGTTTCTGCCGTTTGCGAACGGCAGCCGCATTCTGGTTGCGCCGGTCGTAACTTACCAGCCGTCCTCATGGACGGAGTTCACCGCCGATCTGCAATATCTTGGCAATACGGTGCATGAATTTTCCGGCGTCCCGGTCGTCGGCGCGGCGCCTGCGCCAATTCCGATCCGACGCACCTTTAACGAGCCGAGCGACCCAAGAGACCGCACCGCGCAGTTTATCGGCAGCTATTATCTTCGGCAAAACCTCGATGAGGACTGGCGGGTCGTCAATCGATTCCTATACGGCAGCACCTGGTTCAATGCCCGGCAAATCGTGCCCATCTCGCTGCAGCCCGATCTCATGACGCTGAATCGCAGCACCACTTCACAAAATTTGTTGGGCGATACGTATTCAACGAATATCAATCTCGAAGGCAAGTTCACCACCTTCGGCGCCAAACATGAATTTCTATTCGGCCTCGACTATCTACACAGATACTATGACTACTACTATTCTATTGGGGCAGGAAACTATCCGATCAACATCTTTTTTCCAATTTATGGAACCGTTCCTCCAGCGGGTTTTCAGGAAGGCTTCCTCGGCAGCGGGTTCAACGGACATTCGTCATTCCTGGCGCGTCAGAAGGGCATGTATGTTCAAGATTTCGTCACCTTTCTCGACGATCGCGCGCATATCCTCGCGGGCGTGCGTTACGACATCGCCGACGTGACCAATGGCGACAGTTTCGAAAGCTATGACGAAAACGGAATGCCGCTTTATGATTCGACGAAGCTCGCCGCCATCGCGGCGAGGCTGAGAGCGCCAACCTTTGTCGACAAGGGATGGAGCCCGAGGGTCGGCGTGACTTACGATGTGACCCCCGAGGTGAGCGTTCACGCCAGCTACTCCCGCTCGTTTGGAGCGAACAACGGGCGTTCAGCCTATGGCGATCCATTCCCCGCGCAAAGAGGCATGCAATGGGAGGTGGGCGTCAAGGCTCAGTTGCTGACCGATCTCTCTGTCGCGATCGCCTTCTACCAAATCACTAAGTCCAACGTGACGACGCTCGATTTCGCCACGCCCGATCCCGCCGACCGGCGAGTCGCTGGCTTGCAGAGAAGCCGCGGCGCCGAGCTCGACGTTCTCGGCAGAGTGACGGACCGGCTGAGCGTCATCGCGAATTATGCCTACACCGACGCGAAGGTGATCGCGGATAATCCGAAAGATCCACTCGACCCATTCGGCAGCGGCCTTCTCTACAATCACCTCGACAATGTTCCCCGCCATTCCGGGAAGCTGTTCGCCACCTATGATTTCGGCGAAAACGGCCTTGATTTCGGCTAGGGCGGAGGCCTTCCGGGGCGACGCGCGCCTGGGGCGATATCCAGAACACTTTCCTATTGCCCAGCTGGGTGCGTTCCCGACGCATTTGCGAGCTACACCACACCTGCTTGAGGGTCATAAACTCACCGTGCAACTCAATCTCGATAACATCACTAATACGCGATACTACACTGGCAACGACATTTTCTTCAATAACTGGGCGCCCCGGATGAACGTTCCTGCGCGCTGCCGTTCGTCGCGATCGGCACGCCGAGAGTGGAGTTCAGCAATGGCGCGCCGGTTCTGGGTTTTGCCGCATCAGGCCGGGCTGGCGATGCCGCAGGTTTCCTGATCATCGTCGGCGTCACCGGCAGTCTCTGGCGTTCTACCCGGAACTGGCCTTGGCTTGCGCCGGAGCTTTTTCCCGGTTCTCATCCGGGCAAGGAGATGTCGTTGGGCGTTCTGGCGCAGCGCGCCGAAGAACTCGCGCCAACCGCGCGCACGACCACCATATTCATTGGTTACACCGGCACCGCGATGATTGAAATGGAGGCCGCTTCCGGAGCGAAGGGCCTCGATTTCAGCAGAATTTATCTTGACGTCGTCACCGGTCAAGAATTGGGCCGGGTCAATTGGGGCGGGCTTCCCACGTCGCGCGCTATGGTGATGCCTTTCATTTACACGCTGCATTACTCACTGGCGCTCGGAGAATTGGGCGTCTGGATTCTAGGCTTCGTTGCGCTCGTCTGGACGCTCGACTGTTTCGTCGGCTTTTATCTCACGCTGCCGGCGGGCGAACGCTCGCGCAAAGGCTTCTTCGCGCGCTGGAAGCCTTCGTGGCTGGTGAAGCTCAAGAGCTCCTTCTATCGCGTCAATTTCGATCTGCATCGTGCAGCAAGCTTATGGCTGTGGGCGATGCTCCTCGTCTATGCCTGGTCGAGCGTCTACTGGAATCTCCCGAGCGTTTACACGACGGTGATGAGCGCCATCGCCGATTTCCAGCCGCCGCAATGGGCGCAGCCCGCATCCCCGCAGACTAGGTCCGATCGCGCGCCGATGGGTTGGCAGGAAGCGAATGCGACCGCCGAAACGCTCATGGCGCAACAGGCGCACATTCACCGCTTCTCGGTCATCCGACCGCTTGGACTGTCGCTTATGCGAGAACGCGGACTCTTCAATTACGACGTCCAAAGCGACCGCGATATCGCCGACAAATATGGCGCCACCTCGCTTGCTTTTGACGCTTCTAGCGGAGCTTTTGTCAGTCTCAGCGTGCCGACCGGCGATCGAGTAGGAAACACCATAACTACCTGGCTATCCCGATTGCATATGGCCGACGTTTTCGGCCTCCCTTACAAGATTTTTGTAAGCGTTTTCGGCCTTGTCGTCGCGATGCTTTCCGTGACCGGCGTTTACATCTGGTGGAAGAAACGTTTGGCGCGGCTGGCACATGCGCGGCAGACGGCGCCGCGCGTTGCGCCGGCGGAACGAACGCCTGCGTGATTTGATGTGGATGTGTTGTTGAAATTGATGGAGCGACAAATGGATTTCGATCGGGTCAAAAGCACTCATTTCGTTCATCATCTGCGCCGCGCGCTGCCGCTGCCCGCGCATCCTAAGAAGGCGCTTATCGCCTTTCTGCGCGAACGTGGGGTCGTCACGCGCGGCGCGCCGCGGCTTGTCATCCTCGACGTGTTCGACGCGGGCACGGCGAGCGGAATGATGTGCCGCTTCGCCATCGCCGAGGACGGCGAAGCCGCGAGCTTCATCGCGCCGCTCGCGCAGGTCGCGCTTGAGCGCAGACATCCCGCTCGTTTGCGAGTCGCGCGGCGGCGGCAGCCGCCGCCCGGCGCGGCATGAGGACGACGGCGCTCGTCGCGTTGCTTTTTGCATGCGTCGGCGCCGTCCAGGCGCTCGCCGAAGACGTGCGGGAAGACGATGGCAAAGAGAGCGTGCGACGCGCGGTCGAGCGGCGCGGCAAGGAGGAGACTGGCG
>JAXMCY010000069.1:0-7891 GCA_046349135.1 Methylocystis sp. | reverse complement strand
CCGAGCGCGACTTGCGCCAGCGGCGCGATGAAGCTTGAGGCCTCGCTATCCTCGGCGATGGCGAAGCGGCACATGACGCCGCCCGCGTAGCCGGCGTTGAACACGTCGAGGACGATAAGTCGCGGCGCGCCGCGCGTGACGATGCCGCGTTCGCGCAGAAAGGCGAGGAGCGGCGGCCGCGGATGCGCCGAAAGCGGCAGCGCGCGGCGCAGATGATGGATGAAATGACCGCGTTTGACCTGATCGAAATCCATTCGTCGCTCCATCAAAATCAACAACCCGTCCGCATCAAAATCGCGCCAACCTTCACTCCGCTGGCGCAGGCCGGGCAGCCGCCCGCCGCGCATGCGCCAGCCGCGCCGTACGCTTCTTCCACCAGATGTAGACCCCCGTCACAGCAAGCATCGCGATCACGAGCCCCATCGCGCAGACGAAAATGCGGTAGGGAAGGCCAAACAGATTGGCCATGTGCAATTCGACGAGCCAGGCGGTCAGCGTCGTTCCGCTGCGATGCCCCGTCGGCAGGCTGAGGGTCTTCAGTTCGCCCGAGCGTGAATCGAACAGGATCGAAGTCGAACCCGCCTTGTCGCCGATGTCGCGCGACGAGCGCACGCGGTATTCGTAAAGGCCCTTGTCGCGCAGATTGTAGAGCGCCAGCGGGCGTTCAATCGTAAAGCCATGCTGGCGCGCCTGCTCCGCCATCAGCCGCTCTCCCGTCGCTTGCCCCGCCTCCCATTCCATCGGCGCACGCGTATCGTTCTGCGGCGTTCCCTCCTGCGCCCAGACGGGAGTCTCGAAATCTAGAACGAGCTGCGTCGCACGCGTGTAAAAATTGGGCAACGTGAAAAACACGCTCGACCAAGCGTAGACGAGAAGCATCGCCCAAAGCCACAAGCCGCTCGCGCGATGCAGATCGAAATTGACTCGGTAGAAGGAGCTCCCGAGCTTCACGAGCCACGACGGCCTCCAGCGCGCAAAGAAGCCTTTGCGCGAGCGCTCGCCGCCCGCCGGCAGCGTCAGGTAGAAGCCGACGAAACAATCGAGCGTCCAGACAAGCGCCACCGCGCCGAGAATCCAATCGCCGATCCTGCTCATCGCGAGATACATGTGCAGGCCATAGACGAACGGCATGATGTCATTCTTGCGTCTGGGCAATCCGTGCCAGGTGACGCGCCCGAGTTCATGGCCGTCGACCGGATCGAGATGGATGAACTCGAAATCGAGAGGCGCCGCGCCGTCATGCGCCTCCATTCCGATCGAGACAGAGCCGGGATGACCGAGATAGACGGTCGTCGTGCGCGCCTGCGGAACGAGGGACTCTGCTCGGCGCGCCAGCGTCGCCGCGCCGAGCTCTATCCCGGCGCGCGGGCCGGGATAAAGTTCCGGCGTAAGCCAGTGGTTCAACTCGCCCCAGAAGGCGAGCAGGCTCCCCGTCAACCCGACAAGGATGAGAAAGCCCGCCATCGCTAGCCCCGCCCAGCGATGCAACCAGACGAAAAGCGCGCGCGACATCGCTAGAACTCCACTCGGATCTGTCCTGTCGCAGTGAAAGGGCTAGTGTCCTGACTCTCAATTGGCGCCCAAAAACTCAAGCGGCGTCGGCTTGTCGAGCGCCGCGCGGGCCCGATGGATTTTTTCAAGGATAGCCTCGCCTTTCGCCTTCCATTTATAGGGACGCGGATTGGCGTTGCGCTCGTCGAGATAAGCATTGATGTCGTCGACCAGTTCTTGAACCGAGGCGAAGCTGCCCGAGCGGATCACGTCCTCGGTGAGATCGCGAAAGAACCGCTCGACCAAATTGAGCCACGAGGACGATGTTGGGGTGAAATGCATCTTGAAGCGCGGGCGCTTCGCAAGCCACGCCTTCACCCTCGGATGCTTGTGGGTGGCGTAATTGTCGGCGATGAGGTGGATGTCAAGGCCCTTCGGCGTCTCCCGCTCGATCTGCTTCAAGAAGCGCAACCATTCGACATGCGTGTGGCGCGCTTCGGTGCGGGCGATCAGCTTTCCTTCAAGATAATCGAGCGCCGCGAATAGCGTCGTCGTTCCATGACGCTTGTAGTCGTGCGTCATCGTGCGCGGATGCCGCGGGCCAAGCGGCAGGCCGGGTTGCGAGCGTTCCAGCGCTTGGCATTGGCTCTTCTCGTCGCAGCACAACACCAGCGCCCGCTCGGGCGGATCGAGATAGAGTCCGATCACGTCCCAAAACTTCTCTTCAAACCTTGGATCGTTCGACAGCTTGAACGTCTCGACGACATGCGGCTTCAAGTCGTTCTTCGTCCAGATGCGTTGCACGCTGCTCGGCGAGACGCCGGCGTGGCGGGCCATGCTGCGCACACTCCAACGGCTTCTGCCTTTCGGCGGACGGGTGACCTCGGCCACGACGCTTTCGATCTTTTTCACGGGCAACGAAGGCTTGCGGCCACGTCCCGCCGCTTCTTCGAGGCCGGCAAGCCCGCGCGTCTCGAAACGTTTCGACCAGGTCGAGACGCGCTTCGCCGTCGTCTTCAATCGCGCCGCTATTTCGGCGACGCCAATGCCTTCGACCCTCAAAAGAATGATCTCAGCCCGTTCGCGCTCACGCACCAAGCAGGTTCTCGAACGCGACCGACGTCGCAACTCTTCCGCTACCGCTGGCTCCGTCTCAAGCCGCTTGATCGGCCGCGCCATCGCAGCCCTCCATCATGCAAATCAATTGCAAACCAATAATAGTCGATATTTAAGAGACAGGACACTAGCGGGAATCGCATTCAGCGGTGGAACATTGTAGTTGAAGAAATCGTCCACGCCGGTGAAATACTGGGCGTTATTGATGTTCTTGAGATTGAGCTGCGCCGTCACCTTATAGCCTTCGACCAGCGTCGCGTAGCTCGCGAAGGCGTCGAGACGCGCCCAGCCGGGCAAAAGGAAAGTGTTTTGGATATCGCCCCATGCACGCGTCGAGGCCGTTACGCCGCCGCCGACACGCAAGCCGAGGCCGTTGTCGCCAAAAGCGTAGCTCAGAAAGATTTTGCCCGAATGACGCGGAACATTGTCGAGGTGGTTGCCGAGAAGCCCGCCGCCTTCTCCGAAGATCGTGGCATCGAAAAAGCCAAAAGGGTTTAAACGATTCACCGGATTGTCGGCGATAACCTTCGCGTCGATGAGCGCGTAGTTGCCCACGATGGTCATGCGATCGGTAATGCGGCCGAGTAGGTCAACCTCAATTCCGCGGCTGCGTTGCAAGCCGGCAAGCTTCTGCGCGATCGGGTCCAACGACGCGAAATCCCGTGTCGGGACACCGGACTTGGTGATCTGGAAGAAGGCGAGCGTAGCGTTGAGGCCCGGCAGAGGCTCGGCCTTCAGACCGACTTCCCATTGCAGGCCGCGCTGCGGTCCCAACGGTTGTCTGTCGGCGGTAAAGCCGTTGTTCTGCCCAAAAGATCTTGAGTAGCTGCCGTAAACGCTAACCTCGGGAAGGATATCATAGACGATGCCGGCGCGCGGACTCCAAGCCGTATCGATGGCCGTCGGCGACCTAAGCTTCTGTTCCGTACGGCGCGTAGCATCGTGCAGAACGATGCGGAGGCGGAGGATGTCGTCCAGGACGCCTATCTGCGGGCGTGGCGCGCGCTTGGAAACTATCGCGCCGAGAGCAAGCTCTCTACCTGGCTTGTGCGGATCACGACCAATGAAGCGCTCGCCCGCTTGCGGCGAAAGAGTGCGCAGATCATCCCTTTGGAAGCTGCCATGACGCCTCATGAATCTGAAGCCCGGACAGCGCTGAGCGATGAGCCTGAGCGTAGCCCAGAACAATCGATGATGCGCGTTCAGATGCGCAAGCTCTTGGAGGCGCGCATCGACCTTCTGCCGGAGGCCTTCCGGACGGTGTTCATGCTGCGCGCGATCGAGGAGATGAGCGTCGAGGAAACCGCCGAAGCGCTGGAGATCCCCGAAGCGACGGTGCGTACGCGCTTCTTCCGGGCCCGCAGCCTGTTGCGCGAGAGCCTTGCCCAGGAGATGGACGCGGGCTTAAGCGACGTTTTCGCCTTCGCCGGCGCGCGGTGCGACCGTATCGTGACGGTGTTCTCGAACGCGGGAAAGCGGACGGGCTGGCCAGCGAAGAGTAGCGGCGGGTGGAGAGCTCCTTACCTCAGTCGCATAAGCCTGCTTGATGGAACTATTCGGAAGCGAGGATTTGAGGTGGGATCGCAGGGCGCTGAATACAGGTCCCCATCTGACCCAGGGCATTACGCTTGCCGATTTGGGCGACCGGCCAATGCTCCGCGGTCATGTCGGCAAGAAGGCTGTGCTTCTCGCCCGCGTCGGCGACGACGTATGACCATCGCTTCGACAGCGCCAAACGGACGCGTCAACAGGATCCCACTCGCGCCCCGCGGCGGCGACACAACATCCTCGACTCTATTCTGCCAAAACGCGAGCCAAGCTAAGGGCGCGGGCGTCGCAAACCAGTGAAAGCGTGTCGCGGGACGCAGAGTTGCGACTATCTGCCCCCATCCGGCGTCGGTAATCTGTGAGACTTCGAGTCCGACCGCCTCGCCAGGCTCGTTCGCCATATGCGATTCAATTTGCATTCGGTCTATGCGGGCGATGTCGGTCAGATAAGGGAAGCGCGCGGAGGGCGTCTGAAGATCGCGATGCGCGACAAATCGCTTATCATCGCAGGCCAGCACAGGGCTCGTCGGCGGGTTGGAGCGAAAGAAGTCCAGCGCCAGTTTGCGAAACCGGAATTCTCCGAGAATCTTGCGCACCGTCGGATAAGCGCCGGCGCGCGCTTCGATCGCCGCCATAGTTGAATTGTTGCGATAGACCGAAATCCGGGCAATCGCACTGAATGGCGCTGCGTTTTCGGCAGGGCCATTCAGAAGGCCGGAAGGTCATTCACTTATCAGCTGCGTTGCCCCAACTGGGCTCAAAGAGGTGCAGATTCGCGAGGCCATGGAACACGTTTGTCATTGAGAAAAAGAGTGGGCGCAAGCGCGACGAAATTTGAGTCAACGCCGATGACGAAAGGCGGCGAACTGGACCAGTTTCACGGAGCCTCGAAGCACCTCGCACCGATCAACGCTGCAATCCCCCATGACTTCCTGCGACGGCGCCGAGAATTGTGATCAGGCTCACGACAAGCAGGATGCGATGCATCCGTTCGATCAAAACGAAAGTCCCTTCAGGATCGGACTTTGCCCGCTGATGAAACCAGCCGTGGAGGACGAGCGGCTCGGTGACGAATAGCATGATCGTAAACAAGAGCCAGACCGCGACCATCGCATGCATCCACCAATAAGCGGCGCTAAAAAACCTACTCCAAAGGTCGAGCTGCGACGTCATGAAGAACCCGGTCGCTGCGGCAAGCAACGTCGTGGCGCGGGCTTGCCAAGCAAAGCGACGCTCGACGGCGTCGAAAAACCCGACGCGTTCCGCGGGCGTCTTCAGAAGACGAACGGCAGGCAGCAAAACGGTCGTCACGAAGCCGACGCCGCCAATCCATATGACGACGGCGAGCACATGCAGGGCCCTGGCGATCGTAAGTTGATCCATGGTATCCTTCACGCTTTCCCGCGCGTCGATGCTTGGCGCGACGAAGGTCCTTGTATCGACATTTTCGACTTTCCAGCATAGAAAATCGACGTCGGAGATCCAACCCACAATTCGCCGCCAAAGGTCGTTCGTTCCCTGAACCCGGTTCCAAGATACCGACCATTCACCGGCCCCGCCTTTTTGTCTGCCGGATTTAGATCGTTTTTTCTGATTGCAGCGCTTTGGGGTTGTTTCGTCGTTCCCTTGTCCATCGCCTTTATCGTAGGTGCCGCGGAGTCGCCGACGGCGTTCTCGCCGACTATCTGGCATGCGCATGAAATGGCGTTCGGTTATGGCGGGGCGGTAGTCGCCGGCTTCCTGCTGACGGCAATCCCAAACTGGACGGGCCGGCTGCCACTTCAGGGAGGGCCGCTCGCCGTGCTCGTCGCGCTGTGGCTTTTCGGAAGGCTCGCGGTTTTGTTCTCCAGCGCCATCGGCCTCGGGCTTTCTGCAATTATCGATCTGACTTTTCCTGCCGCATTTCTGGGCGTCATCGCCCGCGAGATCGTCACGGGACGCAATTGGCGCAATCTTTTAATGATTGGCGCACTGGCGCTGCTGCTTGTCGGCAACGCGCTCACCCATGCCGATGCGCTCGGATTTGGATCGACGAGCGAAGTCGGCATTCGGCTCGGCGTCGCGACCTTACTGATGCTCGTCAGCCTAATCGGCGGACGGATCGTCCCGAGTTTCACGCACAACTGGCTGGTGAAGCAGGACCCGAACTCGCCCACGCCGGCGCACTTCGATTCGGTGGACCGAATCGCGCTTATGATCGCGGCCGTGGCGTTGCTGTCATGGGTGCTCGCGCCTGAAGCGCCGCCGACGCCCTGGCTCGAACTCGCCGCCGGCGGCGCTCTCGCGGCCCGGCTTGCGCGTTGGCGGGGCGAAAAGACCCTTTCCGAGCCGCTCCTGTGGGTTTTGCATCTCGGCTATGGCTGGCTATCCATTGGCCTGTTGCTGCTAGGCCTTAATGGCCTGACGCCGCTGCTGCCGCCGACGACCGCCCTCCACGCGCTTACGGTCGGGGGCATCGGGACCATGACGCTTGCGGTGATGACGCGCGCCTCGCTCGGCCATACGGGGCGAGCGCTCGTCGCGGGCAAACGTACGATCGCGATTTACGCCATGATCACGATCGCCGCCCTGTTGCGCCTACTGGCGCCGGTTCTTGGCACTCATTATTCACTGACGTTGTCGCTGTCAGCGGTTGCATGGTGCGGCGCCTTCGGTGGATTCGCGCTGTTCTATTTTAGGGCACTAACGCGTCCAAGAGTTGGCTCTGAAGGCGCGCCCCCCATCTGACTTTCCAATGTCGCCGATATCTTGTGCAACAACGCGTGCTCGCATAGTTTCCAATGGAAAGTCTGAACAGGCGCGGTCTCGCCGCCATTAAAGGGGAGGCGCGACGACGATGTCGGAACCGCAAAATTCGACTAGCCCTGATTTCTTGCGAGGCGTCGATTTCGCCGATCTCGCCGAGGCTGGAAAACTGGCCGGCCGCGTGGGCAAGGAAAGCATTCTTCGCGTTCTCTCCGGCGAGAAAGTTTTCGCTGTGGGCGCGCATTGCACGCATTATCATGCGCCGCTTATCGACGCTCTCGCAGAGGACGGCATTCTTCACTGTCTTTGGTATCATGCGGTCTTCGACCTTGCTACCGGCGAGGCGAGGCATGCCCCTGCCTTCGCGCCACTCTCTTGCTGGGAAGTCGAGCGCGAGGGAGAAAAGATATTTGTGCGAAAGCGCCGGGAGTCGATCTCGCGCGCGTCAAAAATCTAATATTCCGACGCAAGCTCCCGTCGTATTGACGCCGCGCAAAGTCATGCAATTGTAATCGGCTTCGATCACGACGTCGACACCCTGCGGTTGAAGAATATCCTGTAGCGCTTCCGCGATTTCGGCGGTGAGTTTCTCCTGGATTGGCAGCCGGCGCGCAAAGCCGTGCATGACGCGCGTGAGTTTTGAGATCCCCACGACACGATTCGCCGGCAAGTAACCAACATGGGCGCGACCAGTCACCGGCAACATATGATGCTCACAGAAGCTGACGACACGGATGTCCTTGAGCACCACCAGTTCATCATATCCGCCAACCTCCGCAAAAGTGCGTTGCAAGTATTCGCGGGGATCGCTCCCATAGCCGGAAAATAATTCTCGATAGGATCGCACGACCCGAGCCGGCGTATCGATCAGCCCCTCGCGATCGGGGTCGTCGCCGGCCCATTCGATGAGCGTTCTGACCGCCCTCTCAGCGTCGGCCTGGGTTAGTTTCGCGATGTCATACTTTCGAGAAACACGGCCACACGCGCCTCA
>JAXMCY010000068.1:0-8030 GCA_046349135.1 Methylocystis sp. | reverse complement strand
TCCGCTGTTACAACCGCGCCAATCCCGACCGCCGTCTGCCGAATCCAATGAATTCGGTCGTGCAGTCAGTCGCTTATGCGCGCCACCTCGAATACATGCGGCCGGAAGATGTCGCCTATGAAGCCCAGGCGCATTTCGAGGAGAACATGCTCGCCTATGTGCGGGACGCGATGACGATTTCGGGCTGCAGATCCTTGGCGGCGGCGGGCGGCGGATTCCTGAACGTCAAGGCCAATCAGCGCATCGTCGACACGCTGCGGCCCGATCGCTTTTTCGTCTTTCCGGACGCGGCCGACAGCGGCAATGCCGCCGGCGCGGCGCTTATGGCTCTGCATCTGGAAGGCGTGCGACCCCCGCTCGTCAGGCTGCCGACTCCCTATTTCGGGAATGATGCCGATCTCGAAAGCGTCGAGTCCCTTCTGCTCGCCTCTTCGGACCTCGGCGTGACCAGATGCGGTCCGAGCGACATCGCCCGCGCGCTGGCTGAAGGCGAAGTCATTGGGACTTTCCAGGGCCGCATGGAAGCCGGCCCGCGAGCGCTCGGCAATCGTTCGGTGCTGGCAGACCCGCGGCATGCCTCGATCAAAGATCGCATCAACGGTCTATTGAAAGGACGCGAACCTTTCGTGCCCTTCGCGCCTATCGTGATGGAGGAGGAGGCGTCTCGCTATTGGTCGGGACCGACGGATTACCGCTACATGACTTTTGCGGTAGCTGCGAACGAATATGCGCGCGAAAAGATCCCCGCCGTGGTCCATGTCGACGGCACCATGCGCCCGCAAGTGATGGCGGCTGGGGATAATCCCCTGATTCACGCGCTTTTATGCGCCTTTCGCGACTTGACCGGAGTCGGCGTGCTCCTGAACACCTCCTTCAATCGCCATGGATTGCCGATTGTCGGATCGCCCGAGGATGCGCTTTTCCATCTGCGCCAGGGCTGGGTCGACAGTCTGTGGATCGGTCCATGGAGGGTGCTTCGCCAGGAACGGGAGAGCTGACGCCAAGGCAGGTTGAGGCCTGAACGCATCGAGGGGCCAGGAGGGGGCGACCGCCCGATAGCGGCGGAGTCGATCAGGCGCAAGGTTGACGGATCGCATCGACGACAACAAGATGCGACCATTGCAGGCGCGCGGTGCGAAGTCGTGACGATCAACGCGCGATCGCTTGCGTCAAATCGATGCGATGTTGAACAGGCGTCTGATGCAGGATGTGTCGCCAGCGGCCGGGCCTATCGTCGAACCGCCCCTGAATGCGCAGCGCGCCGTTCTTCACATCACTCATCATTGGGGCGGCGGCACCGAGCAGCACGTCCAGGAACTGGTCGATCACCTCGCCGACGCGGCGACGCACCTCGTCCTGCATAGCCGCTCAGACGGGATGGTCATCTGAGCGCGCCCGGTGAAGACGATCGACTTTACCATCCGCGCGACGATTTCTCCGATCTGATCAACGATCTTCGTCGCTGGGGCGTCAAGCGCGTTCACGTCCATCAACTTTTTACGGTTCCGGTCGACGTCCAGCGTCTTATCGACGCGCTCGACGTCTCATTCGACTTTACGGTCCACGACTATCACACCTTTTGTCCGCGCGTTCACTTGAAGACGCGCGACAATGCCTATTGCGGCGAACCGGGCGAATTGGCGTGCGCCTCCTGTCTGGAAGACTGGGGCATTACAGACGAGCGGGACATTGCCGAATATCGCGCCCGCTATGCATGGGTCTATGAGGGCGCGCGCGCCGTCATATGCCCGTCCAGAGACGTCGCGGCGCGCGTGGAACGCTACAGTCCGCAGGCGCGCCTCGTGGTCGCGCCTCACCTTCGCCGGGCCGCAGCGCAGCCGACGGTCTCGATCGCGCCGCTCTCTCCATCGGAGCCATTGCGGATCGCGGTCCTCGGCTGGGTCACGGCGTTCAAAGGCGCGGCGCGCGTGCTTGGCGCCGCGCGGATCATCACCGAACGAGCGCTTCCCCTTCGCATCGAGGTTATCGGAACCATTGATGGAGAAACGCCTCCAGGCATGCCTGTGACAGGCGGATATGACGCGAACGACCTCCAGCGCCTGCTTGTCGAGGCGCGTCCGCATCTTCTTTGGTATGCCGCGCAAGTTCCGGAAACCTATTCCTATGTCCTGAGCGAAGGACTGGAGGCCGGTCTTCCCGTTTTGGCGCCGCGACTCGGCGCGTTTCCCGAGCGCATTGAGGGGCGACCCTGGAGCTGGATCGTCGACTGGAATCTCTCGGCCGAGGAGGCGGTCGCTACGTTGATGGCCATAAGAGAGCGCTTCTTGTCTGGCGTCGCGCCAACGGCGCCCATTCACGAGGTCGAAACGAGCGCTTCGATCTGCGGCTCGGCGTTCTATCGCACTGCCTATCTGGACGGCGCGACGTGATCGATTTTCTTAGGCCGGCGCCCCATTCGCCGAAGCGGCAAGACGCGATTGCGGCGCCGATCCTGTTCGTCTTTCCGCATCCTGACGACGACGTGTTCGTCGGCGGAACGCTATCCTTGCTCGCGCGCGCCGGCCTATGCCTGCATGCGTGCTGGATGACGTCGGGCGGGTATGACGGAATGAACCGCGCGCGCGAGAACGAATTGCGCCACGCCATGGACATCGCGGGAGTCGCGCATCGTCATCTCATGCGACTGCCGGACGGCGGACTCATCGGCGCGCTGGAGGAAGCATGTTCGGCGCTGCGTCGACTGATCGACGACATCAAGCCGGGCGTCGTGATCGGTCCGGCATTTGAGGGCGGCCACGCGGACCACGACGCGACGAGCTTCATTGTCGCCGAAAGCTGTCGTCGCGCCGATGGGGAGGCGCCCATCTTCGAATATCCATGCTATGCACCCGACGCCGATGTCCCGAATGGGCTCAGGCTGGCCGCTTTTCCCGCTCGCTTCGAGGGCGTGCGGCATGTGGCGCTGGATGAAACTGCGATGCGGTGCAAGGAAATGATGGCCGACGCCTACGCGACCCAGAAGCCGGTCTTTGATTTGCTGGGCTGGCGTCCGTCGCCGCGCGAATACTATCGCCAATGCCCGCAAGATCGCGACCATGCCCGGCCGCCCTTTGTGGGTCTTGACAGCTACGCCCACTGGTTCAACTGGCGCAGTCCCGACCGGTTCGAGAAACTCTCCGCCGCGATCGCGTCGGCGACGACGCTGAAATCGCGCGAACCGCGGCCGGCAATCGATAAGGCGGCCGAATTTATCGGCAGCGCATAGCTTTCCGCAAAAAGAACAGAGGATGACATGGGGAACGTCGATAGGCTCTTGAGATTGTGCGAGATCGAGACGGGGCGGAAGCCGCAGAGTCCAACCGACCCCGTATATTCCGCATGGCTGAAGACCAAGCGTCCCTTCACGCGCGACGAGATCGTGGGCTCCTACATGCTGAAACTAGGAGAGCTGTGCGGAGGCTATCTCGTCCGCTTCAATGGCGACGGCACGGTGACCGAGCGCTACATGTTCGATCCCGGGAAGACATGGACGTGTCAATGGACGCTCGACGAGGCCGGCGTCATTCACCTTTCATGCCCGGGCGAGACTGAGCGCAAGGAACCGGTCCGCTGTAACCTCGATATTGTCGCGAGCCGCGTCGGGGCCATTCACGCCGGCTGCGAAAACACCGACGAAGCCGACAATTCGGTCATCGAGCATTTCAAGGTTTTCTTTCTCGGCTCCGCGGCGTCGCTGCCCGGCGCCGCCGAGACGGAAGCTGCATGAGCCAGCGCGCGACCAATTCCGCTGAGTTGCAACGCGTCGCCAATCGCCTGCGCTTCGAAGTGACGCGGATGATCGCCGGCGCCCGCAGTTGTCATGTGCGTGGGCTCCTGCCCGTCGGTCATGGACATTCTGGTCGCGCTTTATGGCGGCGTGATCAAGCGGGACGCGGACGATCCCCGCAAACGCGACAGAATCATTCTCAGCAAGGGACATGCGGCGGCCGCTTTACGCCGTGCTCGCGGAATACGGCTATTTCCCGCAGGAAAAACTCCGGGACTATCTGAAGGACGGATCGCCCTTCATCGCCCACACTACTCATGGTATTCCCGGGGTCGAGTTTTCGACTGGCCTTCCCGGCCATGGCCTCAGCGTCGCAACGGGCTTGCCCTCGCGGGAAGGATCCGACATCTGCCCTACCGCGTCTTTACGATCCTCTCGGAAGGCGATTGTCAGGAAGGCGCGACATGGGAGGCCGCCATGTTCGCCGCCCATCACCGGCTTTCTTCGATGGTGTGCATTGTCGATCACAACAAGATCCAGAACTATGGACGCGTCGATGAAGTGCTCGGCCTCGCGCCGCTCGACGCCAAATGGGAGGCCGCCGGTTGGGCGACCAGGAACGTCGACGGGCACGACATGGGCGCGCTTGTCGACGCGCTCGCCGCGGCGCCTTTCGAGCCTGACCGGCCGAGCGCGCTGATCGCGCATACGGTCAAAGGCAAGGGCGTCAGCTTCATGGAGGACCAATTAAAGTGGCATTATCAGACGCCGACCGCTGACGAGGTCGAGTCAGCGCGCGCCGAGCTGATGTCATGAGGACAGCCTTCGTCGAGGAGCTGACGCGCGAGGCGCGCGAAAATCCGGCCGTGATCCTGCTGACTGGCGATCTCGGCTACACCGTCTTCGAATCGTTCCAGGCTGAGTTTCCCGAACGCTTCATCAATTGCGGCGTGGCGGAGGCGAATATGCTGGGAACCGCCGCCGGCCTCGCGCGCGAAGGCATGCGGCCCTTCGTCTATTCGTTCATTCCATTCGTCATCTTTCGCGCCCTTGAGCAGCTTCGCATCGACATCTGCTACCATAATCTGCCCGTGACTATCGTCGGATTGGGCGCCGGATATAGCTATGGCGACATGGGGGCGACGCATCACGCGCTGGAGGACATCGCCGTCAGCCGCTCCCTGCCGGGACTTTGCGTGATCTGTCCCGGCGACCCATGGGAAGTGCGTCGCGCCGTCAGCGCCCTGTCCGCGTATGACGGGCCTGCCTATATGCGCCTCGCCAAGCGAGGCGAGCCCGACGTTCATGGACCAGAGACACGTGACGATTTTCAGATCGGACGCGCGATTATTCTCCAGAGCGGCGGCGAAATCGCGCTCGTGGCGACAAGCAATATGCTGTCCACGGCGGTGGAGGCTGCGCGCGCTCTCGAGTCGGCGCACGGAATCCGGACAAGCGTCGTCAGCATGCATACGATCAAGCCGCTCGACGAACGCTGCGTGCGCGAACTCAGCGAACGCTGCCGGGCGATTTTCACCATCGAGGAGCACTCGGTGCTGGGCGGTCTTGGCGGCGCGGTGATCGAAGCCGTCGCAAGCGCGCCCTCGCGTTGCGCCGTCCACCGGATTGGCATTCCCGATCGGTTCGCCCATGTTTCCGGCTCGCAGGCGTATTATCGAGAACAGTGCGGATTAACGCCAGAAGGCGTCGTCAGAAGAGTCCTGGAAAGCAAGGCCCACGAATGAAGCAGAAGGTTTTCATCACAGGCGGCGCAGGTTTCATCGGTTCGTTGCTCGCGGTCACATTCATCCGTCGCGGCTGGGACGTCGTCGCCTATGATTCGCTCCGTTCCTTCGTGCAGCCGCACGAACGCGCCGATTACCCGCGACGTCTGGAATATCGCCTGCGCCGTGTGCGCCAAGCGGAAGAAGAGAACAACGGCGGCGCGCAGTTCAAGTCAACTGGTCGGTGCGTTACGGTCTGCCGCCCGGAACCTTGACGCGCGCGCCATGCGGGAGGCCAATCCCGATATTGTGATCCATCTGGCGGCGATCTCGATCGCCGACGCTGCCCGCAGCGGTATCTCGAAGATGCGATCGAGATCAATCAAACCGGGACCACCAACGTCCTCAACGCCGCCCGTCACCGCGGCGTCCAGCGCTTGGTATATGCGTCTTCAAGATGACCTATGGCGATTTCGTGCATTTTTCCCGCGGCGGAAGATCATCCGACCGTTCCGCTGGAGGTGTACGGCGCATCGAAATTGTGCGGCGAGATCTACGTGCGCGCCTATCACGAAATGTTCGGCCTACAATATGCAATCGTGCGGCCATGCTCGGTTTATGGTCCGACCGACACGAATATGCGCATCGTTCAACGCTTCATCGAGAGCGGCATGCAGGGCCGCGAGATCCGACTCTTTGACGGCGGCTCTCAGCTGCTCGACTTCACCTGGGTGGAGGACACGGTCGAGGGATTCTATCTCGCCGCGACGCATCCCGCGGCCGCCAATGAGACCTTCAACATCACGAGCGGCACGGCGCGCACCCTGCGGGAGCTCGCCGACATCGCCCGCGTCCATTTTCCCGACTTGCGGGTGATCAATTGCGAGACCAGCGACCCTGTGAAGCGCACCCGTCGGGGTGCGCTCGACGTCAACAAGGCGCGGCGGATGCTCGGCTACGAACCACGCACCTTCCTCGACGACGGCTTCGCCCGCTACGTGGCGTTCTGCCGCGAACATGAATATGCCGGCGTCTGACCCGCGCCGCATTCTGATCACGGGCGCAACGGGCTTCGTCGGGGCGAGCCTCACACGAAGGATGATCGAGCTTGGACATGAGGTCCATGTGATCGTGCGAACGCCCGAGTGCGAATTGGATTCCAGGAAAAGTTGGCATATCGCCGAGATCGCGAATAATTTGCGCATCCACCATGTCGATCTCGTCGACGCGGAGGCGACCCGGCGAGCGGCGGCGAGCGCCCGCCCGGAGATCGTGCTGCATTTCGCATCGCATGCCGCGCTTCCCCAAGAATCCGACGAAGGGGAGATTCTGCTGCATACGGTGCAGCCGCTCGTCAATCTCGCCTCGGCGTGCGCCGATTGCGAGCTTTTCGTCAATGCGGGCAGTTCGTCGGAATACGGCTATCAGACCGAGCCGATGAGCGAGTCGTCGCTGCCCAACCCTACCAGGGTGCACGACATCGCCAAGCTGACCCAAACGCTCTACGGCGCCTACGCGGCGCGTTTCAAAGGGCTGCCGCTCGTGACCTTGCGCCTGTTTTCCGTATATGGCCCATGGGAGCAAGGCCGCCGGCTGATCCCTCGCCTGATGTTGTCGGCGTTGACGGGAAGGCCGATGAATCTGTCGTCTCCCGAGGTGAGCCGCGATTTCATCTTCGTCGACGACGTCGTGCGCGCGGTCGAGCACTGCATGCAGCGGCGCGTTTCAGGCGACGAGACGATTTTCAATCTGGGCACGGGCGTCGAGCGCTCGATCCGCGACGTCGCGAAGATCGTCGAGGAGATTCACGGGCGACCGCTCCCGCTCGAATGGGGCGCCGTCGAACGCCAGCGTTGGGACTCGCCGCGCTGGGTGGCCGATACGACGAGACAGAAACGGGATTTGGGCTTTACGGCGGAAACCGATCTTCCTACGGGATTGCGCGCAACCTACGAATGGTTCGCCGAAAACGCGCGCCGCTATGAGGAATATGATCAACCACAGCGGTAAATCCGGCGGCGAGCCTTTCCCCGCCGAAGACGAGGACAAGGCGCTCGCCAATTGCGAGGCTGCGCTACAATGGCTGCAGCGCTATCGCGACGCCCGTGGCGGCGTTTTTCCCGAACGGATATTCAACGCGCTGATCCGTCTTCGTCCGTCCTGCTCGCCCGAAGTCATCGTTCACAAATTCGTCGACGGCGAAGCGTTTTTTTGGCTCACCCTGCGCGCGGTCGATGACGCCGATCCCTTCAACGGCATGTGGCACTATACCGGCTCGGTGGATCGATGCGGCGATTATCTGATTGGCGGCATCCGCCGCGTGCTGAGCCGCGAATTGGGCGGCGGCGCGCTGGAAAGCTGCCGGCATGTAGCGTCGATCTATCCCGTCCGCAGCCGCCGCGCCGACATTCTGAGCCTCCTATTTTTGTGCACGCTTGCGGGCGAACCGTCATCGGCTGAAGAAGGCCGCTGGTTCTCGGCACGGGAGGCGATGAGTCTGACGCCGCTTCGCAAAGGACGCGGCGGCATCATTCCATCGCATCTCTTCGGACTGACCCTATGTCTGCGCGTGCTTGGCC
>JAXMCY010000067.1:0-8154 GCA_046349135.1 Methylocystis sp. | reverse complement strand
ACGGCGCAGATCATGAGTTCGAATGAGCGCATCCTGAACACAGTGAATCAGACGCTCGCCGCCGTCACCGGAAACCGCTCAACCGGCTCGCTATCGTCCATGGGTCTTGGCGGCGGCTTTCAAATGTCGAGCGTGCCGGAGCTGGGTTCGCTTCTTGGCGGCGGCGCCCTGTCGATGAATGGCCTCGGCTCCTATGGTGCACTGGCGTCGGACATCATCAACGGGCTCAATCTCGTCAAAACGCTCACCGGCGGCTCCTCCGCCTCGGTTCCGACCGATCAAGCCTATTCGGGCGCGGTCAACACCTCCGCGGCCGTGACGGCGGCGGTCGCCGGCGGCCAAGCGGCCTCCACCGCGCGCTCCTCCGCCTTCCAGGGCGCGCAAGGCCAGATCGGCGCCTCCACCGACATCAAGGCCTCAGTCGACCAAAACTCGCAGATACAGACGCAGACGGGGCTGACGATCAATGAGCTGATCGGCTCCGTGAATCTCACAAACGCGTCGCTCAATGCGCAGCAACAGCAGGATCTGGCGGCGCAGTCGAAACTCTCGAACATGATGTCGTTCGATGCGTCAAAGGCGACTCTGGTCGGGCAGTGAGAAAGGGCAGGCGAATGCGGCGATGGTGGATAAGATCGGCGCTTGTCGCCGCCCTGGCGATGGGGACGGTTGCGCTTTCGTCCTGCGCGCACAGGGATTTGATTGCGCCCTGCACGCGCGACAGCTGGATGACGTTCGGCGCCGCCTATGCCGACGATTGCGGGCCGATGCGCCCTGTCAATCGCTGAGGCCGCGCCACCATGGATATGGTGACGCAGCTCTTTCAGAGGGTCGACACGATCGCGGTTAGCGCCATTGAAGTGATCTACGATTCGATCGCGACCGAGCTGCTTCCCGTCTTCACCGTCGCTTTGACGGCTTACATCGCATATTGGGGCTATGAAATGGTCTACGGCCGCGCGCCGCTGACAGCGGGCGCGTTTCTGTGGCGAATCTTTCGGATCGGCCTGATTTACGCCGTTGGCTTCTACTGGAGCGACTTTTCGCAGATCGTCGTCGAGGTGTTTACGAAGACGGCGAACGGAATCGCGACGGCCATTTGCACGGGAACGGGAGGCACGTCGTGCGGCGCGCCGGAAACGACCGTCGCGGCCCAGCTCTCGAATTTGTTTTCGACCGCGATGCAAGCGGCAAAGGTGATCGCCGCTTCCGGCGGATGGGGAGCCGCAATCGGACTTTCGCTAATGGCGATTGTCCTGGTTCTGCTCACAGTGATTTTCGTGGCGCTCGCGATCACCTACGTTTTGGTCGGCAAGATTGCGCTCTTCATTCTGCTCGGGCTCGCGCCGCTCTTTATCGCAATGGCGCTATTCGAGTTCTCGTCGGCTCTCTTTTCCGGCTGGCTGCGGACCTGCGCCCAATACGCAATCGTTCCCGCGATTGTCTATGGCGTTCTCGGCTTTCTGCTCACGCTGATGACGGCGACGGTCAACAATCTCAGCGGGATCACAGACGTGAGTTCAGGTCTGACGGTCATCGCGCCGTTTCTGATTTTGTGCCTTGTGGGATCGTTCATCTTGCCGCTCTCCCTGTCGATCGCCGCGTCGATCGCCGGCGGACATGCGTTGCACAACGCCTTGCCCGGGACCGCTATGCGCGGCGTGAGAGATTATGCGTATTGGCGTATCGCGCGAGGCTGGCGAAATGGCGGCGGCGCGCGGTCGGAGCCGCCCGCGCTCCCGCCCCCACATGCAACCATAACCCAAGGGGCGGCGACGATTTCGCCCGGGGCGGGCAGTCGCGACTTTTCCGCCGATCCACGCGCCGAGCAAGTGGCGGGCGCGCTGATCGAAGCCCGCGTCGCGCAAGCGCGCGCCCGAAATCGTGAAGGCTGAGGCAGATGCAAATCGAGGCGGGAAAGGGGGTCGACCAGCCCCTCGTGAACGAGTCCTACTTTCACGACGGCGCGCGCTGGGAGCGGGATATTTACCGGCGTCTCGAGATTTCAAGAAATGTCTGGCGAGTCGTCGCGGTCACGGCGCTTGTCTGTCTTGCGATCGGGCTGCTGACCCTGCTGTCGCTGGTCCCGCTCAAATCAACGGAAGTGGTGACGTTGCTCGTCGACAAGGCGACAGGCTTCGTCGAGGTCGCGAAACCCTTAGAAGAAGGCGGGCCAATCTCGCAGCGTGAAGCAGTCACGCAAGCAAATATCGTTCGCTACATCCGCGCCCGCGAAACCTATGATCCGCCCGCTTTACGGGACAATTTCGAGCTGGCGGCGCTGCTCTCAACCGGACAAGCCAGCAAGGATCTGCAGGAAGCCTTCTCGCCGAACAATCTCCATAACCCGGTGAAGATCTACGGGATCGGCGGTCGGATCCGCGTCATCGTTCATAGCGTGAATTTCCTGTCGCAAGGATGGATGGAAAACCCCAAATCGCCGGCGACGGCTGCCGTGCGCTTTACGACGGTGCGTACAAGCGACCGCGAAAGGGTTGAGGAACACTGGGCCGCGAATGTGCGCTTTCGCTACACGGCGGAGCCGATGAAGAACGAATGGCGGTGGGACAATCCGCTCGGCTTCCAGGTGATCGAATATCGGAAGGACCAGGAGACCGTCGCGCCAATCGTCGGCGCGGCACCGGTTGCTCCGGAAGCGCCTCAGGTCACGCCGACGATTGGAGCGCCTGCGCCATGAGAAAAATCGCTATTGTTTTGATGATAGGTGCGGGCGGAAGCACGCCGGCTTTCACCGAACAGGCGCCGCGGGCAGTCATCCAGGACTCCCGTATCCGAACCGTGCCGTTTCAGCGTGACAATGTTGTCGTGGTGCATGGCGCGCTCGGCGTCTCGACGATGGTCGCGTTTGGTGACGATGAACGCATCGAAACCGTCGCGATCGGCGATTCCGTCGGATGGCAGGCTGTGCCGGACCAATCGAAGCGCTTTCTCTTCATCAAGCCGCTCGAAACCCATGCCGTCACCAATATGAACGTCGTGACGCGAAAGCGCATCTACAATTTTCTCCTGCGGGCCGTCGATAATCGGCGTCGGTGGTGTTCAAGGTCCGCTTTACCTATCCCGATGTCGAAGAGGATCAGCGTCTTCTGGCGCTCGCGAAAGCGAAGGCCGCGATGCCCAATTATCGCGCGCTCATGTCGCGACCCGGCACGAATTTCGATTACACCTACAAAGGCCAGATCACGGCAAAGCCCGATTTCGTCTTTGACGACGGGATCAAGACCTATTTCCGATCTGGCGGTGAAGTCCCGGCGATCTCCCCGCCGTGTGAACCCCGATCGCGGCGAAACGCCTCGTCAATTACCGCCGCGAAGGCGAGATTATCGCGGTCGATAAAGGTCGCCGGGCACCACCATGCGTAAGGGCGACGAGACGGCCTGCGTGTTCAATCTGCGCGCCGAGTTCATGCCGGCGCCTCGGTCACGCAGGAAGCCGAATGTGCAGCCGCAATATCAATCCGAACACGCGCCGCAACCGTTCTGGACGCGGATTTTGGCGCCCCGGCGCAGGCCGCGTCATCGGCGCAATAGACGGAGGAAACCGACATGGCTGCGGATTTCGATGAGGAGGGACGCCTCGCAGGCGAAACCATCACGCGCCAGTCGTCCAATCCGGGGATGGCCCTGGGTGCGCTTTTCTTCGCCCTCGCCGTGCTTGTCCTCGGCCTGTTCTGGTATGCGTCCGCGCGCAAGCAGAACTGCCGCAAAACGTCGCCGAAGAAACATTCGCGACGGCGAGGTTGCAGCCGGGGCTCGGCTTCAACGCGACGCCGGCTCCCGCGCCGCCTCAAAACAAATTCGTGATCCCGCCGCCGGTCGTTGTGAATGATCCATCGTCTGCGCCGAAGGCGGAACCTTTCTGACGATAGCGAAGCGAAGCGCCTCGCCGAACTGGAACGGCTGCGCAAGGAAACGGAAGCGAAAATACAGGCGCGTCTGCGCTCGCCGATGCTGATCGTCAGCGACAAGGAAGGCCTCACGAATGGCGATCCGTCAAAACTGACGGCCGAAGACAAGGAGGAAGATCCGCATCGGCGGTTTCTTGCGAATTCCGAGCGTCAGGTGACGAAGGCTACGCGGAAGAGGTCAGGCGGCTCGATGCGCTTGTCCCGCAAGGCTGGGTTACGATCCGGGCGACGCTGGAGACCGCGATCCAATCCGGATCTGACGGGCATGGTGCGGGCAATCACGACGGAAGATGTCTATTCCTCCGATGGCCGCCGCGTTCTGATCCCGAAAGGAACGATGCTTACCGGCGAATATAACCGGGTCTCGCCTATGGGCAGACCCGCGTTTTCGTCGTGTGGACGCGCATGCCGTGCCGACGGCGTGTCGCTGATGCTGCAATCGCCGGGAACCGATGCGCTTGGGCGTTCGGGAATTGACGGGCGAGGTCGACACGCATTTCCTGCAACGCTTCGGCAGCGCGACCTTGCTGACGCTGGCCGGCGGGGCGGCGCAATTCGCGTCGGCGCTCGGGCAAAACTACAACCAATATCAGGGCCAGCAATTCGTGCTCGATCCCGCATCGGGAACGCTGATCCCGCTCAACGCGGTGTCGCAGGGACAGATCCTGCTGAACGCGCGCCAGATCGGCGCGCAAACGGTCGCGCAAAGCGTCACGCGCATGGCGCAGGAAGCCTTGCGCAACGACATCAAGGTGCCGCCGACAATCCATATCGACCAGGGAACGCCCGTGATCGTGTTTGTGAAACGCGATCTCGATTTCTCCGATCTCTACCCCGATCCTGTGAAAGAGGCGTTGTATGAACTTCGTCACCCCACAAAAGCCGCCGGCGCCGGGCGATGCGACGCGCCCGCTCTGGGAGACGCTGCCGGTCTATTTCCGCGAGGCTGCGCGTCCGATTCAGCGCTGGTTAGAAGATATTGACGTCATCGAAATCTGCGCCAACAGACCGGGCGAAGTCTGGGTGGAAGCGCTCGGCAAGCCGCATATGGAGCGCTTCGACGTTCCCGAGCTGACCGAAGAAGCGATCACGCGGCTGGCGACGCATGTCGCCGCCTCGACGCAGCAATCGGTCAATTCGTCGACGCCGTTGCTCTCGGCCGCGATGCCGCATGGCGAGCGGTTTCAGGGGGTCCTCGCGCCGGCAACGCCGCATGGCGGCTCCTTCTCGATCCGCAAGCAGGTCATCGCCAATATGACGCTCGCCGACTATCAGGCGCGCGGCGCTTTTGACGGCGTCAAGGTTCGCGGTCCCAGGACGTTTGAAGCCGACGAACACCCGGAAATCGAACGGGAGCTCGCGGCGCTCCTCAAGGATCATTCGCCGGACGGCGTTCGGCGCGCGATCGAATTCGCGGTCGTCCATCACGTGACGATGATTATTTCCGGGGGAACGTCCTCGGGGAAAACGACGTTCCTCAACGCGCTGCTCAAACGTGTGCCACAGACGGAGCGCGTCGTCTCGATCGAGGACACGCGCGAACTGAAACCGCCGCAGCCGAACTGGCTGCCGCTCGTCGCTTCGAAAGGCGGGCAGGGGCTCGCCGATGTGACGGTGCAGGAGCTGCTGGAAGCGAGCCTTCGCCTTCGGCCCGATCGCCTGTTTCTCGGCGAAATCCGCGGCGCGGAAGCTGCGACCTTCTTGCAGGCGGTGAATACCGGTCATCCCGGCTCGCTGACGACGCTTCACGCCGACAGCGCCTATGGCGCGTTTCAGCGGCTCGCTTTGATGACGCTGCAATCCGATCTGAAACTGACCAAGGCGGAAATCATCGACTATGTCCGCTCGGTCGTGCCGATGGTCATCCAGCTCCGCCGCCGTCCGACGCGCGGCGTCGCGGAAATCTATTTTCGCGGCTATGGCGGCGCGTAACGGAAAGGGCGAGTCATGCGGGGTCTCGCCTATGGGATGATCGGACTGATCGCCCTTGCCTGCGCCTTCTTCGCCTGGGAAGCGTCCTCGCGGCGCTCGTCGGACTGCAAACCAAGTCGTGGGAGCTGTGGCGCCCGCTTGTTCCACGGCCTTGAGATCTTCTTGCCGACGAAAGTGGCTTCATCAGCAATGGGCGTCTCCCGTGGTTCAGCAGCTCGCAATCAAAGCCGTCCTCGGCGGGCTGATCGCGCTGGCCCTCGTGACGCTCGGATTGGCGCAGGCAATGGAGTCGCTGGGCGGGGCGCGCCAGCTACGTCCGGCGGAGCCCGGCTCGCGACAGAACGCGATCTGCTCAAGGCGGGCCTGCTGAACGGCCGGCCCGGCTATTCCGTCTTTCTCGGCCGTTTCAATGGCAAGGACATACGCTATAGCGGCGCGAGTCATATTTACGTCAACGGCCCGACACGCTCGGGAAAGGGCGTCGGCTTCGTCCTCCCCAACGCCATCGAATGGCGCGGCTCCCTCATCGGCCTCGACATCAAACGGGAGATGTGGGACCAGATCGGCGCCGCCCGCGCGGCGCTGGGGCAGGACGTCTTCATGTTCTCCCCCGGGTCGGCGCAGTCGCATTGCTGGAATCCGCTCGATCTCGTGTCACCCTGGCCGGAGCGCGCAACCGATGTCGCCAATATCGCGCATAGCCTGATCCCGCTGCCGCAGTCAGGCGATCCCTATTGGGCCGAGACCGCGCGCGGGCTGTTTGCGGGTCTCCTGGCCTATGTCCTCGACGCGCGCGAGCCGCCGATCGAGGGGCGCACGATCAAGGCGGCGCTGAAAATGTTTAGCCGCGGCCGACCGCTTGTCGCGGAAATCGCGACTATTCTGGCCAATGAGCCCGGGCTCAACGCCTTCGTTCAGGACAAGTTCCGCCAGCATATCAGCCGCGAAGAAAAGCAGCGCCAGTCCTTCGAGTCGCATATCGTCACAGCCCTGGAGCCGTGGAACAACAGCCTCGTCGACGCCGCGACAAGCCGGTCCGACTTCGACATCGCCGAGCTGCGGCGACGGCCCTTCACAATCCTGATCGGAACGCCCGTCGGAAATTTTTCGGCGGTCGAGGCCGTCGTGCGGCTGCTGGTTCAGCAGGTTCACGACGTTCTGCTGCGCAATCTGCCGGGTCTCGATGAGCCGCATCGACTGCTGCTGATACTCGATGAATTTTTTCAGTTCGGCCGCATGCCGGAAATCGTCGATCGTGCGCCGCTCGTCGCCGGCTATGGCTTCCAGATCGCGGTCATCGCTCAAGGCCTGACGCAGCTCGACGTGCGCTATGGCAAGCCGACGCGCGACATGCTCATCGGCAATATGGATGTGAAGCTGCTCATCGGCGTCGGCGATGAGACGACGGCGCGCTATTGCTCGGAAGAACTCGGAAAGCATTACGTACGCCGCGAAGGATGGGGCACGTCGGTCGGGACAGGATTCGGCGGATCGCAGGGGAGGGCGACGCGCACGACGCAAGGTCGGTGGGAGTTGGAGCCGCTGATGACGAGCGAGGCGATGCGCCGCCTCGATGCGACCAAGGCGGTGCTGCTCGTGCGCGGCGAATATGGCGCCGTCGTCGACAAGGCGCATTTCTTCAAGGAAGCCAGGTTCAAGCGACTGGTCGAGGCCGCGCGCGGCTTCGCGCATCGGATCGCCATTCCTGACGTGACACGCGCGGACGGCGGCGAAATCGAAACGGTCGTCCCGGGCGCGCCGGGCGGGTTCAAGCATCTTGTGGCGAAAGATCGTGTCATGCGCGCAGCGCGGGCGCTCTATCTCGACGCGTCGGCGTTCGAGACGGCGTTTGTGCGCGCGATGACCGAAGCCGGGAACGCCGCTACGGCGGATTTGCTGAATGTGCTGAGGATTGAGCCGACGCGATTTGGCGAACTTCGCGCGAAGCGAAAATTGATCTTCAAAAAGGCGCACTCGCGAGAAGCCGCGACAGCCGCACTGAGGCAAGAAATCTATTCCGCGCGTCGGCTGTTGAACGATGAACGCGCGGAGCTGACGCCGACGATCGGCGCGGCCGCCCCGCCGCCAGGGATAGCTGCTGTCGCTGCGACGCCCCTCGCCAGCCCCGAGCCGATACTCGAAGCGGCGACCGGAACTGGCGCGCTGTCCAGCGACAGCGGCTCGCCCGAGAGCCCCGCAGTTCCGATTGGTGACGACATGCTGGACCGGTTAAGGGAAGTAAAACAGCAATCGGAGATCGCAGCTAACATTGTGACGTCGGCGGCGAGGCGCGC
>JAXMCY010000066.1:0-8356 GCA_046349135.1 Methylocystis sp. | reverse complement strand
GCAGCAGCGACCCGACATGGAGCGACGGCGCCGTGCAGTCGAAACCGATATAGGCGGCAAGCGTCCCCGATCGCGCCTTCTCGTCGAGGCCCTCGAAATCGGAGCATTGATGAACGAAGCCGCGCTCGATGAGCGCCCGCAGGAAGTCGGACTTCGGCGAAAAATCGTCGGCCATGACGGGTTGATAGGCGCAAGGCCACCCGCACGCAAGGCCGCGCCGATGGCGAGTCGCGGTCGGGTGACGCCCAGTCTATTTTCGGTCCGCCAGACTAATCGATCGGGACGGCGCCAGACGTTCTTTTGCCGGATGTGCAACAACCGTTGCGGTTCGCCTGCGGAACCGTCGTTTTCAGCCAGCATCGGCCGGACGGCCCCTGTATGCCTGGGCGAACATAGGTCCATGCACGGCATTGGTTTTCCGCTTGACAGGAGAAGCTGCACTGCGCGGCTCCCGGCGAAGCGATATTTTTGTAATCGCGCCCGGGCCGATCGACGCCACGTTCGAAGGTGAAAAATCGCGATTGGGCGCTGGCGCCAAATGTGAACGATAGGTCAATCCCAAGGATGAGCGTTGCCATGAAGAAAATCAGGCGCATGTGCTGCTCCTTAGAAAATCATTTCAATAAAGATATGTTAGACTTGACGACGCAAAGTCGCAACTCTCGTTTGCCGAGCGCTTTCTTGCCCCATTGCCGGGCTTTTGATAGAAGCCGCAGGCCTTAGCGCTCGCGCCGGCGCGCCGACGAACGCAGGACAATCATGCTTTTCTACGAGCCGCTGTTCCTGTTCCTGTTTGGCCCGGCGGTTTACCTCATCTATCTGTTTTTCGGAGAAGTCCGCCTGAGGCGGGCGATCATCCTGTTTGCGGCCAGCGTGATCTTCTATGCCTGGAGCGAGCCGGTCTTCATTTTCCTCGTCTTCGCGTCGGTCGCGCTCGATCTTTATGCGGCGCGAATGATCGTCGCGTCGTCGGAGCAAAAATCGCGCAAGCTCTGGCTTGCGCTTGGCGTCGTCGCCAATCTCGCGATCCTCGTCTATTACAAATATACCGGCTTTCTTGCGATCAATCTCGACGCGATTTTGAAGGCGTTGACGCTGCCGGGGATCAATATTCCCCAGATCGCGCTGCCGATCGGCGTCAGCTTCATCGTCTTCGAAAAGATCACCTACCTCGTCGATGTCTACCGCGGCGTCACCGCGCCGGCGCGCGGGCCGCTGCTCTATAGCCTCTACGTCTTTTTCTTCCCGAAGCTTCTCGCCGGACCGATCATCAAATATCACGACGTTGCGCGGCAATTTGAGGCAATGCCGCACGCAGACGTCGATGATTTCGTCATCGGCTTCTCGCGCTTCATGCTCGGCGTCGTGAAGAAGCTGCTCTTCGCCGATACGCTGGCGAGCGGGGCAGACCTCATTTTTTCGCGCGACGTCGGCTCTCTCGGCTTCACGCAAGCCTGGGCGGGCGTGCTGTTCTTCACCTTCCAGATCTATTTCGATTTCTCCGGCTATTCGGACATGGCGATCGGGCTCGCGCGCATGTTCGGTTTCCGGCTTCTTGAAAATTTCAACATGCCCTATGTCGCGACGAGCATCACCGATTTCTGGCGCCGCTGGCATATTTCGCTGACAAGCTGGATTCGCGAATATCTGTATTTTCCGCTTGGCGGCAATCGGCGCGGCGAAGCGCGCACCTATCTCAATCTGTGGATCTGCTTTTTCGCCTCCGGCGTTTGGCACGGCGCCGCTTGGACCTATATCGCCTGGGGAGCTTATAATGGCGTGTTCCTCGTGCTCGACCGGCTGTTTCTGGTGAAAAGCCTGCAACGTTTGCCGGATTGGTGCGCCAATATCGTCACGATGATCGTCGTGATCGTCGGCTGGACATTCTTTCGCGCAACCTCTCTCAACCAAGCGGGCGCGCTGCTGGCGTTGATGGCGAATCCATGGGCGCAATCCGGCGCGGAGATCGTCATTCCCGAAGAATATGTCGTCGTGGCGCTGATCGCCGCGGCGATCTGCGTCGCGCAGCGGCTGTCGCTTTATGTCAAGGACTTCGATTGGGCCAGCGCGGCGCAGCGTTACGCCATGGCGTCGAACAGCGCGCTGTCCGTTCTTTTTCTTGCGGCATTGGCGAAGGGTCTTGCCGATCCCTTCAAGCCGTTCATCTACTTCCGCTTTTGAAGCGGACGGGCGATCGAGCTGAGATGGATAAACGCGTCGAGAAGGATCAAGCGGATTTTGGGGCGTCGTCGTCCGCGTCAGTTCCTGTCGTGCGCGCCATTTTGAAGTCGCTCACTTTCTCGCGGCTGCCGATCTTTGGATGCGCGGGATTCATCGCCTTTCTTTTTCTCGCCAATTTGTGGAACTTCGCTGTCGAACGCGATTGGCCGAAGCTGCGCATCCGCAGCGCCTGGCCGCTCGCCGGCGTCGCGAAGCCAAAGCCCGCGCCGTGGACGCTCGACGCCTTTCTTTCAGGGGAAACGCAAAAGGCGGTGTCTGCGAATCTCGGCCGAATGTCGCCGGTTTTTCCGATTTCCGTGCGCGCGAAAAATCAGCTTGTCTTCTCGCTTTTTGGCGGTTCGGCGGCGCCCGGCGTGTTGATCGGCCGCAACGGCCAACTTTATGAGGACATCTATATCAACGAATTTTGCGCCAGAGAAGGCCGCTTCGATCCTGCGCGTCTTGCCGCATGGTCTTCGGCGTTGCGAGACATTCAGGACATGGCGCAGGCGCGCGGGAAGAGCTTCGTCTATCTGATTTCTCCGTCCAAAGCGGCGCGCTATGCGGAAGATCTGCCGAAGTCCGCGCCATGCGCGGCGCATGCGACGGCGATGCCGGACAAGCTTGCGCCATATCGCGCGGCGCTCGATGAATCGCATGTGCGCAATGTGGACGGCGCGGCGCTCATGACGGCGGAAAAATCCAAACAACCGATTGCGCTGTTTCCGCGCGGCGGATCGCATTGGAACAGCGTCGGCGGCGCGCTCGCGATGCGCGACGTGACGCGCGCGCAGCCGGCGTCTCCGATCGGCGTTCTCGACTTTACGTCAGCGCCGGCGCCGGGAAGCCGTCGGCACCGACCGCGACCTGCTCGATCTATTGAATCTCCTGTGGCCCGACGCATCTTATCCGACGGCGGCGATCGCCAGGGCAGGGGAAAAGGGCGATCGTGCGCGAGCGCCGCGCCTGCTTTGCGCTTGGCGGCAGCTTTCTGCATCAGGTTCTGGCGGCGGCGACGCTCGCGCCCTGTCCGCCGCAAATCGATTATTGGTTCTATATGCGGACCGAGGACAACAAAATCGAACTCGGTCATTACCGCCGCGCGCCGGGCGACGCGTCGAACGGCGAGCGGTTGAAAGCCATTCCCGAGGAACTCGATGAAATCCCGCCGGCGCCTGACGTCGTGCTGCTCGAAGAAAACGAAGCCGGCGTCTCCACGACGCAGCAGGTCGATCTATCTCGCCGAGGCGCTGCGCCGCCTGCCGCCAGACTGCGGCTCGCGAAATGGCGGAGATTGGCTCAAGGCAATAGAGGGCGCTCGCCGCTTTTGTCTCCGGCCGCGCCTGCTTGCCAAGAACGCCGATCTGCCGAAGAGTCGGGACGGCAAAAGCGGGAGCCAATCCAAAGAAGAAGGTCCAGAGCGATGGCTGGCGACGAGAATTGGTTTGATATCTGCTCTTTGGAGGAGGCTTCCAATGCGCCGCTCCGCCGTGTCAAAGCAGCCAACATGGAGTTTGCCGTCTCTTTCCAGAACGAAAAAATCGGCGTGGTTTCCAACGCCTGTAATCATGTCGGCGGCCTGCTTGGCGAAGGCCGTCTTGACGGGGAGTATATTGTCTGTCCCTGGCACAATTGGAAATTTCATCGTTGCACGGGGATCGGCGAACCCGGCTTCGAACAGGATTGTGTTCCGGCCTATCCGGTGAAAGTCGAGAATGGGCGCGTTCTCGTCGATCTGAACGCCGTTACGAAGCGCAAGAAGACGCCGCACGAGCCGCATCCGCTTGCAAGACGGCTTGAACGCGCGCCAGGACCATTGCGTCTTGCGGGCATCGCGACGACGGTGATGGACGCTTCAAATCCAAGATTTTCGGGCTCTGACCATGTCCTCGCTCAAGCCCTGGAAGCCGCTGAAAAATCCCGGCGCTGAGACACAGCTGATCAGGCTGAACGACCTTAAGTTCCGCGCCTGTGAGGGATACTATTCGAAGTCGGCGCATGCGTGCACGGCCGTGTTCGATAACCCTGATGGACGAAAATGATCAGATGGAGCGCATCTACGAGGCGATGGTGCATTGGGCCGACGCAATCCTCATAGCGTCGCCTATCCGATGGGGGCCGCCTCGTCGCTCTATTTTAAGATGGCTGAGCGGCTCAATTGCGTTCAGAACCAAATCACAATTAGCAATCGCGTTCTCATTCGCAACAAGGTTGCAGGGTTCATTATTGTCGGCGGGCAAGACAACATTCAGGCAGTGGCGGGGCAAATGCTTGGATTTTTTGCTGAACTCGGATTCATCTTTCCTCAATTTCCCTTCATTGCTCATTCGCGAGGTTGGTCGCACGAGGATATGGAACGAAACGTCGAGATCGTGCGGCATTCCAAGGAACTTGCGGAGGGCGCGGCCACGCTCGCAAAACGCTGCCTCGATCTTGCCGAGGACTTGATCGCGCGCGATGAGGCTCCCGCTTCCATCCAACGCGGAGGCCGCAAGGCGCACCCGCTTCGCACCGAACAACCGAGCCGCAATTAAGAGAGAGGATTCCGTTGATCGCGGCGTTGGGAGTGAGAAAACGGCCTTGCATCGCCACGCGAGCGGCTGAGTCTGGCGCGAGGCGAACAATCTTGGCGCCGGTCAAACTCAAGTCCGACGCGATCTCGCGGCGCTGCTCACGCCGCCTGCGAGGGGTCGTCCCAATAGCCTTCCGAGCGCGCGATTTTTGCGTATTCGGCATGGACGACGGCCGGGCCATAAAGTCGTTCGAGACGGCGAACGACGAAATGGCCGCGCGCGAGACCCTGGAAATGCTCCGTGAAGGCGATATTGATCGCCGCGCCGCCGATCGCGCCAAGGATCGGAACGGTTTGCGCGGCGGTTTTTTGCGAGACGACGACGCCAAAACGCGTCCCGATCGCGCCGATCAGACGGGCAAGAGCAGGCGCCGCCTCGGTTGAAATCCGTCGGACCGTCAAGAAGCGCGCCGCGTCCGACACCGATTTTGCGAGGACGGCGCGCAGCGCAAGATAGCCGCCCTCCAAGACATTGCCCTCGGCGGAGGGACCCCCGAGCGCAAATACTTCAAGACAGGCGAGGGCCGCGCCCGGGTGACGCAGATCCTCTCCCTCAGCCTGTGCGATTTCCGCGATAGAGCGCAGCATGATCGTCGTCGACACCGGCAGTTCGATCGGCAGGCTCGCCAGTCCGACGGCGCCGCCGACGCCCCCGGAGATCGCCGCCAGACGACGGTGAATCCGCAAGGAGTCCTTCGCCGGCTGCGCATCGAGGCTCGCCAGCGCTACCTTCATTGCCGCGGCGAGCGCCTTTTGCGTTGCGGTTGCGGCCACCGCTTGCAGACGCGGCGGCAATGTTAAAGAGCCCAAACTCAGCTGTCGGCTTGCCAAGCTCGCGAGACGCGACGCAAAGCTTTGTCGTTCCAGCGCCGCGACGGCGGACCGCAGGGCGTCGACGTCGGATTGCGACAACCCTGCGTCGAAGGGAACGGGCAGTGGATAGGAATGCGGCGCCAATGGGGCCTCGGTTTTTTCGACTCCTGCTAAAATCGGATTCTTCCTCAGCCTTTGCAAGCGTGGCGAACGGGAAACTGCGCAGCGGCGCATGGAGCCCCGTGCGCCCGCGCACAGCACGCTCCCGGCAAATGATGTCTGTTCTGTGTCCGCCTGAAGCGGCGCTGTTGCAATTCGGGCCGCGTCCTGTACTGCAGGGCGTGATACTGCAAGGCGTGAGTTTGCGGCTCCGCTTCAAACAGGGCTGTCCCAACTCAGGCGCAGCTCTCGCAGATCAGCAAGAGGAGGACTGGATGCTGAAAGTTGGATTGGTTCGCGCGGTGACTGGCGCCTGTCTGCTGGCGCTGTTGGCCCCGGCGGCGGCGTTCGCTGGCGATCGCGTCGGCACCCTGCAATGCCGGCTCATGGGCAACGGCATCAGCGTTTTGGTCGAAAATCAGCAGATGGACTGCATCTATCGCGACAATGCGGAGGGCGCGATTCCGGCGCATTACGTCGGCTCTCTCACCAAGGTCGGCGCCAATGTGACGATCAACGGTCCCGGCGAACTCGCGTGGGGCGTCGTCGCCGCGACGGACCACATTGGGCCGGGCGCGCTTGCCGGCGCCTATGCGGGCCCCGAAGTTTCGGTCAAGGTCGGAGTCGGCGGCGGCGGCGCGATCCTCGTCGGCGGCTCCGACAACACTTTCTCGCTGCAGCCTTTCCAAGTGGAAGCCGGCGCAGGCGTGGGATGGACCGCTGGCGTCGAGCGCTTGACCCTCGCCTATGTGCCGCCTCCGCCGCCGCCAATGCTGCGCCGTCGCCATGTCCATCATCACCACGGCCATTGGCGTCATGGCTAAAGTTCTGACGTAAGCCATCCGGCTCAGGTCGGCGCGCAAAAACTCAGCAGCCGGTCTGTGGGGAAGTCATAAAGCCTCGCGCTCTCGCGCCATTCCGGCGCCAGCAGCGCGAGGCATTTTTTTGCGAATTCCTCGGGCGTTTTGAGGGTCAACGGATCTTCGCCGGGCATCGCCTGGGCGCGCATGCGCGTGCGCAGCGGACCCGGATTGGCCAGCATCACTGTGACGCCGTCGCCGGCGACCTCGGCTGCATAGGTGCGGGCCATCGCTTCGAGCGCCGCCTTTGAGATCGCATAAGCGCCCCAGAACGGCTTCATCGTCGCGCGGTGCGCCGCGCCCGACGTGATGAAGACGACGCGGCCGGCGCCAGATGCGCGTAGAAGCGGGTCAAGCGAACGGATCAGTCGCCAGTTCGCCGTTACGTTGACCGCCATGACGCGATTCCAATCCTTCGGATCAACATGTGCGAGCGGCGACAGCGGGCCAAGCAGACCTGCGTTGCCGACAAGGACATCGAGCCTGCCCCAGCGCTCGAACAGCGCCGCCCCGAGACGGTCGAGCGCGTCGAAATCGGCGAGGTCGCAAGGCACGAGCGTCGCTTCGCCGCCAAGCGCGCGAATGTCATCGTCGAGTTCCTCGAGAGCGCCTTGCGTGCGCGCGAGCGCCACGACATGCGCGCCGTCGCGGGCGAGCTCCAGCGCGAGGGCGCGCCCGATGCCGCGCGACGCGCCGGTGACAAGTGCGATGCGGGGGGAGTGAGGGGTCATGAGGGGCTATTCGAATAAGGAAGGCCGTAGAGTTTGCGGACATGTGTCAGGGCGCGGATGAGGACGTCATCTCCTCATCGCAACAGAAAATCAAATGCGACTGGAAACGAAGCTGTCGAAGACGTGGTAGAATTTTTTCTCTGCTGACGCCTAAGGTAGCCAGCGAGCAATCCGAATCCAGTCCGGAGAAGTAGGCTTCGGCCTGATGGAAGCCAAAATTCTCTTCTGTGAAGGCATAAATGGCGAGGAGGTCGGCCCGGGCTCGGAGAGAAAGACGGAATTCAGCCACGACGCTGGTCAGCGCGACGGCGAGCTTCCATTAAAGTATCGCCCATCGTCGCCTCTGACGCAGTGGAACTGTCGGCGCTCGCAAGGATTTCACGAAGCCTCCGCAGTTGTTCGTCTCGCGGGCAGACGACGCCATTCTTTCACCTCCGCTTCAGTAGGCGTAGCGGATAGCGTGACAGCTTTTAGTTCACTCGCCATAGCGTCCTTTCGGCATGATGTTCATGCCTCAGCTCGCTTCGGCCAATAGCGACAGTTGCGCGCGGTTTTCGCCGACGAGATCGGTGAGCGAGGTGGGATAGTCGCCGGTGAAGCAATGATCGGTGAACTGTGGCCGGACCGGATCACGGCGCTCGTAGCCCATGGCGCGATAGATGCCGTCGACCGACAGAAACGCCAGCGAGTCGCAGCCGATATATTCCCGCATCTCCTCGAGCGTATGCGTCGCGGCGAGAAGCTTTTCCTTCTGCGGCGTGTCGATGCCGTAATAGTCCGGATTGGTGATCGGCGGCGACGAAATCAGAAAATGCACTTCCGTCGCGCCGGCGTCGCGCATCATCTGCACGATCTTGACCGACGTCGTGCCACGCACGACGGAATCGTCGATGAGGATGACGCGCGTTCCGGCGACGACGCAGCGATTGGCGCTGTGCTTCATGCGCACGCCAAAATCGCGGGCGATCTGCGTCGGCTCGATGAAGGTGCGCCCGACATAG
>JAXMCY010000065.1:0-8775 GCA_046349135.1 Methylocystis sp. | reverse complement strand
AGACAGAACTTGGCCGCATCAACCAGATGCTCGCTGCGGTCAATGTTCTCGAAACGCCTTTGCTGCGCCAGATCAAGGAGTTCGGCTATACGATCGCGAAAGTGATCGGCGTCATCAGCATCCTGATCTTCGCCTATGGGCGATGGGTGCGCGACCTGTCGTTCGTCGAAGCGTTTCAGGCCGTGGTCGGCATCGCCGTTTCCGTCATCCCCGAAGGCTTTCCCGCGCTGATCACCATCACGATGGCGATCGGGGTGCAGCGGATGGCGCAGCGCAACGCCATCATCCGTCGCCTTCCTGCAGTGGAAACGCTCGGATCGATATCGAGAATTTGCTCCGACAAGACCGGCACGCTGACTCTCATGGAGATGATGGTCGCTTCGGCCGTCAGCGCAAATTCCGAATATCGCGTCACGGGAGACGGCTACGCGAGCGAGGGCGAGGTGCTGCTCGACGGCAGGCCGGCGGGCGAAAGCCTTGTCCTCAAACGCATGGCGATGGTGTCGACGCTTTGCAACGACTCGGAGTTACGCCAGTCGGACGGCGTCTGGAAAGTCGAAGGCGACCCGACCGAGGCGGCGCTTTATCCCTTCGCCGCCAAACTTGGGTTCGACCGGCAAGCCGAACGAGCAGGGCGACGCCGGGTCGACGCAATACCCTTCGAGTCCGAACACAAGTTCATGGCGACGTTGCATGAGGACCCGGGCGGTAGCCGCATGCTTCTCGTCAAGGGAGCGCCGGAAGTCATTCTTGCGCACTGCAGCCGGCAAGAAACTGAAAGCGGTCCCGCGCCGCTGACGCACGATTATTGGGCGCAGGCGTCGGACCGGCTGGCGGCGCAAGGCGAGCGCGTGCTCGGACTGGCTTGGCTCCCAGATCCGCGCTTCGCCACGACGAATCTCGCGCCCGAGGATTTGCCCCGCGAACTTATTCTCTTGGGTTTGGTCGGGCTCATGGACCCGCCGCGCAAGGAAGCCGTCGAGGCGGTGGCCGAATGCCATAACGGCGGCATTCGGGTGACGATGATCACTGGCGACCACAAGATCACGGCGGCGGCCATCGCCAAAATGCTCGGCATTGGCGACGGAAGAACCGCAGTCGCCGGCGTCGAAATCGAAGAAATGAACGACGGCGCGCTTCAGGAGACGGTGCGTAATGTCGACGTTTTCGCGCGCGCCAGCCCCGAGCACAAATTGCGACTCGTAAAAGCGATACAGGCGAACGGTCAGGTCGTGGCGATGACTGGCGACGGCGTGAACGACGCGCCGGCGCTCAAGCGCGCCGATATTGGCGTGGCGATGGGAATCAAAGGCACCGAGGTCACGAAGGAAGCGGCCGCGATGGTGCTCGCTGACGACAATTTTGCGTCGATCACGGCCGCGGTCCGCGAAGGGCGGACGGTATACAACAATATCGAGAAGGCTCTTCTATTCATGTTGCCGACCAACGTCGCCCAGGCGCTGGTCATTCTCGTCGCGATCGTCGTCGGCTTCACCTTGCCGATCACGGCTCCGCAAATCCTCTGGGTCAACATGGTGACGTCGGTGGCGCTCGGGCTCGTCATCTCCTTTGAGCCACATGAGCTCGACGTTATGCAGCGTCCTCCGCGCGCGGTGTCGCGGCCGATACTTAACGGCTTCGCGATATGGCGGGTCATCTTCGTTGGTCTGGCGTTGCTTATCCTCACCCTATGGGCGTTTTTCTGGATGAAGTCGCAGGACGCCGCCGATGAGCTTGCGCGCGCCGTAGCGGTCAATGCGCTGGTCATCGGCCAGATCTTCTATCTGTTCAACAGCCGCTTTAAGACGGATTCGATCGCTTTCGATCGCCGCGCATCTCGGCAATCGTTATGTGCCGCTCGGCGTCGGCTTCAAGTCGTCCTTCTCCAACTTCTGTTCACATATGCGCCGCCGCTCCAGCAGCTGTTCGGCGTGGCCGCGATTCCTCTGGATGTTTGGCCGTGGTTGTTTCTAGGCGGCTTTGTGTTCTTCCTTATCGTCGAGGCCGAAAAGTTCGTTATTCGCGCCTATCGGTCCATGCATCCTTCATCGCCCAGCGCTGAACCGCTAGCCAAGGGCATGCCGCTGGATATCCAACACGTCGTCGCGCAAGGCCCGTCGCGCCTCGATTCCGGGAGGTCGGGCAAATGGCAGGCGTTGCTGGGCGGGCTCGCGGTGTTGGCGCTCGTTGGCGGAGAAGTCTATTCGTTTCTGCATCGTGGCGGCGCCGATCAATATAGGACTGAAGAGATCAGCACGGGCGATGTGACCCGCGAGCAGGCAGCAGCGGAGAAAACCGATGCGCCGGTTCCGGTGAATTTCGGCGCGCGCGTATCAGGGCGAATAGCCGCGCTGCTCTGCGAGCGTGACGCCAAGATCAAAGCGGGCCAGGTCTGCGGCAGAATCGAACCGCAGCCTTTCGAGGCCGCAATTGTGCGCGAAAAGACGGCTCTAGCGAAGGCTCTGCTGCAGCGTGACAGGAGCGCAAGCGCGCTCTTGCGCGCCCAAAAGGATTTCGAGCGCAAAGAAAAACTGAAACCGCGAGGAGCCGGATCTCGCGCGGCGCTCGATAGGTCTCGCGCCAATTATGAAAGCGCCAAGGCGCGGGCCGCCGCCGACGACGCTGAAGTCGCGCAAATCAAGAACGCGCTTTCAACCGCGCAGAACGATCTCATGCTAACCGACATCGTGTCGCCGATCGATGGGACCGTGATTTCGCGCAGCGGCGAAATCGGCCAGGAAATTGTGGTCGATCAAAAGCCTGCGCTGTTCGTCGTAGCGCCAGGTTCAGTCGCCCCACGGGAATAGGACCAGTTAAAATCATAACTGCATTGCAGCGCGCCGTTGACGAGTCCAATTGGATCAAGGAAAAGGCAAAGCGATGAGTGACCAAATGACGCATGTCGACGCGGATGAAGCACATTCGCCAAAGCCGAAAACGGGACAACTGCTCAGTAAGCTGCCCTATCTCATTGTGCTCGTTCTGGCGACGCTCGGCGTGGCCTACATCAGCATCACCGGCCGCCCGCTTTACGGATATTGGGAGGTCCTCGGCCTGGCGGTTGGCGTCGCATGCGTCGTCATCGGCTGGCGTCAAACGGACGATGGAAGCGAGCGCAGACGTATTGTCGTCACGCAAGTTCTGCATTGGGGGGCGTTCCTCATCGCGATGAATATACTTCTGTGGCCGTCGGTAAACACATTCCTGAATGGCCCGGCGACAGGGCTTGCGCTCATGCTGCTTCTTGCGCTCGGCACATTTGTCGCTGGAATTCATGTCTCGAGCGACATCGCGCTTCTTGGGATCGCATTGGCCTTGACGGTGCCGGCGATCGCCTGGCTCAAGAAGTCGGCGCTGCTGCTCGTCCTTGTTGGGCTAGTGGTTGGCGGGTTGGCTGTATTGTTCCGGCCGCAGTCGTCAAGAACGATTTCATGAAGCACCTTTTCGGAGGTTCTGAAGCCGGGCAATGCGGCCCTCTTTCTCCTGATTAAGAGGATTCCCGGCGACAAGTTGCTGGAAGCGGCGAAGGGCTCAAAGAGCGGTCGCCGCCGTCCGTCGCGACCCTGAACGTCGATAGCCACTTAACGGCCGACCGACTCTCCGGCATTGTGCGATATTGCGTCGTCATATTGCGGGAGTATTGGCTAAGCCTTTTCGCGGCCTTTCGCGCGGCGCAGAGGCGCTTATAATCTCCGCAGGGAGCAGTCCGAGCACGTTATGAAGATCAACTTTCTAAGCAAGAGCATCGATCAGAGCGACTTCGCGTCTCGGGCCGCCATCGTGGCGATGATAGCTGCTACAACCCTCGCCGCCGCTATCGTCCTCTGGAAGCTGACGGACCTTCTTCCCGCAGTTTTCGTCGCAATTCTCATTGCGCTCGCCTGGCGCGGCGCGGCCGAGCAAGTCTCGAGACGTCTCGGCCTTTCGCCGGGCTTATCACTCGCGATCGTCGCGCTCGCCTCACTCGCTACCATCGTTCTGGCGCTGATGCTGTTCGGCGGCCAACTCGTTCGCCAATATGACGAGATCGCCCTCGATGTCCCCGCTGCGATCAGTCTGATCGAGCGCATTGTGGAAGAGCACCCGTGGGCTCGTTTCGTCGAGAAATTCCTCATTCATGTCGACTTCTCCAAAATGACGACTCCTGTCGTCCAGCAGTTTGGCGCGCTTCTAGGCTCCCTCGGCAATGGATTGGCCTATGGGATTTTCGCCATTCTTGGCGCCGCTTATCTCGCCGCTGATCCAAAGCGATATGAGGCCGGGCTGCTCGCCCTGACGCCTGCGTCGAGACGGCCCCACATGGCTCTGTTTCTCCAGCGTTCCTCCGCCGCCTTGCGACAATGGCTCTACATCCAGCTCTATGTCGTCGGCATGAACGCGCTCTTCGCGGGCGCGGCGCTGTGGGCCTTCGGCGTTCCAGCGCCGCTAGCGCTTGCTACGATCAGCGGCGCTTTAGCGTTTGTTCCTTACTTCGGCTCGATTATCGCAATGATTGTCGGCGTGCTCGTCGCATTGCCCCACGGGCTGGACAGCGCGGCCTTCGCAGCGCTTGCGATCGGCGCTGCAAGTTTCATCGAAGGCTATTTGATCACCCCCTATCTGCAGAGCCGCACGCTAATGGTGATGCCGGTCGTGCTGCTTTTTTTCATGCTCGCCTTCGGCTTGCTCTTCGGGGCAATGGGGGTCGTATTGGCGGTGCCTGCGACAGTCGTTCTGTCGATCGCCTATGGCGTCTTGGCTGAGACAGGTCAGTCCTGAAATTGTGATCGAACGATGATTATGTCTCACAGGCCACTGGGAGGGGGAATCGGCAAGCGAGACGGACGCTTATCTCACGCCGACAATTTCATACTCAGTTCGGCGCACGCACAGGAATGGAAGCGGCCAGGCCAGAGCAAATAGTTTCTGGTGATATTCAAGCGTCACTGTCTTACCAGCCGGAATGGCGTCTAGCTGCTTTCTAATTTCGGGGTCGGGCGCCGAAAAATTGAACGTGTTATCAAATTCCTGGTTGCGCGAACCTGCATTGTTCGATCTCGAAAAATTGGGAAGCGCCAAATGGCCTTCGGCTGTGCGACATGCGACGCCTCTCGTCGAAAGTTTACTGAGGACTCCGGTTCGGGCGCCCACCGAGTAGTTGAAACCATTCAACAGGGCTAGCACTACAAAAAATAGCAGAACAGAAATGATCAGCCACATCACTATCTTCAGTTTTCCGTTGAGGCGCCGCCTAGCGGACGTCGGGTGCGTCGAAACCATGAAGCTTACCCCTAGCTGCTCGCCGTTAAATTTCACGTGGCGTTCACGTTAAGTCAAAAATGGCGGGTTTGTGATTATTTGCCCGCTATGGCGCTCGCGACACTGATCGCAACTCACAACCCATCTGGAGAGCTCAGTGGACTGAGTCAAGTCGATTGTCCGTCGTCGAATGATTTGAGACAGGCTGGGCAGCGATTTAACGGAGGTGCGGCTCACCTGACGTTTGAGTTTATGCGGCGGTCATTTGATGTTGCAAGCGTCGATATTGGATGGTGATACGTTTGATCCTTTCTCTTTCACGCAGGATTTTTGCGCCGCGTCCGCAGTAGACGTCGGCGGGCGCGAGATTGTTCAGGCTCTCGTGATAGCGGCGATGATTGTAGTGATCGACGAAGGCGGCGATTTTCGCCTTCAGGTCGCCGGGCAGATAATAGTTTTCGAGCAGGATGCGGTTCTTGAGCGTCTGATGCCAGGGCTCGATCTTGCCTTGCGTCTGGGGATGCAATGGCGCGCCGCGAATGTGCTCGATTTTATGATCGTTGAGCCATGTCGCCAGATCGCCGGAGATATAGGACGAACTATTGTCCGAGAGCAGAGGCGGCCGATGAACGACATGGACCTGATCAAGGCCGGAGGCTTGCAGCGCGAGGTTCAGTGTCTCGGTGACGTCGTCAGCCTTCATCGTCGTGCACAGCTGGCGACGATGTAGCGTGAGAAGTCGTCGAGGATCGTGCTGAGATAAAACCAGCCCCAGCCGATCACCTTCAGATAGGTGAAGTCGGTCTGCCAGAGCTGGTTGGGCGCCGTGGTCTTGTCCTTGAACTCGTCCGCCGCCTTGACGACGACGAAGGCTGGGCTGGTGATCAGATCATGGGCCTTGAGCAGCCGGTAGACTGAAGCTTCTGATACAAAATAGCCTTTTGTGTCGACAAAGCGCGCCGCAAGTTCGCGCGGCGACAGTTCCGGCTCATCGAGCGCCAGCTGCACGATCTCGTCGCGTCTCTCATCAGGTATGCGGTTCCAGACGCGCGAGGGTCGAGACGGCTTATCGGCCAAAGCTTCCAGTCCGCCGGAGCGATAGAGATCGCACCAGCGGTAAAATGTCGGACGTGCGACGCCGAGCTTTTCCAGCGTCTTCCTCGCCGGCAGATGCGACTGCTCGACGAGGCGGATGATCTCCAGCTTCTCCGAGGCGGGATATCTCATTCCTCGCCTCCCCCATCCGCGAACATGCTTTTTTTAAGCAATCGCAGTTCGAGCGCCTGTTCGGCGACGACTTCCTTCAGCTCCTTGGCTTGTCGGCGCAGATCCTTCACCTCGCCGGTTGTCGCCGCCCGCTCGGTGTCGCCGGCGAGACGCCGCTTGCCGGCCTCAAGGAACTCCTTCGACCAGGAATAATACAGGCTTTCGGCGATGCCTTCGCGCCGGCACAGCTCGGCGACGCTGTGCTCGCCGCGCAGACCATCCAGCACGATGCGGATTTTTTCCTCGGCCGAATAATGCCGACGCGTCGCGCGGCGGATGTCTCTCACAAGCCGTTCAGACGAAGGCTTCGGCCTATCGGATTTCTGGCTCATCTTCACTCCCCGACGGTTACGATGAGCCAGAAATCCTCCTTTCAGCAATCCGCTCAGTTTGTCTCAAAGGCCCTGACGCCGGACAACAAACGGTAAAGCTACAACCGGTTGTGAGAACACCATCAAGCAAGATGACTTGCTTCGGTGGGCTCTGAAGCAAACTCTCCCTCAATCCTAGCGATGCTCGCAATGCAGCCGGATCGCGATGATTACTGTTTGTATGCATCGCTTCCCGATCGTGACGTGCAAAAAGCAGTTCTCTCACGTCCACGTTTGCACCGATCGCTCTTGCAACCTGCGTCATCCGGTCGTCGTAATCGGATGAACTTGGCGACTTAGAAGGTGGAATAGGAACGAATGCGGTCGTCGCTAATGCCTCAGCGGTAAGATTAGCGGCGATGGCTCGGCCCCGTCCGCCCCCTCAGGACGGCGCTCGACGCGCTCCTTCCAGGCTCCACACGAGCAGGCTTGCCCCGAGAATCATAAATAACTGACTCTCGATTTCGTAGCCGTGCAGTAAGACAACCGCACCCGCCAAGCCTAAAATCATCGTCACTGCTCCGCTCTCCGCCCCCTGTGATTTTCCCCACGCGAGGCGGATTTACTCTCGGAAAACGGCCTTGTTGGGGCTCGCAGCGCGCGCCGTGGGCGCATTTTCGCCCTTGACCGCCCCCCCCCCGACGGAAGCACCAAAGACCCACCGGCGGCCCGCGCTGCCTCGGCGCGCGGGATTCCGCGTGCGGCCGAGAGTTCGCGGCTGATATTTGACGACACGCCGCGAATGCTTCGCGCCGACGGCCTGGACGCCTCTCAGCGCGAAGATCGGCGGTCGTTGGTGGCGGAGGTGGCTGTTAAGCGCCGTCCCGCCGGTTCGGCGTTGATCCGCCGGTGCTGCGCTCGGCGATTGTGCGAGACGTGAGGCGGGTGGTTAAATGTCGCCGGCCTGAAATCTCGATTTCCGCTTGCCGGGCGCTTACCGCAATTGGAAAATCTGAAGAACGCCAGAGAAAATATTGCGCAGTCTATTGATTTTATTGGCGGTCCCGAAGGGATTCGAACCCCTGACCTTCGGTTTAGGAAACCGCTGCTCTATCCTGCTGAGCTACGGGACCGTGCGAACCGGCGTTTTATCACAGCGCCGGCGTTTGAAAAATTCCAAACGCCTAGGGGGTTGAGGCGACCGCTCCGCCGCGCGCAAACCCCGCCGCGCAACATCAGCTGCTCCTCCGACTCCAGCGCCTTCCGATAATTTCGTCGAGATCGTCATTTTGCGGCGTCCAGCCGAGCGTGCGGCGGATGCGTTCGTTGGCGGCGACGATCGCCGCCGGGTCGCCCGACTGGCGCGCATGGAAATTCATCAAACCGAGGGTTGAAAAGCCCCCTCTCGCCCATCGCAGGATGGGCTTGCCGCCTCAGCGCGCAGGGGTCGGATCGTCCTCGAGCTCTATCTCTTCGACGTGGTGAGGCTTAAACGGCTCGTGATCCGCTTTCTGATCCCAGTAGAACGGCGATTTATAGTAAAGCGCAATGTCGTGAAAAGGGTCGGTCACAATCTTGACGGCCCACACGGCCGCAGTCATCGGGCCTTGCTGTTTGACAAGTTGGACGATGCGGAAGAGGAACCCGCCGGCGCCGACGGCGAGCCAGATATATCCGACGTGGCGGATGATCTCGCCCGTGTTGGTCGCCGGCTTGACCCAGCTTAACAAGGAGGGATCGATCAGCAAAAGGAGTGGCGACAGGGCCCAAATGGCGATCAGAATCCGCTTGCGATGCAGATTGTAGCCGACCTTAATGCGTTCCTTGTATTCCTGGGTCGCGTGATTGATTTCGTCGTAGCCTCTCGGCTCGAAGAAGAAATGTCCCGACTGTCGCGAGAGCATCGACACGAGCCATGCGACAAGCGCCGCCTGCGCGGGGTCTTGGAACAGGATCGCGT
>JAXMCY010000064.1:0-10048 GCA_046349135.1 Methylocystis sp. | reverse complement strand
CTTCGGCGGGCGCTAGATCACGTTGCATTTGGAGGGAATCCACCAAATGCAGATGATGTGATCGACTCCCAAAGCATAGAGCGCGCTTGACCGAAAAAGCGGCGTTCACCTCGCGAACCGCGCTCTATCTAGCGTTCTGGTCGCGCCAAATCGAAGACGGCCTGCTGGTTCATGAAGCCAACCTTTTCCGCCTGGTGGCAGGACTGGCAAGCGGCGCGGGCCTTGTCGAATGAGTCCCAGGCCCTCTTCCTGTCGGCCGAGATCAGACCCGCGCGAACCTCGTTCCATGGATCGCCCAGAAATAGGTTGCGCGCGCTCTCGCCGCGCGCCGGTCGTTTGGCGACGCCATTCTCGATCGATGTCTTGATCTTGTCCCAGTGATAGACGGCAAGCTCGTAATTTTCGTGTTTCAGCGCGTCGTGCAATCTCGCGAAGCGTTCGCCAACCTCCCACATCGGCTGGTCGAATCCGCGCATCTGCTTCTGAAGGAGGCGGAATCGCGCCTCGTCGTTTTCGGCGCGGAGCAGCCAGTCATTTTGCGTGAGTTCTTCCGCACGCGGCGGCCTTCCGCCGGACATAACGAGCGCGAGAAGCAGCGTGACTGCGGCGAGAGTGGTCTTGCTCATGGATGGTAAGCCTCCGCCAAATGAAAGTAGCTCGGTCTCGTGACGCAGCTTTCTGAACGGGCGAATTGTCATGACAATTGTGCGTTGTTCCCTGTTGACATCTTCTGTGTCGCGGAGTGTGATATTAATATAAATACATCATATCGCCCTCACGCGGGCGCCGTCTATCAGGATGCGGCAATGTCCAATAGCGGGGTAAGCCGCGACGCGAACGGGAGCGTCGCGCGAATGCATGCGGCCATTCGAGCTGAATTCGGTAGGCGTCTGTTCCTGCGGATTCATCGCTGGATCGGCCTGTTCCTCGGCGCGATCATTGTGCTGGTCGGGCTTAGCGGCAGCATCCTCTCCTATCGTCAGGATATTGACGAGTTCCTCAACGCGTCGATGATGCGCGTCGATGTTCCGGTAAATCCCGTCTATCGTCCATTGAACGAAATATTCGCCGCCGCGAAGGAGGTCATACCGCCGGGCGCGCCGGTCGAGAGGCTGAGAATGCCCCGTCATCCCGGCGCGGCGGCAGTCGTAACCTACGCGACAGATGGCGAAGATCTCGACACTTATTTCTGGGAAGTTTTCGTTGATCCCTATAGCGCGAAGGTCAAGGGGCAGCGGGTGTATCTTCACGGCGACGATCAGCTTTCCCAACCCTTCATTCGCATTCTCGTCGCTTTTCACTGGACGCTGCTGCTTGGGTTCACCAACGCCTATATCCTTGGCAGCATCGGAATCGCCGTCTTCTTTTCGGTCCTGATCGGCCTTTATCTGTGGCGGCCGCTCAACGGGAATTGGCGTCAGGGCCTCGAGATCAAATGGGGCGCGACGCCCGCGCGGGTCGCTTTCGACATTCACCGAACGGTCGGCGCCTATTATGCGGCGATTTTCCTCGTCATGCTCGCCACTGGCGTCGGCATGATCTTCAAGCCGGCGACGCGCTCCGCCGTGACGCTATTCTCGCAAGTGCGTCCCGATCCCGTGTTCGGGAAATCGACGCCGATTCCCGGCAAGGCGTCGATCGACATCGAGGAAGCGGTCGCCGCCGCCAACAGCGTATTCCCCGATGGGAAGCTTCACTGGATCTTGCTTCCGAGCGGACCGGACGCTGTCTATGTCGTCGGGAAGCGCGACTTCGGCGAACCGAACAAGACAATCACCTTCAGAAATGTCGGCGTCGACCAATACAGCGGCCAAATCCGCCATGTGCAGGATCGCAACTCGTACACCGCCGGCGAGAAATTTATGGAATGGCAGTTCCCGCTGCACAGCGGAGAAGCCTTTGGCGAACTTGGACGCCCCTTCATCCTGCTGATAGGGCTCGGCCCGCTCATCCTCTATGTGTCGGGATTTCTGCGATGGCGGCACAAGGCTCGCGCGCGTAGAGCGTAACGCCGCGCTGCCAGCAGGGGCATGGCGTGAGGCGAGCGATAAGAAGTTCACGCTCGACTCCCGGATGCCCCCGTTTGAAGCGGCGCCGGCTAGTGGTTGATCAACTGCGCGACCGACCGTTTAGCGACGACTGTGAGATTCCAAGAGCCGCTCGCGAGGAAACCGTCGACCGAAATCGCGCGATAGCGGACGGTGTACGATCCGGGCGCCAAAGGTTGGACGCTCGCAAATACATGGGTCTGGTCGGCCGCGTCGACCTTGGGGTCGCGATTGTCGACGCGTGTGCCACTCGCATCGATCACCGCCATCGCCAACATATTGTCTCGAACCGCCGAATCGTACCAGATTTCAACTTTCGTGAGGCCCTCGACCGCCGTAGCGCCCTGTTGGGGCGCGGTCCGCGTCATCACCGCATGCGCGATTTGCAGTCCCGGTTTCCGTGACGCGGAAAGTCGGTCGATCGGGAACAAATCCGTAGCTCGCGCCAGGGCCGGCGCGTCGGGCGTCGCGACCCCGAAATCTCCTTCGCGAGCGACCGCTATGGACCATGTGCTGCCGACAAGGGCTGGCGCACCAAGTCCGAAGGCGACTGCTTTCCAACCAACTCTTAGCATTTTACAGCTCCGCCGCCGCGCGGTATGCTATTTTATTACAATTATCATACATCACTAGAAACGCAACAGCGTGCGGCCTACCGGGATCGACCGGTTCATTGCCTCCCTATTTCGCGAAGATGCCTGCTTTAAATTCGTGATGTGGGCTCGGCCAAGGGATACGCCATGCAAACGGGCAAAGTGAGATGGTTCGACGCGCAAAAGGGCTTCGGCTTTATTCAGCCAGACGCCGGTGGTGATGACATCATGGTTGAAATTGGCGCTCTCCGCCGCTCCGGGCTAAATGACCTCGCCGAGGGTCAGAAGATTTCGTTTGAGCTATTCGTCGACAAACGCAGCGGTAATTTCTCCGCCGAGCAACTGCACATCTTTGACTAGCGCCCGACCTCGGTGCGCACGCTCTTGCTGCGCTCCTCGTCGATGATCTTCTTGCGGGCGAGAAATTCTTCCTTCAGCGCGCGCCGCAAAATCTTGCCGACATTGGTCTTCGGCAGGCTCTCGCGAAATTCGAAATAGCGCGGAATTTTATAGCTCGTCAGCTGCTCGTGCGCGAATGCGCGCAGTTCTTCACGGGTGAGGCTCGGATCACGCGCAACGATAAAGGCCATCGGCGCCTCGCCGGAATGCTCATGCGGCACGCCGATGACCGCCGCTTCCTTCACTTTGGGGTGTTCGACGAGCACGGACTCGACTTCGTTCGGATAGACGTTGAAGCCGGAGACGAGGATCATGTCCTTCAGCCGATCGACGATTTTGACCAGCCCGTCCGGCGCCATTACGGCAATGTCGCCGGTCCTGACAAATCCGTCGACGGTGAGCGCCTTCGCGGTTTCATTCGGACTGCGCCAGTAGCCGCCCATCAGTTGCGGCCCCTTCACGCAGAGCTCGCCGCGCTCGCCGATCGGAACGGGTTCGCCTTCTGGCGAGCGCAACGAAATGTCCGTCGACGGCACGGGATAGCCGATGCCGCCGGTGAATTCCGAGATTGTCGGCTTGTTGATCGTGACGATGGGCGAGGTCTCGGTCAGACCATATCCTTCGACGATCGGCTTGCCGGTCAAAGCCTTCCATTTCTGCGCCACGACTTCCTGGGTCGACATGCCGCCGGAAATGGTGAGAAGAAGATTGGAATAGTCGACCGACTTGGCCGCAGAGTGATCGGCGATCGCCGCGTAAAGCGTGTTGACGCCGGAAAATAGCGTGAACCGCGATTTGCGCAGCGTGGCGATCAGCCCCTTGATGTCGCGCGGATTGGCGATGAGCAGGCAGCAACCGCCAGTCTTCACCACCAGCAGCAGGCAGGCGGTCAGACCGAAAATATGATAGAGCGGCAGGGCCGTCACCATGATCAACGGCTTGTCCGCGAGATAGGGTTTCAACCAGGCCCACGACTGCTCGACATTCGCGGCGACGTTGCGATGGAACAACATGGCGCCCTTGGCGACGCCGGTCGTGCCGCCGGTATATTGCAGAAAGGCGATGTCGTCCGGCCCGACCGGCGCGGGGCTGAACGGCTCCTCGGCGCCTGCCTGCAAAACCTGGGCGAATGCGACGCATCCCGGCAGACGATAGGCAGGGACCATGCGCTTGATCCAGCGCGAAACGAAATTGACGATCGCGCCGCGCAGACCCATGAGGTCGCCGGGCTTCACAATGATCGCCCTCTCGATTTTCATTTGAGGCCATGCGGCCGCAGCGGTATGCGCGAAGTTTTCGAAGACGAAAATGAATCGCGCGCCGGAGTCGTTCATCTGATGTTCGAGTTCGTGCGGCGTATAGAGCGGATTGACGTTCACCACGACGCCGCCCGCGAGCAAGACGCCGAAGAGGATCGCGGGATACGCGAGCACGTTCGGGGACATAATCGCGACCCGATCGCCTTTCTTCAGCCCTCGGGTCTGCAGCCAGGCGGCGACGGCGACGGCGGCGCGACCGAGTTCCTCAAAGGTGAGCGTCGCACCGAAGCTCTCCATCGCGGTACGATCGGCAAATTCCACAACGCTCGCGTTGAAAACATTGACCAGCGTCGAATAGGACGATTCATCGATCTCCGCCGGAACGCCCGCAGGGTAGGAAGACAGCCACGGCCGCTTCGCGTAGGGGTCGTCTCGTAGTTCCACGCTCGTCATTTTCCTCCGGGCCTCCGCGAGTCGTCGCAATTGCGGATCACGAATCGTCCGCTGCGCCTATCTGCTTCTGCTCAAGATAGCGCGTCCGGGGTCGGATGAGGCCATGCGCGCCGCAATCATTATGCTGCGCCGCGAGAAGCGTCACGCCGAGCCTGTGGACATCGGCGCGAGACCGAAGAGCAGCGTCACGCCGAGCGCCAGAACCAGAATTGCGGCGATGAACTCGCCGCTGCGCGCGATAATGATCGCTCGCCGCGAATCCTTCGCCCCAAGCCGCAACGCGACGCTCTTGGCGTAGACCGCCGTCGCCGCGAGCGCGCCCGTCGTCATCGCGGTGCCGGCTGACATGGCGATGACCGCGCCGGCGCCCGCGGCGAAAAGGCCCTGCGACAGAGTGAACGCCAGGACCAGAATGGCTCCCGAGCAGGGGCGCAGGCCGGCGGCGACCACGGTGGCGGCTGCATCGGCGAGGCGAAACTTCGGACCAGCCAACGTCGAGGGGTCCGGCGCATGGCGGCAGTTCTCGTCATGCACATGAGTCGGATCGTCAATCGCCTCGCAAACGAAGCCGCGCGTCGTCGGGGCGATCGCCGGCGCGTCGAAGGCGGCCCACAGCGCGCGACCCTTGACCCACGCGAGACGCGCGCCGACGGCCGCCACCGCTAAATAGCTTGCAATCTCGATCAGGCGCGTCGCTTGGCTCATCTCATTGGCGGTCGCGCGGAAAATCGCTGCGGCCGCGCCGACGATGGCGATCGCGACCAGTCCCTGCAGCAGCGCGGCGAGCGTTGCGAGCAGCAGACCGCGCTTCAGCGCCGTTTCATTGGCCAACATGTAAGACGCAAGCACCGCCTTGCCGTGGCCGGGGCCGGCGGCGTGAAAAACGCCATAGGCGAAGCTCGCTGCGGCGAGCGCGAAAAAAGCGGAAGGATCGGTCTTGAGCGCCCGTACGGCGGCCTGCAGCTCAGCCTGGAATTTGCCTTGGCAGGCCAGAAGGAGCCCTGCAAGGCCCGTCGCCGCCCCGACGGATTCCTGCGCGCCGACGGCGAAAGGATGGCGAGGCGCGCACCACGCCGACGAGGCCGCAAACGCGATGACCGTCGCGGCGGCTACGCCGAGCCAGATGACCCTTGACCCGATCCTCACGGACAAGCCACGATCGCGCGAGTCGCCAGTTTCACGCCGAAATCGGCGCCCGGCGACATGTTCTGAAAAAACGCCTCGCTCAGTTTCTGGTTGTCGGTCGCCACGAGCGGCGCAGGCTCGACGAGACTGAGCGAACACCCCGCCGGAGCGTCCGCAAGGGTGACGGCGTTTTGCTTTTCGAGTCCGAAGGACACGAAATATGTCGGGTCGTAGACTTGAAAGGAGAATGGCTTTTTCGCCGCTACAGGCGTCTCCAGCGGCAGGAAAAAGCGCATGGTGACGATCTTCTTGTCGTTAGCGTCAAGCGTCACGTTTTCCGGTTGCTTGAAAGCGAGCTTGGCCCCGTTCTGTTTTGCGAAGGTGAAAAAGTCGAATTCGGCCAGCGACTCGACATTCGTCTTGGCGATCGGCGCTAGTTCTTCGCGGGTCGGCGGCTTTCCATCCTTGCCGAGTCCCTGCACGGCATAAGCCGAATACATTTCGTCAAATTCCCAGGCATGTCGAACGCCTGCGATCTTGCCGTCCGGCGCGAACACCACTTCGCTTCGCACAACCACCCATACGTGCGGGTGCGCAGACGCCGTCCCAATTCCCATCGCTGCCGCGAAAAGGATAAGAATCGCGTTGATTTTCAGCTTCATGCGAGTCTCGCGCTTAGTCGGCGAAGGCGGCGAAAACGCGGCGTGTGACTTCCGCCCAAACATGCGCCCAAACCCAAACCCTGCGCCAGCATTTATTGATTCTAATGGCTTAACGCAGCCGCGACGAAGCGATTCGTTCGCGGGCGTCGAAAATGGCGGGAAGCGAGGCCGCCGTAAATCACGAATTTTTTAAGCAGTCACGGTTTGGGTTGCCAGCGCGCCCTGTTTTGGGCAATTTTCAGCCATCGCCATTTCTGCTCGCTTTTGCCTCCGAGCGGCGTCTGGCGGCGGCCAGGCTGGACGCTCCTCGGCGGCGGGGTGGCGCGCATTTCATTCCGGCCATGACGACGCACTTTTCTGTTTTTTCCCTCCTCTCCTTTAAAATCTGGCTCGTTCAAATGGCCGCCTATCATGGTTTCGGCCTTTGGTTCGAATGGCTCGACCGGAGCGGGAGCGCGGCGCGCTTCAGAGTGCGGCCGCCCGAGCGTCAAAGCTATTTCGAGTTTTTGCCGCGCGTGCTGATCAACCAGACCTTCGCGCTTCTGCCCGCGATGGTGGGGATGGAGGCGCTTGGCCTCGCCTATGTCGGCCCCGCCCATCTTTCGGCCGCAGCCGTCATTTTCGGCTTCGCTGGACTGATGGTCGGCCATGACGTCGTCCAGTATGTCGCCCACAGGCTGATCCTGCACGAGCCGGCGTCCCTGCGCCTGTTCGGCCATCAGATTCACCACACGACCCGCGCAAGCCGCGCGATCAGCGCCTGCTATATGAGCGCGCCGGACTTCTTTCTCGAGATCGTCTGTCCTTATCTGATCCCGCTCGCGCTCATCGGCGGGGGCGGGTCGAACGTCATGTTCCATTCGGTCGTCGTCGCGGCCGGCGCTTTCGGCGGGCTTTACGAGCATTCGGGCTATGATTTCAGCATCGATCTGCAGAAGAAAGGCGGCTGGCGCGAGCGGATCGGAAAGCTCCTGTCGAGCGAGGCCCATGGCGCGCATCACAGCTATGGCAATGTCAGCTTTTCCGATGGTTTCGGCTCGTCGAATATCTGCGACACGCTCTTTGGGACTCGTTGGGACCTCGCAGCGAAAGTGCGCGAGCGCCGAGCCGCAAGGGGCCCGGCGTGGCGCGAGGCCGGCGATCCTTGAATCGAGTCGCGCAAATGGCTTAGGGTGGATAAGTGGGGAATTTCGCCTAGCGGGCGCTGCTTCAGCGACGAAAATATGTCAAATACAAGGCTAAGGCGTTGATGATTCGTCGAATCGACAACGCACGTTGGAGCGTCGCGCGATATGGGATAAGACGTCTTCGTGAATCATCGGTCCATGAATGCGTATTCGTATATTGAACTGGCGCATTTTATACGCCGAACCGGCGTCCGCTTCGGCGGGAAACGCGTCAAGTCAAGATCGCCCGGCTTGGGCGGCAGACGTCAGGATTTGGCCTCTCTTCGAGGCGGCCGTGATCTTGGTTGGCGGAGCGGGGCGTCGGTTCGCGGCAAAACAGCCTGTCGAGCGCGCAACATGCGCCCCGGATATGCGTCGCGCTGAATAGGCGCTAGCAAGTAAGCGGCGTAGAGTTATTTCGCGGGAGATGCAACAGCATGGGCGAGGCGGTCGCCTCAAACACTGATCCTGCCTTCGGCGAGGCGTCGCTCTCCGATCGTTTCGATCTTGGCCGCGCGCGGGTGCTCATGACCGGCACGCAGGCGATCGTGCGCCTGCTGCTGATGCAAAAGGAGCTCGACCGGCGCGCGGGCCTCAAGACCGCAGGCTTCGTCACCGGCTATCGCGGCTCGCCGCTCGGCGGCGTCGACGCGCAGATGCACAAGGCCAAGGCGCTCTTCGACGCCAATGACATTCTCTACATGCCGGGCCTTAACGAGGACCTCGCCGTCACCGCGATCTGGGGCGCGCAGCAGGCGGAGATGCGCGGCGAGGGCAAATATGACGGCGTTTTCTCGCTCTGGTACGGCAAGGGGCCGGGCGTTGATCGCAGCGGCGACGCTTTTCGCCATGTCAATCTCGCCGGCGTCGCGCGCCATGGCGGCGCGCTCGCGCTCATGGGCGACGACCACACCGCCGAATCATCGACCACCGCGCATCAGTCGGACTATCATTTTGTCGACGTGATGATTCCGATCCTGTCGCCGGCGGGCGTGCAGGAGATCCTCGACTACGGGCTTTACGGTTTCGCTTTGTCGCGCTTCGCGGGCGTCTGGGTCGGCTTGAAGCTGCTCAAGGATACGGTCGAATCGACGGCTTCGATCGACGGTTCGCTCGACCGCGTGCGGCCAGTGGCGCCGCTCGATTTCGTCCTGCCGCCGGGCGGCCTCAACATTCGCGCCGGCGACACCGTTCTCGCCCAGGAAGAGCGGATGCAGGAGATGAAGCGCGACGCGATGCTCGCCTTCATCCGCGCCAATCGCCTGAACCGCATCATCACGTCCGGCGGCCGGAATCCCAAGATGGGGATCATCACCGTCGGCAAGTCCTATCTCGACGTGCGCCAGGCGATGGACGACCTGGGAATCGACGAAGTCAAGGCGAATGATCTCGGCCTGCGGCTGTACAAGATTGCCGCTCCCTGGCCGCTGGAACCGCAAGGCCTACGCGAATTCGCCCGCGGCCTCGACCTCATCATGGTCGTCGAAGAGAAGCGCTCGCTGATCGAAACGCAGTTGCGCGAGGAGCTCTACGGGGCGCCGCACCAGCCGCTTTGCATCGGCAAGAAAGATGAGCGCGGCGAATGGCTGTTTCCCGTCAAAGGCGCGCTCGACGCCAATGACATTGCCATCGCCATCGGCCGTCGCCTTTTGAAATATCATTCGCTCGAGGATCTCGAGGCGCGCGTGCGCCGGCTCGAGCGGCTGCAGGATCGCCGCCGGACGATGACCGAGGTCACCGTTCGCGTGCCGCATTTCTGCGCCGGTTGTCCGCATTCGACGTCGACCCATGTGCCTGAAGGCGCGCGCGCCTATACGGGCATCGGCTGCCATTACATGGCGCAATGGATGGACCGCTCGACCGAGGGCTACACCCATATGGGCGGCGAAGGCGCGAACTGGATCGGCGAGGCGCCGTTCTCGACGCGCCAGCACATGTTCCAGAATCTCGGCGACGGCACCTATAATCATTCGGGGTCGCTCGCCATCCGCTTCGCGGTTGCGACCAATACCAACATCACCTTCAAGATTCTTTTCAACGGCGTCGTCGCCATGACGGGCGGCCAGAAGCACGAAGGCGAATTGACGGTCGAAGCCCTGGCGCGCCAAGTCGCCGCCGAAGGGGTGAAGAAGATTGCGCTCGTCACCGATGAGCCCGGCAAATATGCGACGACGATCAGCTGGCCGCCGGGGCTGACGGTTCATCACCGTAACGTATTGAATGAGGTGCAGAGCGAACTGGCGGAGACGGAGGGCGTCACGGTGCTGATCTATGATCAGACCTGCGCCACGGAAAAGCGTCGCTTGCGCAAGCGCGGACTGATGCCCGATCCTGACTCGCGCG
>JAXMCY010000063.1:0-10139 GCA_046349135.1 Methylocystis sp. | reverse complement strand
TCAAAGACAATGAGGGCAAGACGATCGCCGACGTCTCAATCGACCCGGGGGACTGCTGAGAAAGCGCGGCGCCGCTCGCGGTGGTTAAACTCCCGTCACGAGTATAGTCACTGTCCCGATGTTGGGGGAGCGTCCGCTATTCAGCTGGCGATTTCAGTCCCTTGTGGTGCGCCGCGATCCACTGTTGTAGTTCGGCGACATGGGCTCGCTCTTCCTGCACAAATTCCTTGGCGAGCGTTTTGATCTCTGGATCTTGTGTCGTCTCGAGCACGTGCTGGTAATAATCAAGACCGGCGCGTTCGGCCTCGAGCGCAATCTCCAAAGCCTGTCCTCGTCCCAGGAACGGGTCAGCGGCCCAGATCGCCGCGGTTTCCGGGCTTTCAATGTCGGGCCAGACAAAATCTGTGGGCGCCTTGTCAGGCATTTTTCTAAATCCGGCGCGCGCACGGGCGTCGTCGAGATGCAGTCGCGAATAATCCGCCAATTGTCGAAAAAGCTTGCCGACTTCCCGGTTGCCAGAGGACTCCATCGCATCGGCAAGCTGTCCGAACCGCTCTGCGGCGTCCTGCTCCAATCTGATGGCGTAGGCGAGAAACTCCTCGACCGACTCCATAATCTCTTCTCCCCGCCCGCTCTCTGTCCTTGGCGTCCCTGGCGCTAGTCTGCCGAGGTTTGCGTAATGTTTGCGTCTCTTCATAGCCGCGCCAGCTGCGGGCGCCAACCCATTGGGCGCCGGTGCGGCAAAGCTGGCGATCGCCGCCGCGGATCGGCTGCTGTCTGAAACAGGCGGACGCCTCTTGAGGCCTTGTCGGTTCACCAAAGCGCCGCTCGCGAAATAGCGGACGCTGGTTTTTCGAGTAAAGCGCGTTCTGAGTATTTAGAATCGATCACGCCGTCTGCGTTTGGCGCAATGCCCCCAAATGCAGCGTGATCTATGGCGAATTAGTATTTTCCAAGCCGAACCAGCGCCGACTTCTGAGGAAAATGCTTCATTGCGCTGGAACGCGCGAAGGCTTTCCGTCGGCGTCCACGAAGGGAAATAGTCCGGCCTGAAAGCATTGGGTCATATGTGCGGCTTTGGCGATCGCCTGCTCGGCCTGCGTTTTCGGCAGCGCTTCATTGGCGCTTTCGGTAAAGAGTTTGAGCCAGCGGGCAAAATGCTCGGGCTCGACCGGCAAGTCGATATGAACGCCGAAGGGATGCCCCTGATAGCGCTCCGTGCCGAGCAAGGATTTGGACCAGAAATTCGCGATAACGCCGATGTGCTGATCCAGATTGTCGATCGCTGAAAATATCGGTCCGAGCAGCGCGTCCTCAATGCCCTTGGAATAGAAACGGCGTACGCAATTGTCGATCGCAAGCTCTAATTTTTCGCGTTCGGCGCTGTCCTCGATCGGCGGGATGGCGGCGGGCTCCATGGTTTTCTCCTCGTTTGCGACCCGTTCCGGTGGGCGAGCGCGGCTTTCGAAAAGCGAAATCGGGCTTTTCGCCTAAGGGGCGCTTTATGCTTTGGGATTGATCACTTTGTTTGCGCTTGGGCCATTTTGCCCAAATGCGGCATGGTCTCGTTCATGTTGGCGATTTTCAGCGGAGCCGCGACCGCCTTTTTCCTGGCGTTCAGCAAAGCGTCGACTTTGTCGCGAACGACCTCCGCCCGCAGCGGCTTCGCTATAAACGCATGCGCGCCGGCGGCGATGCACAGCGGGCCGAAGCCGCTCGAAACCTGGTCGACGACGACGAGAATTTTCGCTTCGGGAATGCGCGCCAGAAACTCCTGGATCAGATCTGGGCCATTGACGCGTATGACTCCCTCGGTAAGCACCAGCAGGTCCGGCTTCATTTGCTTTGCTTTGGACAGGGCGCCCGTCGCGCTCGCCAGTTCATGCGCCTCAAACCCGTCGCGGAGTCGGATCGCTCCACGAAGAATCTCGTTGTCGTCGATAATAAAGATTCGCCAGCGTTCGATGACTTTCTTCCGCTCCGTGCTGATCTTCATGGCAGTTTCGCCTGAGGATTGTCCAACTCAACTAAAAAGCAAGGCGCATGCCAGATAAGCGGAAGCTCAGCGAAAGACCGCGAGCCGACATGTGCGGCGCGTTCTCCGCGTGATTGGATCGCGCTGCCGTTAGAGTCTTCTGAGGGCTTCGAGCGCGTGAAGTAGTAGCAATTCCCTACGATACGCAGGTTCCATAGTTTGGAATTAAAACGTTTCCAAACTATCTGTGGCAATAAGGCAACATTTGTCAAAAAAATTACTTTATGCGTCTGAATCTATACAGTTTAAAATGCTTCCATTCAGGGGTTTCTTTGATTGACCGGGTGCAACGCCAAATTTAGCTTCAGTCAAACTTCGCGACTGCGCGAAAGAAGACAACGCACAACCCTCCCTGGCGGTTCCCGATGAGCGACGTTAAATCTCCAATATCGCTGCGAATGCTGACTCAATCGCGTTCGCGTAGCCGCAGCGCGGATTTTACCGCGGTAAAGGCGCTGGGCGCGTCGCCGCCGCGCTCGCTTCGAGCGTGAGCGCTTCGGCTCTAGCCCAACTGCTTCGACCACGCTTCCGCCTGTAAAAGTCGATGCGCTCACGAAAAGCCGCTAGCGATGCCGCCGGCCAAACCCAGCCAATCGCCGCCGCTCAACCGCGGCCGGCGCGTCATGTGACCACCAATTCCCAGGCCGCAGGTCAGTGCCACGGCGCGCCGGGCGCGTCGGGCGGCGGAGGCCAGGGGGGCGGGCGACGGCGGCCTGCCGATCCTGCCACGGCGCTAAACGCCAATCCTTATGCCGATCCTTGCCGCGCCCTATAAGGTCGATCGCCTGTCCTCGACAAAATTCACCGAGCCGGTGCTCAACACGCCGCGCACCATCACGGTGCTGACCTGCTGAAGTGCTCGACGACAAGAACGCGGCCTTCACCTTTAGCGAAATCGGTCGCAGCACGGCGGGCGTGACGCTCGGCACGGGCGAAGGCGGCAACGCCTTTGGCGACCGCTTCTTCATTCGCGGCGGCTTCGACGTGCGCAACGACATTTTCGTCGACGGCATTCGCGATCCGGGCGTCAGCATTCGCGAAAACTTCTATACCGAACAGGTCGAAATTCTGCGCGGTCCTGGATCGACATTCGCTGGGCGCGGCACCTGCCGGCGGCGCGATCAACATCGTCACCAAACAAGCGACCGATCGCGACTTCACCAATCTTACCGCGATCGGCGGCTTCTCCGACCACATGCGGCGGATAACGCTCGACGTCAACAAGGCGATCAGTCCGATCCTCGCGGTGCGCGTCAACGCGCTTTACCATGACTCGAATGTGGCGGGACGCAGCTTTATCACCGACTACCGCGACGGCGTCGCTGGCTCGGTGGTGTCTCGCCGCTGCCGATTTGACGCTGACCGGCGAATATACGCATGTCTATCAGAACGGCTTGCCGGACTTTGGCGTTCCGCACAACCGAGTGTGGAACCGGCCACAATGCCCGAAGGCGTCATTCCGCGCTATAATTGGTATGGTTTCGTCAACCGCGACTTCCAGGTGGCGCTGCAGAATTTCGGCACCTTCACCGCGCATTATCGCTACAATGACAATCTCGTCTTCGACAGTCGCTTCCGGCAGAGCCGGTCCGTTCTGGATTACATTGGTTCATTGAAGCCCAGGGCGCCGACCTTTTTGCCGGCACTGTGAGAATCGGCGCGCAGAGCCGCTACCAGGTGGTGAACAATCTCGACGATCAGACCGAGGCGACGCTCAAAGTCGAGACCGGTCCCGTCAAACATGCGCTGGTCGCGGGCGTCGAATTCGCGCGGGAAGGCGTGACACGCGCCAATTACCAGGGTCTGTCTTCGGAACTGAACGGAATTCCCACCGGCAACAGCGTTACCTGCAACCTTTATCTGCTATGCACCTATCTGCTGTTCCTGAACGTGCCCTATCGCAATCCCGTTCCGACCCGGATCGCCGTCGACACGAAATCCGGCTATCTGATCGAAACGGCGAATTATCAGGACGTCGACGTTACTGGCGGCGCGCGCTTTGACGATTACAACATCACAAGTCGCACCGAGATCTGTCGACATTCGCGAAGAGTCATGTGACCGTTCAACTGGAACGCTGGCGTCGCTTTCTGCTGCTGCCGAATGTCAGTGCTACGCCGCTTACGCGACTTCAAGACGCTCGTCGGCGCCGAGCTTGACGGCGGCGCGGCGAATTACGGCGGCTTGAATACAGCGGCGCAGATTTTTCCTCCTCAAATGAACAAGGCGGGGGAGGTTGGTCTGGAATGGGAATTGTTCGACCGGCATCTGCTGGCGACTGGGTGGCTTTCTTCCGCACGGACGTGACCGGCGCCAGAGAAGTGAATTCCCCGCGTAACCACCGGCAACGCGTCCTATTTCGTCGACGGCATCGACCTCGAGGCAGGGAATATTACCGACAAGTGGATGATCCTTGGCGGCATCGTGTTGATGGAATCGCAAGTGACGAGTTCCTACGCGCGCACCAACATTGGCCTGCCGCTCGCCAATATCGCGCATCAGTCCTTCAGCCTGCTCTCGAAGTATAAGGCCGGCGAACTGCTCGGGCCGGTGCCAGACGTGCTCGAAATCGGCGGCCAGTCGATCTATCGCTCGAAAATCTGGCGGCAAACAATCTCGTCGCCAATGGCGCCCCCGTCATCAACGCCTACGGCTGGCCGACGCCGACCGTCGCCAATCCCGTCTTGAACGTGCCGACGGAGCTGCCGTCATACTGGCGCTTCGACATTTTCGCGGAAGGCAAGATCGGAAAGAACATCACGATGAAATTCTCGGTCAACAATCTGTTCGACCGCACGATCTATGACGCCTTCTACCAAACGGCGGCTGCAATGTCGCCTGGTCGCTCCGTCTATTCCGAAACGCGCGTCCTGTTCAGGTCGCATCAATGCTGCTCACAGCATAAGAGGCGCGCTCGAGAAAGAGATCGACGTCCTGCGCCAGGCGATGGCGCAGGCGCAGTGGGAAGACGGCGGCTCGACCGCCGGCGCGAATGCCGGCGATCTAAAGCGCAACTGGGCAGCTTGCGCCTGATCCCGAGCCGTCGCGGGCGCTCGGCAAGCGGCTGCTTTCCGCTGCTTGCCAACTTGCCTTTACCGGCGGCTGTCCCGCTACACATTTATCCGCCGCTCTTCAATCGTTACGGCGTCGGCGACCATTTCGATCCGCATGTCGACAATGCGATACGCGCGACGGCGGTGACTGGCGCGCGCATTCGAGTCGATCTCGCGGCGACCTGCTCTCCGAGCCCGGGATGAATATGAAGGCGGCGAACTGATCGTCGAAGACATCTACGGTTCAAGGCATCCAGCTGCCGGCGGGCGATCTCATCCTATATTCGGCCGGCAGTCTTCATATGGTGACGCCTGTTACGAGCGGCCTACGTCTCGCCTCATTTATGTGGCTGCAAAGCATGATCCGCGCCGATGAGGCGCGCAGCTTCATTTGCGATCTGGACGAGTCAATACAGGAACCCGCGCCGCGCGTCGGGGCAGATGATGCGGATCTGCGCAGGCTTGTGCACTCACCGTCTACCACAATTCATCCGCTATTGGGGAGAAGCATAGCGCTGATGCTTGTTTGCATTCCAGAAGTTCTTTTCCAAACAGCAGGTCGCCTTTTCGCGCGGCGATGGACAAGGCGTCGTGGGAAGACGGCCGCACGACCGCCGGCTCGCAGTCCTCTTTGGTGAAGAACACCTTCAATTGCCGCAGAGCGGTTAAAGTCGCGCGCGAACTTGGCGAGCATGTGCTCGAAGCGCTCGCGCAGTCGCCGATGTTCGTCTCGCGGCGCTGCCCCACAGGATTTTCCTGCCGCTCTTCAATCGTTACGGCGTCGGCCAGAACTTTGACCGCATGTCGACAACGCGATCCGCGGCATTCCCGGAACGCCGATCCGCATTCGCACCGATCTCATGCACTTTGTTTCTGTCGGAGGCGAAGAGTATGACGGCGGGCGAGCTGTGATCGAGATCGGGTCGGACAGCAGGAAGTGAAGCGTTCGCCGGCGATCTGGTGCTTTATCCGTCGACGAAACTATCTCGTTCGAGCCGTGACGCGCGGCGAGCGCGTCGCGTCCTTTTTTTGGCTGCAGAGCATGATTCGAGACAATGTGGCGCGCGCTTTGCTCTTCGATCTTGACCAAGCCATTCAGTCGCTGACCACGCGATCTCGGCGCCGGCGATCCTGCCTGCGTCAACTCTCCGGGTCTATCACAATCTCATCCGCATGGGCCGAAGCATGAAAAATGTTCTGCAATTTATCGCGATTTCGATGACCGCGCTTCTGCTTGCGCAAAGCGGGGCGACCGCGCAGGGATCGCATGCGGTGCCGACGCAGCGATCGCAGCCAACAAGCCTCACGATCTTTCCGTTTGGACAATGTTCGTCAACGCCGACATCGTCGTGAAAATCGTGATGATCGGTCTGTTGCTGGCCTCAGTGGCGACGTGGACGATCCTCGTCGCCAAAACGATCGAGCTGAAGCGCGCGAGAGTATCGTGTGCTGACGGCGATCAACCGCCTGTCCGAAGCCTGCGGCCTCGCCGAGGCGCGGCTGGCGCTGGCGGCGGCGACCGTCTCACCCAGTCGCTTCTCGCCGAAGCGAGACTCGCGAAATGAAACTCTCATCCGATATTCTCGTACGCCCGGCGTCAAGGAGCGTATCGCAGGCTGTTATGGAGAAATCGAGCGCGCCCAGGCGCTCGCGATCAAACGCGGCACCGGACTGCTGGCCCGGCTGGATCGACGGCGCTGTTCATCGGTCTCTTCGGCACGGTCTGGGGCATCATGAACAGCTTCATCGGAATTTCCAAAGCGCAGACGACAAATTCGCTGTCGTCGCGCTGGGCATCGCCGAGGCGCTTCTGGCGACGGCGGTCGGTCTGTTCGCTGCGATCCCCGCCGTGCTGATCTACAACCATCTCGCGCGACAGGCGTCCGCCTATCTCGAACTGCTGTCTCCAATCTTTTCCGGCGAATTGCTTCGCATCGTATCGCGTGATCCTGGATCGCGCCGGATTGGCGCGCGCTGCCTCCAGCAAGATCTACGCGGCGGAGTAGCTCATGGCCGTTCATCTCAAAGGCGACCTCGAAGAGACCCACGAGATCAACGTCACGCGCTGTTTATCGACGTGATGCTCGTGCTGCTCATCATCTCATGGTCGCGGCGCCCCTCGCCACAGTCGATCTTCCGGTCGATCTGCCGGCCTCCAACGCCGCGCCCCATGAAAAGCCGGACAAGCCGGTTCATGTGACGATTCAGAGCGATCTCGCGCTCGCCTTGGGCAGACGCCGGTCAAGCGAAAGGATCTGCTCTGGCGCTCGACGCGTAATCTCAACGACAAATCGAAACGCATTTTTTGCGAGCGGACGCCAGCGGTGCCCTACGGCGAGATGATGGCGGTGTTGGAGAGCCTTTCGCGCCGGCGGCTATTTGCGCGTCGCCCTCGTCGCGTTGGACGCCGGGCAAGGAGACCAGCGCGCAACGAGCGCCGCCGCCGCTCTCCAAAATCCGCAGTCGAACGGCAGGGGCTTTGGGGGCCTGCCAGGTAAGCTTTCGCTTTGCTCCTGCATGTCGTGGAGTGGTCGCCGCCCTGGTGACTTTGCAGGGCGACGACGAAATAGCCTCCGGCGCGCCGGCGATCGAAATATCTCTTCGAGCCGGCGGCGCCGCGACGCCGAGCTGACCTGCCTCCGGGACCGGTCGCCGATGAAGCGGCTGCCGCGGCTTCCGCCGCCGCGTCCGGCGGCGAAGGAAATGAAGGAGGAGCAGATCGCGCGAACCGAAGCCGAAGAGGCCGAACTCACGCACAACACCACCCGGCTGCTGGTCGAAGAGGAAAAGAAGGTTCAAGCGCAGCCGGTGGTTTCAGCTGAATCGGCGGCTTTCCAGAAGCTGGCCAGCGCCGCCCAAGTCGGACGCCGAGCAGATCGTGCTCGACAGGCCGGTGTCGCCGGCGCAAGGCGTCGACGCTGCTGAATGCGGTCATTGTGACTTGGCAAAGGCCTGCTCGCATCTCAACCACGCCAGTATCCGAGCGGCGGCGGCCGTCGCTCGGCCGAAGCGAGCGTCTCGTTCACGCTCGACAGGCGTGGCCATGTCGTCAGCTGCAACATCAAGCGTTCGGCCGGCCATCCGGCTTTTGACGATGCGGCGCTTGCGATGATGAAGTGCCGATCCGGTGCCGCCGCCGCCGCCAGTGATCGCCGACGAAGGGCTGACATCTTCGAGGTGCCGGTCCAATTCCGCGCCGGGGGAAAATAATGCGAACCCGACTCTGATCGAACGGTCCTACTCGGACGCAAGCAGCCTGAGCAACTGCTTGCGCGGAGCGCAGCTGGCCGAGCCTGAAGCTTGAGGGAGCTGGCGCGACTTCTCCACAGAGCTTTTTGCGGCCACGCTTTTCTGTTTGTTAAAAAATTTGAAGCATTGTCAGGACTGATTTTCGAACCGGCGCTCCAACCAGCCATGTGGAGAGCTGCTCATGTCGCCACATGAAAACTGCACGAACCGGACAGAGCTGGCAATGAGGGCAAGTCAAGCGCAGCGCGAGGAACTCGACCTCGAGCGAACCATTATGCGGGTAGGCGAGCAACTTCGGCGGCAATTCTCGGATGTCGCTTCGGAGCCGTTGCCGGAAAACATGCTTGCGCTCTTGGAGAAGCTGAATCTAGTGGCGGAGTAGGTAGGCGCACAGATCAGTTTAGCGCGTTCTCACCTGACGATCGTCAAAGTCCCGTTTCACGCGCAGATCTTTGAGATGCTCCGACGGCGCTTCGTTCAGCGCGCGTTAGAGCAGCGCCTTCTTGTCTGGTTTCGAATCGATTGCCGGCGAAGCGATTGTTACGGCGCGCGTTCCCCCTGCTTGAAGAGAGCTTGCCAGACGGAAAGGTCATCACGCGCGTCTTTGTCCCGGAAGATGCGCTCAGCCGATTGATCAGCAAATCGGGACGACTCGCCGCCTCGGACCGATCGCGACCTGCCGCGCTTCGAACGATATTCGATGATGAATGGGCGAGTGACTTTTTTCATGGATAAACCTTCCTTTTGCGAAGGCGTGACGATCAAACTTTGGACGAGGCAAATTGTTCCGCTTTTGTGGAATTCGGAAGAATGCGCTGAACCGCCAACTTCGACAGGAAACGCCGGCGAGCTTGTCCCGCCGGCGTATGCGATGATGCGGCGACGCCGGATCACGCCGCGCTCGGGCGGAATCGCCCAAACGCGGATGATGTGATCGATTTGGGAAATTGAGCGCGCGCTCTATGCGAGAGTCCGGATTCCTCTTTTTCGCTGCGCGCTTTAATGCCGCGAAATCCAGTCCTCGACTTGCGCTTTGGCCTTGTCCTTCGCCACGCCGTAGCGCTCCTGGATCATGCCTTCAAGCTGCTCGCGGTTGCCGTTGATGCGCGCAATGTCGTCGTCAGTGAGCTTGCCCCACTGCTCCTTCACATTGCCTTTGAACTTCTTCCAGTTGCCTTCAATCGTGTCCCAGTTCATGGGTTCCTCCTTCTCTGGAGACGGCCGCAATCGCGGCGGACGCCTTGGAAAGCGAGCCCGGGTCCGGCTTTCACGATCGAATAACCAATCGCTGGCGCAGATGTTCCATCTGGACTCGCGCTCTCTTTCAGATTTAAGATTTCTCGCAGCGCGGAAACTCTGCCGCAACCTCTTCGCTAAACTCGAAAACGCTTTGGAATTACAGCGCAATACGAATGATCATCTTCGCGGCGGTCGAGAGACCGCGCCCATTTACCGCTCCGCTTCCCGCCGGCGCGCTTTGCGTTTCGGCGCCGCCGCCAAGTACCAATCCAAGTCTACGGTTGGTTCACCAGGGGACAGCGGCAAGCGCTCGCTGCAAGGTTCGCGCGGAGCCCGCGTTTAACGCCGGCTGCATCTTCGCGCAGCCGATCGTCTCAATTCATCGGCGCCGTCTCATCGCTCGCGCCTGAAATCCGCCCCAGCGCCGCGCGGCGAACCGCGCCTTCGACAGATTTATCGGTCGAGAGGCGCCCTGTTCGCGATGCCGCGCGCTTGTTCAAGGGGCCTGTCTGGATCGCATCTCCTCAACCCTGAAGGAGCGAAAAGCGCTAATCTATCCGCAT
>JAXMCY010000062.1:0-10421 GCA_046349135.1 Methylocystis sp. | reverse complement strand
CCGGGACGAAACGAAGCACAGATGGAATTGGGGGTTTGTGGCGCCCGCGCGCTGCTCCCGGCGCTGGAACAGGTGACTAGCGCTGGGAGCGCTCCAATGTCACGCTCGGTGCGCGGATTGTCCGCAAGGCGGAGTCGATCGCGGCGCGCCCAGGACTCATCCGAGGGCATAGGCCGTCAGCTCGACGAGCGATTGGCCTTCCGCATCTGCGTTGCCGCCCAATTCCTCGGACGGCAGGCCGAGCCGATTGACCCAGAATGTCGGATAGCCGAACGCCTTCGCGCCGGCCGCGTCCCAGCCGGCGAAAGCGACGAACAGGATCTGGCCTTTCGGCAGTCCAAACGCATCGAGTCCGAGTCGATAGGCGTTGGGAGCCGGCTTATAGGTCTTGGCTCGATCCGTGCTCAGGACATGTTCGAAGACGCCTTCAAGCCGGGAGGTCGCGATCGATCCTTCGAGCATCGCGGGCGTAAGATTGGACAGCAGCGCCAGACGGACGCCCGCCTGCCGCAGTCGTTGCAAAGCCGGCTTCGCGTCCGGCCATGTCCCGAGCGCAAGATATGCGCGAAGGAGCTGATCGCGCTTTTCGTCGGTCATTTGCAGCTTCAGCGCTGCGCCGGCAAAGACCAGGGCATCCTCGGACACTTTCATGAAGTCCGCATATTGGCCCGCCGCTGTTCGCAGCCAGGAATATTCGAACTGTCGCGTGCGCCACAGCTCGACAAGACGCGATCCGTCTCCCGGAAAAAACCTCTCCGCCAAGGTGGCGATCGGCCTTGGATCGAAGATCGGGAAGGCATCGAACGCCAAAGCCTTGAAGCGCGTCGTCGCGGCGCCGAAGGAACGTCGCGCCTGCGCCGGCGAGCCGCTCAGGGATGCGAGACCCCCCTGGATCAACAGACGACGATCGATGTGCATGCCCGGCTCCGACTTCAATGGTCGACGCGAAGAGACTTAGTTGATGCAAACACGCCTCTCTACGGGTAGTTTTGCCGCCCATGCCTGCAGAATTGCCGCCATTGAACTGGAACGATTTGCGTTACGTCCTCGCGGTGGTGCGCGCAAAGGCGATCGCGCCGGCGGCGAAGGCCATGCGGGTGGACGAGACCACGGTGGCGCGGCGGATTCGGCGCATCGAACACACCCTACGGTTGACGCTGTTCGAGCCGCGCTGGCGCGTGACGGAAATCGGCGCGCATATCGTCGAACGTGCGGCACGCATGGAAGAAGAGGCGATCGCGATCGCGGAATCGTCGGCGGGCGCGGAATCGGCGACCGGCAGCGTTCGCATCACCGCGATCCCGCTGATCGCGAGCCGTCTTCTGATGCCGGCGGTAAAGCGGCTAATTGAAGCGCATCCCGGACTGTCGCTCGAGGTCGTCGCCGAGCCGCGCAATCTGAGCGTGATGCGGCGCGACGCCGATATCGCGCTTCGCCACGCGCGGCCGGTCGGCGATCAGCAGGCGATCACGCGTCGCATCGCCGATCTCGACTATGCGGTTTACGGGCCGACCGCTTTGGACGCACGCCGGCTTTCCTGGGTCGGCTATGAGGCGGAGATGGCCGGCCTGCCGCACGCCGCCTGGATCAACCGGGCGGTCAGTCGACAGCGGCATCCGGCGCGTCTTGCGGTCAATGACTCCGAACTGGCCCTGAACGCCGTCAAGGCCGGCATCGGCAAGTCGCTGCTTCCGTGCCTGATCGCCGATCAGGAATCCGGCCTGCGCCGATTGGGCGGCAACGCGCCCGTGCTCAAACGAGAAGTGTGGCTGCTCGTCAATCCCGCCTATAAGCAGGTCGCCAGGATCAAGGCGGTGACCGCCTGGATCGAAGGCATATTCGGCGAGAGACAAACCCGCAGACGCAACGCGTCATCTCAAGGCTGACCCATGTCTCAAGGCTGACGCATGTCGGTCGAACCATTCGCCGCGGTCCGCGCCGGCGCAAAAAAAACCCCGGGAAGACCCGGGGCTTTCGAAGTTCTCGCTTGGACTGGCGGATCTAGAAGTCCATACCGCCCATGCCGCCGCCCGGCATCGCCGGAGGAGCTTCCTTCTTCGGCGCTTCAGTGATCGTCGCCTCGGTGGTGATGATCAGACCGGCGATCGAAGCGGCGTCCTGCAGCGCGGTGCGCACGACCTTGGTCGGGTCGATGATGCCGAGCTTCATCAGGTCGCCATACTCGCCCTTCTGCGCGTCGAAGCCGTAGCCGTATTCGCCCGATTCGAGCAGCTTGCCGACCACCACGGCGCCGTCGCCGCCGGCGTTGTCGACGATCTGGCGCGCCGGCGCCTGGATCGCCTTACGGACGATGTCGACGCCCGTCTGCTGATCCGGATTGCCGACCTTGACGCCGCCCAGCGCCTTGATGGCGCGTAGCAGCGCCACGCCGCCGCCCGGGAGACGCCTTCCTCGACCGCCGCGCGGGTGGCGTTGAGGGCGTCGTCGACGCCGGTCCTTTTTCTCCTTGACTTCGACCTCGGTCGCGCCGCCGACGCGGATCACCGCGACGCCGCCCGCGAGCTTCGCCAGACGCTCCTGCAGCTTCTCGCGGTCGTAATCGGACGTCGTCTCCTCGATCTGACCCTTGATCTGTGAGATGCGCGCCTCGATGTCCTTCTTCTCGCCGGCGCCGTCGATGATCGTCGTGTTCTCCTTCTCGATCCGCACGCGCTTGGCGCGGCCGAGCATGGCGAGCGTGACGTTTTCGAGCTTGATGCCGAGGTCCTCGGCGATCAACTGGCCGCCGGTGAGGATTGCAATGTCTTCGAGCATCGCCTTACGGCGATCGCCGAAGCCAGCGCGCCTTGACGGCGGCGATCTTGAGGCCGCCGCGCAGCTTGTTGACCACGAGCGTCGCGAGCGCCTCGCCTTCGACGTCCTCGGCGACGATGAGCAGGGCTTCCCGTTTGCACGACCGCTTCGAGGATCGGCAGCAGCGGCTGCAGAGTCGAGCTTCTTCTCATGGATGAGAATGTAGGGATCGTCGAGTTCGGCGATCATCTTTTCGGCGTTGGTGATGAAGTAGGGCGAGAGATAGCCGCGGTCGAACTGCATGCCCTCGACGATGTCGGTCTCGGTCTCGAGGCTCTTGGCCTCCTCGACCGTGATCACGCCTCATTGCCGACCTTCTGCATCGCCTTGGCGATTTCCTCGCCGATGAACTTGTCGCCATTCGCCGAAATCGTGCCGACCTGGGCGATTTCGTCGTTCGACGTGACCTTCTTCGAATGCTGCTTGAGATCGGCGACGATGGCGTCGACGGCGAGATCGACGCCGCGCTTCAAGTCCATCGGGTTAAGGCCGGCGGCGACCGCCTTGGCCTTCGCGGGCGATCGAGGCGGCGAGAACCGTAGCGGTCGTCGTGCCGTCGCCGGCGATGTCATTCTGCTTTGAGGCGACTTCGCGAACGAGCTGGGCGCCGAGGTTCTCGAACTTGTCGGCAAGTTCGATCTCCTTGGCGACGGTGACGCCGTCCTTGCTGATGCGCGGCGCGCCGAAGGACTTCTCGATGACGACGTTGCGGCCCTTGGGGCCCAGCGTCACTTTGACGGCGTTGTTGAGGATTTCGACGCCGCGCAGAATGCGGTCTCGGGCGTCGGTGGCGAAACGAACGTCTTTTGCAGCCATTTACAATTCTCCTGAGGTTGGAAGCGAAGGCCGGCGGTCGAGTCAGTCGACGATGCCGAGGATGTCGCTTTCCTTCATGATGAGCAGGTCATCGCCATCGATCTTGACTTCGGTGCCGGACCATTTGCCAAAGAGCACGCGGTCGCCGGACTTGACGTCGAGCGGGTTGAGCTTGCCGTTTTCGTCGCGGGCGCCGGGGCCGACGGAGACCACCTTGCCCTCTTGCGGCTTCTCCTTCGCGGTGTCCGGAATGATGATGCCGCCTTTGGTCTTTTCCTCGCCTTCGAGTCGCTTGACCACGACGCGGTCGTGGAGGGGACGGAACGCCATTGTGAATCTTTCCTTTTCTGGCCTGACGGGGGCGCTGCCCCGCCAAAAAGGGATAATAGAAGGCTTGTTGGCGCTCACTCATGGCGAGTGCCAACAAGCGCCCTGCACATAAGAGGGGCCTGTCGTCCTGTCAAGCAGCGGTTCGCGGTCGGCCGGCGTGCTCAAGCCAAGGTTCGGCTTCCGCCGTCTGCAGGTCCCCGCGCGAACTTTTCATTTTGGCCGTGCGGCCTTATTGCTGCGCCCGTCGGAGACGCCGCTTGCCCTTAAGCTTCAAAATCGCCGCCCTACCGCCCCGCGTCCTGGGCCTCTCGGCGGCGCTCGCCGCTTTGGCCTTCGATCAGGCGCATAAGTTCTGGATGCTGCATGTTTTCAACGTCGCCGACCGTCCGCCGTTGAGCCTCGCGCCGTTCCTCGACGTCGTCCTCTCCTGGAACTACGGCGTCTCCTATTCCCTGTTTCCGGCTCATGAGACCGCGGCGCGTCTCGCCCTGCTCGCGCTGCAGAGCGCGATCATCGCCGGTCTGGCGATCTGGATGGTCCGCACGCCGAGCCGGGCGACGGCGCTGGCGCTCGGGCTCATCATCGGCGGCGCGCTCGGCAACGCCGCCGACCGGATCGCGCGGGGCGCCGTCGCCGATTTCTTCTATCTCCACACCAGCCTGCCGGTGGGACCGCTCGCCAATTACGTGTTCAATCTGGCCGACGTGTTCATCACGGCGGGGGTCGCGGTGCTGATCATCGAAGGTTTCTTTCTGCCCCAGGAGCGGCGCGCAGAGAGTTAAAGCGGCCAATCGCGCTCAGACCGGGGCTTCGCCACCAAATCGCCAATAATTCGCGGCCATGTAGCGCCAGATTAACGGAGCCCCACGGAGTCCGACAGATGAAGCTTGCTCAGTCGCAGCGCAGCGCCCTCTGCGCGCTTGCCGGCTTCGCCGCGATCCAGGCCGCGCCCGCTCTGGCCGGCGACGACAAATCCACCTGGACCGCGGTGATGGAGATGGTGGGCGCGTCTTCCGACGAAGAGGCCAGCAAGATCGATTACAGCGAGCGGCCAAAACTCGTCCTGCCGCCGAGCGCCGGCGATCTCCCGTCGCCGCGACAGCGGGCCGAGCGGCCGAGCGATTGGCCAACCGAACTGTCGTCGGAGCGGAGCCGCAACGCCGATCGCTTCGCGCGCGTTCCCGACGCGCCGCCGCAAGAAAAAAAGAAGGGCCTTCTCGAGCGCATTCGCGGTCCGCGTCCGACCGCGGCGGCAGGAACGGACGACGAACCGGGTCTGCTTCAGCGCGTTCTCATGGCGCGCACCCGCAACGCCGCCGCCGAACCCGACGTGGCGCCGCGCCGGTTGCTCGTCGAACCGCCGGAAGGCTATCGCCAGCCGACGAAAGCCTTGGGCAGCTACAGCGAGAAGTCCGGCAAGAGCTGGTGGAATCCCCTGTCTTGGGGAGGCGGCGGCAGCGACAATGACCCTGTCGCTCAGACCGGCGATCCGAACGCGACGAACGCCTTTGCCCGGCCGACCAACGCCAGCGCCCTATCGAGCCTGATGCCGAGCTTCCTGAGAGGTTCTGACAGGAATTAGATTCCGGCCTATATAGGAGAAACTATTCTCCGACGACGCGGCGCGCACGCCGCGGGAAAGGCCGTTCATGTCATTTGAGACGAAGGCGTCAGCCGTCGCTTCGCTCGCGCCCGGCGCCGCCGCGCCGGAGCCCGCGCGCGCGGGCAATGCGAGCTTCAGGCTCGATAACGGCATGGAGGTCGTCGTCATCCCCGACGCCCGGACGCCCGTCGTCACCCATATGGTCTGGTATAAGAACGGCGCCGCCGACGATCCGCTCGGCCAGTCGGGCATCGCGCATTTCCTTGAACATCTGATGTTCAAGGGCACGAAAAATCATCCGCAGGGCGAGTTCTCCAAGCTCGTCGCCGAGCTCGGCGGCCAGGAGAACGCCTACACCAGCTATGATTACACGGCCTATTTCCAGCGCATCGGCAAGGAGCATCTCGCGACGCTGATGCGTTTCGAAGCCGACCGCATGCGCAATCTGGTCCTAACCGACGAGGTCGTCGATCCGGAACGCGATGTGGTGCTCGAAGAGCGCCGCATGCGCACCGACAGCGATCCGGCGGCGCAGCTCGACGAGGCCGTGCAGGCGGCGCTCTTCGCTCATCATCCCTACGGCACCCCGATCATCGGCTGGAATCACGAGATCGAGGGCCTCGATCGCGCCCATGCGCTCGCCTATTACGAACGCTTCTACACGCCGGAGAACGCCATTCTCATCGTCGCCGGCGATATCGAAGCGGATGAGGTCGAGCGTCTCGCCAAGGCGACTTACGGCAAGATCCTGGCGCGGTCCGCGCCGCCGCGCCGCGCCCGCACGCAGGAGCCGCCGCACCAGGCCCACCGGCTGGTGACGCTGCGCGACGAAAGGTCGAGCAGCCGGCGCATGAGCAGGTCTTTCTCGTGCCCTCCTACAGCACCGCCGAGCCCGGCGAAGCCGAGGCGCTGGAGACTCTCGCCTATATGCTCGGCGGCGGACCGACGAGCGCGCTTTATGAGACGCTCGTCGTCGAGGAGAAGGTCGCCGTCGGCGCCGGCGCTTATTACATGGGCTCCGCCGTCGACGACACGCGTCTGTGGGTCTATGCGACGCCCGCGCCGGGCGTGACGCTCGAAGAGCTCGACGCCGCCATTGATCGCGTGCTGCGGCGTTTCGCCGAGGAGCCGATCGACGCGGAACATCTGCAGCGCGCCAAGACCCGCCTCATCGCCGACGCCGTTTACGCCCAGGACAGCCAGGCCTCGCTCGCGCGCTGGTATGGCGAGGCGCTCGCCACCGGGCTGACGATCGAGGACGTCGTCGCCTGGCCCGATCGCATGGAGCAGGTGACCGCAGCGGACGTGCAGAACGCCGCGCGCAAATGGCTCGACAGGCGCCGGGCCGTTACGGGTTTTCTACTGCCGGCCTGAGCGGCGCGAGCGCTTGGGGCGTTCGGCAGGGCCGACGCTATACCGATTGCCGAACACCGACTGCCGACTCACATCAGGAAAACAAATGACTGCTCACGCGCCCACCGTCACCATCGCCTCCCGCGCCGAACATGTGCAGCGGATCACGACGCCGGGCGGCCTCGAAGTCTGGCTCGTGGAAAGCCACGCCGTGCCGCTGGTCGCGCTCGAATTCGCGATACGCGGCGGCGCGGCGCAGGATCCCGCGGAAAAGCCCGGCCTCGCGACGCTGCTCGCCGCGACGCTCGACGAAGGCGCCGGCCCCTATGACGCGCGCGGCTTCCATCGCGCCATCGACGAACTCGCGATTCATCTCGGCTTCGGCGCCGACCGAGACGCGATCTCGGGCCATATGCAGACGTTGTCGCGCAATGTCGACAAGGCCTTCGGACTCTTGAAGCTGGCGCTGAACGACGCGCGGCTGGAGGCCGGCGACGTCGCCCGCGTGCGCAGCCAGCTCGCCGCCGAATTGAAGCGCGACGCCAATGAGCCCGACTCCGTCGCGGCGAAAGCCTTCCGCGAAGCGGCGTTTCCGAACCACCCTTATGGGCGCCCGGTGCGCGGCGACATCGCCTCGATCGATACGCTGTCGCGAGAAGATCTCATCGCCCTGCGCGAGCGTCTGTTCGCAAGGCGCGACCTCAAGATCGGCGTGGTCGGCGCGATCGACGCGGCGACGCTTTCCGACCTCATCGACGCGACCTTCGGCGGCTTGGCGCTGCAAAATGATCTCACGCCGGTTCCGGATATTTCTGTCGCCAATGTCGGCGCGCGCAAAATCGTCGATCTGGACGTGCCGCAATCGACGATCCGCTTCGGACGTCCGTCGATCACCAAGCACGATCCCGAATATTACGGCGTCGTCGTCGCCAATCACATTTTGGGCGGCGGCACGTTCACGTCGCGGCTGTTCCGCGAGGTGCGCGAGAAGCGCGGCATGGCCTATTCGGTCTATTCGCATCTCAACGAATATGACCATTGCCCGATGCTGATCGGCGCCGCGGCGACCAAGAACGAGCGCGCCAGCGAAGCGATCGGCGTGATCGAGGAAGAGTTCAGGCAGTTCGCGGAAGGCGGGCCGACCGAGGACGAACTGGACAAGGCGAAGAAATTCCTCATCGGCTCCTACGCGCTGCGCTTCGACACATCGACGAAGATCGCGAGCCAGCTCGTCAATCTGCAGCTCGACGGGTTCGAACCGAGCTTCCTCGACGAGCGCAATGGCCGCATCGCCGCGGTGACGATGGCGGATTGCAAGCGCGGCGCGCAGCGGCTTTTGGGCGACGGCGATCTGCTGGTGACAGTGGTGGGGAAGCCGACGGGGGTGTGAGGGGGCTGCACCTCGGGTAGCCCGGAAATTTCGGCAACCAAAGCTTTTACAGGCGAGGCACTTCTGCGGGTCACAGCAGCGTGTGATTTTTAGCGCCGGCCGCGCCTCGGCTCTTTTTCCTCAAGCATTCTATCATCGCGGATGAGCACAATGGTTAATATCTCATCCTCTGCCGTACGAATGCTCTGCTCAAACACGTCGTAGCGTGAAGCATCCCACTGGTCGAACCATGCCGGTGCGCCGATCCGGCGAGGAAAGGGGTCATCGGGCTTTCCCCCATGCAGGATGTCAAAGGCAAAGCCATCTGGGTCCAGATTATCGCGCGGGAACCAGTGGGTCGGGACGCTCGGAGAGCGAACAAACCATTTCCTGCGACCTGGTTCATGACAAATGAGAAGAGAAGGAGCGTGGTCGGCTTCGACTAACCGAATTGCGGTGGCTGTCTGGCTGGCCTTAAACAAATCCGCAATCGCCTTTACGCTGGCAAAATCCAACTTTGGATACTCTCGGGCAATTGGCCCCAAGAGATAACGCGGTAGCAGCAGATCGGAGGCGTAATTGTCGGCGACGCTCTCGGGAGAGATTACCTCACGGTGTCCCACTTCGATTGCCCGACAAACGAGACACCGCCCACGATGATGCTGCCAATGTCCGAGCTCATGAGCGATCGAAAAACGGTTGCGACGGTAGGAGCTGCGGGAGTTCACGGTAATGATAGCTTGGTCGCCGTGGCCAACGATCCGTGCCTCGCACCCCTCGAGCGGATGGTGCCGAACGCGAGCGCCAACGTGATAGGCGATTGCCTCAAGGTCGATCTCGTCAGGTTCGGTTATGCCTAACTGCTGCAGCAGACGCTCGGCGGCGGAAAGCTGAGCCACGATCGAGCGCCCCTACTCGTCGTTAGTTGGCGGCAGAACCCCAAGCTCACGCATGTTCTCAAGCATGCTAAGGACATCAGCATCCGAAAGCTCGGCCTCCTTGCGCGCGGCCAGCGTCACCGGCTGACCCCGAGAAGGAGCATCGAGGACGCCACGAAGCAGGCGGCGCGCTTCCTCAATGTCGACAGGCGGAGACGACGCCCGTCCCCGCGACCGACGGTCAGCGGCGACGCCGGCACGTGCTGCAGCAAGACGCTGCTTATTCATGGCAATGACGCTCTTCTCGAAGAGGGCGCGAATGGCGGCGGCGTTCTGGGCCGCGTCGATATTCCTTTCTCTCAGCTCCGAGAGAATGTCCTCATCCGAAGCATTGAGGATATCTTCGACCAAGAGGTCTGATAGCCGGTCGAGGGCGCTACGCTCCTTTCTATTGTCTCCGGTCATGACCTCCACCCCTTTGGGAACTTTTTAACGATCCTCCTGCGGATCAGTCTCAGCTTACTGTCATAGCCAACTGCATCGAGTCCTGTGAGTTCTCGAAGTTCGTCAGCATCCATTCCAGCCATTCGCCCTTCAATGATGTCACGCGCCTGCGGATCATCATCGAATAAGGTGAGGATTTCTTTGCGACGTTCGGCTGCGTGTTGTTCCCGCGCAAGCCAATCCTCCGGGCCGATACCAGGGTCTAGCGGATCGACGGCGCCGTATTGCGGGTCGCCGTGACAAGCTAGGGCGACCAATGAAGGGCGGGCCTTCACCTTCTCATATTCTCCATTCGCGATGCTGCTCATAACCCCCGCGAGGAAACGGACGATGGCGATATTAGTTGGGCAGCGGCGATCATCGGCGAGCGCCCGAACGAACGCTTCCTGTAGCAAGTCGTCGGCCGGCATGGCGTAGGAGTAATGGTCGGCAACGGCACGCAAGCGCGCTGATTGAGCAGGCGTCAAGGAACGGATCGCGTCCGCGATCTCGTCTCGAGTCCGAACGACGGGATTCTCACTCGCGTTCAATTCAGCCCGTTCCCCTTCGAGGACCTATGCGGAAGGAATAGCGCACGCGGACAATTTTGCCGCACATGTCCGCGGTGACGCTTTCGTCCGCATAGGCAGGTATGGACGCCGCCGGAATTCGCCGGAACGTCGAGGAGAAAAGCAGTGATCTATGCAATCAACTATGACCTTAAGCAGCCGGGTCAGAATTATGATGAGCTGTTCAAAGCGATCAAGGGGCTCGG
>JAXMCY010000061.1:0-10880 GCA_046349135.1 Methylocystis sp. | reverse complement strand
CGCGTTCGATCAAAGCCCGCGCGCCGGCCCCGACGAGCGGCCGGGCGATCTCAGGCGTCAGCGGCGTCAGCCCTTCGCGCAGGAGCAGGACGTTGAGCGTCCCGATGAGATCATGGGCGGTGTCGGCCAATGTGCCGTCGAGATCGAAAACCAGAACGGGAGGGCGGATCGTCATGGCGTCACGGCCTAGCCGCGCCGCCGCCCCGGATCAAGCGGCGCCGGCGGAATGGCCAAATTTTGCCCGCTTGGCGCGCAGGCTCTGCGTGTAAACTGCGCCCACCGATTCGCGACAGGGAGCGCAAACATGCGTGGAACGCGCCATTTGCTTATGCGGCGACGCGCCGTTTTCACGGCCGGCGCGCTTGTCTTGATGAGCCTTTTCCTGGCCGGGTTTGCAGCGTCTGCGATTGCGGCCGCCAATTACGAATTTCTCGCCGCGCCGCAGACCGACCTCAATCGCGTCTTTCGCCTCGACCGCTCCAATGGCGAGGTCGGCGCCTGCCAATATGGCCTCAAGGAAGGGGCCGCGATCGGCGTGACCCTGTGCTACCCGCCCGGCGAGGGCGCGAGGGCCGGCGCCTTCAGCGAATATGCGCTGGTCGCTTCGCGCCATACCGGCGAAGGCGGCGTGTTCCGCGTGGATCTCCGCTCGGGCATGTTGTCGATCTGCTTCGTATTGAACGAAACCTCGGTGGTTTGCACGCCGCCGGCGAAATAGGCGGGCGACGCGGCGAAGAATGTCGGCATGAGCGCATTATCCGCCGAGGCCATGAAGCGCGCCGCCGCGGGCGCGGCCCTCGAATCCGTGACGCATGGCATGCGGCTGGGGCTGGGCACCGGATCGACGGCGGCCCATTTCGTCGATCTGCTAGGGGCCCGCGTCAAAGACGGGCTCGACGTCATTTGCGTGCCGACCTCGGAGCGCACTCGGGCGCAGGCCGAACGTCTCGGGATCGCCCTGTCGACTCTCGATGAGACGCCGCAACTCGATCTGACCGTCGATGGCGCCGATGAATTCGACTCGGCGCTTCGCCTGATCAAAGGCGGCGGCGGCGCGCTGCTGCGCGAAAAGATCGTCGCCGCGGCGTCGACGCGCATGTTCGTCATCGCGGACGCGACGAAAGAGGTGGAGACTCTCGGCGGCCTTTCCTGCCGGTCGAAATCGATCGGTTCGGCGCGCGATCCACCATGCTGCATATTGAGCGGGCGGCCCGGGGGCTTGGGCTGATCGGGCCGCTGACGGTGCGAGAAGGCCGCGCCCGGCGAGCGTTTCGTCGACGGCGGCCATTACATCATCGACTGCGCATTCGGCGCGATCGACGACCCCGAAAACCTTGTCCGGCCCGGCTGTCGGCGATCCCCGGCGTGGTGGACCACGGATTGTTCATCGGCCTCGCGACCGCGATCTTCATCGCCGGCGCCGAGGGCGTGCGCATCGGCAACATATCGGGCGACAAGCCATGAATTTCGATTACGACCTGATCGTCATCGGCGCGGGCTCAGGCGGCGTCCGGGCGGCGCGCGTCGCCGCCAGCCATGGCGCGAAAGTGGCGATCGCCGAGGAATTTCGAGTCGGCGGCACCTGCGTCATCCGCGGCTGCGTCCCAAGAAGCTGTATGTGCTCGCGAGCCGCTTCCGTGACGAATTCGGGGACGCCGCCGGCTTCGGCTGGCGCGTCGGCGGCGTCTCTTTCGATTGGCCGACGCTTGTCGCCGCCAAGGAAAAGGAGATCACGCGACCTCCCGGATCTTTACGCCGACGCGCTCGCAGCTTCCGGCGTCGAACTCATTCGCGCGCGGGCGAGCGTCGCCGATCCGAACAGCGTGCGTTTTCCAACGGCCGTTCGGCCCGCGCCCGCTATATTCCTGATCGCCACCGGCGGCGCGCCAGCGCTCGCGCCGCATATTCCGGGGATCGAATTCGGCGTTTCCCGCCGAACGAGATTTTCGATCTGCCGAAATTTCCGCAACGGCTGCTGATCGTCGGCGCGGAGCTATATCGCCGTCGAATTCGCGAGCGTCTTCGCGCGGCTCAGCGTAGGTCGATCTCGCCTATCGCGCCGATCTGCCGCTGCGCGGCTTCGATGACGATCTTCGTTCGCGCCTCGCGGGGCGCTCAAAAGCGCAGGCGTCGAACATCGTCCCGGCGTCCTGCCGACGCGTGACGAAATGCGCGGGCGGTCTCGAGGTCGAAATGAGCGCCGGCGCGCCGCCGACCCCTGGTCGACTGCCTGCTGGTGGCGACCGGGCGCAGGCCGCTGACGCAAAATCTCGGACTGGAGGCGGCGGGCGTCGCCTTGCGCGAGAATGGCGCGGTCGCGGTCGACGAGCATTCGCTGCACTAATGTCAGATCGTGATCTACGCCGTCGGCGGCGTGCAGATGCGCTTCAATCTGACGCCCGTCGCCATTCGCGAGGAGCAAGCCTTCGCCGACAGCGTCTTCGGCGCAACGCCGACGACGGTCGACTATGAACATACGCCGAGCGCGGTCTTCGACGCGAGATTGGCACGGTGGGACGACCGAAGCCGAGGCGCTCGCCCGGCATGGCGCGCTCGACATTTATGAAACGCAGTTCAGGCCGATGCGCGCAACGCTCTCCGGTCGCGGCGAACGCGTCTATATGAAGCTGATCGTCGAGGCTTCGAACGGGCGTCGTCGGCGCCCATATTCTCGGTCCCGAGGCGGGCGAGATGGCGCAGCTTGTCGCCATCGCCCTGCGCATGGGCGCGACGAGCGATTTCGACGCGACCATGGCGCTGCATCCGACGATGGCAGGCTTGTGACGATGCGCGTCCCCTCCCGTCGGCTCGAGCCTCAGGGCTAAGCTTCGATACGCTGCCTTTGTTGCGCCTGAGCAGTCTGCGGCGCGGCGACGGGCTCCTGCGGAGGCGGCGTTGCTGGCACCCATCGGTCGAGTAGGGCCCGAAGCTTGCGTCGCGCTGCGCCGTCTTCCTTCCGCGACTCGGGAGAAGAAACCAGCGCAGATGATGGCGACCCCCCTCACCACGGGCCCACCGCGTAATTGCTGCGGCGTCGCCAATTGGGGTCGCCCACTCATTCCCCAAAGTGCTGCCGACCGCCGCGCGCGCAAAAATCAGGATCGGCATGTGGATGCTGTAGAGCGAGAAGGAAAAATCGGCGAGCGTCTTGTGAAATTTGAAACGAAGCAGCGAGAAGCCTTCGGAAGGCCCATAGCGGAAGGCGAGCAGGACGATGATGAACAGGCCGGACGCGAGTAGATCGGCCGCATCCGCCACCCAAGGATGGGCCTCCACAAGGGGTCCGCGCACGACCGATCGGATGACGACAACGGCTGCATAGAGGAGAAGCGCGCCCCAGCGCGAGCGGATGATCGGCCGGGGCAGCAATGTGGCGAAGGCGCCGGCGGCCCAGAGAATATAGCCGAATTTGAACCAGCTCGGCGGCGTCGAAATCGCGATGAACAGCGCGGTGCCGAGCGCGAAACCCAATAAGCGGAGGGCCAGCGGATAATTGCGCGCGAAGGGCAGCAGCAGCAGCGGAAAGGTGACGTAGTACCAGAATTCGCAGGCGAGCGACCATAGCGGCCCATTGGTGCCGAAATAATCAAAGCCGATGCCCTGCAGATTGAGAAAGCTTGCAAGAAACAGCAGCGCGGAAAAATGGCCTTTGAACAGCGGCCATTCATAGACGCCGCTGCTGGCGAAGAGCCATCCGCCGATCGTATCGAGAGCTGAGCGTGAGCAGGACTGCCGGCCCGACCACGAGATAAATTCGCGAAACGCGATGAATAAAATATTCGCGCAGGAATCCCTGGTTCTTGCGCAGATGCGCCAACACGGCGCCGCCGACGAGGTAGCCCGACATCACGAAGAAGGCGAGCACCGCCTGATGTCCGAGCTCGAATGCCGCATAGAACCACCAGACATAGACCAGCGGCGCGTGCGGCGCGCTCATAATGTCAGCGATGTTGATGAAGAGATTAGACGTGTGGACGGCGAGCACCACGAGCGCGCCGAGCCAGCGGCTCGCCTCGATGAACTGCGATAGTATGAAAGGCATCGCCCCGGTTCGCCCTCTCGCTCGGCCGCGCCCGCGTCGGGGCGTTATAGCCGCTCGCCGCTGCCTTCGCCAAATCGCGGCTAGAGGAGGGTCGATCGCAAGCGGGAGAATGAACCAATCCTTCACCCCATCGCCTACCCACTACCTGGCGCGCGTATGGGTCGCATTCGCCGTCATAATCCTCTATAAGCGCCGCTGGCGTCGCTTCGAGATGGCCTCATACGCTGTAGAGGCGTTGATCTTGCGGAGTTTTACGAAGTGGAACGGTGGTCGCCAACCAGCTGGAGGAATTTGCCGATCGAGCAGACGCCGGTCTATCGCGACCAGGCGGCGCTCGCCGAGGTCGAGCGCCAGCTCGCCGGCTTCCCGCCGCTGGTCTTCGCCGGCGAAGCGCGCAATCTCAAGCGTCACTTGGCGGATGTCGCCGCCGGCAAGCTTTCCTGCTGCAAGGCGGCGGCTGCGCCGAAAGCTTCTCGGAACATTCCGCCGACAATATCCGCGATTTTTCCGGGTCTTCCTGCAGATGGCCGTGGTGCTGACCTATGCGGCCGCATCACCGGTGGTGAAGGTCGGGCGCATCGCCGGCCAATTCGCCAAGCCCCCGGTCCGCGCCGCTGGAAAAGCAGGGCGATGTCGAACTGCCGAGCTATCGCGGCGATATCATCAACGATCTCGCCTTCACCGCCAAGGCGCGCGAACCCGATCCGCAGCGCCAGCTGCTCGCCTATCGGCAGTCGGCCGCGACGCTGAACCTCATCCGCGCCAGCAGCGGGCGGCTTCGCCAATCTCGAAAACGTCCATCGCTGGATGCTGGGCTTCGTCAAGAGCAGCCCGCAGTCGGAGCGCTATCCAGAAACTCGCCGATCAGATCACCGAGACGCTCTCCTTCATGCGCGCGATTGGCCTTGATCCGGAGCATCATCCGGGCTGCGCGGCACCGATTTCTATACCTCGCATGAGGCGCTGCTGCTCTGTTACGAGCAGGCGCTGACCCGCATCGATTCAACGACGGGCGACTATTACGCGACTTCCGGCCATATGCTCTGGGTCGGCGACCGCACGCGCCAGGAGGACGGCGCGCATATCGAATTCGTGCGCGGCGTCAAAAACCCGGTTGGGCTGAAATGCGGTCCGAGCCTCAAGCCTGACGCGCTTCTGCGCCTGATCGACGTCCTCGATCCGGAAAACGAACCCGGCAGGCTGACGCTGATCTGCCGCTTTGGCGCCGACAAGATCGAGGACGCGCTGCCGGCGCTGGTGCGGCCGGTGATGCGCGAAGGCCGCAACATCGTCTGGTCCTGCGATCCGATGCATGGCAACACGATCAGCGCCGCAGGTTACAAGACGCGACCGTTCGATCGGATCATGTCCGAGATTCGCAGCTTCTTCGCCGTGCATCAGGCGGAAGGGTCATATGCCGGCGGCATCCATCTCGAAATGACCGGCAAGGACGTGACCGAATGCACGGGCGGCGCACGCGCCATTTCGGAGAGCGATCTGCGCGATCGCTATCACACCTATTGCGATCCGCGACTTAACGCCGAACAGGCGATCGAGGTAGCCTTCCTCGTTGCCGAACTCTTGAAGGCGGAACGTCTCGCCCGCGGCCTGCCTGAGCAGCACGCGGCCGAGTGACGCGCGGGCGTTAAGCCAAGGTTTGTCTTAGGGCGCCGTAACGCAGCGGCAGGCTTTCCAAGACGATTCGATCGCCAAGTTTGACGATGCGCCGCGCCGCTGCGATCAAAGCAGCCGGCGTGATCCCCGGCGGCCGCCTCGAACTCAACTGCGGCGCGCGGGGTCTCTTTGGAGCATGGAATGATCGTTTCGTCGGCTTCGGATTACCGAAAGGTGGCGCAGCGCAAGCTGCCTCGCTTCCTGTTCGATTATATCGACGGCGGGGCGAACGCCGAGGACACATTACAGGCCAATGTCGCGGATCTCAGAGCCGTGAATTTGAAACAGCGCGTGCTGAAAAATGTTTCCGGCCTCGATCTCGCGACTGAGTGGTTCGGCGAGCGCGCCGAACTGCCGGTCATTTTAGGCCCGGTAGGCTTAAGCGGCATGTTCGCGCGTCGCGGCGAGGTCCAGACGGCGCGCGCCGCGGCGACAAAGGGCGTGCCTTATGTGCTGTCGACGCTTTCCATCTGCTCGCTTGAAGAAGTTGCGGCCAGTTGCCCAAATCCGATTTGGTTCCAGCTTTATATTCTCAAGGACCGCGGGTTCATGCAGTCCATGTTGGAGCGCGCCCAGAACGCCGGCGTGAACGTGCTTGTCTTTACGGTCGACCTGCCGGTGCACGGATCGCGTTACCGCGACGCCCAATCGGGCTTGTCGGGGCCCTTTGCGGGCGCGCGGCGAATGCTTCAGGCGATGACGAAGCCCGGCTGGTCGCTGAATGTCGGACTTAGGGGCCGGCCGCATGATCTCGGCAATGTCTCGAAATATCTCGGCAGGGCGACCGGACTTCAGGATTACACAGGCTGGCTCAGAAAAAACATCGATCCGTCGATCAGCTGGTCGGATCTGGAATGGATTCGCGATTTCTGGAAAGGCCCTCTTATCCTTAAGGGCATATTGGATCCTGAGGACGCGAGGGACGCCGTGCGATTCGGCGCGAATGGAATCGTCGTTTCGAACCATGGCGGACGCCAGCTCGATGGCGCGTTGTCTACGGTCAAAGCCCTGCCGCCGATCGCCGACGCCGTTGGAAGCGATCTTGAGGTCTTTGTCGATTCGGGCGTGCGGTCGGGATTGGACGTCGTGCGCATGCTGGCGCTTGGCGCGAAGGGCGTCCTGCTTGGCCGGGCCGCCGCTTATGCTCTGGCGGCGGCCGGCGAAGCTGGCGTGGAGAATATGCTCGAACTCTTCGCCAAGGACATGCGTGTGGCGATGACCTTGACCGGCGTCAGTTCGATCGCTCAAATCGAACGGGGAATTCTTGCTTGAACGGGCGTGAACGCCCGAAGGAGAAGCAATATGTGCAACGATCATTCGCACCATCTCTCGAGGCGATCATTGATCGCGACCGGCGCGACGACCGTCTTGATGGGCGCTTTGGCTGAGGCGCATGCTCAATCCTCACCTGACGCTGCGTCGTCGTCGGCAGTTTCGCCGGACGAGGCGCTCAAGCGATTGGCGGATGGCAACGCGCGATATGTCGGCAATACATCGATCAATCGCGACATGTCTGCCGGGCGGGCCGAACGCGCGCAGGCTCAATATCCGTTCGCCGCTTTGGTGAGCTGTTCGGATTCGCGCATCGCGCCTGAACTCGCGTTCGATCAAGGCCCGGGCGATCTCTTCGTCGTTCGCGTCGCCGGCAATTTCGTCAATACCGATGGGCTTGCGAGCCTGGAATACGGCGTGAAGATTCTTGGAATTCCGCTCATCGTCGTGCTCGGCCATTCCAATTGCGGCGCCGTCGCCGCGACGATCAAAGTCTTAAAGGAAAAGACGAAGCTGCCCGGCCATTTGCCGCAGCTCGTCAATGCGATCAAGCCCTCGATCGATTTGGTCGAAAAGCAAAAGGCTGCCGATCCCCTCGCGGCGGCGATCGCTCAGAACGTCCGCTACAATGTCGGGCGTTTGCGGTCGGCGAAGCCGATCGTCGCCGAAGCGGTCGCCGCCCAAAAAGTGAAACTCGCCGGCGCCGTCTATGACATCGGCACGGGGAAGGTGGCGTGGCTTTAGGCTAAAGGAGCGGTCTCGGCGCAAGAACAGATCTGCCGGGGCCGAACAGCCGACTCGCTTGACGCACAGTACGGCATTTTGAAAAAGTCGCGCATCCAAATTCTAAGGTCCTCGGTAATGGCTGTGGTCAGTTCAACGACCGCACCAAATGGAGGACATCATGAAAGTCATTGCTCCGATCATCGCCGGCTTCTTTCTTGCGACGAGTCTTTCGGCGCGGGCGGCGGATACGCCGACCGATCCTCAGATCGCCCACATCGCCTATACCGCCGGCCTGGTCGACATCGGCTACGCCGAAATCGCCCTTCAGCGCTCCAAAAACAAAGTCGTGCGCGAATTCGCCATGGAAATGATGAAGGATCACAAGGCCGTCAACGACAAGGCGCTGGCGCTGGTCAAGAAGCTCGGCGTGACGCCGGAAGACAATGCGACGAGCCAGACGATCGCAAGCCAGGCGGCGACAAAGCGCGCCGAACTCAAGCGTCTGTCCGGCGCCGCCTTCGACCGCGCCTATGCGGAGAATGAAGTGGCCTATCATTCACTGGTGAATGCGGCCGTCGACACGCAGCTCATTCCTAGCGCGAGCAATGGCGAACTCAAGGAACTGCTCAAGGTCGGCCTGAAAATTTTTGAGGGCCATCAGCAGCACGCGGAGCATATGGTCGAACGACTCTCTCGCAAGCACGCGGTGAGCATGGAGTAGGCCGATGCGAAACATCGCGCTTCCTGCGGTGTTCGCGTCGCTGGTCTTGCTGGCGGGCGCGATGTGCGCGCCCGCCGGCGAACCTGCGAGCGTCGTGATCGCCGATCTCGAATTCAAGCCGCCGGTCGTCACCGTCCGCATTGGCGACACGGTGACCTGGATCAACAGGGATTTCGTCGAGCACACGGCGACGTCCCGCGACGGCGTCTTCGACGTTGCGACGCCCAAGGCGAGGCCCGCCCGTTGGCGCGCGCAGAAAGCAGGCGACTTTTCCTATTATTGCCGCCTGCATCCAAATATGACCGGAATCATTCGTGTGACGCGGTAATGCCACCGGCGCATGCAAGACGGCCGCGAGTTTCGCGGCCGTTTTTGCGTTCCGGATTCGGTCACATCGCTTGAATGATAATGCAACGGCAGCCGGCGCGGGTGCGATGCGCCGCGTGAAGGCTGCCCTTTGGCGAGAAATGAAAATCGCCCGGACCGAGCTCGACGTCGCCAAAGGCGAGATCGCCCGAAATCATGAAGATTTCCTCGTCCTGCGCATGTTCATGCTCGGGAAAGACGGCGCCGGGCTCGGCGTCGACGAGTATCGTCCAGCGGTTCAGCGCGACGTTTCGATGCAGCTCCTTGAAGCGCACGCCCGGGCCAAGAGCAATCCACTGGCCCTCATTGGCGCGAAGCGTCCGGCTCATGGTTTCGAGCTTTTCGCGCGCGTCGATGCGCGCCTCGATCTTTTCGAAGAGATCCGGCGGCGGCGCGACGTCGCCTGCGTATTTGGCGAGCGGCGTCAGCGCTTCCTCCCATTCGCGCGCCGTCGCGGCGAGAACAGGATCGCGTTTCTGGCGCGCCTTCACGATTTCCGTCTCTTCGCGGTTCAGCGCCCCGGCCGCAAAGAGCGCGGCGTCGATTTCGTCGGGGTTCGTCATGAGATGCACTTTCTTAGGTCCGCCAGCCCACGAAACAAGGCGGATTTCATCGTGCCCAGCGGACGCTGAAAGCGTCTCGCGAGCTCTTCATGAGAATAGCCATGGACATAGGCGAGGAGCACCCATTGACGACGCTCCTCGCCCAGTTTGTCGAGACAACCGATGAGACGTCCCTTGGCCAAGGGATCGTGCTCGGGAAGGTCTGCTGCGATCTCTGGCGCTTCCTCCTCCTCAAGCGAGGCGTGTGCGCTGTCGCGCCGCCGCAACTCGTTGAGCGCGATACGGCGGGTCACGACGGTCATCCAGGCAAGGGCGGCGCCCTTTTCCGCATCGTAGCTCGCCGCGCGCTCCCAGATCCGCGCAAAGGCTTCCTGCAGGGCCTCCTCGGCGCGCGCGCGGTCACGCAGCAGGCCGAGACATACGGCGAAAAGCCGCGACGAAGTTGCGGAATAAAGATCGCGAAAGGCTGCGCGGTCTTTTTTTGCGACCCGCTGCAGAAGCGCTTCAAGGGAGTTGTGCACGTCGACAGTCGTTCCCTGGCGAGGCAGTCTTGTCTCGTCAACAGCATAGCCAAGGCCTGCTAGGTCGTCGAGACGCAGCGCGTGCCTATCGCAATCAATGCTCATTCAAGAAACTCGCTGAAGTAGCGCGTGGTGAAACGCGATCTCGCTAGTCGGTTGGGGATCACAAGGTCGCCTTTCCCGAGCCACTGTGTCTGGATCGGCGAGACGCGCGCGCCGAGCGTATCGATCGCCAGTCTGTTGTAACGCCGCGAGAAATCCTGCCATCTCGGCGAGCAGGGATCGCTGCAGAACGGATCGAAGGAGAAGGACACGCCGGGTCCGTCCGAATAGAGGCCGAAAGGCTTTTGCGCGCGCGGCGGACGATTGACGAAATAAGTCGCCCAGCCGCCCGGCGCGAAGCCGGTCTCCGCCTCAAAGGCCTTGGTGAAACGGTAGCTCTCGGCGATGACCTGAGGCAGCTTGGAAAGATCGTGCTCGTAATATTGAAAGTCGAGCCGTTTCTCATCCTTGCAGGGGCGCCAATATTCGTTCACGAAGTCGGCGCGCGAATAAAGTATTCCTTTCGGCTGCGGCGTCGCGACGCCATCGAACCCGCGCTGGATCGCCAGCCGTTTCGCGATGCGGAATTCTTCGCATTCGGATTGCGCGAATGGCGCGACGCTCCCGACGCCAGCCGCGTAGCGCTGGTCGTAGACGCTGACCAGTTTGTCGAGAAAGACGATGGCGAGCAGGGCGTCGCATTGTCCGCGCTTTTCGATGAGGCCGCGCCCAAGCTGCTGCGGCGTCTCGTATGTCTCGAATGAAACATCGCTTCGGCAAAGCCGCGCCAGCCGCGTTTCCACGCAGCATTCGACGACAATTCCCATCAGTCCGAAGCTGCATTTGAACTCATGAAACGACGCGTCGTCGGCGTGGTCGGAAGTGGTTCGCAGCTCGCCGAACTCGTCGACATAGGTCGCTTCAACGACATGGGCGGAGAAATAGCCCGGCGC
>JAXMCY010000060.1:0-11499 GCA_046349135.1 Methylocystis sp. | reverse complement strand
GAAGAAGCGCGAGGGCGCAAGCCCCGTCCCACGCACGCAATACGCGGCGCTGCCGTGGCGAATCAAGGACGGGCGCGTGGAGATCATGCTGGTCACCTCGCGCGACACCAAGCGCTGGGTCATTCCGAAAGGCTGGCCGATGAAAGGCCGCAAACCGCACATCGTCGCGGCGATCGAGGCGGTGCAGGAGGCGGGTCTCGTCGGCAGGATGGACAAGGTGAAGCTTGGCGACTTCAACTATGAAAAACGCCTCGGCAGCGGCGCGGCGGTCGATTGCCGCGTCGAGGTATTTTCGCTGCGTGTGCAGAAGCAACGCAAGAAATGGGCGGAGAAAAAGCAGCGCGCCACTCGCTGGTTCGACTGCGCCGTCGCCTCGGGTCTCGTGGAGGAGGCCGAGTTGCGCGACCTTATTCTCGCCTTCTGCGGCGCGTCCTCGCCGCACAAAGCTTAGGCGAGCGGCCTGACGCTAGGCGTTTGCCGCTCAATCGCCCGCGGCGCAACAGGGCGGCCGCCCGAGTGCTCCCAAGCGCCCGCAGCCGCGCTCGGTTCGACGGCGGTTTCTTGGTGAAGCCGGCGCGAAGCGACAAGCAGCTTACAATTGCGGCGGCAGGCCTCGTCCGTGTCGCCGCCGTCCGTCGCCGCGACGTTCTTCGCCTCCGCGCAAGGCGCGTCGGCTTCGTGAATGAAAATCCGCGAAAGATCTCGCGGATCGAATTTGACCGCCACGCGGTCGCACCCTTCTCGATGCAGTTGCGCAAGCCTCGGCGACCAGAAATTCTCTCCGAGCATTCGGACGCCGTCTGAACTGAGGTCGCAGAGGGCGTCAGGCAGAAGGGAGACCCGAAAGCGCATGCAATCTTGCGGCGCCCGCAACGGCGCCGCTGCTTCAGCCTCCCGCCAGCCGTCGAGCGGCGTGCGTCCCGTGTCCTTGTGCGTGCGATGGTGATAATCATTCACAAGGCCGTCGCCTATGGCGAATTCCAGCTCGCGAATCTCTTGCGGCGGCGCGCGGCGCAGATGACGTGGCGCTCTGGGCGTCCAGCTGACGCCGTTCGCCTTAGCGATCGCGACTTTGCCAAAGCGACCGCCAGAGATTTGCGCGGCGCGCGCCCCAAAAACAGTTGAATTGCTTGCTTCGGACTCAGTCGCAATTCCTTGATCGCGCCAGGCGCGCGCCAGGTAGCGAAATCCGAAAATGCTTTGCGGATCGATGACGATTGTTTCGGGAAGTCCGGCGGCTGGCCAATCGCCACAGAGCCCGCGAGCGTTCATCCAGCGTGATTTGTCGCAAACAGCGTGCAGCAGACACAGGCTGAGCGAGACGCGCGAGGGCGGCGCGAGCGAAAGATGAAAGCCGGCGACCATGCGCGTATGGGTGTCAATCGCCAGCGTCAGCCACGGATATCCGGTTTCGCCGGTCCGCGCGTCAACGACAAAGTCTTCGACCTTCACGTGATCGAAGTGAACCAACTGCATCGGCCGTTCCGGAATGTCGCTCAACCGCATTTGAGCCAAGTCCCATGAGCCAAAGTCCGATCAGTCCCGATCAGTCCTGATCAGTCGCTGGGCGCGTCCCGAATGCGGCACTCGACGTCGAGTAGACGCTTCCGAATGGTGCGCCAGTTAGGCGGCGCCAGCAATTCTTGCGCGCAGCGCCTGTGAATTTCCTGCACCAGCGCTCTGAATCGGGGCCTGAGCGAACGCGAATGGTGGGCTTTGATCGCCTCCTGAATGATCTGCTCGCGGCGAGGATCGAGACAGCGCGCGCCCTTCGGTCGTCCCACCGGTCGCGTTCCCGGAGCCGTGACGGCGCCGCAGGTTCGAAAGGTTTTCATCATGCGGTAGGCGGTCGCGCGGCTGACGCCCAAGTCTTTTTTAAGCTCCTCGACGATTTCCTTGGAAGGTCGATCCACAATTCCGGTGAGGAGTTGGCGGAGAGAATCTTCCTGCCGCCTGCGGTATTCAAGGTGATGGTCTTCTTGAGAGTTCAAGCTCATCTTTTTTCTCTTTTAGATTCTCTTCGTACCATCTTGTTATGTTCGTTCTGGATATTGTCCATGCAGTCCAGACGCTCCCCTCTCTTATCGCCGACTCCGTTTAGGCGCGCGCAGCAAGCCGAGGATGTCACTTGTGGACTTGAATAGAGATCGTCCCAACTCGGGGAGGTCGAGTCGGGACGATCATGCGCCAGGGGGAAGAGAAGCAACCGGCGTTTAAAGGTTGAGCGCTCTGTTCACGGTCGGAATGAAGATCGCAAACAGGAACACGCAGAAGGCGACCCAAACGGCGACCCAGCCCAGTTCGTTAAACGAGTGCAATGTCTTCATCCGAGTTCATCTCCGTAATTCGCCGGAACGCTGTCGATCAGCGCTGTCTGATTTTCAACGATTCAATTCGACGCACAATAGTTTTAACTTGCGGCAACATGTCGCAATTTTGAGCTAAAACCTGATTTATATCATTCTAAGATGGATCAGTTTCATATTATAATACATCAAATGTTGCTTAAACGCGCCTGCTAACTGAAGTCTCAATTATATACAAAGCCACGTCTCAATATTTGTAGCATTTTATGCAGCTTTAAACAGCATATGATGCAAATTGTCGCATGCTTAATACTGTACTTTTCTTGACGAAGACAGTGTTCGCCGTGATACAGTCCGTCGAGCTGTGAATGCCGCCGCGGCCTGGTTTGAAAAGACGTGCGCCGCGGACTTGATCGCTCGGCGCGACAACAAGCGCTTAGCGCGGCGCACCTCGCAGCGTCGGGAGGCCCAGCCGCCATTCGGGCGCGAAACGCGTCTCGAACCCTAAGAGGAGAGGCTTTGATGAATCTAACGACAGAAAAGGCCGTGAGCGCCGCAGAAGCCGGCGAAGTCGATACGATCGTGAACTACAAGCCCGCCTATATCACCATGGGCGTGATGCTGGTGTTCTACGTCGGCATCCGAATCTACGAGCAGTATTTTGGCTGGAAGGCCGGTCTCGATTCTTTCGCGCCGGAATTCCAGACCTATTGGATGAACCTGATGTGGACCGAGCTGCCGCTGGAGTTCGTCGCCTTCTGCGCGATCGGCGGCTATCTGTGGAAGACTCGGGACCGCAACATCGACGCCGTCGCGCCGCGCGAGGAGATGCGCCGAATCTTGACGCTCATCGGTTGGCTCGCGATTTACGCCTTCTCGGTTTACTGGGGCGCCTCCTACTTCACCGAACAGGACGGCACCTGGCACCAGACGGTCATTCGCGACACCGACTTCACGCCGAGCCACATCCTCGAGTTCTACCTCAGCTATCCGATCTACATTATCTGCGGCTGGGGCGCCTTCATGTATGCGCATACGCGCATCCCGCAGTTCGCTAAGCGAATCTCGCTCGCCTTCCTGATGTTCTTCGCCGGGCCGTTCATGATTTTCCCGAACATCGGCCTGAACGAGTGGGGCCACACCTTCTGGTTCATGGAAGAGCTGTTCACGGCGCCGCTGCATTGGGGCTTCGTGTTCTTCGGCTGGTTTGCGCTCGCCGTTTTCGGCGTCGCGCGCCAGGTGCTCGATCGCGTGATCGAACTCAGCAAGGAATACGAGAAGGACGCGCTCGCGCTCTAACGCGCGTCAACTCGCGCGCATCAGCGCTTCGAATCGGAAAGCGGCCGTCAATCCCAAGGCGAAGGCCGGGCGGGCCGCTGCTTTCCTTCAGCAAGATCAATCGGAGAGAGGAAATCATGTCGGCATCAACTGAAACAGGCTCGCCGGCCGGCAAGACCTGGAAATCAAAAGAAGAGTTTCTTGGCTGCGTCACCCTGACGGACTGGCTCCTTCTGGTGATTCTGTTCGCCGTGCTGCTCGGCTCCTTCCACATCCACTACATGCTGCTCGCAGGCGACTGGGACTTCTGGATCGACTTCAAGGACCGCCGCATGTGGCCGACGGTGGCTCCGATCGTCGCTATGTGCTTTGCAGCTGCCTCGCAATCTTTCTTCTGGACGAGGTTTCGACTGCCGATCGGCGCCACGACCGTCGTGCTGGCTCTGCTCGTCGGCGAGTGGATCAACCGCTACGACAATTTCTGGGGCTGGACCTTTTTCCCGATCAACCTGGTGTTCCCGTCGGCGCTCATTCCAATGGGTTTCTGGCTCGACATCGTGCTGATGATTTCGGGCAGCTGGCTCGTCACGGCGGTCGTCGGCGGTCTCGGCTGGGGCCTCCTGTTCTATCCGATCAACTGGCCTGTTCTGGCGCAATATCACCAGGCCGCTGAAGTCGACGGCGTGTTGCTCACGCTCGCCGACCTGATCGGCTTCAACTACGTCCGCACCGGCACGCCGGAATATATCCGCATGGTCGAGCGCGGCACGCTGCGCACCTTCGGCAAGGACGTCGTTCCGGTCGCCGCCTTCTTCTCCGGCTTCATTTCGATGCTCGTCTACTTCCTGTGGTGGAACATGGGCAAGTGGTTCTCGACGACGAAATATCTCGAGATCGAAGAGGTCTAGATCGCCAAGAACGACTTGGCCGGAACCGGACGCGGCTCCGGCGGCGAACAAGAATTCAAGGGAGTAGCTCCAAATGAAAAGCTCGAATATGCAATCGATGGCCAAGCGCGTGACGGCTCGCGTCGTCCGCCTCTGGGTCCTCGGATTGGCCGTCGCAGGCGCCTTGACGACCTTGCCGGTCATGCCCGCCGCTGCGCATGGCGAACGTTCGCAGCAAGCGTTCCTGCGCATGCGCACGCTCAACTGGTACGACGTCAAATGGTCGAAGACCGAAGTCAATGTGAACGACGAGATGGAGCTGACCGGAAAAGTGCATGTGTTTTCCGGATGGCCGCAAGCCGTCGCCAGGCCGGGCGAGTCCTTTCTCAACGTCGGCGAGCCAGGGCCGGTTCTCATCCGCAAGAGCGCCTACGTCGGCGAAGTGCCGGTGCCGCGAACGTTCTCGATGGATGTGGGCAAGGACTATGAATACAAGATTGTCCTGAAAGCGCGCCGCCAAGGCCGCTATCACGTCCATGTCCAGATCAACGTCAAGGACGGCGGTCCGATCGTCGGTCCGGGCCAATGGATCACGATCAAGGGCGACATGAAGGATTTCACCAATCCGGTGACGCTCCTTCAAGGTTCGACGATCGATCTCGAGACCTATGGGATCACTTGGACCTATATCTATCACTTCTTCTGGATGGCCGCCGCCACCGCCTGGATTCTCTACTGGTTCATGACCAAGGGGATCATTGTTCGCTACTGGCAGGTCAAGGCCGGCATGGGCCGGGAGCTGATCGGTCAGGACGAAAAGCGAATCGGCGCGATCACTCTCGCCGTCGTTCTGCTGGCGGTGCTGGTCTTCTATGCTGCCGCCAATAGGGAGTTCCCGCGCACGCTGCCGATGCAGGCCGGTTTGCTGACGGGTATTTCGCCGATCGATGAGCCGCGGTCGACCGTCGCGGTTCAGTTCAGGGGCGGCTCCTATACGGTGCCGGGCCGCGAACTGCGCATCAGGGTAAAGGTGACGAACAGTGGCAAGGAGCCGATCCGGCTTGGCGAATTCACCTCCGCCGGACTGCGCTTCCTCAATCCGGATGTCTTCACGACTCGGCCGGATTTTCCGGACTATCTCCTTGCCGAGCGCGGCCTTTCCGTGAGCGATCCGAACCCGATCGCGCCCGGCGAAACGCGCGACATGGAAGTAATCGTCCAGGACGCCCGCTTCGACATCGAGCGCCTGTCCGATCTCGCTTACGACACCGACAGCCAGTTCGGCGGACTGTTGTTCTTCTTCAGTCCTTCGGGCGAACGTCAGCGCGTTGAAATCGGCGGCCCGGTGATCCCGAAGTTCCAGGCGGGAGCCACGCTTTAATCTTCCGGATGTAATTGCCCGCTTCTCGCGCGCGTTATGAGAGCCTTGCCCGCCCAAATTTTTGGGCGGGCATTTTTTTTTGCGCGAAGGCGGGACCTTTTTCAGCGTGTCTGGGCAGGCGGAGGATCGGCGCGCATCCAGCCCTTCGGCAGCTTCATGCGCGCGGCTTTGCAAAACTCTGTCGGGTCGGCGACTTTGGCGGTCTTGTCCCGTCTTGCCGGGCGGGCGCGGGCGGGCGTGGCCGGAAGGACTTTCTCGCCTTTGTTGTAAACCGTCTTCTCCTTGCAAACGTCTGGGCATTTGCCGATCACGTCGGACTTGTTCTGGCCGCAGCCCTTGCAGGCGCATGTGAGATTCGGAAAGTCCTGGCCGCTGGCGGCAAGGGCCGGCGCAACGCCCGCAATCAACCAACCGCAGACGCCGGCGTAAGCGGCAAACCGGGAAACGGCCACCATCTCTCTTCTCCCTTCACAACACCTACGCCACACAGGAAATAGGATGATTGGAATATATTCTAAACACGCCGCGTTTAGGAGACGTTGAGCCGGGCAAGCCCCGCGGCCAGGTCCGACTTCAGATCGTCGACATCTTCCAGTCCGATCGACAAGCGCAGCGCCGGTCCTTCCGGCGCCCAGCGCGTGGCCGTCCTGTAGGAGGCGCAGTCGAATGGCAACGCCAGGCTTTCATAGCCGCCCCAGGAAAAGCCGATTCCGAAGAGCTCCAGCCCGTCTACAAAAGCGGCGACGGCTTTTTTCGACACGTCCTTGAAGATCACCGAAAATACGCCGGAAGCGCCGCTGAAATCTCGCTTCCAAAGCTCATGGCCGGGATGCGTCGATAGCGCGGGATGCAGGACGCGCGACACTTTCGGCCGATCCTGCAGCCACTGCGCGATGTCAAGCGCGGCCCGCTCCTGTTCCCGCAGCCGCAACGCCATGGTGCGCAGACCGCGCAGGGCGAGCGATGCGTCGTCGGGACTGGACCCCATGCCGAAAGCGTTGAAGGTATGCCGCAGACGCTTCGCCCATTTGGCGTTGGCGGAAACGAGGCCGATGAGAAGATCGGCGTGGCCCGCGAGATATTTGGTGCCGGCTTCGACCGCGAGGTCGCAGCCGCGTTCGTGCGGCGGGAACAGAAGCGGGGTCGCCCAGGTGTTGTCGGCGATCACGCAGGCGTCATGGGCGTGCGCGGCGGCGGCGATGGCGGGTACGTCTTGAACCTCCATGCTTTGCGAACCGGGCGACTCGACAAGCACTGCAGCCGTCTCCGGCCGCATCAGCCCAGCGATCGCGGCGCCGATCAGCGGATCGTAATATTCGACGTTCACCCCGAAACGGGCCAGAAACCCGTCGCAGAACATGCGCGTCGGCTGATAGGCGGAGTCCGTCACCAGCACATGCGCGCCGGCGCGTGTCGCAGTGAGCAGCGCCAGACCGATCGCGGCGAGGCCCGACGGCGTCAGCACGGTGTCGGCGGCGCCGGCGATCTCGCTCCAGGCCCGTTCGAGCGCGCGCGTGGTCGGGGTTCCCTTGGTGCCGTAGGTGTAGGGCTGGCGCAGCCCTTCGAGATCGGCGACGGTCGGAAACAATACGGTCGAGCCGCGATAAACCGGCGGATTGATGAAGCCGAAATGATCGAAGGGCGCGCGGCCCGCTTGCGTCACAAGAGTGGCGGGCCTTAATTTGCGCTTTGTTTCTTTTTTTTCTTCGGACATGCCGCCTCTGACGAGTCGCCTTTGCGCGCGCGCCGCGCGAGCGTAGTATATCCGCCGCCGGATGCCGAGCCCGCCATGATGCGCCGTCTCCTTTTCGCCTTCGTCGCGGCTTTCGCCGGCGCGCTTTTCGCATCTCGCGTCGGCGCGCAAACCGATGTCGGCCCTACGCTCGCGCAGATCGTCAAGCGCAGTTACTTAACGTGCGGGGTAACGGCCGCCCCAGGCTTCGCTCAGCGCGACGGCGCTGGGGAGTGGCGCGGCTTCGACGTCGACTTCTGCCGCGCGGTCGCTAGCGCGGTTCTCGACGATCCGTCCAAGGCGCGAATCGTTGAACTGCCGCCGAAAGCGCGCGTCGGCGCGCTGCAGTCCGGCGCGATTGATCTGGCCGCCAGCGCGTCGCCTTGGACCCAAACCCGCGATGCGGGACAGAAGCTCATATATGCGGGCGTGTCCCTTTATGACGGACAAGGGTTCATCGTTCGCAGGCCGCGCGGATTCAATTCCGTTCAAGACCTGGACGGCGTCGCGATCTGCATCGAGCAGGGCACGCCGTACGAGCTCGAGGTGGCCGACTTTTTTCGGGCGCGCAAGATGAAATACGACGCAAAACTGTTTGCGAGCTTTGAGGATGCGGCCAAGGCGTACGACGAAGGCAAGTGCGACGCCTTGACCGCTGACATTTCGACGCTGCACGTCGTCCGAATCGGACTGACGACGCCCGCGGAACATGCCGTTCTGCCCGACCTCATTTCAAAATCGCCGCGCGGTCCGCTCGTGCGACAGGGCGACGATCAGTGGCTCAACATCGTCCGCTGGACGCTCTTCGCCATGGTCGACGCCGAGGAACTGGACGTCTCGAAAGCGAATGCCGACGCTGCGCTTTCGTCGGAGAAACCTCAGATTCGCCGGTTGCTTGGCGTCGACGGCGCTCACGGCGGCGATCTCGGCCTTTCCGAGGATTGGGCCTACCGCATCGTCAAACATGTCGGCAATTACGCCGACGTATTTGAGCGAAACCTCGGGCAGGGGGCGCCCTTCGGCATGGACCGAAGGCTGAACGCTTTGTGGAACAGGGGCGGCCTGATGTATGCGCCGCCGGTCAGATAGACGTCCCTTCCGAACCGGCCAACCTGGTTTTCTCCCACCATTCAGCAAGCGCCTCGCGCTCGGGGGCGACGTCTTCGGCCAGGGGCCCGGCGAAGGCGCGCCATTCCTCCCGGTAGTGCGGCGATACCGCTGCGATCACCGGAACGCGCGCGGCCATCGCCGCCCGGAAGGCGTCGCAGAGCCCGCCGCGCCCCGCCTCCTGCTTGGAGAACTTGCTGATCACAATCAGTTGCGCGCCGCTCCGGGCCGCGCGCTCGATCGCGGCGCAGGCGAGCGCCAATTCGCTCGTATCGAGATTACAGGCGACAGAGCCGGGGCCAAGATCCTGCGAAATCGCATAAAAGTCGCCTGTGGCGACGTCGCGCAGCACGATCCCCGATCGCTCCGCGACCCGCCTCTGCGTCACGCCGCCGACGCGCACGCCGCTCTGCATCAGCTCTTCCGCGAAAGCCTGCATCAAGGACTGGACTCGGGCGCTGTCTTCCGCGGGCAAGGCCGCGATGCGCGTCCATCCAACCGTAGCCGTCAGCGGGGACCCGCTCGGAACAGGAAATTCTTCGCCGTGGATCGACATCGAATCCTCGCAGGGCGCATCGAAAGCGCCTATCTTGTGGTCGCGCGCCAAGCCTCTTGTTTATCAGAGCGCGCGGCCGATTTTAATGAGAACGTCAAAGAAACGACGTGAACCGCAGTGGGCGATCATTCATCTAAGCCGCCGACAACTCGAGGCTCCGCTCAATCGGGGCCGATCGACGCCTTCCTCGACAAGGCCAAGAGCGTCGCGACAGACAGTTCGCGCGGCCGCCTGATATTCGCGCTGGACGCGACCATGAGCAGGCAACCGACCTGGGACATGGCGCAGTCGATTCAGGGCGAAATGTTTCGCACAACCGCCGCCCAGGGCGGGCTCGACGTGCAGCTCGTCTATTTTCGCGGTTTCGGAGAATGCCGCGCGTCGCGCTTCGTTTCAGGAGGAGAGGGGCTTGGCGCCTTGATGTCGCGGATCAGTTGCCAAGGCGGACGGACGCAGATCGGCAAGGTCCTGGGTCACGCGCTGCAGGAGTCCCGCGGCGCTCGCGTCGGCGCGCTCGTATTCATCGGCGACGCGATGGAGGAGCGGCTCGACGCGTTGGCGGCGACGGCGGGCGAACTCGGATTGCTCGGCGTGAAGGCGTTCATGTTCCAGGAGGGCCAGGACGCAAATGTTAGACATGCCTATCGCGAAATCGCCCGCTTGACGGGCGGCGCCTATGCGGCGTTCGACGCCGCCGCGCCGCGCCGCTTAGCGGAATTGCTGGCCGCCGCGGCTGCGTACGCCGTCGGCGGCAGATTGGAGTTGGAGCGGCGCGCCGGCGAAGGCGAGGGCGCAGCGCGTCTGCTCCTGTCCCAGATCGGTTGAGGAAAAGAGCATGGCCATTCTGATCGGACTTGTCGCGCTGGTCCTGACGATAATGGCGCTCAACGCTTACACCAAAACCTCGCCGGCGCTGTTGGCCGTCATTCTCAAGCGCGGTGGAGGCTTTCTCGCATTGGCGCTGGGCGCTCTGCTTCTCGCGCGCGGACGTCTCGACCTCGGCATGGCGTTTCTAGGTTTTGGGGTCTGGCTCATGGGGTTGCGCGGCGGCCGGCTCCTTGGGTTCAAGAACGCTGGCGCCGGAGGCGTGTCGCGCGTGCGCTCGGCAATGATCGAAATGGAGCTCGACCACTCGACCGGCGCGATACGGGGCGTGGTTCTCGCCGGCCAGCACGAGGGCGCGCATCTCGATTCGTTGGCGCGTCCGGCGCTGCTCGAACTTTACGACGTTTGCCGCCGCGACGACCCTGACGGCGCGAGGCTCCTAGAAGCTTATCTTGACCGCCGATTTTCCGGCTGGCGTTCGGCAAGCGATGCGCACGCGGACTCTGGGGGCTTCCGTGCGGGAGAGGGCGGCGCGCGTCGTTCGGGCGCGATTTCCGAAGATGAGGCGTACGAAATCCTTGGACTCAAACGCGGCGCCGCCATAGCGGACATTGCCCGCGCCCATCGCGATCTGATGAAAAAACTTCATCCAGATCTTGGCGGGACGACGGATCTTGCGGCCCGGGTGAATGAGGCCAAGGAAGTCCTGATGCGGCGTCACCAGCACTGAGGCTCGACGTTCGCTGCGGTAATCGTGGTCCCAGGTCGTGGACATGTCGCAAATCAGTTCTTCGTGGTGAAACAGGCAAAACCAGAACGCTTGAGGACCTTGCAGGCGGATTGCGCGGTCTCTTCCTCAAGACCCGCGAAACGCGCGCGATAAAGCATTCCGCTTCCCTTCTGCACCTTCTCGGTGAACGCGGTTGCAGTAGAGGGGAAGCCCTGAAGCTGGCTGCGCGCGCGCGCAAGCAATTGATTGGCCTTTTCCTGGTCCTCGGTCGCGCCAATCTGAATCATCCAGCCCGGCCGCGTCGGGCGATTGGCGTCAGCCTTGGCGACGAGCGTTCTCGACGCGGGTGCGCGAATGGCGGAGGGCGTCGTGGAGACAGGCGTAACGTCGATCTTATGCGCGCCGCCCGCCGTCGAACCGTCGCGCGCGGCGACCGGCATCGCCCCGACTCGCACTTTTCCCGCCGGAGATGCGCCCTTCCGCTCGGCGTCGGAGGCGCCGACTGACTGTTTTTGACCCCCGGAAACGAAAGCTGGACGGACGGCGGGTCGCGCGGCGCTGTCCTGCAGAGGAATTTCCGCCGCCGGGACCGGAGTGGGCGGCCGGCGGTTGAAAGGCTCGGGCTCTTCGGCGACGCTTTCTTGCGGCTCGGCATAGGCCAGTCTCTCCGGGGCGGCCGTCGGGCGAACGGGCTCCG
>JAXMCY010000059.1:0-11724 GCA_046349135.1 Methylocystis sp. | reverse complement strand
ACACAGTCACAAGATAACCCCCGTCACGCCAAAAGACCGTTCTTCACGGACGACGATATAGCATCAGTTCCTTTCAAATCAAATGATTGGATCGCGCTCGCGGAATGTATGCGAGGCTACGGAAAGGTAATTAGGCGGATTTTGATTCCGCCATACGGAGGTTCGAATCCTCCCGCCAAGAAGCCGGCTTGGCTGTCGCCGACCATGCGGCAGAATTTTCGAAAGTTCGATCAAGCGTGTCGGCGTGAGCTCGACAGGATGCAGACCGGCCAAGATCGCACGAACGAACTCGGGCGACAGGCAGGAAAGGCGCAAGCGGATGGAAAGACGATCGCGCCTCAGACGGCTTTGTCGCGTAGCCGAACGATGGACGCTGACGATCAAGCTCATGCTGCAGCAGTGACTGGACGCCGGGCGTCCACGGCCGAGGCTCGAAAAGCTCGACGCCTTCTTGCTGGCGGAAGGCGATCGCTGCTGTAACTGATCTTTGCCAGGTTCAATGGCTGTCTGCGGAGCAGAGAGATCGCAAATCCCCAACAGTGTCACAAAGCCCTAATCGGCGACCGTCCCGATTAACGGGCTATCGTAGAATTTGCGCCAACTCACTGTACGGGCGATATCGCAATTTGGGCCGTGGTATGATGAGTTTCCGGGCCGGTCGTCGCCGACGATTAGGCTGACAATTTGAATTTTGTCGCAACGGAGTATTCATGCCGAAGGCACAGAATAGCGCGGTGAAGCTGTGCCGGGACAGCGCTTAGCGTTTCATAGGGGGAAGGCGCCGGTGGAAAATGAGCTCCCCCACGCCCAAGAGAGCGAAGCGGAGTCTCAGGCGCCATCCAATGATCCGGAGGATAGTGGCGTTGTCTCCGCGGTGCGCGGCGCGATTATTGACGTCGTCTTCCACACGCAAAGATTGCCCCCTGTTGAAGATGCTCTACTGATTGAGAGAGACGAAGGCGCAGCAATTCCAGCCGAGGTGCAGGCGCATATCGATGAGCGGACCGTTCGCGCCATCGCGTTGAAGTCGACGATCGGACTGAGGCGTGGCCAGAGGGCTCTGGCGCTCGGCGGCCCCATCGAAACGCCAGTCGGCGAAGCCGTGCTTGGCCGTTTGATCGACGTCACCGGAAGCGTCGCCGATAAGGGACCGCCCCTGCCGATCGATACGCCGCGGCGGCCTATTCACCGATTTCCGCCGCCACTCGCCCGGCAGAGCGCTGGAACGACGCTATTTTCCACGGGGATCAAGGCGATAGATCTTCTTATGCCGTTCGCGCATGGCGGCAAGGCGGCGATGTTCGGCGGCGCGGGGGTTGGCAAGACGGTCCTCGTGATGGAGCTGATCCACGCCATGGTCGCGCGCTATCAGGGCCTGTCGGTATTTGCTGGCGTCGGGGAGCGTTCGCGCGAAGGCCATGAGATGCTGCTCGAAATGCGGCGCTATGGCGTTCTCGATCGTTGCGCGCTTGTTTACGGTCAAATGAACGAGCCGCCGGGCGCACGTTGGCGCGCGCCGCTAACCGCGCTTACGATCGCCGAATTCTTTCGAGACGATCGCCAGCAGAATGTCCTGCTCCTGATGGATAACGTCTTCCGATTTGTTCAGGCAGGAGCGGAAGTCTCCGGCCTTCTGTCGATTGCCGTTGCGCGTTGGCTATCAGCCGACGCTCGCAAGTGAAGTCGCCGCGTTGCAGGAGCGTATTGCATCCGTTGGCTCCGCCGCGGTGACGGCGATCGAGGCAGTTTACGTGCCTGCGGATGATTTCACCGGATCCGGCTGTGACGACCATCGCTTCGCATGTCGACAGCATGGTGGTGCTCTCGCGTCAAATGGCGGCGGAAGGCATGTATCCTGCGATAGATCCTATCCTTTCCTCCTCTGTGCTGCTGGATCTGCTTATCATCGGCGCCGAACATGCGCGCGTCGCGACGGAAACGCGCCGCGTCATCGAACATTATCGAGAACTGCAAGACGTTATCGCCCTGCTCGGCGTCGACGAGCGAGCTCGAGGATCGAAAGTTAGTGGACGCGCTGGCAGACGCCTGCGTCGCCTGACGCAACCCTTCGTGGTCACGGAGGCCTTTTTTACGGTCTGTCTGGCCGTTCCGTTGTGATCGCGGACACGCTCGCTGGGTGCGCGTCCATTTTGGCCGGCGACTGCGACGCGCGCCTGGTTGGAAAGCTCGTTTTATATGGTCGGCGGCCTGGATGAGGCGCATGAAAAAGAACGCGCTGCCTGCACGCAAGCGCTAACGATCCTGCCCGCAATCTCGAAAAGGGGTGAATGAACTGAACCGAGGGCTCCGACTTGTTATTGCGACGCCTGCCACGTTGCTCGTTGATGTCCTGACGTGGCGTCAGTTTCGTGCCGAAGATGCAAGCGGCGGATTTGGCGTCCTGCCGGGGCATGCGGATTTTGTGACGACGCTGCCGGCCTGCGTCCTCCGTTGGCGGACTGAAGCGCAAGTGGAACATCTTGCGCGGTGCGTGGCGGCGTTTTAACCGTAAAGGATGGAGCTGAAATTGTGTCGCCTGTCGATACGGCGTCCTTGGCGATGATGTCGAAACGCTTGAGGCGGAAGTGCGCCTCGCCGCCGCCGCACGCGCCGACCTCGCGAGCCGCGTGCGCGCTGAGCAGACACGGCTGCATGCTTTGGCGCGGTGCGTCAGCTTGTTCGCTACCTGCGGCCGGCCGGATTGGCGCCAACGGAAATGGGCGATCGCGAGGGAGATGCGTCATGACCGAACGAGAAGGACGAAGCTCATCCGGAGGACTCGCCGACGCGGCGCGCAAAAGCGGCCGCGCGGGATCGTGAAGGCCGGCGCGACCCGGAGCCGTCGCTCGGTAGGCGGCTTGGTCAGATCGGCGTTCTTGGTTGGATGATTGTCGTTCCCGCCTTGCTCGGACTGTTGGCTGGCCGTTGGCTGGACAAAACCATGAAGTCGGGCGTTTTTTTCTCCGCGCCTGCCGTCATGCTGGGCGCGGCGTTCGGATTGTGGCTCGCCTGGAAATGGATGTCTCGGCAATGATCGACTGGATATGAATTGAGCTCTCTTCCAACCTTGACGCTCAAAGTTGCCGGAGGGATCACGGTCGGCGCGATCGCCGGTTATTGCTATTTTTCTGACGCTTTGGCGCAATGTTGCTGAATTACAGCGCTGTTCCGCAGCTCGGCGCTTTGGTCGTTTGCGCTGCGATTTGCGGCGCTCGCGATCACGCTGTTGCTGCTCGCCAAGTTGGCGCTTTGCCGCTTCTGTCCGGCGCCGCGGGGATCTCGATTGGACGCTCGCTGTTGACCCGACGCCTTGGGGAGCCGTCATGATTGCATCGCCACTAGAGCTTCAGATCGCCTTTCATGTGGGCTCGATCGGCGTAACAAAGCCAGTTGTGACCACATGGGCGCTGATGGCTTTCCTTGTCGCGGCTTGCATTCTCGCGACGGCCCATCTCGAGTCGCGGCCGGGAACCCTTCAATCAATCGCAGAACTTATCGTCGGCACAGTCGACGCCCAGACGCGCGATATAATGCGCGTCGATCCGGCGCCCCTATCGCGCATTGTTCGGGACGCTGTTTCTATTCATCCTTGGCGCCAATTGGTCAGCGCTCACTCTCGGCGTGGAGCCGCCGACTGCGCGGCTCGAGACGGACATGGCCCTTGCTCTCGTGGTGTTTGCCGCGACAATCTTCTACGGAGTTAAGACGAGAGGCCTATTCGGCTACCTCAAGAGCTGCCGAACCGAGCCTGATTATGGTCCCCTCAATCTGGTTGAGCAGATCACGCACACTTTTTCATTATTCGTGCGTCTCTTCGGCAATGTTATGAGCGGCACTTTTGTTGTCGGTGATTGATCTGACGCTCGCCGGCTTGCTCGTGCTAATCCCTTTGATGGCGCTCGATCTGCTGACCGGCGCGGTTCAAGCTTACATTTTCACGATTTTGGCAATGGTGTTTACCGCCGCCGCAGTGATCGAGGACGAAAAACAAGAACCGACGCCGCCCTCAGAAGGAGTAGATCATGGATCAGATTGAAAATATCAGCGTGCTCGCCGCCGCCATCGCCGTCTCCTTCGGGGCGATCGGGCCAGCGTTAGCGGAAGGTCGAAGCGTCGCGGCGGCGATGGACGCCATCGCTCGCCAACCGGAAGCGGCGGGCGTGCTGTCGCGCATTGATTGTTCGTGGGTTTGGCGATGATCGAGACGATGGCGATCTATTGCCTTGTCATCGCGCTCTTGTTTCTCTTCGCAAATCCGTTCGTGAAGTAAGGTGCTCGGCCGATGCGCATCGACTGGTGGACGCTGCGTTACAGACCATCAACGCGCTCGTCCTCATCTGGCTCTTGAGCCGGGTCCTGTTCAAACCCGTCGCCGAAGTCATCGCCTCGCGCAAGGCGACGGCGCGGCTTCTGCTTGACGAAGCGGAAGCGGCCAAAGCCAGCGCATCTTCGCGGCGCAGACTCAAGTGGAATCGAGGCTTGCGAATATGCAGGCCGAAAAGGTCGCGGGTTTTGACCGCGGCCGCCGCCGAAGCGCAGACTCAAAAAGACGCCATCGTCGCTTCGGCCCGCGCCGAGGCAAATGACCTGCTCCGGGAGGCGCGCGCCGACATTGAACGGGAGACGAAAATTGGCCGCCATGCGCAAATGGCGGCCGCGGCAAAACTTGCGATTGAAATTGCCGGTCGACTGCTCGAACGGCTTCCGTATTCCGTGCGCGTGAGCGGGTTCTTCGATGGTCTGCAGCAGGCGGCCCAAGCGCTGCCGCCCGAGGCAAAGACAGATTTCGATCGTGACGAGACCGCCAGACTCAAAGCGCCGCGTGCGTTGACGCCGGGCGAGATGGAAAGCTGCCGCCATGCATTGCAGGCCGCTTTCGGTCGGCCGCTCGCGTTTGACGTGGAGGTCGACCCTTCCATCATCGCGGGTCTCGAACTCGAAAATCGCCACACCTCTATCCGCAACAGCTTGCGGGCGGATCTCGCCCGTATCGCCGAAGAACTCGAGAAGCGTGACGCAAATGACGTCAGCTGATCCGCGGGCCGGCGCTTCCGACCAAGGCTTTTGGCCGGGATGGCTCGATCGGCAGAAAGCCACGGTCGCCAAATTGGCGCTTGGCCCCTCAACCGAAAGCATCGGGCGCGTCGAAAGCTTCGCAGACGGCGTCGCGTTTGTCTCGGGATTGCAGCAGGCGCGCCTTAACGAGTTGCTGCGGTTCGAAAACGGCAGCGTCGGTTTCGTGACGGTTCTCGACGTCGATCGAATCGGCGCCGTGCTCCTCGATGAGAGTCAATTGATTGAAGCGGGATCGAAGGTCGTCGGTCTCGGAGAAACGGCGCGCGTTCCGGTGGGACCTGGATTACTGGGTCGCGTGATCGATCCTCTTGGGCGACCGCTTGACGACGGCGCGCCGGTAATTGCCGAAGCGTTTCATCCCGTCGAGCGGGAAGCGCCAAGCATCATTGAACGCGACCTCGTCAATGAACCAGTCGCGACCGGACTCATTGTGATTGACTCGATGTTTTCGATTGGTCGCGGACAACGCGAACTGATCCTGGGCGATCGCGCGACCGGCAAGACCTCGATCGCAGTCGACACAATACTCAGTCAGAAACGTTCCGACATCATTTGCGTCTATGTCGCCGTTGGACAGCGGGCGACCGCGGTTGAGCGCGTAATAGACGCAGTGCGCGCCCATGGCGCGCCGGAGAAGACGATCTTTGTCGTGGCGTCCGCGTCCAGTCCGCCGGGTTTGCAATGGATTGCTCCTTTTGCTGGGTTCGCCGTCGCGGAGTATTTTCGCGATCGTGGCGGCCACGCGCTCATTGTGCTCGACGATTTGACGAAACATGCCGCTACACATCGCGAGCTCGCACTGCTCATTCGCGAACCTCCGGGGCGCGAGGCCTACTCGGCGATGACGCCATCTGCACGCGCGTCTTCTCGAGCGCGCGTGCAAGCTCGCGAAGTCCAAGGGAGGCGGATCGCTGACGGCGCTGCCGATCGCGGAGACGGATGCTGGCAATCTTTCGGCCTATATACCGACTTAATCTCATCTCCATTACGGATGGCCAAATTGTCCTCGATGCGCGCCTATTCGCCGCCAATCAGCGGCCCGCGGTGGACGTTGGGCTCAGCGTAAGTCGCGTGGGCGGCAAAGCGCAGCCCGAGGCGCTACGGCGCGTGTCGGGAAGACTGCGGCTACAATATTCCCAGTTTCTTGAATTGGAGATGTTCAGCCGTTTCGGAGGCGTGTCGGTGGCGCATGTGAAGGGCGAAATCCTGCGCGGCGAGCGCATCCGCGCGCTGCTGACCCAGCCTCGCTTCGCCATCCTGCGGCTGGTCGATCAGGTAGCGCTGCTCGCGGCGCTCGAGGCTGGAGCTCTGGATGCTCTGGAGCCGGCCGCGATCACATCATTACGTGAGGAGCTTCCTGATCGTCTCGATCGCTTTGCGAGCGCCGCTGTTGCGGAATGCTGGCATCTGGCGCGGCAAGCCTTCACCGACGCCTCGCGCGCGTCGCTGACCGCAGCGACGAAAGCGCTCATCGATGAACCAGGCCAACGGGGCAGCATGTGGGGGCGCTGACATGAGCGGCGATCGCCTCAACGACGTCCGTCAGCGCATCGCTGCGACGCGGCAACTCGACAGCGTATTTACCGCGATGCGCGGTCTTACCTCCGCGCGCGCCCAGGACGCGATTTACCCGAAGGTGTGCGCGCTATTACCGAACGCTGGGGAAACGATCAGCGTTGCGCTCGCCCTCGCGCAAGACGAGCAAGGGACGCGCCGGTCGCGCGCCGCGTCGTCAATGCATGTGACATCGTTCTCGCCTTTGCGCCGAGCAAGGATTTGTGGGCGCTTTCAACGAAAGGTCCTCGCGGCGGCAATGCAAACGGGGATGGGCGCGTCGCTCTTCCGGTTGGCGAAAGGGAGTGACGGTCGCCGCCGAGCGCGGGATCGAGATCGCCTGGTCGACGTCAATGGCGGCGCATGCGGATGATACGCCCATTCTCGAAAGAATTGCGGAAGCGCTTTTATGGCCAGCTTGCCGTCGACGCGACCACCTGCGTCACGCTCGTTCATTGCGCGCCTGCGGCTGCCGGAGAAAACGTCCTCGTTACGCGCTCGCTGATACCGCTCGACCTTACCCGTTTCTCGGCGCCGCGCGTCCTACGCCTGCTGCAACCTTCCGCCACAGCTGCTGATCGCCAATCTGGCTGAAGAATATATTTTTGCAGAACTTTGCGAAGCTGCGGCGCTTTCGCTGGCGGCGGAAAATGTCGCACGAATGCAAGCGATGACGACGGCGCGCAATAACGTGCGGCAAATGCTTGATCAACTCACGGCGCGTTTTCGTCACCTTAGGCAGGAGCAAATTACTGAAGAGCTGCTTGAGATCAGTCGTCTGTAATTCCATTGACGATAAACTCACGCCCTCGAAAAGGACGACGAAATCACGATAACGAAGCGCTCATCGGCGATCTGCGCGAGCGCGGTCGATGGCTCGGCCGTTTACTCCTGTGTCCGCAGGACCTACGATGCCGCCGCGGCGCACGCTCGTGGCCGCGCGGGGTTCTGCGCACGGCGTCGCGCTTGCCGCGTTCCCAGCGCGGAACCAGCGACTGCAGCCATGCAATCCACCGATGTGATGAGGAGTGACGATGGTCCTGTCCGGCGCGCCCGTCGTGGCGACCAAGCGCCTCGACAAACTTCTGGATGCGGGACTCGCGTCCCGGCCCGAGGGGCCGGCGCTTGTGTCGCATGCGGGCGCGACGAGCTACCGCGATCTCGACCGCCAGGCTGGCGCGCTGGCGCGCGCCTATCTCGCGCAAGGCTTGAAGCCCGGAGACCGCATTGCCTCATTAATGCCGAACCGCGCCCTTCTGTTCGCTCACTATCTCGCCTGCCAGCGCGCCGGTCTCGTCGCCACGCCGCTCAATTATCGTTATACGCCGCCTGAAATCGATCACGCGCTCTCCGTCTGCGAGCCGCGTGCGGTCGTCGCGCATCGCGAACGCGACACTGATCTTGCGGCGAGCCGCGCGGGCGCGCTGCCGGTCGTCATCCGCTTCGACGATGAGGACGGAGGCGACCTGGCGCTGCTCGCCGCTGGCCCGCCGCTCGACGCCGCGCCTGAGCTTGTCGAAAGCGCGCCGGCGGCGATCTTCTTCACCTCAGGGAGCACCGGCCCGGCCAAGGGCGTCACCCACACCCGCGCCTCGCTCGCCGCGATCTTCTCGAGCGCCGTGCAATCCTTCCGCCTCGCGGCCCCGGACGTGGTGCTTCCGGCCTCCTCGTGCTCGCATATCGGCGGCTTCACCTGCGCGATGGCGGGCTCTCGGCTGGCGCGAGCGTCGCGGTCGCGCGAAGCTTTGATCATCTCGAGATCGGCGCGCTCCTGCGCACAACGCGACCCAGCATGATGTCGATGCTGCCGGTGACGCTGCTGACGCTGATCCGCGAACACGACATGGGCGCGGCGGATTTCGCGTCGTTGCGCCTGATCCGCTCGGCCGGCGACAAGGTTCCGGACGAACTCGAGAAGGAGCACTGCGCGCGCCGGCAAACGGATCAGCGAAGGCTACGGGATGACCGAATTTGGCCTCGCCGCTCTCAATGCGCCCGAGGAACCGGGCGCGCTCGGCTCGGTCGGTCGGGCGAGCCCGGGCTTTTCCTTCTCGATCCGCGACGCGTCGGGCGCCGAGGCCGCGCCCGCGATCGAGGGCAGGCTATGGGCAAAGACGGCCACCCAGTCCTGTGGCTACTGGCGCGACGAGGCGGCGAGCCGCGAGGTGATGCGCGACGGCTGGTTCGACACGGGCGACGTGATGAAGTCGGACGCGGAGGGGCGGCTGTGGTTCTGTGGCCGCGCCAAGCAGATCATCGTCCATGACGGTTCGAACATCAGTCCGCAGGAAGTCGAGGACGCGCTGCTCGAACACCCCGCTGTCGGCGGCGCCGGCGTCATTGGCGTCCACGATATGCTGCATGGCGAGACTGTGCGGGCCTATGTGACTCTGCGTCGGGATCGCCGGCGCCGACGGCAGGCGAACTGATTGCCTTGCGCGTGCGCGCGTCGGCTAAGGCTCGAGCAGATCGTCGTCCTCGACGAAATGCCGATGAACGCGACCGGCAAGGTGGACCGCGACGCCCTCAAACGCCTCGCCGCCGCCGATCACGCCCATATCCGATGACCAAAATTATCGGTCATGATGAGGCATGCTTGAGAGGCGCCGTGGATACAGAAGTGGAGGGCTATCGTGGCGCGGGCCCCACCGGACTGCTGCTCGCGGCGGAACTCCGGCGCCGCGCGGTGGACTGGCCTGCTCATTGACATTCATGAAAGGCCGCTGACTTGGGATCGGGCGACCGTGGTTCATCCTGTTCGATCGAAATATTCGATCCTCTGGGCATCGCCGATCGGTTGCTGAAAGCTGGCGTCCGGCAACGCCGCGCTCGTATTCATTCCAACGGAGCGGAGTTGGGAGACATTGATCTTTCCCTCTGCGGCAGTCGCTATCCATTTAATTTGGGCGTCTCCGAGGAAGTCACCGAATCCATCCTGACGGACTACCTGCACGATTCGGCGGCATGGTGACGCGCTCGACGCGGCTGGTCGATTTAAAAGAGCGACCAGACGGCGTCCTGGCGACGGTGAAACGGGCGGAGGAGGAGACGCGAATTTTCGCCCGTTGGGTCGTCGGATGCGACGGTTATCGGAGCACCGTGCGAACGTGCGCCGGCATCGAGCAGGAAGGTCATGATATCGAAGAACCATGGGCGGTATTCGACGCCGGCATCGGCGGCTGGCCGTTTTCCTACGAAGCCAATTACGCTTATCTCGATGAGACGCCCATCATCCTGACCGCTCTCCCCAACCGGCGCTGGCGGGTCTATCTCAGGCCGACCGCCGAGGATTCCGATCTCGTGGCGGACGCTTCGGCCACCCTCTACGCCTATTCGCCTGATGCGTCCTTCGAGAACATCGCCAACCCACCCGCTTCCACTGCCATTCGAAAGTGGCGCAGAAATACCGCTCCGGCCGCGTGCTGCTCGCCGGGGATGCGGCGCATGCCTGCAGCCCGTTCAGGGGCACGGAATGAACAGCGGGCTGCAGGACGCGTTCAACCTCGCCTGGAAGCTCGCGCTGGTTTCGACAGGCGACTGCGGCGATGCGCTTCTGGACAGCTACGACGCGGAGCGGCGCCCGGTGGCGCAAAAGATTATCGCCTCCAGCGACGAAGCGGATGGCGCCCAGATGGTGAAGGGAACGAACGAGCGGCGCATGCGCGACGCGGACATTCGCACCGCCTTTATTGATCCTGCATCGCGTCACCACGAGGCAGTCGCCGAAGCGGAACTGGACATCGATTATACGAACTCCCCAATCGTTCTGGGCGAGCGAAACGACTTCATTTGGTCCGGTCGGCGGCTGCCGGACTGTATCGAAGTCGAGTTTGCGACCGGCAGCGCAGGCATGCTCCACCAATATGTCAATCGCCGAGGGCACGTAGCATTCCTTATCGGCGGCGCTTCGACGACTGAGCAAGAACTCGCGCGCGTCGCCCGCGATCTGAGGTCTCGATCGAGTGAACCCATCATCGAAACGACGATCGTTCTGACAGCGAATTCCAGCGTCGTCGACTGCGACGCGCGCCTGAAGCCTGCCAGCGCCCAAAGGCTGGGCGTCGGGGAAATTGCGCTGCTCGTGGCGCGGCCGGACGGCCATTTAGGCCTTTGCGCGCACAGCAACTACACGGAACGGCTGTCGGCTTATGTCGACCTGTTACAATCCGGCCAAGGAAAATAAATGCTGAAGCATTTTGATCGTGTCACAATCGTCATTCGTGACGTCGAGTTGGAGCGTGGCGCGCCTTTGCCTAATGGCCGATCATAAATGTGACGAAGCCCTTCATCGGCAGTATCGGGACATCGTCGGGTCGCCACGACTCCTCATTTTCCATCATGGCCGTTGGCGTCCCAGTTTGGCATTATTGGCAAGCTTGAACGACCCAGCGGGGTCTCTGCTCGGGCATCGGGGGGCGCCAAAGCTTCTCCGCGCTTCTAGTCGGAAGCTATGTGACCGAGTTCTCTGACGAGAGGCGCATTTCCGACGAAGCGGCCATTTCTGGCAAATGGACCACCGCCTGAATAAGGGTTCGGGCTTCTTGCCCGTCAGGAGGCCGTTGCCTAAGTTCAATTTACCCGGGTCCCACGTGAGAAGGGCGCTCGAAAAACGCCGCGCGCTAAACCTAGGGCACTGGCGGCTGCAGGAATTATCGAATGCGCGTTTCCGCCGCCGCCGCCCATTATGCGACGATCCGCAAAGATCACGCTTCCTTTGTAGTTTCGCCTAACCTTGCCGACTATGAGGCGGCGCGCGCGACGTTCCGCTGGGAGGCCGCGCGCAAGGGCTTGAGCGGCTTGCCGCGGGGCAGGGGCTTGAACATCGCTTATGAAGCGGTGGACCGACATGCTTGGGGGCCACGCGCGGATCGGGAGGCGCTACGCTGGATAGGGAAGAATGGCGAACATCGCGATTATTGTTATCGCGAACTCGCGCTCGCCACCAATCGCTTCGCCAATGTCCTGCAGTCCTTGGGCGTTAAGGCGGGGGATACCGTCTTCGTTCTGCTGGGCCGCGTTCCGGAGCTATATTTCGCGGTTCTCGGCGCCATGAAGATGAAGTGCGTCGTCACGCCGCTCTTCTCGGCGTTCGGG
>JAXMCY010000058.1:0-11832 GCA_046349135.1 Methylocystis sp. | reverse complement strand
CGCCAGCTTGTGCGAGCGCGTGGAAGAGATTGACCCACACGCCCTTGGCCGCCCATCGCACATAACGGTTGTAGAGCGTCTTCCGCGGCCCGTATTCCGATGGTGCGTCGATCCAGCGGCCGCCGGATTTCACCACATGGACAATCCCGCTGATCACGCGCCGATCGTCGACCCGCGCCTTGCCCCGCGTGTCAGTGGGAAGGTGCGGCGCGAAATGCTTGTGGGGCAGCGCACGCAACTGATCAATTCGCTTCGCGGGCATCTAGCCGAGATTGGGGTTATTGCGGCGCAGGGGCTCAAAAACGCCCGCGAATTGGCGCAAGTCATCGGGGCGGAAGGTGGCCAGACGGTTCCGGCCTGCGTTGGTGCGGCGCCTTGCCCCGCTCGTGCGTCAATTGCATGCCCTCGACCAGGAGATCGCGCGCAGCGACCGCATCATCGCCGCGATGGCGCGAGGCGACGAAACGGCGCGCCGTCTGATGACCATTCCCGGCTTGGGCCCGGTGACGGCCTCGGCGATGGCCGCGAGCGTTCAGGACGCTTCCGCTTTCTCAGGCCCGCGCGAATTCGCCGCCTTTCTTGGCCTGACGCCGAAACAAAACTCGTCCGGCGGCAAGGCGCGGCTTGGCCGCATCTCGAAGATGGGCAATCGATATTTGCGGACATTGCTCGTCGTGGGCGCGCATGCGGTCCTCTATCATCGCAAGCCGCACGACGACGCGCTGCGATCTTGGGCGAAGAAGCTCATGCAGTCCAAGCCCTTCAAGCTCGTCGCCGTCGTGCTCGCCAATAAAATCGCCCGCATCGCCTTCGCGATCATGCGCGGCAAGACAACCTATCGCGCAGTTCCGGCCTAACGACCGCCGACATCGTCAGCGGTTAAGGGCTGCTAAAGAATCGAGGGTGACCATGAGGTGATGCGAAGAGAGCGGCTAGATCTCAAAGCCCGAGGCTTTGTCTGCGCCATCAAGCGCGCCAATGTGATTGGGGCCAGCGATCAGCGGACAACATCAGGGCCAGCGGGACGTCAAGACCCGCATCGACAGGCCGAAGACATGACCGCACCCACGATCATCGCATCACAGCAAAATAACCCTTGATCAGCGGGCGCCATCCAGACATGACAAAGCCAGCTCTTCCCAAGAGAGATGCTGCATGAAACGTCCGCACATGGCGGGAGCATAACAGATCGCCGATCGTGGATGTAACGGCGGGGCGTTTTGTTGGAGGGACGCATGGCGCGAGCGAAGCGGGTCGGTCCGATGCGGACTGACGCCAACGCGCGTCGCAGCCTTGTCGCGGGCCTCGCCTTTGTTCGCGGCAGACGCGGCCCGCTAAGGTGCAAGCCGTGCGGCAAATCGCCGCCAAACGAAGTAAGCCGGCGGAAAGCATATTATGCCTAACAATTACCTAATATGCATCGCCAAGATTTGGCCGGTTGGAGAGGCGAGCACATCGGTCGACGCCAACTGCCCGACACCTCGCGGCCAGCCAATGGCGCCTCTTTAAGCCGGCACGCAAGGGAGAGCTCCAATCACAAAGAAGGAGCGAAAAGATGCTGGAACTAGGATGTTTGACTTCCTACGCCAACACGCTCGAAAGGCGCAGGCAGAACCAGTCGCAATATCCCGAGGATAAGAGCAACAGCCGTGCGGCAGCGATTTTGGATTCCATGGAACCCCAAATCGCTGCTCTTAACGGTAGCCCGCTTCACCAGCGTCTTTTCAAGTTTCGAGAAGCCCAAGGACTTTCCTGCGGGGAAAGGGATATATTCAGCGAAATCGTGAGTGACGAGCTGCACGCCGTGGGCTTCACTTTGTTTCCAGCGACCGCGGGCGAGCTGCTGGAAGTGATCCTAAAGCGCTTAGAAGAGCTGAGCCATTTCGAAGAAGAGGCGCAAGCCTCCAAGGGCCACTCGACGAGTGGTGTCGGGACGATTCCCTCAGGACGGGGCGCGACGCGCTCCTTCCAGGCTCCACACGAGGAGGCTTGCTCCGAGAATCATAAATAACTGACTCTCGATTTCGTAGCCGTGCAGTAAGACAATCGCACCCGCCAAGCCTATAATCATCGTCGCCGCTCCGCTCTCGGCCCCCTGTGGTTTTCCCCACGCGAGGCGGATTTACTCTCGGAAAACGGCCTTGTTGGGGCTCGTAGCGCGCGGGCCGTGGGCACATTTTGGGCGCTTTTAGCTTCGATCCGCCCTCTTATTCCGTCGGCCCGCTTAATCTGATCGGAAGGCGCGTGCGGCTTGGCGTTGCATGGGCGCGATGGCCATCTCATTCCTCGTTGTAAATCGGAGTGGGGTCCGGATGCCAACCGGCGCGATAAATGGTTGAACTTGTTCGCTTGAGAGGGGTCACAACGTCGCGCCGATTCACAGCTGGACTGGACGTCGCACCTTGCGCGCGCGCAGGGGCGACAAATCGAATTGCCGCTTGAAGCCTCGAACTCTTGCTTAAGTCTCATTCGGTTCGCGCCAAACAGTTTCACCAACCGCGCGGCGGAGCGGCCGCTCGAACCGGCCTCTTCCGATAAACGCCTTGTCGATTCAGCGTGGAACGCTCCGGCATTTTTTCGGTCATTGTTCAAGGCGGATGCAACGGCGCAAAAGAGCGCTTGTTTTCATTTGTGGCGACGTGGGCGCTTCGCGTTGGTCTGTGTTTCGGCGTGCAAATTTGGCTCTGACGCATACTTGATGCAGCCTGTTGTCAATCGGCTCCGAAAAGTCGAGCTTCAAGAAGGTCGAGTTTTGCGCGCCCATACATCTGGCGCTTGATTAGCTTCAACTTGGTGATCTGGCCCTCCGTCTGGCCATTGGACCAGATATTGGTGATCGCCGCCGCGACCGCCGCACGGTCTTTAATGACGCCGTTTGCGAAGGAAGCCAGGAGGCCGGTCCTCGCGCGCTCGATCCAGCCGTCGAGTTCCTCCCCGGCTTTCTTCCGAATCATGTACTGGAATTCGGCGACCGCAGCGCGTGCTTCGACAAGCGCAGGGATGCTGTCCTCGATCGTGGCGATTGTCAGGGTCTCCGCCTTCGATAGCGCGTCGCGGCCAGTCGTCATCAAGCGTGCGATCGTTCTAGCCGAGGGCGTGCGACGCAAGCCCGCCTCATCCATCTTTTCCGAGCGTCGTCGCCGGCAGACCCATTCGGAAACGACGCGCAATGATCCCCGAAAGCCGGAGGCCCGAAGACGCCGCCACAGGCCAGCGCCATTGCGGTTGCCGGCGGCCCATTGCGCGTCGAGCCAAGGGAGATGCGGCTCGAGTGAACTCTCTCGCGTGCGGAACATATCAGAACGTTGGCCTCGCAAGATTCTCCGCACCATGCCGCGACTGTGCCCTGTTTCGCGAACAATCTCTTTGATGGTTGCACCACGCTTGGCCCGAGCGACAATGTCGGCGTTGATTTCTTCTCGGCGCAGATAGCCCTCGTATTGAAGCCTCTCCACGGCGGTGAGCAGCGCCGGGTCGACGAACGCTGCGCCGAGCGCCGATCGTATCTGGCGCATCGATTTGCGCACGGCGCCGAGGAACGCGGCGCTGGCGTTCTCCATCAAATGCCAGCGATCCGCGACCTGGAGTGCATGGGGAAGCGCTTTGCTGGCGGCAAGTGCGAAGCCGCCGCCCCGGTCTCGTGCGACGACAGCGATCTGCGGCTGTCCGGCGAGCCACGCTTGAGCGGTCGCCGGCTCCCGGTCGGGAAGGAGCTTAATCGGGCGACGACGTTCGAGGTCGCAAATGATCGCCCCATAGCGCTGGTTGCGCTTCCAGGCCCAGTCGTCGATGCCGATGACGTTCGGCGCTGGCGGCGCCGGCCGGCCATAGCGGCGCACGACCCGAAGCAGAGTGTCGTTGCTGACCGGCATCATGAGGCGACGCGCAAGGCCTGCCGCCGGCCGGCCGCCGAGCGCGAGGGCTAGATGATGGACGAGACCGTCGAGGCGAGCAGTTCTACGGGCGCGCGGCGCAAGAACGTCGTTACCGAACCGTTCGGTAAAAATGCGGCGGCGACACGACGCGGTCATGCAACGGAAGCGGCGCGCTGTCAGGGACATGCGGACCACGCGTCCGGCAAACGGTAGATCCGCGAGCCGCCGCTGATAATGGCTATGAACACGCGCCGAAATCGAACCGCAATCCGGGCATTGCCCTGTCGAGGCGACCGCCCGCGCCTCGATACTCGTTCCCGTACCGTCGATCGAAACACTGTCGACTCGAAACCCTGGCGGAACGATTGCAGAAAGCCGCAGAAATATCGTCATTGCGCTGATTCCCCAGTGAAACCAGCGCCAGTCGGCGCCTCGACTGCATCAAATGTGAGTCAGAGCCCCTTTTCGGCGCCGATCTGGGGTCCCGGTTCATTGCTGATTGACACGCTCTCTTCGCCGGCTCGGACGGCGGGGCAGAGAATTGGGCGGTCGTCGCCTCGCTCATCGAGACCTGCAAGCTCAATAGCGTCGATCCGTAGGCCTACATAGCTGACGTCCTCGTGAAGATCGTCGACGGCCATCTCGCCAGCAAGCTCGACGATCTCATGCCCTGGGCCTATGCCCCGCCAGTTGCTCTCAAAGACGTGGCTTGAAAGTAGCGTTTACATTTGGGACAAGTCGCCATGAAGCGCTCCTGAGCAAGGGGAGCGCCTCTCCAAGCCTAAAGCCGGCGATCAGGGCGACGCTCTTGACCATGAGCTAGCGGGCGATGCGCAACCATAATAGTCGCCGCGATTAATTTGGCCGCGGCGATTAAGGCTGCCTCCAATCAACCGGATTGCTCGCACACGCAAGAATTTGCGCGGCGCGCCTCCGGCGATCAGACTGGCGCGGTTAGCACGGCGCTGAGCTCGCTTTCGAGCTAGCCGTTCTTTGCTTGACGCGGACACGCCCCCGGCGCGCTCCAGGCGTTCGCCCCCATTTCGCGCGCGGCTTGCGTAAAGAGCCTATGGCGATTGGCTCGCATGCGCGCGCTCAACGCTTCAAGAAATTGCGCTTCCACTTCCTGCCTGGATAAAGCCGCGCGTCTCGCCAGGGTCCGGGCCGGCCAGAGTTCGCGAACGCGCTCCGCCCAAATCTGCACGTCGCGAAAGCCGATCTCGCCATCCCTGTCTCGAATTTCGTCGTAGGTTCCGCGCTGAACGATCCGCAGATCGAACCAGTTCAGCGCTGGAATCGATCGGCGCCTGCCGCCTTCCGCGGGAAGCCCGGCAGCTTCGAGCTGTCCTGCCTTCAACGCTTCGATAAGTCCTTCTCGCGCGCCGCCCCAGTCGTCTTCGGCCCTGGCTTCGCCCCAATGCTGATGGCGCGCATAGCGCCGCGCCGCCTCGTCCAGATCGCCCGCCAAGATCCATGAAATGCGCACAGCCACGGCCAATATGAGCTTCGCGTCCGGCGTCGGGCATGTTCCCTCGTCGCCCCGAGAATTGCCTCAAGGCCTTTTTCGGCAAGCGCCTCTTCGGCTTCCCGGGGAAGTCAAGCGTCCGCCAGTTGCCGCGAGCATGAGCTCAAATTGCGCTTCGCGCGCGCGGACGAAATCATCCCTTGTCTGATCGCTCATCTGTTCGACGCCGAAATGTGCAGCGACGTGGCCCCGAACCTCGCCGGCTGAACGCCTAAGATGCGGTCGCTGTTGCCGAGCACAACCTGCTTTCCGCCTATTACGCCCCAAAAAAGCCTGTTCCGATTCTGGCCACCAAGCAGTCTAAGAGGCTAAAACTGCATGTGTTTTAGCGCTCGCCTGCCCCGCGGAAACAGGCGCAAAGCGAAATTCAACCTGTTTTTCCCGGGATAACAGGGATAACCCATTGGAGACGGGTTCGCGAAAACTGCGTCCACCACTACGCTAAGTCAATATTTCTATTGCTTTTTTATCTCGTCGCAGTTGTGCCGACATGTTCGCGACTTAGCGTCGTCCTCGCGTCAATAGAGCTCCACAGAGACGCCAAAGTCGGAGCCTTCTGCGGCCATTTTGGCCGACAGTCTGTTCGCCCAGAAATTCGTTTTCCGTTGACTGCGGCGCGGAGACTCGGTTCGACAGTGGACAGACTGGCTCGATTCCGACATGGTCGACGTGGCGCAATGTGGGTCGAGTGACCAACCGTTGCATCGCGTGCCAGATCGAACCGATTATTCTGTAACCGGCTGGGAATTCATCGAAGCCTATCAAGGCTCTCGGGGTAGGTGGCCACCGATAACTTAGGCTGCTCGGATCAGTCCCGGGACGGACCATTGGTCGGCAAAGGCCATCGGTAGATCGGCGAAGCGCGAGACGCCATAGCCGCGCGGGAGTTGACTTTCGACCGCCGCTTTGGCGATGGCCGGATCGAGGAACGCGAGCGATAGCATCATGCGAACCGACGCTCGCTGCGCTGTTCGCGTTCTGCAAGTTCGCTGATGTCGGCGATCGATCCCAAGATGATGTCATCGAGCCAGCGACGGGCGAGACTGATCGCTTTGATGAGCCGTGCTTGTTCTTCGACCCGGATCGGACGAATCGGCTTGTAGCTCGTTTCGGGAAGAATGAACTGTCGTCTGCGGACCGCAGACGGCTTGACCAATCCGCGACTATGACGTCATCGGTGGAAGCGTCGCACGCTTCTTTTCGATGGCGTATTTCAACCCGGTCGGACTGACCGATGACTCTGTCGAGTTCCTCGGCGACGATGACGGCACCAGCTTGATCCGATGCTCGGGCTTCTCGCTGGTGCTGGGCGAAGTTAACAATCTTGCCCATCAGCAAAGCAGCCGGTCTTCGCTTTTCGAATTGCGATGCGATTGAGATTTTCGGTGAGTTTCGTTTGGACTGCGTCGAGCAAGTCTTTGTCGATAATTTCATCCGCGCGTCGACAGCGGTCTTGAAAATCGGCGTGGACGCAACTGCCTTGGGTTCGAATCGCACCGTCTCCGCCAGTCAGAACAGAAGTGAGCACGTATCGCCCTGAGCAATGCGACGGCCAAACTCCACGTAGCCAATCACATTTTGGTCGCCCATGATGGCGGCCTATTTGCGAGCCGACCAACACTACCATTTGATGGCATGCCTCTTGCCGCTCTTACGAGCGAATGGAAGAGGTGTGCCAATCCTGAGCGGACGCGCACAAATATGGAACGAATTGAAATGCGACCGGCGACAGGAGATTGTTGGTATCGATCGAAGGCCGAATGGACGGCGCCGACCGCGTCGGACGGCGGCGGGATGCCCCAGGATTTATGGAGAGGCGTCGCCGCCTTCGATGGCGAAAATTGCCCAGTAAACCATATAGCCGGCGACCACGCCTAAGCGACCGACGACCGACATGAATGCTCAAGAAGTGTCTTTCACCGTCGCCGCGGCAGTGTTCCTGGTGATTGTGGTTCTCACTATCTCTCACTTCAGCCGCCGTGCGATAACCCTTGTCAATAGACGGAAAGAAAAGAAAAGGCTGAAATCAGACTGTCATGACGGCGATTTGAAGAAATAAATGCGAGCCTCTACGTCGTCGCAAGGATGTAAGCGCGACGGACTGCCCGAAGAGCTGCTTGCAGAATATCTGCTGGAGGGCGAAATTTCGCGGATTAGACGGGCTAATGGGCGCTGATTGGACCTTTTGTGGCCGCGGCACCCGGAAACGCGAAGTCACCTATGCGAGGTGTTGGCGCGGCTCGGACATAAAGCTCGCCGGCGCATGTGTCCGCTTTACGTTGAGGGTCTGATCGGGCCTGGCTGCAGGAGCGTCGAGCCGATGGCGTCTCGGTTGGCGCCGGGGGATTATTATCAGCTGGACGCCTCCAATTACCCTGTTTTAGGGGTCGATAGCGCGGCATGACGCGGAGCGACGTCTTCGCACAGGGTGACATATGGCCTTGCTGCGTCCTGTGCGTCCTTGCTTGGTGAGCGGCGGCATTCCCGTCGCTTATATTCCTTACGCGGGTGCGCCTCGCTCGTGCAGCCAGGCGAAGCGGCGCATGTTGTAGGCGAGATTGGCGAGCCCGATCTTGAGCCGCGCCCGCGCCAGGCCGATTGTTCGCACGAACAGGCCCATCAGCCCCTTTTGATGCGCGAACACATGTTCGACGGCGCTGCGCACTTTCGACTTCTGCGCATTGGCGATGCGCGTTCGCTCCGGCATCGGCTTGCCCTTGGGCTTCTTGCGATGAATGCGCGAGACGAAGCCGTGCCGCGACAGCATCGCTTCATTCTTCGCCGAGCGATAGGCCGTGTCCGCATAGACCTCGCTCGCCGTGTTGGTTTTGTCGAGCACATCCTCCAGCCGCGCGCCGTCATGCGCGGCGGCGTGTGTCGCCGTCCATTTGCGGATCAGCCCATGCGCCCGGTCGATCGACACATGGTTCTTGTATCCGAAGGCGGGGATGGCAAGATCGACCGGCGGAACAGAGCCGTCCTCCCGCACTTTGGCTTTCGTATATTTGACCGTCCAACGCGCGTCGCGATCTTTCTGTGCGAGCTTCGCCGGCTTGTCCTTCCAGCCCTCTGGAATGCGGCCGTCCTTGATCGCCTGCTTCTCGCCGTTCGTATTGCGCTGCTTGGGCGCGGCGACAATCGTGGCGTCGACGATCTGGCCCGACATCGCGAGAAAGCCAGCCTCGCGCAGCGCCGCGTCGAACTGCTCGAACAAGCCGTCGGCCGCATTTGCCTTCTTCAGCGCCTCGCGGAACGTCCAGATCGTATTGGCGTCGGGAACCGCGTCGGCCAAACCCAATCCGAGAAAGCGCATGAACGACAGGCGGTCCTTGATCAGATATTCGCAGCGCTCGTCCGACAGCGAATGCATTGCTTGCAGGATCAGCACCTTGAACATGAACACATGATCGAACGGCGGACGCCCACCCTTGGAGCGATCGGCACGTGGCACTGCCGCCCCCAGCGCTGCCCGGAACATCTCAAAATCGACCAGAGCCTTCACGCGCTCAAGATCGTCGCCCCTTCGCCGACAGCTTCGCCAGCCGTTCATCGACATCAAAAAATCCGGGCGTTCCCTTCGACATGGCCACGATCCCCTTGCGACATGACCAAGTGAATCAACTCAACGCCGATTTGGCCAGAGGTTTTTGGAGGCGTCCAGCTGCATCATTTTATCTCCAGTGGCGTCTGGAATGAGACGCCACTGGAGGAAGAACTTGCCCTTCAGGCTGACAGGCTGGTCAGCGGCGCAAAAGCACTTTGATCATCGACGACACAGCCCTGCCGAAGAAGGGAGCGCATTCAGTCGGAGTCGCGCCGCGCTTCGCGTCCGTATCGCCGACGGGGCCGCCGCAACGCATCGGCGACAAAGGCATGCAACATTTGCCCGGCGAGGAAGCCTGGCTCATTGGCGAGCGCCGTGTTTCAGGCGAGCATAAGCATTATCTCTGCCGGCCGGCGCAGATCTCGAAAAAACCCTTGCCGCAACAATCAAGGCGCGTTTGGGTCTGCGAACGGGCGCATCAGCAACTCAAGAAAGAACTCGGCCTCGACCATTTCGGAAGGCGATCCTGGCATGGTCTGCGTCGTCATGCGCTGATGACGATGATTGCTTACGCCCTTTTTGCAGAGCCGCCGCCTCACCGAAAGAATCGGTGCCGGACCGCCGCGACCGAGTTTGCCCGCGATCCGCCGCGCCGTTCTCACCCACCTCTCCCGCGCGCCGCCCTTATAGATGCCCGCCCTGCAAAACCAGGCTGCGCAAAGCTAACGAATGAAACTGCCAAAGTAGTGCTAAGCTCTATGACCGCAAGACGCCGATCACCGCCGCCGATCTCTAAACGATCGCGTCATCCCCTCCTACGAAGAAGAGGACATTCCCATGCAGCGCGCGCTCGCAGACCGAGGGACCGAATATTGCGGCAACCCCGAGCGGCACGAATACGAGCTGTATCTCGCGGTCGAGGACATCGACCATACACACGCCAAGGCGAAGACCCCGCGAACCAACGGCATCGTCGAGCTTTCCAAAAGACCATGCTCGACGACTTCTACCGCATCGCTTTCCGCAAGAAGGTTTATCCACGATCGACGAACTGAAGAGCGATCTCGACGCTTGGATGCGCGACTTCAACGAACTCCGCCCGAATCGAGGAAATGGTGCTTCGGAAAAACGCCGATGCAGACCCTCATTGACGCGCTGCCCTTGGCGCGCGTGAAAAATCACGTCGGGTTCAGGCGATCGAGGAAAACGCCGCCGCTTGAACCAACAACGGCCGGCTCATGCCGTCCGTCGGATCAAGTGCCAACTTGTACACATCACGGACTCCGCGGCCTCTCATCGAAGAAGCATAGAGGATCGACCAGAACGAGAGCCGTTCTCACATGACTCTTGGCAATATCCCGCCCAGCGAATACGCTTTGCGGGCAGTCGGTTTGATAGCATGAAGGCCCGCCGGAAATTAACGCTGACTCTGGACCACCATTCTTAAGCGCTTCAAGCCAACCATGCACTAACATCACAAATGGACCCGCTTGGGGGCCGATCCACTTAGCTGCTACGTTCATGCGCATGCAACCAACTCTAGTCAAGATAAGTGTCGCAACTGACGCCATCGACGCAGCTGTTGTCACCAAAGACGAGGCCGTTATTCGTTTTGTTAAAAGGAGCAAACTCCCGATCTATGCGCTCGCGGCCTTCGGTGATAGCTCCAACGATCTACCTTTCCTCGAACTGAATGGACTTTTGTTCGTGGGCTGTCCGGCAAATGCGCAAACGCGAGTAAAGACAGCTCTCGCTAGAAAGAAGAACGGTTTCATTTCTACGTCCCCATATCTCGACGGCTTTATGGACTTTTACGAACGAGCGGCTGCATTGGGTGCAAGGGTCGTGGTATCAGACCGCGATGGTGTCCTGCTGTCTGAGACTGGAGAAATCGACGAATCCCGAATCTGTGGCCTCTTAGGCCACATAGGCATAAACAATCAACCGATGCTCAAAATTCTTACGGGATCTTCGTACAGCCAGAACGCCAAGCTGCTGGTCGACTCAGGCATTCCCGAGGTCGCCGCTAACAACCCCGCACTTGTCAGCGACCCCTTCTTGATTCTTGCCGAGAATGGCTCGGTGCCGATCAACGTCATCACACGCGAACAGCGCCTAGATGTCGACATTGCCGCTCTTGAGCCCACAATTCAACTGATGCGCGGCCGGTTTCTGAGAGCCTTGATCGAAGAACTGAAACGATCTGTCCTCGGATGCTTCGGCTTGGAGCTGACCTGCGACGCCAATCACCGCGCCGATAAGGTCTATATTCCGCAAAAGGATACCATGGTTACAGTCGACGTACCCAGAGTTTGTGGAGCTGACACGAGATTTCGGACGAGTCCAGAGTCTGATCTGTTCCGCGACGCGGTGGTCGAAGCGATGAGGAAATGTGCAAAGGCTTCCGGGTTACCCATTCACCTTATTTGAGGCTTCCGGAAATATTGTCCTCTGACTACCGGGGTAGTCGCGAGGTATCCCATATTGAGCTTCGTTCTCGTCTCGTCATTTTCGGCCCACGCAACGTGCGGGACCACTCGACGAGATGCTGGAGCGGATGCCCCCTCCTGACGGCATCGCGACGTGCCAGGGTGGCGAAGTTTGAGAGTGGCGATCGGTCGGTGGACGCCGTTTTGGGAAGCCGTCGGTCTCGATTTTTATCTCCGCGCGTTTACCGCGCCAAGCTCGAAGCACCAGAGCGGCCGAGCGTTGGCGCAGGGATCTCTACCGCACCGGGCATTTGCGCGTGACCCCGCAGCGGCGCGAGCGGGAGCTTGCCTGCCACTCATACGGTTTCCGGTTGATTACTTTGGCTTGGCGATTTTTGGCCGCCAACGGAATCCGGCTCGGCTTTTGATGATGTCGCAATCTGTGGCGAGCGCGGCGCA
>JAXMCY010000057.1:0-12279 GCA_046349135.1 Methylocystis sp. | reverse complement strand
CCAAGAGTTTTGTCGGCAAGCACCAATTCTCGGTCGGCCTCGTCACCGAGGAGGAAATATTTCTTTATATCGCCTTCGGCGTTTTCGTCGTCCTGGCCGGTGGCGCCGCGTTCTATCTTTGGCGCCAGGGCAAGCTCGGATTCAAGATGCCGGATTTTTCGAAGACGGATTGACAGCTTCTGGAAAGGCTATTTCTGGGATAATGCGCTCTATGCGATATCTTTTGAATCCTGTCGCGTCTGCCGCGTGGTTATGCAACTCCGCGACGACGGATTTGATCCAGTCGGCTTCAGAATTAAGCCAACCGGACGCTCTCGTTGACTCTGCTGCCAGCGCCGGACCTTCATAACGACTTTCAAGCGCTGACTTAATCGACAACCAAGAATTATTCTTCTTAGATGATTGCATCCATCGATCAACAAAGTCCTCTGGCTCAATGGCCTTGAGCACCGGCAAACGTGCAAACCTGTGATCTCCTTCTCCTGAATAGCTTATGGCAGCTATAAATTCGCGGACATCTCGAGAAAGTGTTTCCATGAGATCTCTTGCAGACACCGAGAAGGTTCGCTCCAGAGCAACAAGTGATTGCTCTCGAAGATGTACTTTAACGCGGTTGAAACTATCCGCGTAATTCTCCTCCACCCAAAAACCGAACCCATATGCGGCGCGCCCGAGCGTGCTCTCGATAAAGTCCCCGAAATTGTGTGGCAGGTGCCTGGATTCCAAGAGATCGTCGATATACGATTTGCATTCAATTTCAGTTTCCGCGATCGAGACCGATCGAATTCCGTGTGCCGCCATCATCATCCGCAATGCGAAAATATGCAGCAACGCCCCAAAGTCCGTGATGGAGCGATTGGCAAATTCAAGCTCAAGCGCTTCGGACGCCGTTTCAACTGTAACATCATCCAAGGAATCGAATTCCAAAACTTTGCGCCAATTCGGCATCTCGTCGAGACTCTTAAAGTAGGTGCTGTCGTCCAGGGAAGCCCGAATGACGGAGTGATTGTACCGTCCTTGAATGAGGGTCTGAACCAGCACCTCATCTTTTAGCAACAAACTTGTAAGATTAATTTCGGGGTACCTAGCCATTGCCTGGTCAAAAACATTAGCCTCCCTATTTTTAGACATGGCGCGTCCCAACCGCTTCTCGTAACGTCCTTCAAGCTCTTTTTCCGTGAAACGCCCGCCGCGTACTTCGAAATCATGCGCCATAAACAACGACGCCATCTCCTGCATCGCTTTGCCATTTTCGCGATGTCGGTCTCCAAGAGACGCAAACAAACGCGCAAAGTCAAACATCGCCTGCCGGAGTATACGAAGCGACTTAACATCGCTTTCCCTGAAAATCGCTTTAACCCGCGCTCCGTACTCGCTAAGATAATTCTTGGCAGCCAAATCGCTGATTTCGACGAGAAATGCTTGATAGGCCGACTCTAGGTCGGGCACGATGCGTATCGTCTGACCAAATATCTTTTCCTTCCCTTCGTTGATGCCTTTCACGAGCTTCTCATCGTGGGCGATGACCACCACGCGGCATCCATAGTGCTCAACATAATGATTGATCACCCCAAGCAACGTCTTTGGCTTGATGGCGGAGCGCTCAAGATCATCGAAGACTATGACCTTCGACGAATCGACCTTCTTGCTGAGACTTGCTCCGATCAAATTCGTAGCAAACGACCCCGCTCCACCTAGTCCGAAGCCATAGGCACTCATGCCTTTGGTCGCCTCACCCAACTTCTCCAAGTGCTTTTGTACTTTTTCTCCAGTGGGATGCATTTCGGTGTACACTGCCGCCATCACCTCCTCTGAGGAGTTCTTTCCAAATAGGCTTACATAAAATGCTTTTCGACCCTCGCCCTCTGGCGGCAACAATTTCTTTACCAGATAGGTTTTTCCGGTGCCCCAATCGCCGGTTACAAGGACTGCGAAGCGCGGCGCTTCAAGCGTTTGATAATAGTCGAGATAATTCTCAAGATGAGCATTCACATTAGCGCCTTCGTCCCTCTCGGCCGGAGAAGGCGCTCCGGCAAACGAGCCGTTTCTTATAGCCATCCAGGCGCCTCGCAATATTTTGGACAAATTCGATAGTGCTTTCATAATCAATCCAAACGTGAATTAGTCACCCAAACCTGTTATTCCTCGGAAAGCCCCTTGGCGGCAATCGTCCCGCTTCGGCGCGGTGGCCGATCCAGTCCTTGAGTTCCGCTCTGTCGATGGTGAACACGCGGGCTGAGGCGTCGGTCCAGGTCAGTCCGTCCTTCAGCGGAAAGACCTTGGCGTCCGAGACGCCGCCGTCCTTGTAGCGCTGCATGCGCACGCCCGTGCCGCGCGCCATGCGCGGCGCTTCGCTCAAGGGGAAGACCAGGAGCTTGCGGTTCTCGCCGATGATCGCGACATGGTCGCCCTGCGCTTCGCTCACGATCTTCAATCGCGACGGCGCATCGACACTGAGCACCGCGCGGCCCCTGCGCGTCGACGAGCAGAAGATCGTCGGCGCCGACGACGAAGCCGCGCCCGTCATTGGTAGAGCAGGAGCAGCGACGCCTGCGCGACATGCGGCATAACCGCGACGATCGGCGCCTTCCTCGATATCGGCGAAGAGCCGGATCGGCTCGCCAGCGGCCGCGCCTGCCGGGAAGTTTCGAGGCCTCCAGCGTATAGGCCTTGCCGTTGAGGCGGAGTGCCAAATCTTCGACGTGGTCTGCGCGAAGAAGGAGGCGGCGAGCGAATCGTCGCCCTTGAATTGCAGGCTCGAAAGATCCTGCACATGGCCCTTCAGCGCGCGAATCCAGCCCTCTCCGAGACGACGATGGTCACCGGCTCGCGCTCGATCATCGCCTCGGCGAGATCGAGATCGATCGCCTCGGGCGCGTCTTCGAAAGTCGCGCGCCGCTTGCCGATCGGCGTCTGCGGCCCGTAGCTCTTCTTTAATTCGCGCACCTGCCAGGCGATGGTCTTCCACTGCTCGGCTTCATCGGCGAGCAACGCGTCGATGTCCTTGTGCTCGTCGGAAAGCGCCTTGAGCCTTGCGCAGCTCCATCTCCTCAAGCTTACGCAAGGCGCGCAGCCGGGTGTCGAGAATATAACGGACTCCGGCAGATCAGTGAGCTTGAACGCCTTTCTTTTCAACTCCGCCTTGGGCGTCGTCCTCTTCGCGGATGATGCGGATCACCTCATCGAGATTGAGGAAGACGATGATCATGCCTTCCAATTGCTCGATGCGCCGAATGATCGCGGCGAGGCGGTGGCGCGAGCGACGCTGCAGCACCACGCGGCGATGATCGAGCCATTGCCTTAAGGTCTCGTCGAGCGAAACGACGCGCGGCGTCACGCCATCGACGAGCACATTCATGTTCATCGAAGCGTTTCGAGTTCGGAGAGCTTGAACAAAGTCTCCATCATCAGCGCCGGATCGACGGTGCGCGCGCGCGGTTCGAAGATCGATGCGCACATCCTCCGCCGATTCGTCGCGCACATCGGCGACGAGCGGCAGTTTGCGCTCGGCGATAAGTTCGGGCGAGCATCGCTCGATAAGGCGCGATTTCTGCACGCCGTAAGGAATTTCGGTGACGACCACGACCCAGCGCCGCGCGGCAGCTCTTCTTTCATCCGGCGCGCGCGCGTAGACGAAACGAGCCCCGGACAGTGATAGGTCTCGATAATTTCTTCGCGCCGTCGACGACGGTCCTGCCGGTCGGAAAATCCGGCCCCTGCACGAAGGTCAAGAGCTGTTCGGCGGTCGCCTTGCGGTGGGAGATGAGATAGAGCGCCGCGTCGCAAAGCTCGGCGAGATTATGCGGCGGAATCGAGGTCGCCATGCCGACCGCGATCCCCTGCGCGCCATTGGCGAGCAGATTGGGCAGCGCCGAGGGCAGCACCACCGGCTCTTTTTCTTCACCCGAATAATTGGGGATGAAGTCGATCGCGTCTTCGTCGATGCCTTCGAGCAGCAGCTGCGCGACCGCGGTCATGCGCGCTTCGGTATAGCGATAGGCGGCGGCCGAATCGCTGTCGACATTGCCGAAATTGCTCCTGCCTGTCGACAAGCGGATAGCGGGAGGAGAAATCCTGGGCGAGGCGCACCAGCGCGTCATAGATCGCCTGATCGCCATGCGGGTGGAAGGAGCCCATCACGTCGCCGACGATTTTCGCGCATTTCTTGAACGGCGCGCCGGGATCGAGGCGAAGAATATGCATGCCGTAAAGGATGCGGCGATGCACGGGCTTGAGACCGTCGCGGGCGTCCGGCAGCGCGCGGCCAGTGATGGTCGACAGCGCGTAGCGCAGATAGCGCTCTTCGAGCGCCTCGCGCAGATCGACCGGCGCGATCACGCTTTCGGAATATCGCTTGCGCCTTTGCCTTTTCCGCTTCCTGCGCCGCCTTTTTGCGCCATCTCGTCAATCCGAATCTTATGTTGCAATCGGTACTATGGCCGGCGCGGCGCCAGCGCAAGCGGACGATCCGACTTTCCCGATCGCCGGGGGCGGCCGATGACGCGCGCGTATTTGTCTGGATTGTTGCAAATAAGTGCTTGCGGTCGCCACGCTTCGTCCTTTAGAAGCTTGGCGGCGATGGCGCGGATCGGCGCGGTCGAATATTTCGCCGGTTTTCAGCGGCTTTCAATACAGGCGTCCATGAAGAAAGTTCGCTTTCGCTGCTCGTCAGCGCCGCGCTGCTCGTCGCCACCGCCTCGCTCGCATTGGACAGGTCGCAGCTGTCGGCCTCCGGCCCGGCGCTCGCCGCAGAGGACGGCGCTCCGCAAACGCCGAGTTCCGTCGACGCCGAAATGCAGGCGATGTGCCGCGAAGTGCTTGTCGACATCGACCAGGGCTATGGCGTTGCCAGCCATGAGTCGCGCTATATTTGCGGCGACAACGACCATTAGAGGCAAAAGCTCCGAAAAAGCTGACAGACTTTTTCGATCAGAACTTGCTCCAGCTCATTGAGTTGGCGCGCGATTATCGATCAGACGATTCCGTCTGATCGGAAAGCGCGCTAGCGCCTTCCGCCGCTTTTTTCACGCCGCACGCAAAAGCGCGCCGATATAGAGATCGCGCGCCGCCGGCAACGCCGCGCCGCGCGGGTTCAGCACGTCGCGCGTGAGGAAATATCCGGTCAATCGAAAGGCGGCGATAAGATCGCCCGGCGCCGCCGCGTCGCTGTCATGACGAAGAAAATCGATAGGGCAGCAGCCTGTCGCGCCACGGCGCGCCGGCGGCGACTGACGGCGCAGGCTCACCCCGGCGACACATAAGCGAGATCGTCCTGCGCGCCGGTCAGGCGCAGGCGTGAAGATCGAGTCCGAAGCCGAGCGCGCCGAGCAGCGCCAGTTCGAACCGCGCCATCATCAGCGCCATGACGTCGAAATCGCCGATGTCGCTGCCGCGCCGCGACGGCGTCGGCCATTTCGAACAATTCTTCATGAGGGTCGCGCCGCAGCAGGCGCAGGAGCGCGGCGAGCGATGATGCCGTTGAGCGCCGCGGCGCGATCGAGGAAATGGGCGGCGCGGGCGGCGACGGCTCGATCGTCAATGCGCCGAGATGGTCTTCAAGACGGGCGCGCCATTCCGCGGCGACAAGATTGCCGGGCTGCAGAACCGGACGAAGCCGACGCGAGCGTTCGCCGCGCACAAGACCGAGGTGTCGGCCATGAGCGCGGGTCATCAGCTCCAGAATGACGGATGTTTCGCCATGCCGGCGCGCGCCGATGACGAGAGCGTCGTCGCGCCATTCCCATCTCGTCGCCTCTACCCGCCTTGCTATAAATCTCCGAGCGTCAGATCGGCCCTATATTCGGCGTCCTCGACCTCCTTGGTCAACGCCTGACCGCAGATGACGCGCTTCTTCTCGGTATCATAGGTCAAGGCCGGCGAACCACAGAGCGTCCAGCCCCGACTTAAGGCCTCGGTGACGCGATGGCAGAAGGCCGCGTCGTCCGGCCCGGTGAGATAGCGATAGGCGGTGAAACGTTTCGAGGTCAGTCATGTCGCGCGCCCTGGCTCCGACGCGGTCGGCGGATTGATGAGCATAAGCGAGAGAATCGACAAACGGCTACGCTTGCCGTTTGGCATACTACTCGCCCTTGGGAAACTCCAGCCGCATTTCGCGATAACGCTCCGGGTCCTCCGCCCAATTCTCGCGCACCTTCACAAACAGGAAGAGATGCACCGGCTGTTCGGCCGCCTCGGCGATCTCTTTGCCGCGCCGCCTGGCCAATCGCCTTGATGGTGCGGCTGCCCTCGCCGATGACGATCTTCTTCTGGCTGTCGCGCGCGACATAGATCGTCTGTTCGATACGCGCCGACCCATTCTCTGATTGGTCCAGGACTCGGTCTCGACCGTCGACTGATAAGGCAGTTCGTCGTGCAGCCGCTCGGGAGATTTTCTCGCGGTGATTTCGGCGGCGAGCAGCCGCAGCGGCGCGTCGGAAAGCTGATCCTCGGGATAGAGCCAGGGCGAAGCCTTCATGCGCCGCGCCAGCGCTTGGCGCAGATCGACGACGCCGTCGCCGTTCAAGGCCGAAATCATGAAGGTCTCATCGAATTTTTGGCGCGTTGAGCGCCTGCGCAGCGCCAGCAGCCTCTCGCGGGGGATGAGGTCGATCTTGTTCAAGATGAGAAGCTTCGGCGCCTTGGTCTGCTGAAGCCGAGTCACTATCGCTTCGACTTTCGCACGAGGCCCTTACGGGAATCGACAAGGAGCGATCACGTCGGCGTCGGCGGCGCCAGCGAGCGCGTCTTCGGCCACCGTGGCGCGATCGAGCCGGCGCTTGGGCGCGAAAATGCCGGGCGTATCGACAAGAATGATCTGCGCCGCGCCTTCGATGACGATGCCGCGAACGAGCGCCCGCGGTCGTCTGCGCCTTGCGCGATACGATCGAGACCTTGGCTACCGACGAGCTGATTGAGCAGCGTCGACTTGCCGGCGTTGGGCGCGCCGACGCCGCCGCAAAGCCGCAGCGCGTTTCTTCCCGGCCGGCTGCTCCTTTTCGCTCATCTCCGATCTTCCGCTTCCTGCGCCAGGGCGGCGGCCGCAGCGGTCGCCTCGGCGGCGCGCTGGAGAAGCGCCTGAGCCCGGCGTCTGCTCGAATCCCTTGATGTTCACTGCGACTTCGAAGAAGCGAAGCGCATGGTCCGGCCCGCTGGCGGATCAACGAGCCGATAGCGGGGCGTCGCAAGACCGCGCGCCTGCGCCCATTCCTGCAGAGTCGTCTTGGGGTCGCGTCCTGGCCGCTCGCCTCCATGCGCTCGCCGAAGGCCTTGCGGACGATGCGCTCGGCCGCCGCCGCGCCGCCGTCAAGAAAGGCGATGCCGATGATCGCTTCGCAAATGTCGCCGAGCAAGGCACGCTTGCCGCGCTCAAGCCGGTCTGCGCCTCGCCCTCCCCGAGCCGCATCGCCGGCCAACGCCCCATTCTTCCGCCACCTCGGCGCAGGTCTCCTTGCGTACCAGCGCGGCGAGACGGCGGGACAGCTCGCCCTCGGTCTCGTTGGGAAAGGCGTCATAGACCATGTGCGCGACGGCGAGGCCGAGCACCCGGTCGCCGAGAAATTCCAGACGTTCGTATGAGTCGTGCCGGGGCGCCGAGGCGCCGATGAACAACGCCTGGCAAGAAGCGCCCGGATCGGCGAATTTGCGTCCGATGCGCGCTTCGAGCAGCGAGCGCCTGGTCGCGCCGCGCGCCGCGCGTCATGCCCGCACGTCGTTAATCAACGGGTCGGAACAGTCTGTCCCAACGCACCGACCATGGCCAGCGCCAGAAGGCGAGCGCCGATCTGTCCTTCCTCACCGAGAAGAAGATGGATTCGGCGCGGCCGACGAGATTGACGAAGGGCACATAGCCGATCCCCGCCTTCGTCCGGCGCGAACCGCGAATCGGTCGAATTGTCGCGATTGTCGCCCATCATGAAATAGTGATCGGACGGCACGACGAAGAGTTCGGTATTGTCCTTGTAACCATGGTCGCCCTCGATCTCGATGATCGTATGTTCGACCGCCGGATGATCGCCGTTTCCGGGCAGCGTTTCATAGGTCGTCATCGAACCTCGCGCCGTCGCGAGCCTCGGTCACCGCCTTTTCGATCGGCTCGCGCGGCACGATCACCCCATTGATATAGAGGCGGCCGTCGATGACCTGGACGCGGTCGCCGGGCAGGCCGATGACACGCTTGATATAGTCGGTCTCATTGTCGCGCGGCAACTTGAAGACGACGACGTCGCCCTGGTTCGGCGGCGACGCCAGAATGCGGCCCGAAAAATGTCGGGACCGAACGGCATCGAATACCCGAATAGCCGCATATTTCGACACGAACATAGTCGCCGATGAGCAGGGTCGGGATCATCGTTCGACGGAATATTGAACGGTTGAAAGAAGTGTGCGGATGACGAGCGCGATCGCTAACGCCTCGACGATGACCTTTACGGTCTCCGGAATCCGCCTCTTCGCGTTTTCGCGCCACTGAACGTTCCTGCTCGCCGACCACTAAAGGTTTGCTGGCGTTATCGGCCTGCCCCGGCCGCCCGGCTTACCACGCTACAGCTTCCATGAGAACCTGCGCCGGCGCAGAGTGGCGGTGCGCTCGCCGTCAAACGGATGACTGCGCTCAAGCTTAGCCGCGTGTTTTACCGGCGCTCGGCGGACAGTCCGGAATTGCTTCAACGACAGTGGGGTCTGACGGCTCCGCGTTCGGCCTCAAAGTGCGCGCTTGCGCCCGCCCCTCCTCCATGGCCTGACGCATGGAAATCGCCGCCTCGGCGAGCCCAACGAAGATCGCCTCGCCGATTAGGAAATGGCCGACGTTGAGTTCGACGATCTGGGCAGCGCCGAGACGCGGCGCGCCGTGTCATGTCGAGGCCATGCCTGTGATCTCAAGGCCCAGCCCGGCGCCATAGGCGGCGGCGGCGGCGATCCGTGCGAATTCCGCCTCGGCCCGCCGCAGATCGCCGACCTCGACGGCGTGCGTGATAACGGCGCCGGTATGGTCGACGACCGGCGCCTTGATCGAGACCGCGGCGTCGAGCGCTTCCATCGACGGCCTGATAAAAAGCGAGAGACGCGCACGCCCTCTCGGGTGAGTTGATCGACATAGGGCAGCAGATAGTCGTGCTGGCCGACGACGTCGAGGCCGCCCTCGGTGGTGCGCTCGGTGCGCTTTTCCGGCACGAGGCAGACGGTGGCCGCGGCCGTCGCCAGCGCGATGTCGAGCATCTGCTCGGTCGCCGCCATCTCGAAATTCAAGGGCTGGAGATCGCCGCCTTGAGGCGCGCCATGTCGTCGTCGTGGATGTGGCGCTGGTCCTCGCGCAGATGGGCGGTGATCCCATCAGCGCCGGCGTCGATCGCGAGCAGCGCGGCGCGCGCATCGTGTCGGGCCGCGGGCCGCCACGCGCGTTGCGGACAGTCGCGACATGATCGACATTGACGCCAAGGCGAAGGGGCGAGGCCATCGCGCTCCTATAGCGCGCGACTGGCCGTTTGTCATTGCGCGCATGGCTGGCGAAGGCGCTTTTTTGCGCCAATCTTCCGCAAAATATAATCTTGTGGAATCAAGTGAAATTCTTTGGGCGTTCGCCTCACCTTCAATTGTCATCGAGGTCGCTGAGGCGGCCGAGGCGGGCAAGCGCCTGCGCCACGATCTTTGTCTCCCACCGAAACGCCTTCAGCCTGCGAAAAAACGCCGATTGTATCGTCAAACGATTTATTTTATGTCGCTAGCAGATATAAAGCGACGCGTGATGACGCCTCACGAAAAGGATGAACGTGATATGAAAAACATCAGCAGCAGCGCGAGCGGTCGCGTGAAGGGACTGGTCTGGGTCGTTGGCGGCATAGCCGTTATTTTCACCGCGATTTTCCTTGCCCCGGTCATTTCGCACCTGGGCTGGATATCGCTGGCGGCGTTAACTCGGCTACCACAGAAAAGAGGGAGGCAATATGAGAAGCGCCCGTTCCGCGCCAGCTGTTCATTAAAACCATATTGCCCTAGCGCCGTCGTCAAAGCCTTCCTCGCCGTCGCGCGGCGTCTCGACACACGCGCCCGAAAACCTCGTGGACGCCATCGAGAAATTCGCGTTGGCAAATGATCGGTCGATACGACTGCTCATTGGGATCCGGCTTTAACTGAAGACAGACGCTAAGTCTGGGAAGGAAAAGGCGAGCGCAGCTCGCGCTTGCCTTTTAATTACGTCAGACAAAAATCGCTCAAAACAGCTCCGGCCTCGAAGGGTTTGGCGTCGCCGCGCAACTGGCCCGGCGGCTCAATGAGCAATTTCAGTCAGGAATTCGCTTCTGCGCTTGCTACGATCCAAATATGGAGCACAGGGCAAGACCAAAGGGAGCCGACTATGCGCGACGCATCAACCGCGTGCTGGATTATATCGACAAGCATCTCGACGAAGACCTGACCGTCGACGCGCCGAGCGAAGTGGCGAATTTTTCGAAATTCCACTTCATCGGCAATTCTCCCAGCACTGCGGGATCGTTGCCGCGCGCTACATTCAATTCATGCGGCTGAAGCGAGCCGCCTACCGTCTCGCCTTCAATCCGACCGCGCCGATCATCGACGTCGCTTTCGATTCCGTCTGGAAAATCCCGAGTCCTTCTCCCGCGCCTTCAAGGCCGCCTTCGGCCAGACGCCCAGCGCCTTCCGCAAGACCCGGACTGGGCGTCATGGAGCGCGCGAACGCGCATCAGCCGCCCACCTAGCGAAAGGATGAATGACATGGACGTGAAGATCATCGATGTCGAACCGATATTGGTCGCGGTGCTCGAACATCGCGGTTCGCCGTCGTTGCTCACCGACTCGGTGCAGCGCTTCATCGCCTGGCGAAAGTCGTCGGGACTGTCGCCGGTCAGCATATGCGCGACCTATGGCGTGCCCTACAACGATCCGAATACGACGCCGCCGCAGGAGTTTCGCTTCGATATTTGCAGCTCGGTGACGGAGCCGGTGCTCGCTAATGAGCAGGGCGTCGTGACGAAGACGATCCCCGGCGGCGCTGCGCGATGACGGTCCATGCCGGTTCGCGCGACTGACTGACGAAAGCGTCTATGCGCTGTATCGCGACTGGCTGCCGGAGTCAGGAGAGGAACTGCGGGATTTCCCGGTCTATTTCCACTATCTGAATCTGGATCACGACACGCCGGAACATCGCCATCTGACGGAGATTTATCTGCCGCTCAAATAGAGCCCGGCGGCGCGCGCGCCATATGGATGTGTTGCAGTTGTCAGAACATATTGACATGTTGCCGAAATGAACGCTCGCCCCCGCCAATCCGCCGAAGTCAATATTCACCTGCGCGCCCGCGCTCGGGACAGGAAGCTTATTGACCAAGCGGCGGAACTGGTGGGGTCGAACCGCTCGCAATTCATGATCGCCTCGGCGCTCAAAGAGGCCAAAAACATTCTGCTCGACCAGTCGACCATCTACGCGGACGCGAAAACTTTCAAAAAAATCATGGACTGGATGGACGCCGAAGCGACGCAAGACGAGGCGGCGGGCATGAAGCGCATCCTTCAAACCAAAGCCCCGTGGCAGAGTGATACGAATTCCTGATCCCTTCGCTGGGACCGTGTCATTCCCGGCAGGCCGAAGGACTGACCGGGAATCCAGAGCCAATCAAAGAATGCTGGCGTTGCCCTGGATTCACGATCGCGCGCGATGCGCGCTTCGGGAATGACGGCGGATGTCGGATGACTGACGCAACGCACGCATTCAGCCCGCCGGTTTTGTTGACGGAAGCGCATGACACAGCGTCTTTCGACTGTGGGAACCCGTGCTTGACGACTGGCTCCGCAACCGCGCTTGGCCAATCTGCTCGTCGCGGCCAGCCGCACCTATGTGATTTGTCCTGCCGGGGGCGCCGCTTACCGACGTAGTGCGGCGGTTGTTAACGGCGGGTACGGCCTGATACCATCGATGGGTCGTATTCGAACCGGGGTGGTGGCAATAGTTGTACTCCGGCAAGGGTGAACGTCTAAAGGGAGGGATAAGTGCCACGGAGCAGAGGTGGATTGTCGCTGGATCAGCGAGCGGCGCTGCCTGTCGCAGATGACAACCCGGACCTCGAATATTTGCGGCTAAGTCGTCGGGAAATCTGCTGGACCGAAATCAACGCGGCGGTTCGGCTGTTCCTTATCGACGAAGACCTTATATCGGCCCACCTGCTCGCTAGCGCGGCCACCGAGATCATGGTTGCGCTGTCCGATGGGAAGTCTGGCGTGGGACTGAATGATATACGCGCCCTAATGAAAAAGGCGGCGGTCCCTTCCGAC
>JAXMCY010000056.1:0-12823 GCA_046349135.1 Methylocystis sp. | reverse complement strand
GCGACGCCGGCGACGAAGCCAGAATAGACGATTTTCCAGGCAAGCCGGCGCGGCGCGGATGTTCGGCGCAAAGGAACGTCGCTGTGGCGGGCGCTCTTTCGCTCGCCGACTGAAACGGGATTGAGCGCAGCATGGTAGTAGCGCATGAATCGCTCCTTATTCGAAAGTGAACCGACTGTTTGCGGCAAGGCTAAGGCGCGATCGATTGACAAATTGCTTCGATTCCTCTGCATCCAGAAGATATCTGTGCTGCACTGCAAGCGAAGACAAAGCCTGCGATAAGAGCGGCGGGGGAAGACATGATGCGCGATAAGACATCGGATCGGCGTTTCGATCTGAGCGACGCGGCGCCGCCTGTCGCCGCGAGACGCGACATGCGCAAGGTCGTTCATGGCCGCGTCCTCGACGATCCATACGACTGGCTCGCCGCAAAGAACTGGCGCGAGGTGTTGCGCGATCCCGACACGCTGCCGATCAACATCGCAGATCTGATCAAAGCGGAAAACGCCTATTGCGAACGAGTCATGGCGCCGCTCAAGGAGTTGCGGTCAATGCTCGTCTCCGAAATGCGCGCGCGCATCAAGGAGGACGACAGCGAGCCGCCGGAGCCGGACGGACCTTTCGCCTATTACGAACGCTTTCATGAAGGCGCGGAACATCCGCTTTACTGCCGGACGCCGCGAGCGGGCGGCGCCGAAACCATTCTTCTCGATGGCGACGCGCTGGCCAAGGGACACGATTTCTTCGACATCGGCGACGCCGCCCATGCGCCCGATCATATGCAACTCGCCTGGAGCGTCGATGAGCAGGGCGCCGAACTCTATGATATCCGCACCCGGTCGCTAAGCGACGGACTCGACCGCGCCGACATCGTGAGCGATAGCGACGGGGCTATCGTCTGGCGGGCCGATTCGAAAGCCTATTACTATGTGCTCATCGACGAGAACCACCGTACGTCGCAGGTGTTGCGCCACGAGGTCGGAACTGATCCGGCCGACGATGCGCTGGTCCTTGAGGAATTGGACAACGCCTGGTTCGTCGGCCTGCATGAAAGCCGTTGCAGGCGGTTCGCCATCGTATCGATCCATGGCCATGACGCGTCGGAATGCTGGCTCATCGACCTTTGCGTGAATAATCCGACGCCGCGCGTCGTCGCGCCGCGCGAACCGCGATTGCGCTATGACGTCGAACCGCATCGCGATGTGATCTTCATTCGCAATAGCGCCGACGGCGCCGACGACTTCCGCATTTCCGTCGCGCCGCTGGCCGAACCCGGCCGCGAAAACTGGCGCGACGTCGTTCGCCATCGCGACGGCGTGATGATCGACTCCTTTACAGTATACGCGCGTCATCTGGTCTGGCTGCTTCGTGAAGACTCGCTGCCGAAGCTCGTCGTCCGCGCGCTCTCGACCGGCGACGAACATTCCATTCACTTCGAAGAGGACGCCTATGCGCTGTCGATCGATCCGGGGCTCGAGTTCGACACCGACATCTTGCGCTTCACCTATTCGTCAATGACGACGCCCGACGAGACTTATGATTATGACATGAATACGCGCGCGCGCGTATTGCGCAAACGCCAGGACATTCCCTCGGGCCACGATCCAAAGCAATATGTGACGAAGCGGCTTTTCGCAACGGCGCGCGACGGCGAATGCGTGCCGATCACGCTGCTGCACCGCACCAACTTCACACCCGGCGGCGAAGGCGCGCCGCTGTTGCTCTATGGCTATGGCGCTTATGGCTACGCGCTCTCGGCGAGCTTCAATGAGGACATCCTCTCGCTCGTCGATCGTGGCTTCGTCTATGCACGCGCCCACATTCGCGGCGGAACCGACAAAGGATGGCGCTGGTACGAAGACGGCAAGCTCAAAAACAAACAGAACAGCTTCGCCGACTTTATCGATTGCGCACGTCATCTCATCTTGGCGGGCTACACGCATGAGGGAGGCATCGTCGCGCAGGGCGCGTCGGCGGGCGGGCTGCTGATGGGCGCCGTCGCCAATGAAGCGCCGGAGCTGTTCGCGGGCGTGATTGCCGGCGTGCCGTTCGTCGATACGCTGAACACGATGTTGCGCGAAGATCTGCCGCTAACGCCGCCCGAATGGCTGGAATGGGGCAACCCCGTCGCCGAGGTGGACGCCTTCGCGCGCATCGCGTCATATTCGCCATACGACAATGTACGTGCGCAATATTATCCGCCGATTCTCGCCATCGCCGGCGTCACGGATCCTCGCGTCACCTACTGGGAGCCGCTCAAATGGGTCGCGAAGCTTCGCGCGACGATGAGCGGCGGCGGACCGGTGTTGCTATTTACCCATATGGGCGCCGGCCATGCCGGCGCCTCGGGTCGCTTTGAGGCGCTCGAGGACACGGCGCTTGAATATGCCTTTGCGCTCGCCTGCGCGGCGCCCAAACTGACGCTATGAGGTCGGGCCTTTCTTCCGGCGAATTTCTTCCGGCGGCGCCCAATCCTGACCGCTCTGGGTGCCTTTCTTGCCCTCGACGGCAGGCGCGCCGGCCGAGGTTCCGCTCGGACCCGGAAGGCCGTCTGGATTGTCGCCCACCGCAGCCGGATTTTCCTTTTGCACGGCGCCTGACGGTTCGACCGAGCCGCCGGCCGCAGGTCCCGAGGTCACGCCCTGATCCTGCTGCTCCTCGGCCGCGATAGCGCAAGGCGCCAGGACGGCGAATGCGAGGCTTGCGATGACGGCTACTTTTTTCTTCATGTCGATCTCCTGCGGCGACGACCAGCGCGTGACAAGAAGCCCTCGGCGGTAAATGGAGGCGCCGACCAAACAGGCAATGGCAAAAGCGCGATGTAGCGCGAGCGTTCGCTTTGTTTTATTGAGCTGACGCTCACGCCAGGAGGATGACGATGGCCGTCGAAAGCACGCACGCCGAAACGATTGCGCTCCACGCCGGATGGCGTGCGGATGAAACGAATGGCGCCGTCGCCGCGCCGATCTATCAGACGACCTCCTATCAGTTTCGCGACACCGAGCACGCCGCCAATCTTTTCGCTTTGAAGGAGCTCGGCCACATCTATACGCGCATCGGCAATCCGACGACGGGCGTATTGGAGGCGCGATTGGCTGCGCTTGAAGGCGGCGTGGCGGCGCTGGCCCTTGCGTCGGGACAGGCGGCGTCGGCTTTATCGGTGCAAAATCTCGCGCGTGTCGGCGACAATATCGTCTCGTCGACCGATCTTTACGGCGGGACCTGGAATCTCTTCGCCAATACGCTGAAGGATCAGGGCCTCGAGGTGCGCTTCGTCGATCCGGCGGACCCCGAGAATTTCCGCCGCGCCACCGACGAGCACACGCGCGCCTATTACGCGGGAGACTCCGCCCAATCCCAAACTCACCGTCTTTCCGATCGCCGAGGTCGCGGCGATCGGCCGCGACCTCGGCGTGCCATTGATCATGGACAACACCGCGGCGCCGATTCTTCGCCGGCCGATCGATCACGGCGCGGCGATCGTCGTTTATTCGACGACGAAATATCTCGGCGGCCATGGCACGTCGATCGGCGGCGCCATCATCGACGCCGGCAATTTCGATGGGAGAAATTCGCCCAGCGCCAGCCGGCTTTGAACACGCCCGATCCGAGCTATCACGGCGCCGTCTGGGTCGAGGCGGTCAAGCCGATCGGTCCTGTGGCTTATATCATAAAGGCGCGCGCGACATTGCTGCGCGATCTCGGCCCCGCCGCGTCGCCGTTCAACGCCTTTTTAACGCTGCAGGGCGTCGAAACGGTGACGCTGCGCATGGAGCGCCATGTGCAAAACACGCAGAAGGTCGTCGACTTCCTGACCAAGCGCAGCGCAAGTGACGCGGGTCATTCATCCTTCGCAACAGACGGGCGAAACGCGCCGACGCGCCGACGCCTATCTGAAGGGCGGCTATGGCGCGCTGCTCGGATTTGAACTGAAAGGCGGCCTTGAGGCCGGCCGCCGCTTCATCGACGCGTTGGAAATGTTCTATCACGTCGCCAATATTGGCGATGCGCGCAGCCTCGCCATTCATCCGGCGACGACGACGCATTCACAGCTCGCCGAAGAAGCGCAACTCGCGAGCGGCGTCACGCCCGGCTATGTGCGGCTTTCCATCGGCATCGAACATATCGACGACATCATCGCCGACCTCGAAAAGGGATTTGCTGCGGCGGGCGGTTGACGGTTGTCCTGCGCCTCATGCTGAAGCGGCGCAGTCCTCGCGCCACGCGACGCCGCTTCGCGGCTCCTCATCTCGAGATGAGATCTGAGCAGCGCTCAACGCCAGGCTGAGGCGAGGAAATTAATTCTTCACCCGATCGCACTCGACAGGCTTGGCGCCGCGACCGTTGCGTTTTCCTGGCGCGCGCCTTCGAAGTCCAGAGTTAGGGCGCCGTCGCGGGCCGCAGCCTCGAGCAGCGCGATATTGAGGGCGTGTCCGCCGCGATAGGAACGGAACGCGCCGATGATCGGCGCTCCCGCCAGCGCCAGATCGCCAACGACGTCGAGCATCTTATGGCGAACGCATTCATCGGCGAATCGCGGTCCCTGCGGATTGATTGCCCCTCGATCGCCGAAGACAAGCGTGTTGTCGAGATCAGCGCCGAGCGCAAGGTTTTCGCGCCAAAGCCGCTCCGCGTCGCCGAGGAAGCCGAAACTGCGGGCGTCGGCCAATTCGCGCCGAAACGTTTCGGGCGTGAGGTCGAGCGACAGTCGCTGCCGGCCGACCGGGCGCGCGAAGGCGATTTCTACATCGAGATGAAGTCCGGCTTTCGCGGAGCGCAGCTCCGCCCAGCCCGCGCCGTCAGAGACTCGCGTCGACTTCACCACGCGCCAGCAGCGACGCGGCGCAGGCTGCGCGACGACGCCAGCCTCATCGATCGCCGACACAAAGTCCCGGGCCGAACCGTCCATCGCCGGAACCTCGTCGCCATCGAGCAAAACGAGCGCATTGTCGATGCGGAGCGCCGCCAGTGCGGCCATCAGATGTTCCACTGTCGAGACGCTGGCGCCGCCCTCAGCGAGTCGCGTGCGCAATTTGGAAGCGTCGACGCGCGACCAATGCGCTTCGATGCCGACGCCGCCGACGTTGAAAACGACGCCGGCGTCGGCGCCGGCCGGAGCGATCGTCATTCTGGCTGCACGGCCGCCGTGCACGCCTTGGCCGACGAGCGTCACGCTGCGGCCAACCGTCTGCTGAGTCGGCGGCGCGGCGGCGCACAAAGCAACCGCGGCGCGGCGCGCGCGCGGCGCATGTCGGCGTAAATCCGAGCGAATGGCGCAACCCTCCCTAAAGCCCGGACAAAAGATAGCAAATCTGAGCGCCGGCGCTCCAGTCACGGTTTCCTACAGTTTGTTACAAAGGCGACGCAAAAAAAGGCCCGCGCGCGGCGGGCCTTTTCTTAATGGTCAACTGGCTCAGTGATTGGCCTGGCGGCGCAGGAAGGCCGGGATTTCCAGATGGTCTTCCTCGGCCGAACGCGCCTGCAGGGCGCGACGGCCATGCGGGTCGAGCGCCGCGTGTCCGCCTGACGCCGGAGCGACCGGACGCTTGCCATATTCAGCATGCGTGGTCGAAGGCTGGCCGGCCGGAGCCATTTGCTGGCGCGGCGCGGCGGCCGGAGGGGCGCCATGGATGGCGTCATCCTGACGGCTCGCGCCGAAGGAGGCCAAGCGTTCAAAGAGCGATTTGCGACGATGGTCGCCGCCGCCCATCTGCTGACGCAACTGATCCTGGATCGGCTGGGGAAAATCCTCGATCTGGGGCATGCGGGGCGAGCGCAGCTGCTCCGGCGCGGGCGGCACATAGGCCACGGCCGGCGCTTCGTGACGCTCGGCCTCAAACTGCGGCTCGCCATAGGCGAGACGAGGCGGCGCCGGCTCGAAGTAGACGCCATGCGCGGGCGCCTGCTCCGCATAATAGCCCGCCGGCGCCTGCGGCTCTTCCAAATGCCGCGCGAAAGGCGCGCCCTGGACGGCCGCCCCGGAATGCTGCGCGCGCGCCTGCTGCAACTGTGCGCGCAGACGCTCGGCGGCTTCGGCAAGGCGCGATTCGCTCGTCGGATCCTCCGCCGTGATCGCGGAGAGATCGATGCCGGTCGCAACGACGGACACGCGCACCACGCCTTCGAGCGTCGAGTCGAATGTCGCGCCGAGGATGATGTTGGCGTCCTCGTCGACCTCCTGACGAATGCGGCTCGCCGCCTCGTCGACCTCATACAGCGTCAGATCGTGGCCGCCGGTGATCGAGATTAGCAGGCCGCGAGCGCCCTTCATGGACACTTCGTCGAGCAGCGGGTTGGCGATCGCCGCTTCCGCAGCAAGATTGGCGCGATTCTCGCCCGTGGCTTCGCCGGTGCCCATCATCGCCTTGCCCATGCCGCGCATGATCGAGCGGACATCGGCAAAGTCGAGATTGATGAGTCCTTCCTTGACCATCAGGTCAGTGACGGACGCGACTCCGGAATAGAGCACCTGGTCGGCCATGGCGAAGGCGTCGGCGAAGGTCGTCTTTTCCGTCGCGATGCGGAAAAGATCTGGTTCGGAATGACGATCAGCGTATCGACGCATTTCTGCAGTTCGGAAATTCCCGATTCCGCGATGCGCAGGCGGCGCTGGCCTTCGAAATGGAACGGCTTGGTGACGACGCCGACGGTGAGGATGCCCATTTCGCGCGCGATCTGAGCGATCACCGGCGCGGCGCCGGTGCCGGTGCCGCCGCCCATGCCCGCGGTGACGAAGCACATATGCGCGCCGGAAAGATGCTCGCGAATTTCTTCGCGGGCTTCTTCGGCAGCCGCGCGGCCGACCTCGGGCTGAGCGCCGGCGCCCAGTCCTTCGGTCACCTGCAGGCCCATCTGGATGACGCGTTCGGCCTGCGAGGAGGCGAGCGCTTGGGCGTCGGTATTGGCGACAAGGAAGTCGACGCCCGACAAGCCGGACGTGATCATGTTGTTGACGGCGTTGCAGCCGCCCCCGCCGACGCCGCAGACCATGATGCGGGGCTTCAATTCCCGGAGTTCCGGAGCTTTAAGGTTGATCGTCATTTGCCAGGCCTCTCACCAGTCCATTCGCGACTCGGCGCCCGTTGTCCTTCTCCATTGGACGCCCGGTCGCCGAACGCGTCGTCCTCGGCAATCATTCTCGGCGCTTGACTGTCGAAGGGCGCCGGATCGAAAGAATCAGTTCCACGCGATACTAGAAGCTTTCTCTTAACCATCTCCCTACGCGCGAGATGTATCCGTCCGTTCCCGTCGCCGCGCGCTCGATCCGTCGCGGCTCGAAATATTCGTGTCCGGCGACCTGCGGATAGACGAGCAGTCCGGCGGCGGCGGCGAAGGCGGGACTTTTTGCGGACTCGGGCAAGCCTTCGACGCCGATCGGACGTCCGACCCTCACCTGTCCGCCGAGAATGCGGCGCGCCGCTTCGGCGACTCCCGTCAGCTGGCTGGCGCCGCCGGTCAGCACAATGCGACGCCCAGGACCGCTCGGATGGCCGGCCTTGGCCAGACGGTCGCGCAGAAACTCGAGCGTCTCCTCAACGCGCGGACGGATGATGCGCACAAGATGCGATTTTGGCGCATGCGCCTTGTGATCATTCTCGCCAACGTGATCGAACGAAATGACTTCGTGCTCATCAGATGACGAGGCGATCGCAGAGCCGTGAAAGGTCTTGAGCCGCTCAGCGTCGGAGAGTCGCGCGTCGAGCCCGCGCGCAATGTCCATCGTGACGTGACCGCCGCCCAGCGTGACGGCGTCGAGATGAATCATCTCGCCCCGTTCGAAGACGGCGACCGACGTCGACCCGGCGCCCATGTCGACGACGACGACGCCCATCTCGGCCTCGTCCGGTTCGAGCGTGGAGAGGCCGGCGACGTAGGGGACGGCGGCCATGCCCTCGACGTTGAGATGCGTGCGCTCCACCGCGAGAATCAGATTGCGAGTCGCCGCTTGGTCACAGGTCGCAACGTGGAGATCGACCCCCAGTTCCTCGCCGATCATGTTCTTGGGTTCGCGGATGCCGGACAAGCCGTCGAGCGAAAACCCCATCGGCAGCGAGTGCAAGGCGACGCGGCCGCGATTGAGATGATGCGCAGCCGAAGCTTCAAGAACGCGATGGATATCTTCTTCGGCGACCTCACGGCCGCCGATGATCCGCTTGGCTTGAAAATGCTGTGACGATAATCGTCCGCCAGCGGCGGTGACGATGACGCGGTCCGCCTGGATCCCAGCCATGCGCTCGGCGGCGTCGACGGTCTGTCTGATCGCGACGTCGGCGGCGTCCATGTCCACGACGAGGCCGCTTTTTACGCCAAGAGAGCGCTGGTGGCCGATGCCGACGACGCGCATGCGATGCGTGCGCCAATCGCCGGGGGCGACTGCGTCAAGCGGCGTCAGCCGCGCGACGAGGCACGCGATCTTCGAGGTGCCGACATCAAGCGCCACGAACGTCGCCGAACGACGCGGCGAGAGCGGCTTCATTCGCGGCGGGGCGATGGGGGAGATCATGCTGCTAACCACCACTCTTGGACGATTTGCGCGGCGCAAGCTGCGCTTCGCGCGACGACGCGGCTTCTTCCGTCAGCCGAACGGCGATGCGATCGGGAATGCGCAAATCGATACACATCACGTCCTTGTCGAGAATCCGCGCTTCTTTCTGCAGACGCGCGAGCGTGTCCAACGCGCCGAATGGATCGAGCTCCGGCAATTTCACGGTGACGCCATTGGTCATCTCGAAGTTCCAGCGGCGGCCGGCGACCAACACCCCCGCCTTGACCCGATGCGCGAGATCGCCGGCCTTCCCCATCAGCATGTGGAATTCGAGCAAGCGCTTCTGCGCGCCTTCGCCGACGACAAAAGGCAGGCCGAGATAGCGCTGATCGCGCAATTCATCGATCGGCACGCCGTCTTCGGAGATGACGGCCACGCGGCCGTCACGCTGCCATAGGGCGCTCGGCTGCCGCTCTTCGATCGCGATAACCAGGCGATCGGGGTAGAGTTTCATGACCCGCGCGGTTTTGACGAGGGGAACCAGCATCAACCGGTCGCGCACGGCCGTCGCATCGAGAAAGGGCAAGGAGTTCCGTGGCCCGACGCCTGCTGCGTCGAGCAGCTCGCGCTCGCTCAAACGCGACTGGCCGGTGATGGTGACGGCGGAAATCGGAAAGCCCATTGCGCGCGCGGCGATGTCGTAGAGTTCGCCGTCGTTAGCGACAAGAGCGGCGTAGCCGCCGTTTTGGACAAAACCTGCGGCGCCGACGAAACCCAAGAACGCGAACACGGCCAACGTGCCCACGCCGGGACGGGCAAAGGGAGCCAGGCGCGACAGGAGGCGTTCGCCGAAGCCTTTGCGCGAAAGCAAACGCGGGGCGACTGGCGCGGCGGGCGCGGCGGCGCTCGCCGGCGAAACCGAAGTGACGGCCGCCACCGCGGCTAGGCCATATGGAGATTCGAGCGGGACATTCGGGACGATGGGGACGAGCGAATGCGGAGCCGCAAAAGACTCCTTCAACGATCGCAGGAAGCGTCTTCCACCATCCATTTGACCAGCTCGCCGAACGAAAAACCTGCGAATGCCGCCATTTCTGGCACGAGCGAGGTCTCCGTCATTCCCGGCTGCGTGTTCACTTCCAATACGACGAGCTCGCCCGTACCTCCGGGGCGGTCGTCGTATCGGAAGTCCGCGCGGCTCACACCGCGACAGCCGAGAGCTCGATGAGCCTCAAGGGCCAAATGTTGGACCTCTTGGTAAATATTCTGTTTAAGATTCGCCGGAAGAACGTGTTTCGAGCCGCCCTTGGCGTATTTCGCGTGATAGTCGTACCATCCGCCGTCAGCGGCGAGGATTTCGATCACGTCCAGCGCCCTTTCGTTCATGACCGCGCAGGTGAGCTCGCGCCCGGCGACGAATTGCTCGGCGAGCATCATGTCGCCATGCGCCCAATCCTCGCGCCACAGCTCCTGCGGCGGGTGTTCCTGCCCCTCGTTGACGATGAAGACGCCGAAGGACGAGCCTTCCGATATGGGCTTGAGCACATAGGGAAGCGGCAGCGCATGCGCCTTGGCGGCCTCCAGCCTGTGCACGACGCGTCCTGTCGGAACGGGAACGCCAGCGGCCGCCATCACCGTCTTGGCGACGTCTTTTTTCATCGCCACCGAAGAAGCAAGCACGCCGGAATGGGTGTAGGGGATGCGCAGCAGCTCCAGCACGCCCTGAATGCAGCCGTCCTCGCCGAACCTGCCATGAAGCGCGTTGAAGGCGACGTCGGGTTCGAGCGCCGCGAGAACGTTCGCCACGTCATGGCCGGCGTCGACGCGCGTGACCTTGAATCCCTGCTCTTCGAGCGCCTTCGCGCAGGCCTCGCCCGAGCGCATGGAGATTTCGCGTTCGGCGGAGAGCCCGCCCATCAGCACGGCGACATGTTTGGTCATGTTGGTCTCGAATTGAAAAATGCGAACTACAGATCGCCGTAGGCGGCTTCGTCAGCGTCCGACGCCCATTCGGTGAATGTGGCGAAAGGGCAGATGACGTCGCATAGGGCTTCGGACTTTGCGAGGACTCGATCTCTGTTCAAAGGACGCTCCTTGGCGCTTCGGTCGTCGCGGCGTTTCGATCGCGTCGCCTTTTCAGCGGCGCTCGAGGCAATGGCCGATTTTTTGCGCGGCGGCGTCATGCTCGGCTCCCAAAGGTTCACGCTAGAGTCAAGTTCCGAAAAAGTTGACAGACTTTTTCGATCAGAACTTGCTCCAGCCTGTTAATTTGGCGCGATTTCTTATCGATCAGACGATCCCGTCTGATCGGAAAGCGCGCTAGGGTCACAGCGCCGACCATGCAATTTCGCCCTGGCCCTTCGCCTCAAGCGACGCCTATCCGCTTGATTTCCCAATGGAGGTCGACGCCGCTCGTCTCGCGCACGCGCCGGCGCACTTCCTCGCCGAGCGCCTCGATGTCGGCGGCGGTCGCGCGCCCGCGGTTGATGAGAAAATTGCAATGCATTTCGCTCACCTGGGCGTCGCCGACGGCGAGGCCGCGGCAGCCGGCGGCGTCGATTAACTGCCACGCCTTATGGCCGTCAGGATTCTTGAAGGTCGAGCCGCCGGTTTTTTCCCTGATCGGCTGAGACGCTTCGCGCGCCGCGGTGATGCGCTCCATCTCGGCGAGGATCGTCGCCGGATCGCCAGGACGGCCCTGATAGAGCGCCTGGGTAAAAATCACGTCGTCCGGCGCCGAGCAATGCCGGTACGAGTAACCGAGATCGGCGTTGGAGAAGACGCGAACGTCGCTGGCGCGAGAGACGCCGCGCGCCTCGACGAGCGCGTCCCTCGTCTCGCCGCCATGGGCGCCGGCGTTCATGCGCAGCGCGCCGCCGATGGCGCCGGGGATGCCGCGATAGAAGGCGAGTCCGTCAATCCCAGCCTCAGCGGCGGCTCGCGCCGCCTTCACGTCGGGCACGGCGGCGCCGACACGCAAACGATTGCCCTCCTCGACGACGATCTCCCCGAAGCCTTTCGCCGAAAGCCGAACGACGACGCCTTCAACGCCGCCATCGCGAACGATGAGATTTGACCCGAGCCCGATGACGGTGACGGCAATCTCGCGCGGCAAGCGCGCGAGGAAATAGGCGAGGTCCGCCTCATCCGCCGGCATGAAAAGAATTTGCGCCGGCCCGCCGACGCGAAACCAGGTCAAGGGCGCAAGCGGCTCATTGGCGGAAAGGCGCCCGCGTAGTTCGGGCGCGAGGCTGGCGATATCCGCGGTGAGATCGGGGAAGGTCATGTGCGGCTTTCGGCTTGATCGACGCTTCGTCACAGCTCAGCGATTTGGACGACACGCACGCCATGACTCGAGCGGAATCGGCGATCGTTCGTGACGAAGACATCGCACTGCGAGGCCAACGCCGTTCGAAAATGCACTGCGTCTATCAGTCTTAGGCCGAGATCGGCGCCAAGGCGCGCCGCCCCAATGAGCGTTTCGATGTCCACAGGCCGAATGTCGAAGGTCCTCTCCTCAAAGAACAGGCGATCGTAACCGTTTTCGAGCACCGGACTCTGGCGTCTGAAGGCGCCGTAGAAGCATTCCGCAACGCAGATTTCACTGGTGACAAAGGTCGTGTTTTGTTCGATCAGGGCATACCAAAGGCTGGATATTTTCGTATGAAACTCCGGGTTCGCTTCGATGAAATAGATAACCGAGTTTGCGTCGAAATAGGCCCGCCCGCTTTCGACCGGAACCGTCTCAGTCATCGCCACGGAATTCACGGATGCGTGCGTCGATCTCCTCAATGGATTGCGGTCCGACAAGCCGGTAGCCGATGCCCTCCAGCTCCTTTAGGCGACGAATCCGCTCTTGCGGCGAAGGCTGGGTTTCCTTCTGCACGATGCGTGGAAGAAACTGCTTTAGTGTTTCTTCCACAAGATAAGAACGCGAGCGGCGCGTGCGCCGCGCCGCCTCGTCGAGGATTTTGCGCGTTTCGTCGGTAAGACGAACGGATGTCGGCGCGGAGGCGGCGGATTTCATGACACAGAGGGAATCGACTACGATGTAGTCAATTGTAGTCACAATCCTGCGGAAGTCAAATCACGCCCCATGAATTCACTTTCCTTCGTCACCCCGTCGAGAAACTGCTTGGGGTTGCGCTGACGAAGAATTCGCAAAAGCGTGTTTGCGCCTGCGCTTCGTCAATGGGAACGAATTTGACGGCATCGTCATGCGCCACTCGGAACGACGAGCGCCGTCACGCAATCCACGAAGCGACGCGCAGTCCTGATCGCCTCGCCAGCCTTCTCGGCGGGCACCCGCGAACCCGGCCCTGTTTCGTAATCCGCGAT
>JAXMCY010000055.1:0-13271 GCA_046349135.1 Methylocystis sp. | reverse complement strand
CTTGGCGCCGTAGCGCATGCCGAGAGTCGTCGGCGCAGCGCTCGGTATGAGACGCGGCACGGTCAGCGTATCCGGGCGGGTCTCGATTTTATATTCCTGATACGCATTGTTATCGATGGTCGTGGCGCCGCCGATGCCGGTGCCGATGATCACCGCCGTTCTCGGCCCGCCGACCTCTTTGCCCGCAAACCCCGCCTGGGCCAACGCCTCGTCGGCGGCGGCGATCGAGTATTGCGTGAATGGATCGCAATAAGGAAGCAATTCCGCGCTGATATATTTGGCGGGATCGAAGTCTGGAACCTGGGCCGCGATTTTGATTCGTCCGTTGAACGGGCGCGGCAATCGCACCGGCCGCACGCAGGAGACGCCGTCGCGCGCCGCCTCCCACAGCGCCGCTGCGCCGACGCCGGCGGCTGACACCGCGCCCATTCCGGTAATCACGATTTTCCGCGCGGCGCCTTGTTGCGGCATCAGCATACAATCCTTTGCTTGATTTCAATCAGGCGCGGCCGCGCGCCGATCTCGAAACGATATCAACCTTTAATGAAGCGGGCGCGCCGGCGTCAAACCGAGGTCGCGGGCGCAGAGCTTCCGCTCCCCGAGCGACCAACGCAAGCCTTTGTCTTTATATAAAAACTCGCTAGTCGAGCAGCTTTTTCAACTCGGCGCGCAGGCCATCGGCGACATCGGGCCGCGCCAGGCCGAAAGCGACATTGGCCGCGAGGAAACCGAGCTTCGAGCCCGTGTCATAAGTGCGTCCGTCGAAGCGCACGGCATGGAACGGACGCGATTTCGCCAGATGGATCATGGCGTCGGTGAGCTGGATTTCGCCGCCGGCGCCTTTTTCATGCCGCTCGAGCAGGGCGAAAATTTCCGGCTCCAGAATATAGCGGCCGGAAATGATGAAATTGCTCGGCGCGGTCCCCTGCGGCGGCTTCTCGACCATGCCGGTGATTTCGAAGGTCGAGCCGTAATCCTTGCCGCGCGCCACAATGCCATATTGATGCGTCTCTTCAGGCTTCACTTCCTCGACCGCGATGATATTGCCGCCATGCTTTTCGTAAGCCGCGACCGCCTCGGCGAGGCAGCGGGCGGTTTTGCCTCTGGCGGGAAGGGTGATCATGTCGGGCAGCAGCACCGCGAAGGGCTCGTCGCCGATAATGTCGCGCGCACACCAGACGGCGTGGCCGAGGCCGAGCGGCGCCTGCTGGCGGGTGAAGCTCGTCGCGCCGGCGGCCGGCAGGTCCGACATCAGAGCTTCATATTCCTTGGACTTGTTGCGGCGGCGAAGCGTGTCCTCAAGCTCATAGGCCATGTCGAAGTGATCTTCGATCGCCCCCTTGCCTCGCCCGGTGACGAAAACGAAATGTTCAATTCCGGCTTCTCGCGCTTCATCGACGACATGCTGCACCACCGGCCTGTCGACGACGGTCAGCATTTCCTTCGGCACGGCCTTGGTGGCGGGCAGAAAGCGCGTGCCGAGTCCGGCGACGGGAAAAACAGCCTTGCGAATGCGTTTGCTCATGAAGCGACCCGTTGAGATGGCGAGGATTAGCGATAGCGCGGGGGCGTGTAGCACGGTTTGGCCCGTTCGCAGAACTCGCGGGCGTGAGACTGGGTTGGCGCCATAAAGGCGCTAGATCATGCGAAGACAGAAAAGGAAGGCGATTTCAATATGACGGTTTTGGTGACGGGCGGCGCGGGCTACATCGGCAGCCATACGGTTCTCGAACTGCTCGACGCCGGCGAAACGCCGCCTATCGTGCTCGATGATCTTTCGACGGGCTTTCGCTGGTCGGTTCCCGACGGCGCGCCGCTTGTCGTCGGCGATTTCGGCGACGAACGCCTCGTTGCCGATTTGATCGAGCGCCATGGCGTCGATGAGATCATTCACTTCGCCGCAAAGATCGTCGTCCCGGACTCAGTCGCCGATCCGCTCGGCTATTATCTCAACAACACCGCGAAGGCGCGCGCGCTGCTCGCGACGTCGGTGGCCTGCGGGATCAAGCGCTTCATCTTTTCTTCGACCGCCGCCGTCTATGGCGATCCCCTGCATAATCCCGTGACCGAGGACGAACCGCTCAAGCCCGTTTCGCCGTATGGGCGATCGAAGCTCATGGTCGAATGGATGCTGGAGGATACGGCCCGCGCGCATGGCCTCGCCTATGTCGCGCTTCGCTATTTCAACGTCGCCGGCGCCGATCCGAAGGGGCGTTCGGGACAATCGACGCCGAAAGCCACCCATCTCATCAAGGTCGCCGTGCAAGCGGCGCTCGGCCTGCGCCCTAAGCTGCAGGTCTTTGGCGACGACTACCCCACGCCAGACGGCACATGCGTGCGCGATTATATTCAGGTCACCGATCTCTCGCGCGCCCATCTCGACGCGCTGCGCTATCTGCGCGCCGGCGGCGCCAATCTCACGGCAAACTGCGGCTATGAGCGCGGATTTTCGGTTCTCGAAGTCATCGAATCGGTGAAACGGGTTTCTGGCGTCGATTTCGAAGTCGAGATTGCGCCGCGCCGGCCGGGCGACCCGGCAGCGATCGTCGCCGCGAACGGCAGAATTCGGCAGGCGCTCGGCTGGACGCCGCAATATGATGATCTCGATGAAATCGTTCGCCAGGCGCTGGAATGGGAGAAACGCCTGATCGCGCGCGGCGCGGTACCCGCGCGTGGCTGAGGGGCGAGTTGAAATCTGAGGGGCGAGGAATTTTTCAAACGCCGGCGCTATGCTAAAAGCCGCTTCCCGCGGTCCCGTAGCTCAGCAGGATAGAGCAGCGGTTTCCTAAACCGAAGGTCAGGGGTTCGAATCCCTTCGGGACCGCCAACAAAATCAATAGCTTGAGAGAAATCACCAAAGTTGCCTCTGGGCTGAAGTAAGAGCCAAGGTAAGAGAAAAGCGTTAGCTTTACGGTTGGCAGAAACCGCCCTGCCCGGCTAGGGTGGCTTAACCCTCGCCAAGCTGCGCGTGTCCCATCAACAACCGTCAATCATGCCCCGGCGTTTGGCCTCTCAATGGCGCGCTTATAATTAGCGCGTTCCTGCATAGGTTTTTCAGATGCGGAATGTCGGCTCTCTTTTTTATGGATTTATGTCGCTGGCCGTCATCGGAGGGCTGGCGGCAGCAATGGCGTTCGGAGCGTGCGTGGCGTGGTTGGGGGCGGCGGCTAAATTTGGTCCAATAGCCGTTCTGTTTCTTGCTGTTTTTTTGTTTATTCCATATATTTTTGCTATTATATTGCTCTATGTTTTCGTTTCCAAATTCTTTCTTAAAGAATACAGTTGAAATGCAGCGATTGCACTTGCCGTAGCAGATGTTGCTTGCAACGGTTCATTTTAATTCGGTGTAATTACTACATTTGCGTTTGATTCAACCAGCTTTGTTAGTCTGCCGAGCTCTCTCCCGTCTATTTCTAAGGCCTTGTTTATTATTTCTGCAATGTTAGTTATGCGCCTATTATATATTTGGCCAACTATTATTGCATTTCACTCAAGACACCGGGACCGTTGGCTTATCTTAATTTTCAACTATTTGACACTATTTATATGGTTTATTTCTAATTTTCTTGCCGACTGGGGAATGATTTTCGGTCTGCTGGGCTTCACGGTCTTCGGCTGGTTCTTTTCGCTTGTTTGGTACCTTTGGCCGAGGCCTGATATGGCGACGCCTAATATCAAGTCATGGGAGCGAGATAACGAGCTTCGCTAGTTACCGCAACATAGTTCTTTTGTTCGAGTGGCGGGGACTGCTCCTTCGTCTCAGCCCACGCACCATATAAGTAGAGGGAAGTGGCATTCTAACGCTAAAGGCGCGTTCCTAGCCACGCATGCCCGCAAGGCTCGCAGCCTGATGAGGCGCACCGCGCGGGGTCCAAAACCCAATCGCCGCCCATGCGCTGGCGCTGCGCCACGTTTTTGCTCATGGCGAGCAAAAGACCATCGGCGAAGGTCGCGTCTCTTTCGTCCCAAGGGACTCGCCGCGGGTGGCAGGGCGAGCGTTAAGGGCGAAGGGTCGGTGCTTCCACACTGTTCACCGCTCGCGAGCCTTTAATGGAATTTTAGTAAATGACCGGGAGACTTGTCACAGCACACTTAGACATCCTCGGAGCGCGTAGGAAGTCGCAGATGCACTATCCTGTAGACGACCTCGTTGCCGGAGCCCGGGTCGCCGCCGCCTTTCCGCAGGATGCGAATGGGCCTGACATAAGAGTAAGGCCGACTGATGCAAGGTTCGGCTCGACGTCATTCAAGAAGGCCGAAGCGATCTTCGCGCGAAAATCGCCGCCCCTCACGCGTCTCTTAACTTATGGGCGACGCATGGCGCTGGCGGCCGGCGTGTTGGGTTCCGCCTGGATCGCAGGTTCGTATTTTTCTGGTGGTCAATCACAGTCTTACGCCATGAAGCCTCAGCCCAGCCCGAGCGTCGTAGCTCAAGAGAGCATAGAGCGCGCCGAGTTGCTCCGCATGCGGGAAGAAATGGCCGAGGAAATTCGCGCCCTCCAAGCCAGAGTCGAAGCTGTACCTGCCGCACGAAGCCTAAGCGTCAAGGATGCAGCTCCCCTTGAGGACTTGAAGAGGCGTCTCGACGCAGTGAAGAGGGAAACCGGTGCCGCGATTGCTGAGCTAGCGGGTAAAGTCGAGCGCATGCAACGCGATGCCACGGCGAAGTTTTCCCAAGTTAGTGAGCAGCGCAATCAGAAAGGACGCCAAATCCCTGCTTCGCTTGCTGCTTCATCGCAAGCCGTCGATTCGGATTTGGCAGTGGGGACTATCCAGAAGCAGGCCCGAAAACGGCGCGACGATGCCTTCGACCCATCTCAAAACCCGGGAGCCCCAGGAGTTCCTCGCGCGCTCGGAAGTCCTACTCACGACCGCGAGCATCAACGCGGCGGGCGATCAACTTCTGCCGCTCGATAACGCGTACCTGTGCCCTATTAGCTCCCCACACAATCGAGAATGCACAGGCGGCCCATGCTGAGCGACGCGAACGGGATGCAGGCTCGGGAGCACTGATTGGGGCTGTTTTTTAAAGGCGATAGCATTTCTTAAGAAATTGAGTGTCGCATGATCCTGCAACGTCAGGCGCTCCGTTCTTAGCCCCACCAAATTTAGGAACGAAAGCCGCTTGGCGTTGCGCCAAAATCACTTGTCCGCGCGGCGTGCAAACTTGGCAAGCGGCAAAAAAACAAGAATTGTGCACAGCGCGGAAACGCCAAGAAAATAGGGCGAAACCGCGCTTTTTACTGCTTGTTGAGGCTTATGCGGAGGCCTTTTTCGCCGCCGCGCTTTTTGCTCCGACTTTCTTCGGCGCAGGCGTGCGCGTCACCTTTCTGCCGAGCCCGAGGGATTTTGCCAAGGTGGAACGCTGCGCGGCATAATTGGGCGCGACGATTGGATAGTCGGAATTGAGGCCGAACGCCGCGCGATAGTCGCTCGGCGACATTTCGTGTTCGGCCCCTATATGACGCTTTAGCGATTTGAATTTTCCGCCACAGCACAGACAGGTAATTGCTTCAGGAGAGACGGACTTTTTGACCGGAACAACGGGTTGCCATTTCTTGGCGTCACTACCCCCCGAAGTCACGGGAAAGGGGTCTGCGCCGCCTGTGAAGGCCTTTTTCACGGTTTCAATAACAGAGGGAAGGTCGCTCACACTGACGGAATTGTTGGATAGATAAGACGACAATATTTGAGCGACTAACGCTTGATTGTCGGATTCAGACATATTTGACTCCTAGGCGTGTGATGCGACAGGAGCTTGGTTTTATATTTTAAACGAAGTCAAACGTGCGTCGCAGTTTTGCGCTGATTTTTTTAGTTCAAAGGGTCTCACCCCTTGAGTTCTGACGCGAACCGCAACACCCCCTGCCGATCTGCAAGATTGATCAAGACCTTTGGGAGGAACGGCATCTTGAAGCCGAGACTTTTTCGCCGCCAGGACCGCGATCTTCCCGAATTGGCGCGCGACGCGGACCAGCTTTCGCTTAGATCGCTTGACCGCTGCAATACCAACCCGTGGATGCTCCAAACGAAGGTGGCCGGTAGAGTCACCAGCACCCGGAACTGCGCCGGCACGATGTCGAGCCGCTCGGAGACATCTTCACCGATCCGGTGAAGCGCGCCCTTGCAGCAGGGACAGGCCTTATCGTCGATGTCGACGATGGTCTCGATGCGCGGCAGATGAGCAGGCAGCGCGCCACGGTTCGTGCGGCGCTTTCTGGCCGCCTTCTCACGTTCAGCGGCGGACTTGGCTTCCGCGGCCGCCGCCGCGCCGGCTTCCGTCTGCTCGACCTCTTCGAGCGCGAGCAGCATTTGGTCTTCGGGGAGCGTCTCAGCGCGCCGCCCAAAGCGATGGCGCTGCATCTCCTTGATGATCTGAACAAGGCGCTCGTTGCGCGCGCGCTCGGCGAGAAGCATCGCCTTCAGTTCGTTCGGATCGTCGGGAAGCCTGTCGATCGCCTGCGGCCATAGCCGCAGAACACCATATTTTGCCGTCTTTCGACGCTCTTCGAGGCCCTGATTCACTGTGTCGCAGCTCATCCCGGCAACGCGGGCGCCGGCGTCTCTTTCGCCGCGCGCACGCGCCGCCAACCGAGTCCTTCGAGCAGCGCCGACAATTGCGCCGCCGACAAACGCATCACGCCATCTTCGATCTTCGGCCAACGGAACTCGCCGTCCTCCAGCCGCTTGGCGAAGAGGCATACGCCCGTGCCGTCCCAGAACACGAGTTTGATGCGATCGGCCCTTTTCGCGCGGAAAACATAAATCGCGCCGTCGAAGGGATCGGCCTGCATCGTCTCGCGCACCAGCCCCGCGAGACCCTCCGCGCCCTTCCTAAAGTCGATCGGCTTCGTCGCCACCATGACGCGCACCGAGCCCGTCGGGCCGATCACTTTGCGCCTGGCGAGGTTCGCAAGGCGTGCAGGACCGCCGTCGCCATGCCGATGTCCGCCTCACGCCAGATCCACACATGCGCCTCGCCGATCTCGATCTCCACGACGGGGGCGGCGGGCTCCACTTTCGGCACACGCGCCGCCGCGCGCACAGCGGTGACGGCGTTCTCCGCAATTGCCGGAACAAATGGCGGGGCGCCCGCCGCCTCTGCCTTCCGGCGCGCCTCCCTTCGCCAGGTGAACAGTTGCTGTGGCGTAGCGCCATGTCGACGCGCGACCTGCGAGACGACCGCGTCAGGAGCCAGCGACTCTTCGACTGCCCGCGCCTTCTCCCTTTCGGACCACCGGCGCCGACCACCAGCTCCAGTGATCACCTCGATGCGCCGAAGCCCGGAGCCGTTCGGCTCAAGCGAAGGATCAAGTCTAGACACAAGCCTTATCTCCAAATCAGGAGATCAGACTCGTCGCTTTCATCTCGCGTTTGAAGGTGGGGCCATAACAGCGCTTACGTTTGACCGGCGTCGTCCTCTAAAGAGCGCCTCTGACAGCCCCTTCGCCCGCGGCTTCACGGTCGCGGGCCTTTTTCTCTTGACGCTAACGCCTTGGCGACTTCGGCGAGCGCAGATGGCAGCAGTTTCGGGTCTTCATCCTCAGCCGCCGCCGTCAGATACTCCGCAATGACCTCTTCGTCATCGAGATGGTCGGACGCGCGGAACGGCGCATATTTCGTTTTCATCGCCCTCAGCTCGCCTTGTCCCGCCCGACGCCGCGCTCCCTGCGCCATTGCCTATAGTCCGCAATCGTGTCGGCGAAGGCGGCTTCCAATTCGTCGAGATCGCGACGAGCGAAATGCAGAGCGGCGCACGCGCTCACGACGCTGCCGTGCATCAATCCGTCGCCGTCTCTTGCCAAATCCAGCCTAGGGGTCGAATCGGCGTCGCCCTTGTCACTCGATAGCGGTTAGCGCCAAACTTCAATCAATGGTACGATTCGGGAGGGCTTGAGCCCCGCGCAGGAGCGACGTTCAAACTAATGTTCCTAAGCGCAAATTCGAATTGATGCAGCGAGCGCTGGCGGGGCTGGCGACGGGCCATCCGCCCCCCCCACGCCCTCAATCTGACGCGCCCAGATAAATCCCTTTGAATTGGTCGACATCCGCCTTCTGCCGAGGCGCCGTCAGAATTGCACAGATCGATTTGCGCGTGCGATAACGCTGGAGCTCGGCGCCCCTCAGCACGATCGAAAGAAGCTCATGGCAAATTCGCGCAAACCCGGTTCTCCGCTCCATCTGAGACTGGCCAGATTCCTTTTGGGGTTGCTGAATGCGATCCTGCTCATCGCGCTCGTGCTCGTCCTGCTCCCGCTCATCACGCATTATTTCAAGAATGCAAGTTCATACTGGTGGATTGAGGCGGTCGAGGCCTTTGACTCGCGGATGATCCGGTGGATCAAGTCCGTGATCCCGACCAACTTCAGAGGCCATGAGCTGGCGCGCTGGTTTCTGGTCGGGGGAATTCTCATCGGCCGCACGTGGGTCGGCAGCTTACAGCGCAGAGTCGCAGCCGCAATTTATCGCAGGGCGATGCAGCGCGACTTCGACGCGCTTCGGTCTGCGGCGCCCGCAGGCGCCGATGAACGGGTGCTCGCGCCCGTCAAGGAGAAGATGAAAACGATGGACGCGCGCAGCGCCAAGAGCCGCGCGGAGTTGCTCAAGGTCATGGCGGAAGCGAAGCGCCAGTTGGAATCGATGGGACGTGACCTCGCTTTCCTGTCGATCGACGTCGTCGACTCAACCAAGATGAAAATCGGCGAGGACAAAACCTACATCGAGCACGATTTCCACGAATATAAGAATCTCGTCGACGGCAAGCTCCGCCGTAACGGGTCGCTGAAAGCGGCGTGGACGCCAGACGGCGTTATGGCCTGTTTTCCAACAATAGACGCCGCGCTGAAAGCCGCCAAAGACGTGATAAGCGGTCTCGACGCGTTCAATGCGAATGTAAAAATGATCAAGACAGATTTTACGGTGCGCTGCGGCATCAACGCCGGCCATGTATATTATGACGAGCAGACGCCGATGGAGGAAATGAGCGACCGCGTCATCGATATCGCCGGCCATATGCAGAAGTATGCGCTACCGGGCACGATCGCCTGCGCGAAGCAGATCATCGAGCCGGTGCAGCAGCGCGGCGGCTTCAGTGACGCAGGCAAGGTGGTCGACGGCTACGAGGTCTATCAATGGACGTCGGCCAGCCAACGGCAAGACGAACGCGCGACTTCTTGAACAGCGGACATTTAAGGGAGATTGTTGTCGCGCGAGGAAGCGATCTCGGCCGGACTTGACAATTGGAGCCGAATATCAGGCAAACGCACCACGCAGCGCACGGGCCTTCCTTAACTATTCGCCGGCAGGGAAATCGTATCACAGTCGGCGCAGAGTCGATAATCTGCGGCGGAAGCGTGTTGCTGCGAGTGGGGCCGTCCGTGGCTGAACTTTTATGAGATGCTTCGACTTATTGATATTTGTCGCCTTGGCTTCGGTCTCGTTGGCCAATGCCGATGCTGAGGAAGCGGCGGCGAGCAGACAGGCGATCGGCGAACCTCCGGCCATCGAATTTTCGGCGAAGCCAACGACCATCAATCCCGGCCAGTCGTCGACCCTGGCGCTTTCCTCGACGAACGCCGATTTCTGCATCGCCTCAAGCCGCCCGCATGATCCTAACTTCGTGGTCCACGAAACATCGGGCAATATCCTCGTGCGGCCGACGCGAACAACGACCTATACGATAAGGTGCAAAAAAGGCGCGGCGTCCAAGTCACGGCGCGCTGTTGTGACCGTCACGTCGGACCCTATCGTTCTTTCCGACACTTTTGAGAGCGCCGTTCCTGCCCCCTCTGAAACCCGGATCGAAGACGGACAGCTTCTCGCGCCCAATTGGAAGTCCGTGTATCACGGCTTTGGTGCGAACTTGGTTGTCCGTCAATTCGACGGCGTTGCGCTGTCCATACGACCGAAAGAGTCGAGCGCCGCGAACGAAACGCATGCCGGTCTGATCGGCGGGCCGTATCCTTCCTGGCCTGGTGAGATCCACGGCGATTTCACCCTCGAGGCCTCGCTTCACACTGAGAGACAGCTGCGGCGAGGCGCGCCAAATCCATGGGAAGTCGCGTGGCTGTTGTGGGACTATGTCGACGATAAGCATTTCTATTATTTCGTTCCCAAACCGAACGGCTGGGAACTCGGCAAAGCGGACCCGGCATATCCTGGCGACCAGCGCTTTCTGACGTCGGGAACACGACCAATCTTTCCAATCGGCAATCGATATCTCGTCAAAATCATACAGTCGGTTTCCTCCCACTCGACGACGCTTTCGGTGTTTGTCGATGGCGTACTGCTGACCACTTTCACCGATCGGGAAAGGCCATATTCGAGCGGGCTTCTCGGGTTCTATTCCGAAGATGCTTTGGTTTATTTTCACTCAGTTGTTGTGACGAGACCTCATGCCAAACGGGCAGTGAAATAGCGACGCGCAGCGATGAGGTTGAACGGCGCATGGTCCGCAAAGGGTCGCATCCCGGAACATGCATCGCGTCAGAAGGAAATCCCGATCGTCGTGTTGAGACCCCCTTGGCGCCGACTTTCCCCGAACGGGAACAGATAGCCGATTTGAATAGAAAGGATGCCGTCATAGGCGCGATAGTAGTCTCCGCCCAGCCATGCGCGCGCGACCACCGCCGGTCCGACCCCAAATGCGAACTGACGGATATCCGCGCTGTCATATGTCGCCATCCCCATCGCGGCGGCCCCGAACACCGTGCGGCTGTCCGCGTCCCAGTGGGAGTAGCCCAGCAGCCCCACAGCATTTTGCAGATATCGACGTTCCCCGACCCTGTAGGTGCCGTATGTTGCGACGCTCACAAGGGGTTGCGACGTCGTTTCATGGGGGTAGTTCAGCATCGCCGGCTCCAGCGCGCCCGCCGCTCCCGCGCTTGAAGCGCTCGAGTAAGCAAAGCCGCCATAGCCGTAACCCCCGCTGACAAGGCGAGCTGATTATAGGGCGCGTTGTTCGTGAAATGGTGCTGCCATTCGGCGCTGACCGAAAAATTGACGCCGTCGAGCGGACGAAGGCGCAGGCCGAGCCGAGAATAGCCCTCCCTGAAGCGAGTTCCGTCCTGAGACCAGAAACCGCCGAGCAAACATTCGAGCCCATAAAAGGACGGCAGATGGCGGCCGTCGAACCGAAGCGTCGTTTCGAAGCTCGGCTGCACCTGATAGCCGCCCCAGCGTTTCGGGCGATCGGCGATGCCATTGAACACCAGATTCGTGCGAACGCTCGAATCCGCTTCGACAATCTGCGTTCTGATCACCTCTCGGTCACGCGCGGGACGAGCCCTGAGCGATGGATCGCTCGACCAGCGGTCGATCGCTTCTCTGAAAAACTGCGACTCTTTCGAGCGGTCGACATAGACGCTCGCATAGCCGGCATTGAGCAGTGTTTCGCCGCGCCGTTCGACCGCAAGACTGCTTTCATAAGCTGATACGGCGGCGGGATATTCCTTTTGACGCGCATGGAAATCGCCGAGCGTCGACCATCCGTCTGCATAGCCGGGATGGTTCTGCACGAAGTTGACCAGCTCAGCGCGCGCCGCCGTCACGTCCCCCGCTTTCTCATAGGCAAGCGCTCTCGCAGTCGCGATTTCATGTTCCACCGCCACCTTTTGCGCGGCAGGCAAATCGCCGCGCTCAAGCGCTTTCACAAAGTCGGCATAAGCGCCGTCGCCGTCGCCGAGCCCCTTACGAAGGAAGCCCCTTTGCGCATATGCCTCGCCGCTGGCCTTACCCCGCGCGATGAGCGCGTTCGACTTCTCCAGCGCTTCATCCTGGCGCCCGAGGCCAGCAAGCGCGGCGATCGTCACACGAAAAACAGCCTCGTTCGCTTGGGCGAAAGCCTCGGCCGCGCGCCCATAGCGCAATGCGCTGGCCCAATCCCGAGCGGCCAGCGCTTTAAAAGCCTTTTCAGCGACTAGCGTGTAGCGCGCTTCCTCCAGCGCCCGCGCGACATTGGCTTTCTGATCGGCCGGCAAACCGTTTTTCAGGGCCTGTTCGAAATCCGCGGCGGCGCCGCTCACGTCTCCGGTCTGACGACGGATAAAGCCACGCTGCGCGAGAACGGCTGCGCTGTGCGGTTCGGAAGTGAGGTAGCGCGACGCTTCCGACAGCGCCTCAGCTTTGCGTCCCTGCCGCTGCAGCGCGTCCAAGAGGAGAAGAACCGGCTCCTCCGCTGTCGGATCCAGCTCGCGGGCCTCTCGCGCCGCGCGCACGGCCGCGTCCAACCGCCCCACTTTTAGCGCGTCATAACCGCTGTTAAGGGCCTGTTCCAAAGGCGTCGCCTCCGCGCCGGCAAGCCCGCCGCCAGATTTGCTCGCGCGCTTCGCTTCGGCAAGGGCGAGCTTTATCCTCTTCTCCTGTTGGGGCTCGAGGCCCGGTTGAGAGAGCGCCGCCTCGAAATCCTCGATGGCGCCGCGCAAATCGCCCGTCGCGCGCCGGCTGTAGCCGCGCTGCGCAAGCAGCGTGGAACTCGGCGCATTGTCCTTAATGTATAAATCCGCTTCTTTTACTGCTTCTCTGGGCTGTCGCGCGCTGTTCAGCGCCGCCATCAGCGCGAGCAGCGGGGGTTCGGCTTTTGGATATTTTGCGCGCGCGTCGCGCGCCGCCTGGACCGCGCGGCGATAATCGTGTGCGTCGATCGCTTTGTACACTTCGGCAAGTTCGGCCTGCGCGACGCTATCCCGTTCGGCCTGGCCGGCTTCCGCGAGCGCGTTGCGCAGCGGCAGCTTTTCGCTCGGCTCAATATCGGGCGCGGCGAGCGCAGCTTCGAAGTCCGCCTCCGCGCCTTTGATGTCCTTCATCGCGCGGCGTAGATAAGCGCGTTGGGCGAGGAGACGTCCGCTCGGCGCATGTTGCGAAGCATAGAGATTGAGTTCGGCGAGAGCAGCCTCGGCGCGGCCCATTCGGCTATAGACATCGGCGATCACTCGGACCGGCGCTTCCGCTTTGGCGTCTAAATCACGAGCCGCCTGCGCTTTCTTCAGAGCGTCATTCAACCGGCCTTCGTCGATGTCCTTGTAGGCTGAGTCCATGGCAAGATCGAACAGCGCGACGTCGACAGCGGCGGCTTGTTCCTTGGTCAGCGCCCCGCTTTGCCGCGCATTGCGCAGATCGGCTTCCGCGCCGGCGACGTCCATAAGCCTTTTTCGCAGATGGCCGCGTTGGGCGATGAGCCCCATCGAATGTTTATGGGAGGCGACAAAGCCGTCAATGACCGCAAGCGCCTCGGCCGTTCGCCCCGATTTGCTGAGAATGTCCGCAAGGAGCCG
>JAXMCY010000054.1:0-13788 GCA_046349135.1 Methylocystis sp. | reverse complement strand
CGCATTTTGCGCGGCGATCGTCTCGGCATCGTCGGCGCGAATGGCGCAGGCAAGACGACTCTGGTCAATCTCCTGACCGGCGCGATCGCGCCGGATCACGGCAAGCTGCGGCAGGGCGCCAATCTCGAAATGGCGACACTCGAACAGAACCGCGCCAGTCTCGATCCGGAAACCACACTGCAGGACGCGCTGACCGGCGGCGGCTCCGACACGATCGAGATAAACGGCGAGCGGCGTCATGTCGTCGGCTATATGAAGGATTTCCTGTTCAAGCCCGAGCAGGCGCGCACGCCGATCGGGCGGCTGTCGGGCGGCGAACGCGGACGCCTCATGCTGGCGCGCGCTTTGGCCAAGCCGTCCAATCTTCTCGTGCTCGACGAGCCGACGAACGACCTCGATCTCGAAACGCTCGATCTGCTGGAGGAAATGCTCGCCGACTATCCCGGCACGCTCATTGTCGTAAGCCATGATCGTGACTTTCTCGATCGCGTCGCGACGAGCGTGCTGATGAGCGAAGGCGACGGCCATTGGATCGAATATGCCGGCGGTTACAGCGACATGGTCGCGCAGCGCGGCAAGGGCGTCGAGACGCGGAGTGCGACGGCGTCAGCGCGGGAGACGAAGGAGAAGTCCGCGCCGCGCGAGAAAGCGGCGACGAAACAGAAGCTCTCCTTCAAGGAGCAACATGCGCTCGCGACCCTGCCCGGCAGGATCGACGAGTTGCGCGAAAGATGCGCGAAGTTGCAGCGACTGCTTGACGACCCCGAACTCTATTCGCGCGATCCGGCGAAATTCGCAAAGGCAAGCGAGACGTTCGCCGCGGCCGAAGCCGACCTCTCCGCCGCTGAGGAGGAGTGGCTGGAACTCGAAATAAAGCGAGAAGAAATCGAGGGATAGCGCCGATCCGGCGCATGCCTTAGAGTTAGCCCGTCAGTTTGTTCAGAGGGGGAAAACATGCCCGATAAGTCCGTTCCGGCGCCTTACGGCAAAGTGACGCCCTATCTCTGCATCGCCGGCGCCGCGAAGGCGCTCGACTTTTACAAGGGGGCTTTCGGCGCGAAGGAGCGGGTGCGCATCGAACTGCCCAACGGGCTCATCGCCCATGCCGAGCTCCTGATCGGCGATTCGATCGTCATGCTCTCCGATGTTTATGAAGATAGCGGGTTGACGTCGCCGAGAACCCTTGGCGGTTCGTCAGTCAGCCTGAATGTCTATGTGCCGGACGTCGACTCAATCTACATTAAAGCGATCGAAGCCGGCGCAACCAAAGTCTGCAGCCCGCAGAATATGTTCTACGGCGATCGCAGCGGCACGGTGCGGGATCCTTTCGGCCATATCTGGGCGTTCGCGACGCGCAAAGAAGAGATTTCCGTCGAGGAACTCAAGCGCCGCGCGTTGGATATATATTATTCGCTGAACGCCGCGCCCGCAAAAGCAGAAACGCCGTAATCAGCGGTCCCAAGGCGAGCGCGAGCAGCGCGTCAGAAAATTCGCCGGTCGCGCCTTTGATAAGGCCAACGAGGTAGGGACCGGCGAAGCCTGAGATATTGCCGATGGAATTGATCACCGCGACGCCGACGACGCCGTCCCCCGAACCGAGCGAAAGAGTCGCGAAGCTCCAAAAGGTCGGCAGCGCGGCGATCGCGCCGATGGCGGCGACGGAGAGCGCGATCATCGACAGCAACGGGGTCGGCGCATAGGCGGCGCAGGCCAATCCCGCAGCGCCGACGACCGCGGCAAGGGCCGTGTGACCGACGGTCTCGCGCCGGCGATCGGAACTGCGGCTCCACGCCCACATCGCGAGCGCGCTGCAGACATAGGGAATTGACGCCAGAACGCTTGTGGCGACGACCCCGAATCCGAATGATTTGATGATCTGCGGGAGCCAGAAGCTCATGCCGTAGAGCGCGATGACGATTCCGAAATAGGCGACGCCGATAAGAAGAACGCGCATATCTTTAAGGGCGCGCCAATGATCGCCGTGGTCGGGTTCCGCCTCGCGCTCAAGAGCGGCGCGCAGCGAAGCTTTCTCGCCGGACGTCAGCCATTTTGCCGACTCCGGTCCGTCGGGCAGATAGAAGAAGCAGACAATCCCGAGAACGATCGACGGCAACGCCTCCATCAGGAACAGCCAGCGCCAGCCGCTGATCCCGGCGACGCCGTCCATCGACGCGAGGATGAGTCCCGAGATCGGCGATCCGATTGCGCTGGAAACCGGCACCGCAATAAGGAATCCAGCAAGAACGCGCGCGCGCTGCGCGGCGGGAATCCAATAGGTGAGATAGAGAATGACCCCCGGCGCGAAACCGGCCTCCATCACGCCGAGCAGCAGCCGCAGGACGACGAAGCTCGCCTCGTTCCAAATGAAGGCGGTGAGCGCCGAGACAATGCCCCAGCTGACCATGATCCGCGCGATCCACATGCGCGCGCCGACGCGATGCATGATGTAATTGCTCGGCGCTTCGAACAGGCAATAGCCGACAAAGAAGATGCCGGCGCCCCAGCCGAAGAATTCGGGCGTAAACCCGAGCTCGCCGTTCATCGTCAGCGCCGCGAAACCGATATTCACGCGATCGAGATAGGCGACGATAAATCCCGTGACGAGAAATGGAATGAGTCGCCGCGCCGCCTTCGCGACGACGCGGTCGGCGTCGACGTTTTGCGCGCGCGGCTTTGGCGGAGCCGCGACCACCGCGTCCGACATCTAGGCGCGCTCGAAGCGCATGAGATGGTGCCAGCGATGCGGGACATCGCCAGAAAGGCGCTTGAGACCAGCTTCGCGCGCCTGGCGCTCCAGAAGCGACAATGGCTCCGGGAAGTCGCTGGTCGAGATATGCTCGTAAACCGCGTCCTTTTCGGCGCGCGAAAGCCCGGCCCAATCCTTTTCGATCCAATCGAAATAGTGCCTCAGATAATCGTCGCGGGTTTCGTCTTCCTCGCGCATCGTGTCGACCAGCAACAGCAGGCCGCCGGGCGCGAGCGCGCGCGACGCGCAGCGAAAAAACTCCGCTTTGTCCTGGGTCGCGAGATGATGCAGAACGAAACTGCTGTGGATGACGTCGTAGGTCGCGTCGCCGGCGAGCGCCGACAGCATGTCGCCATGTGCGAGTTGCACCGGACAGGGAAGCGATTTGAGATTCTCGGCTGCGAGCTGAAGCGCCGTATCGGAAAGGTCGACGCCTCTATAGCGCGCCGGCGGGAGACGGCGCAAAATCGGCGCAAAGACGTGCGCGTCGCCGCAACCGAGATCGAGCAGCGAGAAGTCGCCGCCCTGGAAGCGCGCGCGCAAAGCGCGTTCGACCTCTTGGCTCAATGCGGCATGAAACATGAAGTCTTCGACGACGACTTTCTTATAGGTGTCCCAGAGGTCGAAAATCTCGCCCGAGTATTGACTTTTTATGCCAGCGTCCATTTAGCAGCCCCTTTGTCGCCGCTCACTTGAGGCCGAAGCCCAGCGCTTGCAAAGCCTCGCGAATGCGATCGCGCCCGCTCAACGCCTCCGGCCCACGGATCCGCGACAGCGCCTGCCGAATCCACCCCTGATCCGGCAGGCCCTGCTCCTTTTGGAAATCCTTGAACTTCTCGTCGAGCGTCTCGATCGCTTCTCGCTGCGCCTCGCCCCATTCATACTGCTCGCGATGGAGCACGGCGCGCTGTCCGAGGCGAGGTTTAACCGCGGCGTTGGCCGCCGGATCGGGAACGCCAACGGCCATGCCGAACACGGCGAAGACATTTGGCGGCAGATTCAGTTCCTTGGCGACCTCTTCCGGCTTGTTGCGCATCGCGCCGATATAGCAGCAGCCGAGACCAATCGACTCGAGCGCGGTCACCGCATTCTGGGCGGCGAGCGCGGCGTCGACGACGCCGGTCAGAAACATCTCGAAGTAAGATAATCCGGCCGCGTCACGCCCCTTTTCTCTCCCGACATTTTCGAGCCGGGCAAGATCGCAGAGCCAGACAAGGAACAGAGGCGCTCGATGAATGTGCTTCTGTCCGCCGGCGAGATCGGCGAGACGGGTCTTGCGCGCGTCGTCCTCAACGGCGACGACGCTCCAGACTTGCAGATTCGACGATGTCGACGCCGACTGCGCGGCGGCGACGATGATTTCCAGCGCGCCTTCGGGTAGCGGCTCTCGCAAAAAATTGCGATGCGAACGATGCGCGAGAATAAGATCGAGCGTGTCGTTCCACTGCTTCGGCTTTGGCGAGTCGTCGCGGCGATAACGCTCGAACATCGCCGCCGCGCCGCGCGGATCGATGGGCTCCGGGCTCACAGGCTTGTTCATGGGCTTCCAAGGTGAAGAATATGCGCAAGCCAAGCTTGGCGCAGCGCTCTTACATCATTTTAGCAAGCCGCGCGCGACGGTCCAACACTCCGTCCAGGGAGAATTTACACCCGCTTCGGCACCAGAATGGCCCGAAAGTCGTTGACATTGGTGCGCGTCGGCTTTGTCACGACGAGATCGCCGAGCTTTTCGAAGGCGGTATAGGCGTCATTATTGGCGAAATGCGCCTTTAGGTCGACGCCGGCTTTTTTCGCGCGCTCGAAGGAATCCGCGGTCATGATGGCGCCGGCGTTGTCTTCGCTGCCGTCGATCCCGTCCGTGTCGCAGGCGATCGCCGATATGTCGCCGAAGCCTTCAAGCGCAAGCGTCAGCCCCAGCAGAAATTCAGCATCCCGTCCGCCGCGTCCCTTGCCGCGCACCGTGACCGTCGTTTCGCCGCCGGAGATGATCGCGACCGGCGGCTCGAACGGCTGGCCGTGGATCGCGATCTGCTTCGCGACGCCCGCGTGCACGAGCGCCACGTCGCGCGACTCGCCTTCAAGATCGCCGAGAATGCACGGCGTGAACCCAGCCGCCCTGGCGACCGCCGCCGCCGCGTCGAGCGAACCTTGCGGCGTGGCGATGAGAATATTCTGCACTTTTTCAAATATTGCGTCGCCGGGTTTTGGCGTTTCGCACGCGGCGTTCTCAAGATGCTTCAATACGGCCGCAGGCGCGTCGATCTTATATTTGGCGATCACAGCGAGCGCGTCTTGACGCGTCGTCGGATCGGGAACCGTTGGTCCGGAAGCGATCACCGAAAGATCGTCATTGGGCACGTCGGAAATCATCAGCGCCACGACGCGCGCCGGCGCGGCGGCGCGTGCGAGACGCCCGCCCTTGATGGCGGAGAGATGCTTGCGCACGCAATTCATCTCGGAAATGTTCGCGCCGCTCTTAAGCAGCGCCTTGTTTACCGCCTGCTTTTCTTCGAGCGTGACGCCCTCGGCCGGCAGCGCCATCAGCGCCGAGCCGCCGCCGGAGATCAACGCGAGGACGAGGTCGTCTTCGGAAAGTCCTTGCACCTTCTGCAAGATGCGTTTGGCGGCCTCACGCCCGGCGGCGTCCGGCACAGGATGCGAGGCTTCAATGACCTCGATCTGTTTCGTTGGCGCGCCATGTTCATAGCGGGTGACGACGAGTCCTTCGAGCGGCCCCTGCCAATGCGCTTCGACCGCCGCCGCCATCGAGGCCGCGGCCTTGCCGGCGCCGACGACGATCGTGCGGCCTTTCGGCGGCGCGATCTTCGCAAGATGGGGCGGCAGGCACGCGGCAGGCGACGCAGCGCCGACGGCGGCGTCGAACATGGCGCGCAAAAGTTGGCGATGGTCGTGGGACATGGTGGGTTCCAGTTGCCAGAATAGCGGTAGGGCATGCATCTCCTTCTCCCGCAAGCGGGAGAAGGGTAAGCCCAGCGCTCCGCGCTCGCCTTATGCCGCCATCGCGTTGGCCTTTTCGATCAACGCCTCGGCCATGCGGATCGAGGCGATGTCGATCAAGCGGCCATCGAGCGAGACCGCGCCCTTGCCCTCCTTGGCGGCCTGGCTCATCGCATCAAGAATGCGGCGCGCCTTTGTCACTTCGGCGTCGGACGGCGTGAAGACCTGATTGGCCAGCTCGATCTGCGAGGGATGGATCGCCCACTTGCCCTCATAGCCAAGCACGGCGGCGCGCTTCGCGGCGGCGATATAGCCGTCCGGATCGCCGAAGTCGCCGAACGGGCCGTCGATCGGGCGCAGGCCATAGGCGCGGCAGGCGACCATCATCCGCGTCTGCGCCGCGTGCCACTGATCGGCCCAGTAATATTCCCGATTGCCGCTCGCGTCCTTGTCGGTGAGCACGCCGTAATCGGGATTGACGCCGCCGATGACGGTCGTGCGGGCGCGGGTCGACGCCGCATAGTCGGCGACGCCGAACGACATTGCTTCAAGGCGCTTGGACGACTGCGCGATCGCCTCGACATTGGCCATGCCGAGCGCGGTCTCGATCAGGATTTCGATGCCGATCTTCTTCGTGCGCTTTTTATACTGCTCGATCTGCGTGATCATCATGTCGATCGCGTAGACGTCAGCGGGAACGCCAACCTTGGGGATCAGCACGATGTCGAGACGCGGGCAGTTCTCGAGCACGTCGACGACGTCGCGATAACAGCACTGGGTGTCCAGACCATTGATGCGCAGCGTCATCACCTTCTTGCCCCAGTCGATGTCGTTGAGGCCCTGGATGATGTTCTTGCGCGCCTGTTCCTTATCGTCGGGCGCGACCGCGTCTTGAGATCTAGAAAGATCTGATCGGCCTTTGACTGCGCGGCCTTTTCGAACATGCCTGGCGCGGAGCCCGGCACGGCAAGCTCGGAGCAGTGGAGACGCGGCGTCGCCTGCTCGATCAAAGTAAAGCTCATATCTTTTCCCTTCCTGTTGAATTAGCCTGTGGCCCCGAGGCCGGCGGCGACGCAACTGATCGAAAGCAGCAGAGGCACTTTGACGGCCTCTTTCTCCGCTTCGTCCTTCGCCTCGCGGAACCGGCGCAGCAGCGCCACCTGCTCGCGATTGACCTCATTGATGGTCTGCAGGCGGTGCGAGAGCCGCGCCTGATATTCCTGGAAACGATCCGCCAGTTCGACGCCGCCCGTGACGCGCAGGACCATCTCGCGCGTCAAAGCGAATTCGTCTTCGATCTCCTTGAAGATTTTCGTTCGCACGGCTTCATCGGCGACGAGTCCGGCGTATTGTCTGGCGATTGAAAGGTCGACCAGCGCAAGCGTCTTCTCGACCTCGTCGATGATGAGGCGGAACATCCGCGAATCTTCGAACATTCGGCGCAACAGCTCCTGACCGCGGTCGCCGCGCACGTCGACGAAGTTCTTCAGCCCAGAGCCGACGCCGACAGCCGGTGATCGAATGGCGGTTCTGCGCCCAGGCGAAACCCAGGGGATCGCACGTAGATCCGCAAGGCTTTTGCGCCGAAGCGCCGCGCCGGACGCGATCCGATGTTGAGCAGCGAAATCTCTTCGAGCGGACTCGCCGCCTGGAAATAGGCGACGAGATCGGGATCGCCGATGAATTTGGCGTAAGCGGCGAAGGATGCGCCGGAAATCTCCTCAAGCGCCTCGTCGAATTCCGCATGCGGCGCCAGCGCTTCCTCGCGTTCGGATTTCAGCGCGTGCTGAAACACGGACGAGGCCAGAAGCTCCATCTGATAGGCCGCCGTTCCGCGATTGGCGTATTTGAACGAGACGACTTCGCCCTGTTCGGTGACGCGGAAGCGGCCGCGGATGGACCCGGCAGGCTGCGCCGCGATCGCATGGCCGGTCGGCGCGCCGCCGCGCGACACCGAGCCGCCGCGTCCATGGAAGAAGGCGATGGCGACGCCCTGCTCGCGTCCAACCTGACTGAGTCGCGCCTGCGCCTTGAACAATTCCCAGTTCGAGGACAGAAAGCCGCCGTCCTTGTTGAGTCTGGAATAGCCGATCATCACTCTTGCAGATTGCCCTGCCAGCGCGTCGAGCGGCGCACGACCGGAACCTGCAGGAGATCGCGCATGATCGCCGGCGCCGCGCGCAGATCGCCGATCGTCTCGAAGAGCGGCACAATCGGCAGCGTCGAGATCTCGACGCCGGGCTCGTCGAGGAAAAGCCCGGCTTCCTTGGCGAGCAGATAAACGCCAAGCACGTCGACCGCCGAACGCGTCATCGACAAAATGAATCCGCCAAAGGCCTCGCGATCGAGCTGCGCGCGCATCTCGGCGACGACCTCGAACATCTCGATGACGTCGCGGGCGTCGGCCGAGAGTCTTTCGCGCGGCGCGGGCGCTGTACGCGGCTTCGCAAGCTCGGCGAGCAGCCATTCGCGCCACTGCGGAGAATCGAGGTCGGGCGGGGTCTCGCCGCCGGTCTTGATGCGCCATAGCTCTTCGAGCGCCTGCGTCGTCCGCGTCGTGTTCTGGCGGATGTCGAGACGCACCGTGCTGAAGCGGAAGATTTCCACCGCGCGCCGCAGCGGGCGCACGAGGTCCGTCGCCAGCGCGTCGCTCTTGGCTTCAATCAGCGCCTTTTCGACCAACAGCAGATCGGCGATCAGTTCGTCGGCGCTCGCGTAACGCGGGCCAGTCGCCGGTTCCTCGTTAATCGCGCGAAGGGTCTCATCGAGCTTACGCAGGATCGTCGTGACGAACTGACGATAGGGTTCGTTCTGGTTGCGCGCTTCGATCGCGGCGCCATCCGGCAAAGCTGCGAGACGTTCGGTCAATTCCTCGCGGAACGGCTGAGGAATGTCGGCGGCGCGCTGGCTGATCGAGAGCATGCGCGCGAGATCGACGACGCGGGCTCGATAGTAATTCAGGCTCGCGGAAGCGTTTTCGCGCATCGTGCGGCGCGTCACGTCATTCGTGACGAAGGGATTGCCGTCGCGATCGCCGCCGATCCAGGAGCCGAACTGAAAGAAGGGCGAGACCTCGAAAGTTTCCTTGGGATAGTGGCGTCTCAGCGCGCGTTCGCAGGACGACAAAGCTCCGGCGCGAGATCGAAAATGCTCTCGTGAAAAAAGTGCTGGCCCCAGGCGACTTCCTGGTCGACGGTGGGCTTTTCGAGATGCAATTCGCCGGTGAGCCAAAGAAGTTCGATCTGATCGTAGATCGACTTGACCAGCGCCTCGCGCTCGCGGTCGGTCCATCGGGTCGATTCGAGTTCGCGCAGCAGCAGATAGATGCGGCGATATTTTTCAAGAATCGAGACGCGCTTCGCCTCGGTCGGATGGGCGGTGATGACGGGACGGATTCGCAAGGTTTGCAATTGCGCGCGAATTTCGTCGGCGGCGACTCCCGAGGCGGCGGCGCTCGATAAGACATAATCGAAGGTGCCGAGAAGCTTGTCGTGGCCCTTCTCGCGCTCGATCCGCCGGCGCCGACGCATCGCGTAAGCCTGCTCCGCGATCGAGACAAGCTGGAACAAGATGCCCTGCGCCTGCAGCGCGCGCGCCATCTGCCGCGGCTCCAGACCAGCGCCGGCCTTCGAGTCGCGCACGACAGTCTCGATCTCCGGCGTGTGACGGTGGATGACGGTAAGCAACTGCTCGCGCAGGAAGGCGGACGCCTCGGTGACCGAACGAGTCGCGTAAGCAGACGGCAGGCCAGTCGAAGACGGGCTCTTCAATGTCTGGGTCTCGGCGGTCATCAAGACTCCTTACGCGCTCGCGCGTCCTAGCGCGCTTTCCGATCAGACGGAATCGCCTGATCGATAAGAAATCGCAAATTAACAGGCCGGAGCAAGTTCTAATCGAAAAAGTCGGTCAACTTTCTCGGAACTTGCTCTAGACGAACGGCTGTCGCGACATGCGGATGGACGTCGACGCGCGGCGGCGCCGGCGTCGATCCCATCGCTCAGGCGCTCTGCAATACTTTGGCGACGGTCGATCCGAATTCAGCCGGGCTCGGCGCGACGGTCAGCCCGTATGACTTCATGATCTCGGTTTTTTCCGCGGCGCTGTCGCCCGTCGCCGAAATGATCGCTCCCGCGTGGCCCATGCGGCGTCCCTTCGGCGCCGTCAGGCCGGCGACGAAGCCGATCACCGGCTTGGAGAAGTTCTCCTTGATCCAGGCGGAGGCCTCGGCCTCCTGCGGACCGCCGATCTCGCCGATGATGAGCACCGCCTTCGTCTCCGGATCCTTGTCGAAGAGCACCAGATGGTCGAGAAAAGACGACCCATTGATCGGATCGCCGCCGATGCCGACGGATGTCGATATGCCGAGGCCAAGCGCCTTCAATTGCGACGCCGCTTCATAGCCGAGCGTGCCGGAGCGCGAGATCAGCCCCACCGAGCCCTGCTTGTAGATGTGACCAGGCATGATGCCGAGCATCGCCTTGCCGGGCGAAATGATGCCCGCGCAATTGGGGCCGACCATCATCGGTCGTCGATCCTTGGGGAAGCGCAGGAAGTAACGCTTCACGCGCATCATGTCCTGCGCCGGAATGCCGTCGGTGATCGAGCAGATGAGGCGGACGCCGGCGTCGGCGGCCTCCATGATCGCGTCGGCGCAGAAGGCGGGCGCGACGAAGGTGATTGACGCTTGCGCGCCGGTTTCGCGCACCGCTTCGCGCACGGTGTTGAACACCGGCACGCCGTGATGCGTCTTGCCGCCCTTTCCAGGCGTGACGCCGGCGACGACATTGCTGCCGTAGTCGATCATCTCTTTGGTATGAAAGCTGCCCTTGTCGCCGGTGATGCCCTGGACGAGGATCGGCGTCTTTTCGTCAATGAGAATGCTCATGTGTCGTTCTCCGGCGCTTACTTGGCGCCCTTGTAGGCGGCGACGGCTTTTTCGGCGGCTTCGGCCAGCGTGTCGGCCTGAATGATCGGAATGCCGCTCTCGGCGATGATCTTCTTGCCGGCTTCGACATTGGTGCCGGCGAGACGCACCACCAGCGGCACGCCCTCGATCTTCTCGGCGCGCACCGCGTCGACGACGCCTTGGGCGACCCAGTCGCACCGGTTGATGCCAGCGAAAATATTGACGAGCACCACCTTCACGCGCCGATCGGAAAGAACGAGGCGGAAGGCCGTCGCAACGCGCCCGGCGAAGCGCCGCCGCCGACGTCGAGGAAATTCGCGGGATTGCCGCCGGCGTGTTTAATCATATCCATCGTCGCCATGGCGAGGCCGGCGCCGTTGACGATGCAGCCGATTTCGCCGTCGAGGCCGATGTAATTCAGGCTGTGCTCGGACGCCTGCGCCTCGCGCGGATCGCTCTGCGAGGATCGTTCATGTCGACGATATTGCGGCGCCGGAACAGCGCATTGTCGTCGAAGGACATTTTGGCGTCGAGCGCGAGCACCTTGTCGTCCTTGGTGACGACGAGCGGATTGATCTCGAGCATGGTCGCGTCATTGTCGCGGAAGGCGCGATAGGCGCCCATGATCGTCTTCACCGCGCGCGAAACCTGCTTGAGATTGAGGCCGAGCTGAAAGGCGAGTTCGCGCGCCTGAAACTGCTGGAGGCCGACGGCCGGCTCAACGATGACTTGGAGCAGTTCGTCCGGCGTGTTCTTGGCGATCTCCTCGATCTCCATACCGCCGTGCTTCGAAGCGATGACGCGCACGCGCTCCAAGTTGCGATCGAGAACATAGCCCAGATAAAGCTCACGCTCGAAAGGATCGGCGACTTCGACATAGACGCGCTGCACCGGCTTGCCTTCCGGTCCGGTCTGGCCAGTAACGAGTCGCTTGCCGAGAAGATCGCGCGCCGCCTGCTGCACTTCGTGATAGGTGCGGCAGAGCTTGACGCCGCCCGCCTTGCCGCGCGCGCCGGCATGAATCTGCGCCTTGACGACCCAATGCGAGCCGCCGAGTTCAGTCGCGGCATAAACCGCCTGATCCGGGCTGAAGGCGACCGTGCCCGGCGGAATATCGACGCCGTGGCTCGCCAGAATTTCCTTGGCCTGATACTCGTGGACGTCCATTGCAGTCCTCTCCTCGCAATTCGGCGCGGCTTCCTCAGCCGCCTATCTTGGATTTCACGGTGTCATAGACCGCTTCAGTATCGGCGGCGGCCTTGGCGAGCAGCGCATTGACGTCAGCGAGCTGCTTCTCGGCGAAGTCGCGGTCCTTGATCGCCTTGGCGTTGATGAAGACGTTGAGCGCGCAGCTGCGCAGACCGGCGTTGGCGGCGAGCACCGCGACTCCGGCGTCGCTGATGACGTTGAGATTGCCCTTGTCGGCCGCTTCCTTCGACAGCGCGATGACGTCGTAGCAGACTTTGCATGTCTTCAACGGCGCCAGCGTCGCTTCTTTCAACGCCGCCTGAATCGCCGCCGAGCGCGTCGCCTTCTCTTCATCCGTGCCGCGCGGCAGGCCATAGGGCCTTCATCAGCGTATTGAAGGCGACGACGTCTTCATCGACGCCTGCGGTCAGCTCGGCGCGCAGCTTCTCGGCCTTGGCGAGAGTGAGCTGAAGATCGGCGGACACCGCTTCGTAATTCTTTTTGCCGATGGTGAGATTGCACACCATCGAGACGAGCGCCGCGCCCATGGCGCCGGACAGCGCCGCCGCGCCGCCGCCGCCGGGAGTCGGCGCATCGCTCGCAAGTTCGTCCAGGAATTTTCCGATCGTATCGTTCTTGGCGCTCATTTCTTTCCTCGCTCAGGCGAGCTCTTTGGCTTGCGCATAAATGTTTTCGCAGTCGAACACCTGGTCGGCCGCCTCAAACAGCTTGCCGACGCATTCGCGATGCAATTTCAGCTTGAGTCCGCCGAGACCCAGCGCGCCGATGACGATCTTGCCATGACGCTCCGTGGCCTTATCGGTGGCTTCGACGCCGCCGACGCCAAGCGGCGGCTGCGCATTGCAGTCGGCGATAAGCTCGATCGTCGGATCGTTCTGCCAATCCTTCTCGTCAAGCAGCGGAACGCCGATGGCGCCGGCTCCAAAGACGATCTGCGCGCCCTTAACCGCTTGCGCGCGCGCCGCGCTGTCGGCGGCCTCGATCGCGACAGGCGTGAAGCCGAAACGCTCCTGAATGGCCTTGGCCGCTGCTTCGGCGCGTGACTTCTGGCGCGACGTGATCGCGACTTCGGCGCCTTCGATATTGAGCATCGCCGCGGCGCGCATGCCGACGGGGCCGGTGCCGGCGAGAACCACCGCCTTCTTGCCCTTGAGCGAACTCGCCTTGGCGAGCAGCGCGACGCCCGCCGCAGCGGTGGTGTTGGAGCCGTTCGAATCGAGCATCGCCGAGACGCGGAAATTCGAGAAGAAGCGCTTCTTCACCGCCTTGAAGACGGCTTCGCCCGCCGTCATGCTGCCGCCGCCGACGAAGATCGCGGTATATTGTTTTTCCTTCGGGCCGCGCGTGTAGATGCAGCCGTCGACCAGCGCGCCGACGTTCTCGGCAGTCACCGCCCCGTAGCCGATGATGTGATCGGCGCCGCCGTCATAGCCGACGACCGTGTCGAAAACGCTCGGAACCGGATCGGTGTCAAAAAGGAAAAGCAGCTTCTTGGTCATCGGATTTCGAACCTTTCACTGGCCCCCTCCCCAACCCTCCCCCGCGCTTCGCGCAGGTGAGGGAGCAGACTCGGCCATCGACGCGCATTCGCGCAACCTCGGGCGTTGGTCCCCTCTCCCGCTTGCGGGGGAGGGTGGCGCGAAGCGCCGGGAGGGGGCGTAAGCCTCACCCCGTCACGATGTTGCGCGGGCTGCCGGCGACAAAGGCGTCGATATTGTCGACGAGCTGGTCGGCGAGAACCTGCATCGCCTCTTTCGAGGCCCAGGCGACATGCGGCGTGATGATGAGATTGGGAATGGTCGGGTCGAGTAGAATGTTGCCATTCTTCGGCGGCTCGACGGTCAAAACGTCCATGCCGGCGCCGGCGATGACTCCCTTGCGCAGCGCGTCGGCAAGCGCCTGCTCGTCAATGATGCCGCCGCGCGCGGTATTGATGATGCAGGCGGTCTTCTTCATCGACGCGAACTCC
>JAXMCY010000053.1:0-14292 GCA_046349135.1 Methylocystis sp. | reverse complement strand
GCTGACGATTTCGGCAGCTCATCAACGTGGATGAGGTTTTCAACACACACAGGCTTCGAGGCTGTTCGTATTTGCAACTGAATCGCTCGGCTGCAACGGAGTTGAGAAGGCCACGCGTGCGCCGAAATCGCAGCTTTCATCAAGCTTCTATTCGACTCATCGAAAAAGCGTCAGTCACCAACTTCATCGGCAAATCAATTCCCAGACCGAATAGGTTTTTGAGCAGCGGCAATATCGCAATTGCTGCGATTTCGTCAAAGGGCGTCGATTTGCGCCGGTGCGATCAAATTATCCCTGACCAGCGCCTCACTTCGGCCGCACGAATCGGTTCAGTAGACCTCACTGGGCTGGGGGAACTGTTGCACCACAGCGGAGGCTTGACCCCATGGCGCACCGCAACATCCATCACGCCGTTCTGAACGACACCCGGTGGTTGGCGAAGGTGACCTACAAATCGGATTATGGCCCGATAGGCATTAACTATCTTTTCGACGATGTCGAAGAACTCACGGATCTGGTCGAAGCCGCACAGGAGCGCGATCGGATCATCGAGATCGAAATCTTATTGAGTGAAAATGAGTCGCAACACAATTGAAAATAAGATTGTGCTGATACGCCTGTTGGCTTTGTCACGTTGTCGAACGATAGACGCGAATGATCGTCGGTGACGAAGGTGCTCATGCTGCCGCAGTGACCGAACCCCATGTGTCCATGGCCGAGGCTCAAAAAGCTCGGTACGTTCTTGCTGAGATGAGATGGCGTTGAAGATTGAAAGTGTTGTAGGCGCTGGCGTGAAAGGAGAGAATTCTTTGCGCTGAGCCGATGCTTCTCAACCCTTGCATCTTGCGTTGGTCGATGCGAATTCGCCCGTTATTCGCGGTTGTTTAATACTCGGTTAACCACATCGCCGTCATATGGCTCTATTCACTGAGGAGTCGGACGTGACACAACCTCCCTCTCAGCACATCCGCTTCGAGGCCGCTCGTTTCCTGCCTTGGTGCCCCAGCCGAAAGAGCCGATCGCCAGCTGGGTCATTCGGCGTGACGCATGCTTCACCCCTTCCCACGCTTTTTCGAACTCGATCATGATCGGTGTCTCCGGCGACTGCGCCCCCGCGATCGCTGAGGAGTTGGCGGTCTGCAGTTTCTACACGCCGGCCGATGGGATCAACGCAAAGCTGCCGCGGAGTCATGCGTTCCAAGCTTAGCTCGAAGACGAGACAATCTAAATTTGCAAGGTTCGACTGGAAGGACGACAAATGGCCAAAGTTGTGGTGGTCATCTCCGGCAAGCGCGGCCTTGGCAAGACTACTTCGACGGCCGCTCTCGGAGCCGCTCTGGCCCAATCGGGCCAGATAGTTGCCGTCGTCGATTTCGACGTCGGCCTACGCAACCTCGATCTGGTTATGGGCGCCGAGCGGCGCATGGTCTATGACCTCATCAATGTGGCGCAAGGCGACACTCAGCTGCATCAGGCTTCGATCCGCGACCAGCAACTCGCAAACCTCTTTCTTCTGCCCGGCTCCATGGCCCTCAATATCCCGACCGATAAGAAGGGTCTCCTCGGCAGATTGTTTGGTCGGAGGGCGGCATGAGCGTGTCCAGCAACTTGGGTAGTCAAATGTCAGCCTCCGTCGCACGCGAACGCCTGCAAATCCTCTCGGCGCAAGAACGGAATTCAACCTGCGATTCAAATCTTATCGCCGTCTCGCATAAAGAAATTCTGTCCGCGATCAGCAAGCAGCAGCAACCCGATCAGGCACCCCTGCTCGAGACCAACCTCGAAACTGCGACCTCCGATGAGGCATCGCGCAGCTCTGTTCCAACCCCGTCTAGAACAAAGGAAGCTAAGCACGTCAATTCAACGAGCGCCGCGGCGCCCAATATGGGAGGAGTACGAAGCTCAAACGTTTCTTGGCTCCTGCTCGCGGCGGCGTTCATCGCGATCGCGGGCTTTGCGTGGCACTTTGGCCGCGACGCGCATTCGATTAGCGAGAGCGCATTATCCTCGGTGAATGAAGCGCCCTTGGCGGCCAGCGCCAAAACAACAGGGGAAACAGCTGCGGCGCAACCTCCAGAAATCGCCACTCCGCTTCAGAAAGAAGTTACCCCGACGGGGTTGAACGGAGCGCCGACAAAATCGCTTGAGCAAGATACCGCGACGCTAGAGCGAACAACGGCGTCACCACAAGCCAGCGACGCGGCATCGCCGGGAATCAAAGAAGCCGAGAGCTTGATGAAACCGGCTCAAATCGCCGCTACGCTACGTAGTGACGTCATCCAAAAGAAACTTCCTAATGGCGTCGAATTGAGCATCCCAACATCCAGTTTTGAAAACAAACTTCTCGGGGTCTTGGAAGATGCAGCGAGTAAGCCACGCGAGCTTACTTTGGATCGAATCTCGTTTGGCAAGGCCAAAACAACGCTACGACCTTCGTCCAAGGAACAACTGCAAAATCTCGCAGAAATACTAAAGGCGTACCCAAATACGAAAATCGCAGTAACGGGCTATACGGATAAAGCCCGCAATAGTGCGTATAACTTGAAGGTCTCGCGAGCATGCGCAAACAATGTGTTGCGCGAATTGGCGCGGATGGGCGTCAATAAATCGCGGATGACAGCAGAAGGCTTTGGACGCGATCACCGCATAGCATCCGACGATGCCGAAGGCGCCCGGATGCTGCATCGGCCAATTACGGTGGGCGTCGAGGTCAGGTGATAGCGGTTCTGGTGCAAAATTTGTGAAAACAGGCAGATGACGGTCAGAGCGCGGGGTCGATCATGCGGCGAGAACTGCAATCCAAAATTCGGGCGCGATTTTTACTTTGACGCGAAGCTTTCCGAGTTTGAACTGCCTGTGCCGCCGCAATGGATTGGGAGCTGCTTTAGAGGCTTCCGAAAAACGACTGGACTCGTGCGGCAAAGCACGCATTGCTACATGGGCGGCCAGCGGGTTACCCGCTGGCCGCCCAGGGCTCGCCTCGCGATTTGCGGGGTTTTGGGCAGTGCGAGCGTCCCTTCCGACGACGCTTCCAGGAGCCCACAGCAATGTCGACAACTTCTCTCAAGAAAGCCCCAAGGTCCAACAATGCGGCCGCTGCAAAGGCGAGCGTAAAGTCGAGGGCGAGATCTAAGCTGCGATCGGCGCGCGCAGTCTCGCCGCAGCCGGCGGCGCCGGCCCCTATGCATGACAACGCGGCCGGCGATCACAAGACCACCAAGCAGGAGCGCGTGCTTACTCTGCTCACTCGAGCCGACGGCGCCAGCATCCATGAGATGATGCAGGCGACGCAGTGGCAACAGCACAGCGTGCGCGGGTTCCTGGCGGGCACAGTGAAAAGGAAGCTCGGCTTCTCCCTGACCTCCACCAAGGGCAATGATGGCTTACGCCGCTACCGGATCGAACCCAAACGCAGTCGCTGACGTCACGGTCGCCGAGATGGACCAACCGGCGATCGATATCGCGGAAACGCTCACGCGGCTTTCCGTGCTAACGATCTTCGAACTGCGCATCGAGTGGCGGCGATTGCATAGAGCGCCGCCGCCGATGCGGCTCTCCCGCGATCTGTTGATCCGCGGAATTACATACAAGCTTCAGGAGAGGGCCTATGGCGGCCTCTCCAAGTCGATTATTCGCAAGCTGGACCGCCTACACAATGAGGTGGAAGCGAGCGACGCACGAGGTCGGGCGCCGCCGATTTCTTTGAAGCCTGGGACGCGGCTTATGCGCGAATGGCGCGGCGTGACCCACACGGTGCTTGTTCATGCCGACGGGCTTGAATGGAACAACCGGCGCTATCGCTCCCTCACAGTTGTCGCTCGCGAGATTACCGGAGCCCATTGGTCGGGTCCCCGTTTTTTCGGTTTAAGCAAGCGCGCCGGTCCTTCCGTCGAGAGCCCGGAGGACAAACATGCGGACGCCTGACCGTTCGAAGTGTACGACGACTTTCCGCTGCGCCATCTACACGCGCAAGTCATCCGACGACGGGCTCGCGCAGGAGTTCAACTCTCTCGACGCTCAGCGCGAGGCATGCGAGGCCTATATCGTAAGCCAGCGGCACGCCGGGTGGGTCGCAGTCGCAGACATGTACGACGATGGCGGGCTCTCCGGCGGCACGCTGGAGCGGCCGGCCCTGCAACGGCTGCTCAGTGACATCACGGCGCGCAAGATTCAAATCATCGTTGTTTACAAGGTCGACCGCCTTACCCGATCGCTCGCCGATTTCGCCAAGATCGTCGATGTGCTCGACGCCCACGACGCATCATTCGTCTCCGTCACGCAGCAGTTCAACACCACGACCTCGATGGGGCGTCTGACCCTCAATATGCTGCTCTCCTTCGCTCAATTCGAGCGGGAGATCGCCGGCGAGCGCATCCGCGACAAGATCGCGGCGTCGAAGGCCAAGGGCATGTGGATGGGCGGCAACGTGCCGCTCGGCTATGACGTCAGGGAGCGTAAGCTGATCGTGAACGAAAGCGAGGCGTCGACCGTCCGATTGATCTTCCAACGCTATGCGGAGTTGGGTTCGGTTGCGTTGCTCCAAACCGAGTTGGATCGCCAGAACATTTGCAGCAAGCGTCGCGAAGGACCCTGCGGCAAGATCGTGGGTGGCGGAAAATTCTCACGCGGCGCGTTGTATCTGATGCTGCAGAACCACCTCTATCGGGGCGAAGTCGCGCACAAGGGCGCCATTCATCCCGGCCAGCATGAGGCCATCGTCGATCCGGAGCTGTGGCAGACTGTTCAGGGCAGGCTCGCCGCCAGTCGGCGTGAGCGGTCGATCGCCGTCGGCGCTGAGGCGCCGAGTCTGTTGTCGGGCCTGATCTTCGATAGCGACGCCAATCGTCTTTCTCCCACCCATGCCGTCAAGAAGGGTAAGCGCTATCGATACTATGTCTCGACGGCGCTCATCACCGGCAGTCGCACAGCGCATCCCAAAGGCCGGCGAATTCCGGCGGGCGACATCGAAGGTCTGGCGCTCGACCGTCTGCGCGCGCTCTTCGCGTCTGACGCGGAAGTCAGCGAGGCCGTCGCCCCGCTCGGCCTTGACGCCTCGACCCAACGAGCCGTCCTCGACCGATCAGCAAGGCTGGCGGAGCGCTGGACGACGCTCGCATCACTCGAGCTTCGCGAACTCGTAAAATCTCTGGTTAAGCGGATACAGGTTGGCGATGACCAGATCCTGGTGTCGCTCGATCGAGTCTCGATCTTATCGATCGCAATGTCCGATTCGACGCCCAAACCAAAAGATTGCATACCAGTCGTCGAACCTGCTGTCCTGGCGATCACCGCCAGCCTTCGCCGGGCGGGAAAAGGCGTGCGGTTGGTGATCGGCGATGGCGCCGCCAAACCGATCGACGATGGCCTTGCTTCCCTGATCGCCCGAGCGGTCGCAGCGCGCAACATGCTGCTTTCGGGCCGAGATGATGGCGTCGACGCCATGGCGGCCCGGCTCGGGGTCAGGCGAGATTATCTGGCGGTGCTCATGCGCCTTTCGTATCTCTCTCCTGAAGTCGTTTGCGCGATCCTGGCCGGCCAACAGCCGGTCGAGCTGACGCCGACCCGGCTGGTCGCACTTTCCAGAAATCTGCCGCACGATTGGCGGGAGCAGAGGCGGGTCCTTGGATTCACAGCTGGCTGAAGGTCGCGCTGCCTCCTCTAAAACGCTCGACATCTGACGAGGCGAAAAAGGGCCTCAGAGACACAAAGGGCCTTTGGGCGCCCTGTGTCGCGATGTTGCGTCTCTGGAAGGCGACCGTGGTAATGCAGGGCCAGCAACCGACGGAAGTGTCGGGCATATTTCCGCGCAGACGAAAAATGTACAAATGCAATAATATCAATAAGTTACGTGGCTGAGCGATCAGGATTCGAAGCAAACGATGCCACTTTATATGCATCGCGCGCAAGCTATTGAATTAATTAATAAACATACGATGCAGATGCCAGGCCGCGAGTCTCTACCAGGAAATTTCCGCCATCGAACCACAGTGACCCATTGGCCTTGCGTTCATTAAAAATGCTCGACATCTGACGGTCCAAAAACCGGCCCCAGAGACTTTTCGCCCGTTGGCGTGCCAGAAGTCCCGTATTCTCGTCTCTGGAGCGCGACCACTGTGATGCCCGCTCTGTAACCGGCGGATATGTCCGGGATTTTCCGCCGCGCTCCGAAATTATTAAATATGTGTAAAATCAATATGTTAGCTGGCTGGGGGACCTGGATTCGAACCAAGATTAACGGAGTCAGAGTCCGCTGTTCTACCGTTGAACTATCCCCCAACGAATTGGCGCGGCTCTTGCGCGAACGGCTGGTGACTTAGAGAGCGCCGCTGACGGTGTCAACCCGGCGGAACGCGCGACTGGCGGCGGTCGCGGCCGATGTCTTTCTATGCTTTGCAGAACCCTTGCGGGCGGCGCAACGATCCTGCATGAAGGGAATTCACGCCAGCTTCGTGGCGTTTCGACAATCGTCGCTTCGCTTTCGGCGATGCGAAGGGGCGGGAGACGGCGCGCGAGGCGAGACGGAGCGGCTGCGCGCAAATGGATCGAGTGAGGGAAACCGGTCTACCGTCCAAGACGTCGGCGCAAGGGGCGGACGACCTCCGGATCGGCGCGGCCCCCGACGCTCTCCGCCCGCGCCAGACCTATGCGGCGCTCGACCTCGGCACCAACAATTGCCGGCTCCTCGTCGCCCGCCCCGAGCGGCGGCCGCGCCGGCGCAACAACGACTCTCTGCGCATCATCGACGCCTTTTCGCGCATCGTGCGGCTGGGAGAGGGCCTGGCAAGGCCGGCAAGATCAGCGAGGACGCCATCGAGCGCACCATCGCGGCGCTCGACATCTGCCGCGAGAAATGGACGCGCGCGGCGTCACCCGCGCGCGGCTGGTCGCCACTCAGGCATGTCGGGGCGCGGCGAACGGCGACGAATTCGTCGAACGCGTACGCGAACGCACCGGCCTGCGCCTCGAAATCATCGATCGAGAAACCGAGGCCCGCTTTGCCGCCCGCGGCTGCGGTTCGCTCGCCGATCCCGCCGCCGAGAGCGTGTTGCTCTTCGACATCGGCGGCGGCTCCACCGAACTCGTGTGGCTGACGCGCGAGCGCCGCGGTGAAAACGGCGGCTACGCCTTTCGCGCCTGGACGTCGCTCGAACTGGGCGTGGTGACGCTCGCGGAGCATTTCGGCGGCCGCAGCGTCTCGGCCGAGACATTCGCGGCGATGACGCAGCAGGCGCGAGATAATCTCGCGCCCTTCGCGAGGCGCTTGGCTTCGGAGCGGCGCTGCCCGCGCTTCCATCTTCTCGGCACTTCGGGAACCGTCACCACCCTCGCCGGTGTCCATCTCGGACTCGAGCGTTATGACCGCTGGCGCGTCGACGGCCTGTGGATGAGCGACGATGACGCGACCAACGCGATCATGCGGCTGCGGGCCATGGACTTCGAAGAGCGCGTCGCCAACGGCTGCATCGGACCGCAGCGGGCCGATCTTGTCCTCGCCGGCTGCGCCATCTTCGAAGCGATTCGCACGCTTTTCCCGGCGCAGCGGACGCGGATCGCCGACCGCGGGTTGCGGGAAGGCATGCTGCTTGAATTGATGGAGGCGGACGGGGCGCTGACGCCGGGCGTTTGACGGCTCGACGGATTGACCCAAAGATCGGCAGGATCGTTACGGGCGAGTTCTCCGGAGAAGCTGATGACCGAGGCAGCCGACAGGGTGCGCCTATGCGGCGCCTGGCGCGAGACAGGGCGATGAGCGGACGCGGATTGTATCGCCCCTGCGTCGGCGTTCTCCTGCTCAATGCGCAAGGCCTCGCCTTCGTCGGCCGGCGGCGCGCCAAGGGCGCGCATGACCGTACCCGCCCGCCCTATCTCTGGCAGATGCCGCAGGGCGGCATCGACGAGGGCGAAACGCCCTACGAAGCCGCGCTGCGCGAACTCTATGAAGAGACCAACGTCTCAAGCGTGGCCCTGCTCGCCGAAGCGCCGGATTGGCTCTGCTATGACCTTCCCAGAGGCTCCAACAACCGCTGGAGCGGCAAATATGTCGGCCAGACCCAGCGGTGGTTTGCGCTGCGTTTCACGGGCGACGAAAGCGAGATCGACATACACGCGCCGGGCGGCGGGGCGCATAAGCCGGAATTCGACGCCTGGCGCTGGGAGGAGTTGTCGGCGCTTCCCGAACTGATCGTGCCGTTCAAACGGATGGTCTACGAGCAAGTCGTGAAGGAATTCGCGCCCCTCATCGGAACGCGCTCTGGTTTCTTGAGCTGACGCCTTTTTTACGCGAACCAGCATCCAATTCGGCGGAAAATGCTTTACGCCGACCGCAACAGCCGCGCGGCGAAGAATCCGTCGATGCCGGCGAGGCGCTGATCCTCGTTGGGCCAGTAATGCGGCAGCGTGCGCAGATCGCCGTCGCGGTTGATGAATTCGTCGGGCACGCCTTCGCCGGGCTCGATCGGCGTTCGGCGGAAATCCGGATTGCGGCGCAGAAAGGCGGCGATCTGCTGCTCGCCTTCTTCGGGCTCCAAGGAGCAGGTGCAATAGACGATGCGTCCGCCGGCGCGAGTCAGCAGCGCGGCGCGGTTGAGCAGTTTTGTCTGCAAGGCAGCAAGCGTTTCGACGTCTCCCGGTTTCTTGGTCCAGGCGACGTCGGGATGGCGACGGATCGTTCCGGTCGCCGAACAGGGCGCGTCAATCAGAATCGCGTCGAATGGCTGCGCCTGATAAGCGGCGGCGTCGCCAACAGCGACTTCAGCGTGCAATTGCAGCCGCGCGAGATTGGCGGCGAGCAGCTTCAGCCGCTCCGCCGAACGGTCGAGCGCCACGACCTGACCGCGGGCGAGCGCCAGTTGCGCCGTCTTGCCTCCCGGCGCGGCGCACATGTCGAGCAGGCGCTCATCATGTCGGGGCGCAAGCAGGCGAACCGGCAGCGCGGCGGCGGCGTCCTGGACCCACCATTCGCCTTCCTTGTAGCCGGGAAGATCGATGATCGGCGTGTGCGTGCGAAGTCTCACCGAGCCGGTGGAGAGCGCGACGCCATCGAGCCGCTGCGCCCAACCCTCGGGATCATCCTTCACCGTAAGATCGAGAGGCGGCTCAAGCATGTGCATGGCCGCGATCGCGCGGGCCGTCTCCTCGCCGTAATGCTTACGCCAGCGAAGCATCAGCCATGTCGGCGCGTCATGCTCTCCGCTTGCGGCGATCTCCAGGAATTCCTCGCGCCTTCGCGCGAGATTGCGCAACACGCCGTTGACGAGGCCGCTGAAGGCGGCGGTTTTCGGCTCGAGGCGCACGGCGCGCACGGCGAGATCAACGGCGGCGTGATCGGCGGCGTCGAGAAACAGGATTTGCGCGGCGGCGGCGATGAGCGAAAATTCCAGGCGCGTGGCCTGACGGGGAAGCCCCTTCTCCAGGAGTTCGCCGAGCGCATAGCGGATGAGTCCCAAGCGCCGCAGCGCGACCGTGACGATTGAGCGCGTTAGCGCCACGTCGCGGGCGTCGAGCCCCGACAGACGGCAAGGAACGGCGTTCGCGGCGAAACATTCGTCGAGGCGGTGGCCGCCCTGCACGATATCGCCAATGATGTTGGCTGCGGCGAGGCGCGCCGGAAGACCGGGAATCTTCGCCGCTTCAGCTTCCCGCACCGCTTCGGCTGGCACGAAGCCTTGCCGCGACCCCTGACGCGCTGGAGGACGCGCCGATTTGGTCCGAGTGGAAAATGATCTACTGTCGCTCTCCGCCAAACGGCTTCTCCCTGCGCGACGAATCATAACACAATAGACGTGGCCGGGGCGATGCATGCGAAGAGGTCGGGCCGTGACGAAGGCGGAACCCCCAACGGAATCGAAAGAAGAGCGGAAGGATCTGCCGCCGGCGGCGCTGCGCGCATTGGCCGAAGCCGAGGCGCGTCGCAAGGAGGCGGCGGGGCATCCCGCGCCGCCCGAAGAAATCGGCGGTCGCGGGGGGCCTGACCCGGCGCGCTACGGCGACTGGGAAGTCAAAGGAATCGCGAGCGATTTTTAATTTTGGCGCGCGACCGCATTGGAGATCGTCGAGATGGGTAAAGCAAGCAGGCGCGCCGGCCTTTTTCTTTGTCTGATGTTCGCCGTCGCGCGATGCCATCCGGCGCAAGCGCAAAGTCTTGATCTGGCGTCGAGCAAGGTCGTCGACCTCAGCCATGCCTTTAACGCCGAGACGATCTATTGGCCGACCTCGCCATCCGGCTTCGATCTCACAGTTCTGCACAAGGGGCCCACCAAGGCGGGCTTCTTCTATTACGCCAACGCCTTTTGTTCGCCCGAGCATGGCGGCACCCATCTCGATGCGCCCATGCATTTCGCCGAAGGCCGCTGGACCAACTCCGACATTCCCGCCGAACGCTTCGTCGGTCCGGCGATCGTGATCGATGTGGCGGCCAAGGCCGCGGCGAATCCGGACTATTTGTTGACTGTGGAGGACATCGCCGTCTGGGAGGCGGCGCATGGCCGCATTCCCGACAAGGCGATCGTGCTGCTGCGCACCGGCTGGAGTTCACGCTGGCCCGATAAAAAGGCCTATCTCGGCGACGACACGCCGGGCGACGCGAGCCATCTTCACTTTCCGTCTTTTGGACCGGACTCCGTATCCTGGCTCGCGAAAGAACGCCGTCCGCATTTCATCGGCGTCGACACCGCGAGCGTCGACAACGGACCGTCGCAGGATTTCCTCGTGCACCGGATCATCGGCGCCGCCAATATCGGCGGCCTCGAAAACCTCACCAATCTCGACCAGCTGCCGCCGACGGGCGCGATCGTCATCGCTCTGCCGATGAAGATCGAAAAAGGCTCCGGCGGCCCGGCCCGCATCATCGCGCTGACGCCGCGGTAGGCGGGGTCATAGAACGCCTTTCGCGCGCAAAAAGGCCTGCGCCCGCGCCCAGGCGTCCTCGGCCGCGCCGGGCCGATAGTTCTCGCGATAGTCGGCGAAGAACGCATGCGGCGCGCCGTCATAGACGATGATCTCGGCCGGGGCTTTCGCCTTCATGAGGCGCTCCCGCATGGCCTCGATCACTTCGGCCGGAATGCTCGGATCGGCGCCGCCATAAAGGCCGAGCGTCGGCGTTTTCAGCTCCGAGGCGACGTCGATCGGCCAGCGTGGCTGCTCGGGCGTATGCGGTCCGTCGAGGCGACCGTACCAGGGAATACAGGCGAGGAGGCGCGGATTATGGACCGCATAGAGCCAGGCGATGCGCCCGCCCCAGCAGAATCCAGTGATCGCCGCATGTGCAGCGTCGCCGCCCCTGCTCACGGCGCAGGCCAGCGCCTGATCGAAGGTCGCCATCGTCTCGGCGTCGGGAACCTTGGCGACGATGGCGCGGATGGCCTTTATGTCCGGCGCCTGCTGCGGGTCGCCGTAGCGGATGAGAAAATCCGGCGCGACGGCGACAAACCCAAGCTTGGCGAAGCGCCGGACGATGTCGCGAATATGTTCATGCAGGCCGAAGATTTCCTGGGCGACGAGCATGATGGGGAAATCGGCTCCCCCCTGCCGGCGTGCGATATAGGCAGGCGCGCCGTTCGGCAGCGCCGTCATGCCGGCCTCAAGCCCGTCGGCGTCTGTCGCGATGGCGCTGGACGAAGGCGCGCCAGCGGCTTTGGCGAAGCGGCCGGATCCGGTCGAAAGCGAGGACATGAGGCCTCCTGAGAAAGCGGGCGTTGAGATAGCTATCAATGCAACGCGCCAAGTCCAGCCGCCCTTAGAGCGCTGCGAAAAAGTGGACTCCGGTTGTTCGCGTAAAGCGCGCTCTAATCTTTTGGAATCGATCACGTTATCTGCATTTGGTCGATTCCGCCCAAATGCAGCGTGATCTAGCGCCTTTCGACGGACTCCCTCCTCGCGAAGAACGCCAAAATGATTTCCAGCCGGCGCCGCCAATATTGCGCCGCAACAACAGCTTCTCATTGCGCAAGAAACCGCGTATATCGCCGCACCGTATCGGCGGCGCCCGCCGAAGGAGAGGCAAACCCTTGGTCCTACTCGTTCTCGGTCCGGGCAATCGCCTGCCCGCAACGTCGAAGAGCGCTGCGGCGGGTCCTCTCAAAGGAATCGTCCCATGACGCAGCGATCGGACGCCGGCCCCGCCCCCGGCGGCGATGGGACGCAGGTTCAAGCGCATCACCGGCACGAACATGCGCGTGGCGGGCTCGTCGGGCTCATTGTCGGCTCGATCGGCGTCGTCTATGGCGACATCGGCACGAGCCCGCTTTACGCCTTGCGGGAATCGCTCGCGCACAGCGTCAAAGCTGACGTCGTGACCGAAGAAGCGGTTGTCGGCGCAATTTCGCTGTTGATCTTCGCGCTGATATTCACCGTGACGATCAAATATGTCGTCTTTCTCATGCGCGCGGACAACCGCGGCGAAGGCGGCATCCTTTCATTGATGGCGCTTGCGCAGTCCGCGCTCGGCGGAGGCTCCGCGCCCGTCTTTTTGCTCGGCGTCGCGGGCGCTGCGTTATTTTCTGGCGACGCGATCATCACGCCGGCCATTTCAGTGATGTCGGCGATCGAGGGCCTGGAGCTCGTCACTCATCGCTTCAGCGAATTCGTTCTGCCGATCACCATCTTCATCCTCGTCACTTTGTTTTGGGTGCAGAGCCATGGAACGGCGCGGGTCGCAGCGTTTTTTGGCCCGATCATGATCATATTCTTCCTGAGCATCGCAGTGCTTGGCGCTTCGCATATCGCGGATGCGCCGCAGGTGCTGACCGCCTTCGACCCTCGCGCGGGGGTCAGCTTTCTCGTCCACCATGGATGGCTTGGCTTCACCGTGCTTGGATCGGTTTTCCTCGGCGTGACCGGCGCCGAAGCGCTTTACGCCGATATGGGCCATTTCGGCCGCTTTCCTATTCGCTTCGCTTGGCTCGCCTTCGTGCTTCCCGCGCTCCTTTTAAATTATCTCGGCCAAGGCGCTCTGGTTCTTTCTCGTCCCGAGGCGATCGACAATCCTTTCTTTCTTTTGGCCCCCGACTGGGCATTGTTGCCGCTCGTCATCTTGTCGACGCTCGCCACGGTCATCGCGAGTCAGGCGGTGATCACTGGCGCTTTCTCGATCGTGAGGCAGGCCATCCAACTTGGACTTGTACCGCGACTGGAGATCACCCACACATCCGCGTCTCAAGAAGGACAAATCTACATCGGCCGCATCAATCGACTGTTGCTCCTCGGCGTTTTGCTGCTCGTCATCGCCTTCAAAAGTTCTTCCGCCCTCGCGTCCGCCTATGGCATCGCGGTCACTGGAACGATGGTGGTCACAACTGGACTCGCTTTCGTCGTGGTGTGGAAAAAATGGGGCTGGCCGATCTGGGCGGCGGCGGCGTTGATTTCAGCGTTCCTCGTCGTGGACCTGGCGTTTCTGATGGCAAATCTTATGAAGGTCAAAGACGGCGGCTGGGTGCCGCTCGCGCTCGGCGGTTGCGCAATGATCGTCATGTGGACATGGGTGCGCGGCACGCGGCTCCTTGCGGAAAAGACTCATCGCGACTCAATCCCAATGAAGGAGTTGATCGCAATGCTCGCGAAGTCGAAGCCGACCCGCGTGCCAGGGACAGCGGTCTTTCTGACGAGCGATCCGGACGTCGCGCCCGCGGCGCTATTGCACAATCTCAAGCACAATAAGGTTCTGCACGAACGGGTGCTGGTCATCTGCGTGAAAACCGAGGACCGCCCGCGCGTCACGCCGGACAAGCGCTTCGAAATCGAGAAGCTCTCGGACGACTTCTACCGCGCCACGCTCCACTATGGGTTCATGGAAAGTCCGCGCGTGCCGGCCGCGCTCGCCGCCATGCGCAAGGCCGGCTTCAAATATGACATCATGACCACGAGCTTCTTCCTGGGCCGGCGCTCGATCAAGGAGAGCCCCTCTTCCGAAATGCCTGCCTGGCAGGACAAGCTCTACGTCGCGCTCACCCGCCAGGCGGCCAATGCGACCGACTTCTTTTCGATTCCCTCCGACCGCGTCGTGGAATTGGGCGCGCAGGTGACGATTTAGCGCGCGCGAAAACAGTGGACGGGACGGCGCCCAGGCCCTAAGCAACGGCGGTCCGCATGCCCCGCAAGAACCCCGAAATCCCTCACCGGCGGTCGAGGGCCTTGTGAAGAATCGCGCCGCGTTAAGAAGGACGTCACTCGCTCATGCCCAGCCGCATCGATGATCGTTTCGCCGCCCTCAAGAAGGAGGGGCGCGCAGCCCTTGTGACCTTCGTGATGGCGGGCGATCCCGATCTCGCGACGTCGCTCGATATTTTGAAAGGACTG
>JAXMCY010000052.1:0-14428 GCA_046349135.1 Methylocystis sp. | reverse complement strand
CAAGGCGGGAGCCAAAGAAGTTGAGCCGGCGGAAGCAGGCGGAGCAAGCGGAGTCGTAAAGCCGCGTCTTTCCGAGGCGAAGTCGAAGCAGCCGACCCTTGGGTAAGGGCTAATGAAACGACTGTTTGCCTTCCCGCCGCGCCGACGGCGCCAGCGCGAGCGGGCTCGCCTGGTGATGCACAAGCCGCCAGCTATCGCCGCTCCAGCGAAACCAGTTGGTCGCGAGCAGCAGGCCGCCGCCGACTTCCTCGATGCAAAACACGCGACCGCCGGCGCCGTCGATGATCGTCTGCGGATCGCGCGCCGTCACCGCCTCCTGCTGCGGATTGCGGAAAATGTCGCGGTAGGAGGCGAGAACTGGCGTCCGCCCGACGATCGCCGGCCAGCCCGGATGAACGCAGGAGACGCCCTCCTCCGCCCAAAGATCGCTCATCGCGCCAAGGTCGCGCGCGGCGAAGGCGCGGTAATAGGCGGCGTTGGCGTCGATAAGCGCGGCATCGTCCATCGATTGACACTGCTAGATTCGTCCGGGCATGGCAAATGCAAGCAGGCGCCAAGAGAGACTGGCCGATGGATGCGCTGACGTGGTTCGGGCTCTTCGCCGTGAGCGCGATGCTGCTCGCTTATGCGCTTGAAGAACGCAGCCCCTGGTTCGTTCTGGGCTTCGCCATCGCCTGCGCTTTGGGGTCCATCTACGGATTCCTTCAAGGCGCCTGGCCTTTCGGCCTCGTCGAGGCGGTTTGGTCCGTCGTCGCCCTGAGGCGCTGGCGCCAAAGAGTCTCGCAAGACTGCGGCGAAGCGCTTAAGTAGTAATGTCGACGATGTCACAGAAGGGCCAATTTGTGATATTCGCGCTCTTCCCGCCGGCCTTGAACCGGACGCAGGAGTTTTCCGATGTTCATCCAGACTGAAGCCACCCCTAATCCCGCAACGCTAAAGTTTCTGCCCGGCCAAAACGTGCTCGGCCAGGGCGCGATGGAATTCCGCTCGCTCGATGACGCGGCCAGCGCGCCGTTGGCGCAGGCGCTGCTCTCGATCGAGGGAATCGAAGCCGTGATGTATGGCGCCGATTTCGTCTCGGTCACCAAGAACGGAGCCGACTGGCCGCATCTCAAACCCGCCATTCTTGGCACGATCATGGAGCATTTCGCTTCGGGCGCGCCGCTCCTGATCGAAGGCGCGGCGCCGGCGCAGTCCGGCGGCGAATTCTATGATCCATCGGACGCCGAGACCGTCGCCACGATCAAGGAGCTGATCGAAACCCGGGTGCGCCCGGCGGTCGCCGGCGACGGCGGCGACATCGTCTTCCGCGGCTTCAAGGACGGCGTCGTCTATCTGGCGATGAAAGGGGCCTGCTCGGGATGCCCCTCGTCCACCGCGACGCTGCGGCACGGAATAGAGAATCTGCTGAAGCATTTCCTGCCGCAGGTGAAGGCGGTGGAGCCGGCCTAAAGAGAGACGTATTGATGACGCGTTCCAAGGCTACGTTGATCGCGCTCCGAAAACCGTCATAATCTGAGAATCATGCGAATTCTTGCGATCGACACCGCTCTGCCAGCCGTCTCCGCCTGCGTGCTGGACCAGGATGCGGCGGCCCCGATCGCCGCCGAATCGATCGAGATGGAGCGCGGCCACGCCGAGGCGCTGCTGCCGCTGATCCGTCGAGTCATGGACAAGGTCGAGGGCGGCTTCGCTTCGCTCGATCGCGTCGCGGTGACGGTGGGACCGGGCTCTTTCACCGGCATCCGCATCGGCCTCGCCGCCGGCCAGGCCATCGCCCTTGCTTGCAAAACCGAGATCGTCGGCGTTTCGACGCTGGCCGCGCTTGCGGCCCCGCTCATTCTCGATCCCTTCGACGGCGTCGTCGCGGCGGCGATCGACGCGCGACACGACAAGGTCTACATCGCCGCTTTCGGTCCGGCCGGAGGACCATTGCTCTCGCCACGCCGCGCCAGCGCTCATGAAGCGTTGCGCGCGCTTGGCGCCGGCCCGCTCCTTCTCGTCGGCTCCGGCGCGCCGCTTCTGGCCAGGGAGGCGCGCGCCCGAGGCGTCCCGGTCAAAATCGCCAGCGAACAGGCCCCGCCGGATATCGCCTTCGTCGCCCGGCTGGGGCTTGCCGCGCAGCCGGAATCGGCGCCCGCGCGCCCGCTGTATCTCAAAGAGCCTTACGTCGCCGCGCCGGGCGAGGCGCAGGAAGGCTCTGCGGTCGAGCGGGGCGCCGGCGCGCCCATCGCCGCCGCGGCGCCGGCGTGAACGTGCGCCATGACTCTCCTTTCCTCCTTCTTCGCCAAGCCGACCTTCATCATCGAGCCGATCGGCGCGGAGCGCGCCGAAGAGTGCGAGCGCCTGCACGGGGCGTCTTTCGCCGTCGGATGGTCGAAAATCGACTTTGAGAATTATCTGGCCGACGCCCATATCGTCGCCGACGGCGCCGTGGCCGAGAACCGAAGAAGCGAGCTTGGCGGCTTTATCCTGTCCCGGTTGACGCCGCCTGACTCCGAAGTTCTGACCTTCGCCGTCGACCCCGCGCGCCGCGGCGCCGGGCTGGGACGGCGCATTCTCGAAAAACACCTGGAGAATCTCGAGCGCGGCGGCGCCCGGCTGGTTTTTCTGGAGGTCGCCGACGACAACGAGGCCGCGCTGAAGCTTTACGGGCGGGAAGGCTTCAAGGAAATCGGAAGGCGCGAGAATTATTATCAGCGGGCCAACGGCGAACGCCGCGCGGCGATAAATCTGCGGCTGGAGATTTGAACGACTCTATAGTTGCATGTCGACATAAATGAACTAGACTAATTGGACTTAGTCCGCAAGAGACGTCATGCGCATAGTGAATATTCACGAAGCAAAGACCCAATTGTCCAAATTGGTCGATCTCGCTTCGAAGGGAGAGCCTTTCATCATCGCCAAGGCAGGCAAGCCTTTAGTGAAGGTGACGCCGCTCGAAGCCCCGCCGAAACGAAAAATCCGACGCCTCGGATTCATGGAAGGGCAAGGCCTCATTCCCGAGGATTTCGATCGCATGGGTGAAGCCGAGATCGAACGACTTTTCGAGGGCGAAGAGTGAAGCTGCTGCTCGACACTCAGCTAGTCCTATGGGCCGCCATTGCTCCATCCCGTCTTTCGGCAAGGGCGAAATCGATCCTTGACCATGACGATAACGAACTTGTCTACAGCGTCGCCAGCTTGTGGGAAATCGTAATCAAACGCGCTCTCAAGCGCTCGGATTTCCAAGTTGACCCGCATGGATTACGCGGCGGTCTCCTGGACAACGGCTATCAGGAACTGCCTGTGCTTGCGGAGCACGCGCTCGCCACAGGCGCCCTGCCGCCCATCCATAAGGACCCATTCGACCGGCTGCTTATCGCGCAGGCGGTCGTCGAGGGGTTGACGTTGCTGACGGCGGATGCGCTCCTCACGCGCTACGACGGACCCGTTCAGAAAATTTAAAGAAGAAGACTCTGATTCCTTATCGCGACAGACGCGCTTCCGCGCAAAATGTCGTATAGTGCTCGCATCGGCCGCTTCCCTTCGAGTCGGGGACGCTCTGGCAATTCGGCGAGCAGGAGCCAAAAAGATCACGACGGAAGTTTTAGAGGCGGTCGAGACGCCTGCCGTCCCATTTGCGGGGAAGCCGGCGGCGACGCCCAAAGTTCTGGTCAAGTCGTACGGCTGCCAGATGAATGTCTATGACGCGACGCGCATGGCGGACCTTCTCGGCCGCGAGGGCTACGCCGAGACCAGCAGCGAAGAAGACGCCGATCTCGTCATCCTCAATACCTGCCATATTCGCGAAAAGGCCGCGGAAAAAATCTATTCCGAACTTGGCAAGCTCGCGATCGCCAAACGCGCGCTAACTGCGCGAGGCCGCGACATGAAGATCGTGGTCGCCGGCTGCGTCGCGCAGGCCGAGGGCGAAGAGGTGCTCAGACGCCAGCGCGCAGTCGATCTCGTCGTCGGCCTGTAGAGCTATCACCGCCTGCCGGAGCTTCTCCGCCAGGCGAAGAACGGGGCCCGCGTCGCCGACACTCATTTTGCGGTCGAGGACAATTTCGCGAACTGCCCGCCCCCAGCCGCGACCAAATTCCGCGCGCGCGGCGTTTCAGCCTTCGTGACGGTGCAGGAAGGCTGCGACAAATTCTGCTCGTTCTGCGTCGTGCCTTACACGCGCGGCGCCGAAGCGTCGCGACCGGTCGCCGAAATCATCGCCGAGACTGAGCGCCTCGTCGACGCGGGCGTTTGCGAGATCACGCTGATCGGCCAGAACGTCAACGCCTATCGCGGCCTCGACGCGCAGGGGCGCGAAACGACGCTCGCCAAGCTGTTTCGGAACGGCTGGCGCAGATCGAAGGCTGACCTGCCTGCGCTATACGACAAGTCATCCAGTCGACATGGCGCAGACGTTGATTGAGGCGCATGGCGCGATTCCAAAGCTGATGCCCTATGTGCATCTGCCAGTTCAATCCGGATCGGACCGCATATTGAAAGCGATGAACCGCAAGCACGGCGCTGACGCCTATCTCTCGATCGTCGAGAATCTTCGTAAGGCGCGGCCGGACGTTGCGCTGTCGTCCGATTTCATCGTCGGCTTTCCTGGCGAGAGCGACGCCGATTTCGAAGCGACGATGGCGCTGGCGCGCGCCTGTGGCTTCGCGTCGAGCTTCTCGTTCAAATATTCTCCGCGGCCCGGCACGCCGGCCGCCGATCGCGAAGATCAAATCGAGGAGCATGTGAAAGCGAACGCCTCGCCGCGTTGCAGGCCCTGCTCGAAGCGCAGCGGCAGGCGTTCAACGCCGCAACGGTCGGGCGAGAAGTCGACGTGCTCTTTGAAAGCCCGGCCGGCACGAGGGACAAATCGCCGGGAAGAGTCCCTATATGCAGGCTGTCCATGCCGAGGGTTCGATCGAGCATATTGGCCGCGACGTCAAAGTGAAAATCATCGCGGCGGGCTCGAATTCCCTATCGGCGCAGCTGATGAGCGAGGAGGCGAAGGCTTGACGACAATCGACGACCCGTTGCTTTCCGCACGGGGACCAGAGGCGACCGAGCCCGACGCGGAAATCACGCTCGCCTTTGAAAACAACCGTCACGCTTCCCTCGTTTTCGGACTTTACGATCAAAATCTCGCCAGGATCGAACGGCGCTTGCGCGTCGCCTCCTTCGCCAACGGCAATCACGTCACCCTCAAAGGCAGAGCAGAGTCCTGCGAACATGCGCGCCGCGTGCTCGAGGCGCTCTACGAACGCGTGGCGCTTGGCCAGACGATCACGCTTGGCGACGTCGACGGGGCCATTGAAGAAACGGCGCGCCAACGCAGCCTGTTTCCCGATTCCGAGCCGACCTGCGGCGCTTTCGAACAGATCCTGACCCGCAAGCGCGGTTCGGTGCGCGCGCGCAACGCCGCGCAGGATCAATATTTGCGCGCGCTGAAGCGTTACGAACTGGTTTTCGCCGAAGGTCCCGCTGGCACGGGCAAGACCTGGCTCGCAGTCGGCCACGCCGTTCAATTGATGGAGCAAGGCGCAGTCGAACGGCTGATCCTGTCGCGTCCCGCGGTCGAGGCCGGCGAACGTCTCGGCTTTTTGCCCGGCGACATGCGCGACAAAGTCGATCCTTATCTTCGCCCGATCTACGACGCCCTTCATGATTTCATGGATGCGCGGATGGTCGAGCGCGGCATGCAGACCGGCCTTATCGAAGTCGCGCCGCTGGCCTTCATGCGCGGCCGCACGCTGACTCGAAGCTGCATCCTGCTCGACGAAGCGCAAAACGCCAGTTCGATGCAGATGAAGATGTTTCTCACACGACTTGGCGAAGGCTCGCGAATGATCGTGACCGGCGATCCCTCGCAAACCGATCTGCCGCCCGGACAAAAATCCGGCCTGTCGGAAGCTGTCGGTCTGCTCGCCGATCTCGACGTCGTCGGCCGAGTAAAATTATCAGAAGGCGACGTCGTGCGACACGATCTTGTGCGGCAAATCGTCGGCGCCTCTGAGCGCGCCGCGCGCGCCAGCAGGCAGCCGCGCGGGGACGTCTGAGCGTGGACATCGACGTCAACGTCGCGGCGCCCGCCTGGCGGCGGGTCGCCGATCTGGAGGATTTGGCGAAGGAATGTATTCGTCAGAGTCTCGCAGCGAGCGGCGCCGCGCTTGCGCCGGAATGTGAAATCAGCGTCACATTTTGCGACGATGAAGCGATCCGCGCGCTCAACGCCGATTGGCGCGGCAAAGACCAACCGACGAATGTCCTGTCTTTTCCGACCCCTGGCGCAATCGAGCGCAAGCCTCTCCTTGGCGACGTCGTCATCGCCTATGAAACAGTGGCCAGAGAGGCCCTGGAACAGGGCAAGCCCTTGCGGGCCCATGCGGCGCATATGGTGATGCATGGATTTCTGCATCTGATCGGATATGATCACGAAACCGCCGCCGAGGCTGAGCGGATGGAGGCGCTGGAGCGCAAGATTGCGACGGCGCTTGGATTTCCCGATCCGTATGCAGAGGATGCAGCCGGACTGGCGGGCGGAGCGAATTGAACTAAACGCATGTCGACGCCATACGATAACGCCGACGATCCAATTCCATTAAGACGCGTTGGCGACTCGCCGCGTCTCAGCCTTTTCGACAGGCTGCGCGGGCTTCTCGGTTTTGTGCCGGCGTCGGTGCGCGAGGACATCGAAGACCGCCTCGAAGAGGCGCCGGGCGACGTGACTCCGCATGAGCGCGCGCTTCTGAAAAACGTGCTCGGTCTGCACGACATGCGCGTTGACGACGCGATGATCCCTCGCGCCGACATCATCGCCATTTCGCTCGACGCGCCGTTGCGCGAAGCCCTCGAGCTGTTCCGCAACGCCGGCCATTCGCGCCTGCCGGTTTACGCCGATACGCTCGACGATCCACGCGGAATGATTCACATCCGCGATTTCGTCAATCACATCGCGCGTTGCGCTGATCGACGCGAAGGCGCCGCCTCGGCCGAACCGAAAAAGATCGACTTCGACACGCCGCTGGCGCAGGCGAATTTGCTCAAGCCGGTGCTCTTCGTGCCGCGCTCGATGCCAGCGCTCGATCTATTGATCCGCATGCAAGCGACTCGCACGCATCTGGCGCTCGTCATCGATGAATATGGCGGCACCGACGGCCTCGTCACCATCGAAGACATCATGGAGATGATCGTCGGCGACATTGAGGACGAACATGACGTCGTCAACGAGTCAGGCTTTGTTGAGCTTGAGAACGGCGACTTCATCATCGACGGGCGCGCCGATCTCGACGAAGTGACGGCGCGGCTCGGCGTCGATTTCAGGCTCGAAGACGCGCCGGCGGAAGTGACTACGCTCGGCGGGCTCGTCGCCTGGCTTGCGGGCCGCGTGCCGATGCGCGGCGAGATCATTGCGACGCCGGTCGCAACTTATGAATTCGAGATCGTCGAAGCCGACCCGAGGCGGGTAGGCAAGCTGCGCGTGCGATCCCGGCGCCCGACGTAAGACCGTTCTTACGCGCACACAAATTTCTCCACTGAAACGCTCTAAAATCGGCCCGGGCCGATTCGCGAGCCTTTGAGGTTCAATGGCGCAAATTGCCGAGATCGTCGACGCTGGCGCGCCGGCGCCGACGCTTCCGCAACGCATCGTGCGCGCCCGAGGCTGGACGCGGCGCGCGATCGCCTTTTGCGCCGGCGCGGCCGGCGCTTTCGCCCTCGCGCCATTCGACTTTATTCCGGCGATGTTCGTCCCGCTGACCGTCGCCGTCTGGCTCATCGACGGCGCGGCGCGAAGCGATGCGCCACGTTTCGCGCCCGCAACGATCGTTTCGGCCGCAGCGGCGGGCTGGTGGCTCGGCTTCGGCTATTTCGTTGCAGGCCTCTGGTGGATGGGCGCCGCGATGCTCGTGGAAGCCGATCAATTCGCCTGGGCCTTGCCGCTCGCCGTCTTCGGGCTTCCAGCGGTGCTCGCGCTTTTTCCGGCCGCAGGCTTCGCCGTGGCGCGGCTCTTGTGGTCGCAAGGGAGCTTGCGCGTTTTTGCGCTCGCCGCAGGGCTCGGCGCCGCCGAATGGCTTCGCGGCCATATTTTTACGGGCTTCCCCTGGAATGATTTCGGCATGGCGCTCGCGGGCGCCGGACCACTGGCGCAAACCGCCTCGCTGGTCGGGCTTTATGGACTCGATGTGATCGCAATCGTCATTTTCGCGGCGCCGGCGACGCTCATTGATCGCGCGCGCGGCGGCGGCCGCCTTCACGGGATGCTGCTCGCGGCGACAACGCTCGCCATGTTGATGCTCGCCTATGGGGCCTTTCGACTCGCCGCGAACCCGACGGCATATGTCGACGGCGTGAAGCTGCGGCTGATGCAGCCCAATCTGCCTCAAGACGCAAAATTCCGTCCCGAGAACGGCGAGAATATTCTGCGCCGCTATCTCGCCCTCTCGGAACGCGGCTCACCCGAGAACGCTTCGGGACACGCCGAATTCACCCATCTCGTCTGGCCTGAATCGGCGTTTCCCTACATCATTTCGCAGAAGCCGCAGGCGCTGGCCGCGATCGCGCGCGCGCTGAAGGGGGGCGTTCTTTTGACCGGCGCCGCCCGCGCCGAAGGCAGCGGCGACGGCCGCCGCGGCAGGATTTTCAATTCGATCGAAGCGCTGCAGGGAGAGACGATCGTCGCCTTCTACGACAAGATCCATCTCGTCCCCTTTGGAGAATATCTGCCGCTCGAGGACCTGCTGCGGCCGCTTGGAATCAATCACCTCGTACCGGGCATTTGGGACCGCGGCGAGGGTCCGCGCCTTCTCGCCGCGCCCGGTCTGCCGCCGATCGCGCCCCTCGTCTGCTACGAAGCGATTTTCTCGGGCGAGGCGACCGAGCGCGGCGCCGAGCGCCCACGCCTGTTCCTGAACGTCACCAACGACGGGTGGTTTGGCCGCACCACCGGGCCTCACCAGCATTTGGCTCAGGCGCGCCTGCGCGCGATCGAAGAAGGTCTGCCGATGATCCGGGTCGCCAATACCGGCGTTTCGGCGATCATCGACGCCTATGGACGCATCCTTCAATCGCTCCCCCTCGGAGAGGAAGGGGTCATCGACGGGCGTCTGCCCAAGGAAGCGGCGCCGACTATTTTCGCCGCCTATGGCGCGCTGGCGTTTCCGGCGCTGCTCGCCTTGACGGTTGGGATCGCCCTAATCGGGGTTGCGCGCTCTCAGGACGACTAAAGCAAGTTTGGGCGACGGCGCTTAACTCGAATCTTTATTCAAATTCATTGACATGCCCGCGATGTCGCTTGCGCGATCGGCAAGGGTTCGGCTACAACCGAAGGGGAGGCGGTAGAGTTGAAGAAGGCGCCAGATCCGATCGATCGCCACGTCGGCAGCCGCGTGCGCATGCAGCGTATTCTCATGAAAATGAGCCAGGAGAAGCTTGGGGACGCGCTCGGGATCACCTTTCAGCAAGTGCAGAAATACGAAAAGGGCGCAAATCGCATTGGCGCAAGTCGCCTCCAACAAATTTCGAAGACTTTGAAAGTCCCGCCCTCCTTTTTCTTTGAAGGCGCGCCGACCGGCGGGGCGTCTGCGCCATCCGCAGGGTTTGCCGAGGAGTCGTCGTCGCAATATGTCGTCGATTTTCTGTCGACGGCGGAAGGCCTGCACCTCAACCGCGCCTTCGCGCGCATCCGCGATCCCAAGGTGCGCAAGCGCGTGCTCGATCTGGTGACGACGCTCGCCGAACAGTCGGATCAAGCGCGAGACTAGAACTGCGAGAAAGCGGATGCCGGTTTTTCGCGCAGTGCGCGCGCTAAGCTTTTGGAATCGATCACGTCAGCTGTGTTTGGGCGATTTCCCCTAAACTCAGCGCGATCTGGGAAATGTCGTTCTCCAAAACGAACGATTGGGGCTTTTCGGCTTGACGCACCGAACGGGCGCTGGCAGATGAACCCGCCTGCTTGAGCCGTTATTCGACTCTTCCTCGAAGCCATCGGAGATGGGAAGTGACCCGGAAGAATTATCTTTTCACGAGCGAATCCGTTTCCGAAGGCCACCCGGACAAGGTGTGCGACCGCATCTCAGACGAAATCGTTGACGAGTTTTTCCGTGAGGGCCCCAAGGCGGGCATCGACCCTTACGCTATTCGCGTCGCTGCGGAGACGCTGGCGACGACAAACCGGGTCGTCATCGCCGGCGAAGTGCGCGGGCCGCATATTCCCTTTGATCGGATCATCGAGATCGCGCGCGGCGCCATCCGCGCCATCGGCTATGAGCAGCGCGGATTTCACTGGAACACCGCCAATGTCGAAGTGCTCCTCCACGAGCAGTCGGTCGACATCGCGCAAGGCGTCGACGCCGCCGGCAACAAGGACGAGGGCGCCGGCGACCAGGGCATCATGTTCGGCTATGCGGTGCGCGAAACGCCGGAACTTATGCCGGCGCCGCTCTATTATTCGCACAAGATCTTGGAGCACCTGGCGCAAGCGCGCCACAGCGGCAAGGAAAAGGGTCTCGGCCCCGACGCCAAGAGCCAAGTGACCGTTCGCTATGCCGACGGCAAGCCGGTTGAGGCGACGCAAATCGTCCTGTCGCATCAGCATGTCGACGAGAGCCTGTCGCCCGCCGACATTCGGAGCATCTCGGGCCCTATATCCGCGCGGCGCTTCCCGACGGGTGGATCACCAACGCGACCGTCTGGCACGTCAATCCCACGGGCAAATTCTACATCGGCGGCCCAGACGGCGACGCCGGCCTTACGGGCCGCAAAATCATCGTCGACACCTATGGCGGCGCCGCGCCGCACGGCGGCGGGGCCTTCTCCGGCAAGGATCCGACCAAGGTCGATCGCTCGGCGGCTTACGCCGCGCGCTATCTTGCCAAGAACATCGTCGCGGCCGGACTGGCGGATCGCTGCACGCTGCAGCTGTCCTATGCGATCGGCGTCGCCGAGCCGCTCTCGATCTATGTCGATCTGCACGGCACCGGCCATGTCTGCGAGGAAAAGGTGGAAGAGCTGCTGCCTCAGCTCGTGCGCCTGTCGCCGCGGGGCATTCGTGAACATCTTCAGCTCAACCGGCCGATCTACGCCCGCACCTCATCTTACGGCCACTTTGGCCGGACTCCCGACGCGGATGGCGGCTTTTCTTGGGAAAAGACCGATCTCGTCGACCAGCTGAAATCGCATTTCGCGTAAGTTCGGCCGACAGAGGACGGCGGTTCAATCACGCGGCGCGACGACCTTCGATCTGTCGCAAGACGGTGGAATAGCCGCGCTGCGAGACGTCAAATGGGCGTGGCCAATCGACGCTTATGAGCGAAACATCTCAGCAGCGAAGGCCTCGCACGCGCCTCTACGGACGCTCCAAAGGCAAGGCGCTTCGAAAGCATCAGGCGGAGCTGATCGGCGCGCTTCTGCCCCGACTGTCGCTGGACCTTTCGCAGCCGGCTCCTTCCTTCGTCGCGCGCGAGACGCATCTCGAAATCGGCTTTGGCGGCGGCGAGCATTTGATCGCTGCGGCGACCGAAAACCCACAAATTGAGTTCATCGGCTGCGAGCCCTTCATCAATGGCATAGCGAAGCTCCTCGCCCGTATTGAAGAGCGCGGCCTGACGAATATCCGGCTGCACCAGGGCGACGCCGCTGACGTGCTCGACTGGTTGCCGAATGACAGCCTGTCGCGCGTCTATCTGTTCTACCCCGACCCCTGGCCCAAACGACGCCATCGCAAGAGGCGTTTCGTGTCGCCGGAAAATCTGGATCGCCTGGCGCGAACGATGCTTCCCGGCTCGGAGCTGCGCTTCGCCTCCGATATCGACGATTACGCCGCCTGGACCTTGGCGCGGCTGCGCGCCCACCCGGCCTTCGACTGGCGCGCTCGGCGCTGCGAAGATTGGCTGGCGCCCTGGCCCGGGTGGACGCGCACCAAATATGAAGCCAAGGCCATGGCCGAAGGCCGCAATCCGGTCTATCTGACCTTCGGCCGGGCGTCGCGCTAGGCCGCAACGACGCGACGAAGGCGGCGAAATCCCTATTCGTCACAGCAGGAGAAGAACAGATGGTTGAGACGGCGAGAATGGCTGGAGCGCCTGCGACGCCGATCGAAACGACGACGGAACGGTTTCGCGCCGACGTTCTCGACGCATCGATGCGCCAGATCGTACTCGTGGATTTCTGGGCGCCGTGGTGCGGCCCGTGCCGCCAACTGGCGCCGGTCATCGAGCGTCTGGCGGCCGCCACCGGCGGCAAAATCGCCCTCGTCAAAATGAACATCGACGCCGACCCGCTGATCGCCGATCAACTCGGCGTGAAATCGATTCCGGCGGTCGTCGCTTTTCAGCGCGGGCGGCCCGTCGACGGTTTCGTCGGCGCACTGCCGGAAAGTCAGATCAAAGGCTTTCTGGAGCGGCTCGTCGGCCCGATCGAGGTTGAAGGCGACGCCCTGGAAGCGGCGCAGGCAATGATCGCAGACGGCGATCTCGCGGGCGCGGAATCGCTCCTTGGCGAACTGGCCGGCGGCGAGCCGCCCAACGCCAAGGCCGCCGCGGCCCTGCTCCGTCTCTATGTCGATTCAGCGCGATTTGACGACGCGAGAGCGGTTCTTGACGCGCTTCCCGAACCGGCCCGCCGCGACAGCGACGTCGCAGCGGCCGCGGCGGCGCTCCAGAACGCCGAGCAGGCTCAGGATCTGGGCGAGATCGACGATCTGAAAAATCGCATCAATTTTGATCCCAATGACCTGCAGGCCTATTTCGACCTCGCGCTCGCGCTTAACGCCAAAGGATTGCGCGAAGAAGCAGCGAATGCGCTGCTTGAAATCGTCCGACGCGACCGTAGTTGGAATGACGATGGGGCAAGAAAGCAGCTCATACAGTTTTTCGATGCGTGGGATCCGATGGACAAGGCGGCCGTGACCGCGCGGCGGCGGCTCTCCACGCTGCTCTATTCATAGGAGGCGTTCGCCAAGATGAGCCTGAACCGTCCCTATGCGGACGTCGGCGAATTGCCGGAGATTCTGCCGCTTTTTCCCCTTTCGGGGGCCATTCTGCTGCCACGCGGCGAACTGCCGCTCAATGTGTTCGAGCCGCGCTATCTCGCGATGGTCGACGACGCGATCGCCAGCGCCCGCCTGATCGGCATGATCCAGCCGCTGCCGGGCGAAGAGACCGCCGCGGAGGCGACGCAGCTCTATGACATCGGCTGCGCCGGACGCCTAACGCGTTTCGCCGAGACCGGAGACGGACGCTATCTCATCACGCTCACAGGCATTGCGCGATTTCGTGTCCTCGACGAACTCAGGGTCGGAACGCCCTACCGGCGGTGTCGGGTGAGCTATGAAGAATTCTCGGCAGATCTGACGACGGGAGCGGGCGCCGACGCGGTCGACCGCGAAAGCATGGTGTCGATGTTGCGCAACTTCGCTGAATGTTCGAAACTTGAAGTCGACTGGGCGAGCATAGACGCGGCGCCGACGGAGACGCTCGTCAACGCGCTGGCGATGATGTGTCCGTTCGGCGCAAATGACAAACAGGCGCTCATCGAAGCGATCGATTTGAAGACCCGCGCGGAAACGCTCGTCGCGCTCGCCAAACTCGATCTCGCGCAACGCAACGGCGACCGGCCGCAATGGCATTGAGGAACATGACGACGATGACTGACGAACGCGACTCCGGCGCCGACAAATTCGAATCCCATCCGACGCGGATCGATCCGCGGCTGCTCGAAATCCTCGTCTGCCCGCTCACGAAGACCACGCTCGAATATGACAGCGCGCGACAGGAGCTGATCTCGCGCTCGGCGCGGCTCGCCTATCCGATCCGCGACGGGATTCCGATCATGCTGCCGGAAGAGGCGCGCCCGATCGACTGATTGAATCAGTCCACGATGGACGACGCCGCGCCGTCTCCGCTTCTGGCGCTCCTCGATTTGGAAGAGATCGGGCCGGATAATTTCCGCGGCCACAGCCCGCGCTCTTCGGGCCGCCAGGTCTATGGTGGACAGGCCGTGGCGCAGGCCCTTGTCGCCGCGACTCGCACCACGTCCGCAAACCGTCCGGTTCATTCGCTGCACGGCTATTTTGTCCTCGCCGGCGATCCGGCGATCCCGATCGATTTCGCGGTCGAACGCGTGCGCGACGGCAAGAGCTTCACCACTCGGCGGTGCAATGCGACTCAGCGCGGCGTTACGATCTTTTCGATGGAGGCGTCGTTTCAGCGCCGCGAACAGGGCCTGACGCACGCCGCCCCCATGCCGGACGCGCCGGACCCTGAAAGCCTCGACGACATGCACGCGCTGGTCGAGCGCTTTCGCGCCTTCCTTCCGGAGCAGGTCGAGAGCTGGCTCAAAAGGCGAAATGCGCTCGACATGCGGGTCGTCGCGCCCGGCGACATGTTTTTTCCCGAACGCCGGGCCGCCGGCCAGATGATCTGGTTTCGTGTGCGCGGCGCGCTGCCCGACGACT
>JAXMCY010000051.1:0-14896 GCA_046349135.1 Methylocystis sp. | reverse complement strand
ACGGCGACATCGGGGCTGCAATCGTTGGGGCTGGCCATCTGTGAACCCTCCACCGGCTGGAATAGTTGCCAGGTTCCGCCCTTCGAAAGCTGTCGTCAAGATCGAGAGTCGGAGACGTTCTATTTTCCGCGTGAGTTCGCCCGCTAGCGAAAGCGCCACTCAAAGAATCAAGCGCCGTCAAAAAGCAATACTGACTGCAATACCTCCGCTGGAATCAAAAAACGAAATTTTTTCATTACAATGTCTTATGTCGACTTCTTGGCGGAAGGGGTGTCCGTCTCGGTCCCGTATCTGTAAGTCTACAGTTGTCTCCAAACCCCCTTATTTTACGGGGAAATCCGTAAGCGCGCTGTCTCCAAAAGGCTCTTGCATTCTCCCTGCGTCTATGGTTTATTTGTGCGTAGATTTGCACGGAACCTCCCCTTATGGCGCGCGGCCTAAATCTTCTCTCCGAAAAGTTCACTCAGAAAAAGGACCTGAATCCCGGCCTCTACTCGGACGGCGGCGGGCTCTGTCTTCAGGTCAGCTCCTACGGCACCAAGGCGTGGATTTTCCGATACATGCTCGCCGGCCGGGCTCGGAAGATGGGCCTGGGCGACTTCGAACTCGTTAGCCTCAAGAAGGCGAGAGAGAAGCGCTCAGCAGCCTATGCGTTGGTGAAGGACGGAATAGACCCGATTGACGAAAGGGCCGCTAGGACGGCCGCGCAGGCCGCTGAGACGGCAAAAGCGCTAACCTTCAGGGAATGCGCCGAGGGCTACATCGAAGCACACAAGGCCGGCTGGAAGAACGCCAAGCACGCCGCGCAGTGGACGGCGACTCTAGAGACATATGTTTTCCCGACGATCGGCAAGCTGCGCGTGCAGGATATCGAGACGGCCCACATCGAGAAAATTCTGCGCCCGATCTGGAATGAGAAGACCGAAACCGCCAGCCGGGTTCGCGGGCGCATCGAGAAGGTGCTCGACCGCGCAAAGGCGCTCGGCCTGCGGACTGGCGACAATCCCGCCCGCTGGACTGGACATCTCTCAGAACTATTCCCCGCAAAGGCGCAAGTTTCCCCCGTCGAGCATCATCCGGCCATGCCCTACGCCGATATGCCGGGCTTCATGGCGAAGCTGCAGGCGAAGGAAGGCTCGACGAGCGCACGGGCGCTCGAATGGACGATCCTGACGGCCTGCAGGACCGGCGACGCCATTGGCGCGCAATGGTCTGAGGTCAACGAGCAAGACAAGCTCTGGACGGTGCCAGCCTCCCGCCTGAAGGGAAGGAAGGGCGCAAATCGTCGGGATCACGTTGTTCCGCTGTCAGGACGCGCCATGGAGATTGTGCGGGGTCTTCACCGCGATGGCGACTATTTGTTCGCTGGAGGCAAAGGCGCCGGTCTGTCGAGCGCGGCAATGTCGGAGTTGCTCAAGGGAATGGGCTACTCGCCGGCAAGCGTGACGGTTCACGGCTTCCGCAGCACGTTCATGGATTGGGTCCATGACCTTACAACCTTCCCGAAGGAAATGGCCGACATAGCGCTAGCGCACGTCGTCTCCGACAAAGTTGAAGCCGCATATCGGCGCGGCGACATGCTCCAGAAGCGCCGCCGTCTGATGGACGCGTGGGCGGATTTCTGCGCCGGCAGGACTGTGGGCGGCGATGTGCTGCCCTTCAAGAGATCGGGCGGTCATTCGGCCGTCTGATAAACGGCCGGGCGAGGCGGTAGGATCGCCAAGCCCGGCCTTACCACAACGCGAACCAGGAGTTTCGCATCATGGCTGAGAAACCAAATACACCATCGCGGCGAGCCATGCTCGCCGGCCTTGCAGCGGCGCCTGTCGCCGGGCTTCCCGCAATCGCTGGCGTCGACGCTCAAGATGATCCGATCTTCGCGGCCATCTCTGAGATTAAGCGCTTGAGAGAACATTCCTCCCAGCTTGGGGGGCAATTGGAAGACGCTGAATTTGAAGCGGGAGAAGCGCACGGCAGGTGCCCATGGTCATTGATCGCTTGGCGCAATTATTCGGCGATTGGCGGCTGCGAAATTGAGCGCGCGCGCGACGAATTTCTAGAACTTCCCGACGCCGATCTCGCAATGGTCGAAAAAGAATATCAGGACGCGAAGAAGCGGGAACTGGAGGCGGAGCGCGCCGAGATGGAATGGTACGAACGCGCCGGAATTGCCACGCTGCGCATGGAATACGAAAATAGTTGCGACATGATTTCGGCGGCCTACGACAATTTGGCGACTATGGCGCCGAGCACGCCGGCCGGCGCTGCGGCGCTTTTGGATTTCATCGCGGACGAAATGCAAGACTGGACCGCTGATTGGCACAACGCAGCGATCGCTACCGTCGCAAATGCGCTTAGGTCTTCGGAGGCGCTGTCATGAACGGGCTGGCCAAAACCGAGAACGCCAATTCGCCGGCCCCTGCGGAGACGCCAGACTCCAACGGAAGAATTTTGGAGGAAAATCTCCGAGAGGCGATGGACCTTTCGCGCGCGCTGTGGATGCTCATGGTCGGGCTGCGTGAATCTTACCCGCACCAGATCGAAGAAAGAGACTTGGCGGCGATCTACCAACTTGCGTCGGAAATCAGTGACCGAACCCGCGAAGCGAACCGTCAATGGCATGAGGACCAAGCGGCATGACCGACCTAGTCAACATCAAGTCGCGGCTTCCACGTCTGCCGCTTCGGACCATCATTGCGATTACGTGGCGACTCAAACTCGCGCGGTTCTTTCTATGGCTCGCGCGCGTCACGGACACATACGACGGCGTCGCGATGCGGATTGTTCGGCTCACCACCGAGAGCGCCGAGCGCGTCGCTCGCAAGTCGGACGTTTTGCGCAGCAGGATTTGAAGCGTCAGGAAGGCTCGCCATATTGGCGGGCCTTTTTTCAATCGGAGCAGCTTGAGAATGACTGAAAATATTGACTGGCCCGGCTATCAGAAGGCGCTTCGCGAAGGCCGCGCTTTGCTGGAAACGAATGGAGGATATCCAGCCCCACTTAACGAGCCGATCGTTGTGGACGCGGAGCTGCTGAACCCCCCGCTAGTGACTGGAAACATTGAGCCGTTTCTGTCCAAGAGCGAAATTGCCGCTCGCGAACAATATCGGGCTAATATACAGGCGAAAGTTGAAGAACGGACAAAACTGCTCGCGTATGTCTACGGGATCGAAATAGAGGGCAACCAAAATTTTTGGTATGAGCTAGCGTCCGCTCTCGCATTTCAACATGTCCCTGGCCTGAGGCAAGTCTACGAACCGCCGCCGAAACCTCGGGGAAAAGGCGCGCCAAAGAAATACAATTTTGACGATCATTTTCAGATTTACGTCGATGTCCATGATGAAATCGACAGGATCATCGCCAAAAACTCCACGCTCAAGCGAGATCGCCTCGCGAACCAGGCAATCAAAAATCTTTTGCATAAAAATCAGTTCTTCAAAAATATCAAAACCAGGAAGGGCGCAAATCTTGGGTCGGCCAAGACGCTGTATAATGACGCAAAGAACGTCGTCAAAAACTATGAAAACCCGAAAATGTCGCTGTTGGATTTGGGGCGGCTCTTGGCCGTGCCCCCCGAGAAGGAAACGACCTGGCGGGACTTCTTTGCCGACATGATCAAGGACAAGAAATTCCTTTTTGAAGAAGCGCGCAGCAGCAAAAATCCGGGCTTATGCGCTTATCGAAAACGAAAGCAGGCTAAACGGGAGTCCGAGACGATCGCCAAGTTTGAATCCATCTCCCTCAACATGCGCCAGAAGTTAGAGAAGGGAAAGACCAATCACCCTCCCGAAAAGGTTTCGGAAGCTTTGAAGGTCATCGAGGAATTTGAAATTGGGATCGCCGACCTCAAACAAAGATTAGGAGAAATCAAATAGAATTCCTAACATTATCGCTTATTAGGAATTATCAAAATGCTTTTAAACTAACCTCTTAAGGCGAACCTTCCTTCTCATGCGCCGGAGACTTCTGGCGACCTTTGGAGAAGGAAAGAGTATGTCCTTGCGAAAGGCGCTCCGGCTTCCAGCAGTGCTGGAAGCGACAGGCCTCGCCCGGCCAACGGTTTACAAAAAAATGGCGCTGAACCCGCCGGAATTCCCGAGAGGGAACAAGCTGCCGGGAATTCGAGCGCGCGTCTGGTGGGAAGACGAGATTGTGCTTTGGCAGAAGGGCCAGTGGCGTCCTGAAAGGGAGGGCGCGGCTGATGCATGACGCCGCCGCCAAGCAAGCGCGTTCCGACGCCGCCGACCGCGAATGGTTCGCGAGCCATCATGATCGCAGCCATCGCCTGCGCCTGGCCCTGCCAGACGAAATCGAGCAGGCCGAGGGGCCTGCCCCAGATGGCAAATGGGTATATGTCGCGATCCGGCAGATTGAGCCGGGACTGTTGGCCAAGCTCGTGTTTTGGGCGAGCCCCGCGCCGGTCGATACGGACGCCGCGATCGAGGAGGATTGCGCCGACGTTTTCGCGATCATGGTGGTTAAGGGCTGGGTCATAATCATCGATGACCTGCGGGAAGAACGCCAATGACCCGCTCTCATTGCATACTTGGCGTTGACCCAGGATTAAGCGGCGCTCTCGCGTTCTATTTTTCGGCTCACGCCGAGCTTATCGCCTGCGAGGATATGCCGAGCGTCGACGGCAATATCGACGCGGCGACGCTCGCCGCGCGCATCCGGCAAATGTCGCCCGACTTCGCCATCGTCGAGCGCGTCGCGGCAATGCCAAAGCAAGGCGTCGCATCGACGTTCAAATTCGGCGCGTCCTATGGATCGATCATCGGCGTAATTGCCGCACTTGGCATCCCCTATGAGCTGGTGACGCCGACCCGCTGGAAACGGCATTTTCGCCTTGGCGCGGACAAGGAAGAAGCCCGCGCTCTTGCGCTGCGAACATGGCCGGCGCGCTCAGAACTATTCGAGCGCAAGAAAGATCACGGACGGGCGGAGGCTGCCCTCCTCGCGCGCTACGGCGCGGAAACGAGGAGGGGCGAATGACCGGCGCTCCAATGCCAGCCGACGCGCAATGCCGCGCCTACATCGCCGAACTTGCCGGCGTGATCGCGGCCAATGCCGAGATCATACAGCGCTACGCCGAACTCGGCGACGATGCCGGGCTCGAGTATCAGATTCGGCGATTGATCCCGCATGTTCGCGCAATGACGGCGACGTTCAAAGACCTTGCTGAAATAGAGAATGCACGCCGGGCGGAAAGCGAGGCCGCATGAGCGAGCGGCGCGAAGCTTTTGACAATTACTCCCACAACGGTTGGGCCGAAGAGCCCGCGAGCTTCGCCCGCGACTTCGACGAGCGAATCTATATCGAAGAGCCGTCGCAACCGTCTCGAAAGATGCGGCTCGAATGGTTCAACACGGCAAGCGCGCTTGCTCTATCCGAGCCAAACAATCCGCTGATCGCCGACATGCTCGATGAGGGCGCGTTGTCCGTCATCTACGGCGAGAGCAACAGCGGCAAAACATTCGTCTCCCTCGACATGGGGATGGCCGTCGCGGCCTGGATCGCCTGGAACGGCAAAGCGACCAAACGCGGCCTTGTTATCTACATCGCGGCCGAGGGCGGGAAGCGCATTCAACGGCGACTCGCCGCGCTGAGGAAGCGCTATCACGCAGAGCATGGAGACGACGCGCCAGAGCCGCTGCTCGCGCTCGTGCGCTTCCCGATCGATCTGCGCAGCAATGACGGGAACCTGAAGGACCTGCTCGCGCTCATTCGCGACGCAGAAGCCGAGACCGGCGAGAAATGCGTTTGGATTGTCGTCGACACCTTGTCGCGCGCCCTGGCCGGCGGCGATGAAAATTCGCCCGTCGACATGGGCCGCATCGTCGTCGCCGCTGACCGTATCAGAGCCGAGACCGGCGCCCATTTCACCTACGTGCACCACATCGGCAAGGACGCAGCGCGGGGCGCTCGCGGCCACTCGTTGCTGCGCGCCGCAACCGACACCGAAATCGAGGTAACGGCCGGCGCGATCAAAGTGACCAAACAGCGCGACATGGACAGCGGCCAGGAATACGGATTCACCCTCACGGACATCTACATAGGCGACGACCCCGAAGGCCAGCCCGTCCGCTCCGCCGTCGTCGACTGGACAGATTCGCCACCGGCCAAGAGCGCTGAAAGGGTCAAATCCATCCCGGCGCAACAGCGGCTATTCATGGACACCGTCGCGCAAGTCATAGACGAAGCCGGCGAAATGTTCCGGCCATTCGCAGACGGGCCACTCATCAAAGTCGTGTCCGACGAAATAGTCCGCGAGCGCTACTACGCACGCATCGCCGAGAAGCCACGTGATGGCGACACGCCAGAAAGACTCGCAGAGCGCCGACGCAAGGCCTTCAATAACGCGATTAATAACAATCTCAACGCCAAGCGACTTCTCGCCGCCGAGAAAGACGGGGAGCGCGTCCTCTGGCTCGCATGACTGATAAACGGGAACTCCCACAATTCAGCACCTCGTCAAAGCAAACCCCACGGGAGCGGGAAATGCGGGAAGCTCTTATAGAGCTTCTTCCCGCTACTTCCCGGTCCTCTCCCTCTTGGGGCGGGAATTGCCGTGAACTTTTCCCGCTTCTTCCCGCTACTTCCCGGTGGAGAAATAAACGTGACTGATAACGCCTCACGCGATAGCCGGGGTAGATGGCTGCCAGGCTGTCCAAGCCCTAATCCGACCGGCCCTACTATGACGAACAAGCGCCGCATAGCGGACAGGCTGCTGAAGGACCTGGCGAAGGTATGGGACGAGCACGGTGAGGATGTTCTGCGCCGCTTGGTGAAAGACGAGCCATCGAAGCTGGCGTCGATCGCTTATGGGCTTTTGCCGAAGGACGTTTTCATCAAGGTGGAAAACGCCGACCCGCTCGCGGCTTTGGACGACGAGAGCTTGCAGGCGCTTCAGAGCCTATTGGCGACGATCCGCGCTTCTGGCGCGACCGGCGACACTGGCGAGTTGTTTCAGCGGATTGAGGGTTTCTTGCGCTCTGATGGCGCGACTGTGATTGAGGGCCAGGCGGAGCCTTCGTCCGCCGAAATCGATGAAATCAACAAGTAATTTCAGAGATTGTTTCTCCGAACGTCTCTCTACGTCTAACTCTACGCACAAATAATGTGGCGGAAGTTGATGCGGCGTGCGATATTGAGCGCATGGCTGGCAACAATCTTTCCGCGCTCTGGCAACTAATCGGCGCGCAACAGGGCATAGGCGCGCTCGACAAGGCGCACAACGACGCGATCGGACGCTTTGACACGAACTACTATGATCCCTTCACGAAAGCTTATGGGGGCGCGCCGCAATTAGTCGCCGACGCCTATGGGCTGGGCGGATCGGCTGGAACACAACGTGCTCGGGATGCTTTTACGACCTCGCCTGGATATGGATTCTCGTTTGATGAGGGCTTGAAGGCGCTTGATCGATCCGCCGCCGCGCGCGGGATGCTCGGGAGCGGTAATCAGCAGCAGGACTTGCTCAAATTTGGCCAGGGTATTGCCAATCAGGAATATGGCAAATGGCTCACTGGCCTTGGCGGGATCGCTGATGCAGCCTTTGGCGCGGCGCAGGGCCAGACCGGACGCCAAGGCACGCTTGCCGGACTGGATATGCAGAACGGCCAGGGACAGGCGAATCTTTGGGGTAACGTCGGGAATAATCTCTCGCAGCCTTATCAGCCGCAGCCGCAGCAAGGCAGCGGCATTGGCGGGGCGATTGCAGGCGGCTTGCAACTAGGCGGAAACTTGCTCGGCGGTCCACTTGGCGGCGCGGTGGGCGATGTCACAGGGCGGTTGCTCCAGGGCTCCGGCTTCCTTGGCGGGCGGTATTTCAGCCGATGAACAACCAAGAGGGAAAGATGTCCGAAGAGACTGAAGGTCTGAGCAGTGAGCGACTGACGTTTATTTGCCCGCCTGGACTGCTGGACGCGATCGGCCGTCGAGCGACCGCCAACTACGTGAATAAGTCGGAATACGTTCGGAGCGCTGTTGTGGATCGTTTGCGCCGTGAAGGCGCGCTGCCGCAGCTTCCATCCCCGCATGGCCCGGAAGCGAGGGTCTGATGATCGATGACAGGACGGTCCCTCTTGTTGCGTTGAGGCAGGCGCGAGAGCGTGCGCGCGTCGCCGAGGCTGAAGTTGAGAGGCTGCGCTCGTTTCTCGATGAGCATGGTCTTTACGAGGCATACGAAGCCCGCAGAGAGGCGGAACGCGAGACAGCTAGGGTGCATGCGCAAGCGACGCAATCGCTATTTCAGCGCCTTGCTAGCGAAGTGGACAGGGCGGCATGACTGAGACCGACGCAGTTACGGCTCCGACAGAAGGCGCGACGCCGCTTGACGCGATTATTGGCCATGATCCTGGCTCTTCGCCTGCTGAGTCGTCTGAGGTGCGGGAGTCGGATGCTAGCGCTTCTGACGATACGGTTCCGCTTGGCGTTTTGAAGCGGGTTCGGGAGCGTCAGAAGCGGGACGCGGCGAAGGTAAAAGAGCTTGAGGATGAGATCGAGCGATACCGGGCCGAGAAGTTTGAGTATGACGAGGCTTCTCTTGGCCTTGATGAGATAATTGCTCCTGGCGCTCCCGCTGCGCCCGCTGATCCTGTCTCTCCGCAGCGTCAGCAGTATGTGGAGAAATACGACGCCCTCACGGCCCGGCTTGGTCCAGAGAAGATCGCCGAGATTAATGCGGCGCTTAATCGCCTGTCGCCTACGCAACAAGCTGAAGTTGACGAACTTGCTCGTGTGACCGGCGATCCGGAGATAGCGATTGGCTATCTTGAGCAGCTAGGGCTGCTGTATCGCCGTCCGAGCCTTGACGATGTTTTGTCTGGCAAGCAGCATGATCCTGCGGCTAATGCGGCGTCGAACGAATTGCAGGCGCGTCAGAGCGCGCTTGACGCTCGCGAGCAGCAGTTGGCTGCGGCGGAGTTTTCAAATTTCGAGAAGGCTTCGCAGAGCGCCTTTGCGTCGAAGTATGGTGCGGAGGCTTTCAATTCGCTTGACGCGACGGTCGGTTGGATGGTGCAGAATGGTCATCCGCTGACGACGCGGCTGGCTGAGATTTATCGGTCGGCTCAAGACCCGGCTAGCGCGGCGGCGGCTGCGTTATCTGAGTGGGGCCTTTGGTCTGCGCCGGCTGCGCAGCCTCAGCGTCCGGTAATGCCGTCGAATTTTTCTGCTGCTCGCAGCGTTGCAGGCAGGCACGGCCCGGCGTGGTCAGGACCGAAGCCTCTTCAAGATATTTTTGCGAGATAGGCGTGCTCGAGGACCTTGAACATCGCCTTGAGCAAGAGCAGGAGCGCCGGCGCGCCAAGCGTTCTCTTGTGGCGTATGGGATGCATCGCGGCTTCAAGCTCGCCAAGCATCATTTATTGATATGCGGCGAAGTCGAGAAGTTTCTGTCGTCTGACGAGCAGGTGCTATTAATTCACGCTCCGCCTGGTAGCGCGAAGAGCACGTATATTTCGCTTTTGCTGCCTGTGTGGTTTCTGGCCCGCAATCCTTTGGCGAATGTGTTGTTTGCGACGCATAGCGCGGATTTTGCGTCACGTTGGGGACGGCGTGTTCGCAACATGATTGTCGAGGACAGCGCGTTTCTTGGGATTTCCGTTAGCCCGACGAGCGCTGCGGCCGATCACTTCTCTCTGACGGCCGGCGGCGAGTATGTGGCGCTTGGGGCGGGCGGTTCTGTGGCCGGTTATCGCGCCGATCTCGGCGTCACTGACGATTTGTTTGGCTCGCGCGAGGACGCTTGGAGCGAGACGGTTCGAAACAACCGTTGGAGCTGGTATCTGGACGATTTTTCGCCGCGTCTGAAGCCGGGCGCAAAGCGCATCGGCATCGCGACGCGCTGGCACGAAGAGGATGTTCACGGAAGGCTGATAGAGAAGATCGAGGCGGGAAACATCCGTGGCAGGATTATCGATATTTCGGCGATTGCGGGGGATGACGACATCCTTGGCCGCGAGCCAGGCGAATATCTGTGGGATGACGACAGCGATTACGCCTACGGCCAATTCCTGCGCGATCGACAGCGTGAAGTTTCGCCTATGATGTGGAGCGCGCTGTTTCAGCAGGCTCCGAGCGTTTCCGACGGCGATTATTTCAAGGACGAATGGCTTAAGTTTTACGAGAAGGCTCCGGCGCGAGACACGCTCCGGGTTTATGGCGCGAGCGATTTCGCGGTGTCTGCCGACAAGGGCGATTACACGGTTCACATTGTCGTCGGGCTGGACCCGGTGGGCAATCTGTATGTGCTCGATCTGTGGCGCAAGCAGGCGTCTTCCGACGTTTGGGTAGAGAGTTTCTGCGACCTTGTCGCTGACTGGCGGCCGATGGCGTGGGCTTTCGAGACCGGCCAGATCAGATCAGGCGTCGGTCCGTTTCTTGAGCGCCGTCAGCGCGAGCGCCGCGCCTATGTGGCGATCGACACTTTCCCGACGAAGGGCGACAAGAGCATTCGCGCTCAGAGCATTCGCGGCTATGCGGCGAGCCATGGCCTGTATCTTCCAGCGAACGCTGCGTGGGTAGCTGCGTTGTGCTCGGAAATGCTGGCCTTCCCTGCCGGCAAGCACGACGATCAATGTGACAGCCTTGGGTTAGTTGGCCAATTGCTCGACAAGATGCAGCCGGGCGTGGCGGCGAAGACATTGAAGCTGGTGAAGACTGACCGCTGGGACAGGCTATTCGATAACGATGAGGCAGAAGTGTCATGGCGCGTGGCCTGAATTTCGACGATGACGAGGGCCGCAGCGACGGGCGTCTCGACGTTGGCGATTTGTGTCGCATGTTCGAGGAGAGCGAGGACTCTAGCTATTCCGCGCGCCTGCTGTCCGAGCGTGATCGTGATTATGTCGACAACAAGCAGTGGTCTGCAGATGAGGAAGCTAAGCTGAAGAAGCGCGGCCAGCCGATCGTCACCGACAACATCGTAAAGACGAAGGTCGATTATCTCGACGGCGTCGAGAAGCAGCAGCGCATAGACCCGAAGGCATTGCCACGGACACCGTTACATGAGGTTGACGCTGACGCGGCGACGGAAGTTTTGCGCTATGTCGCGCAGGAGCAGAAATACAATGCCAAGCGGTCTGCGGTTTGGCGCAATCTTCTCATTGAAGGCGCGGGCGGCATCTCGGTCTCTGTCAAGCAAGCGATCGATTATGGCGGGCGCCCCGGCATTGAGGTCGCGCTTGGGCGTGTAGCCTGGGACCGCATGTTCTGGGACCCTCATTCCAGTGAGGCTGATTTTTCTGATGCGGGTTATCTCGGCATTGTGATCTGGAAGGATTACGACGAAGCGCTGGCGATGTATCCGGATGGCAAGGAAGCGCTCGACATGACAATGTCTAGCGCGCCGTCGCAGACTTACGACGACAAGCCGAAATTCTCTCTGTGGGCGGACAAGAAGCGCAAACGCGTCCGGATTTGCCAGATTTGGATCAAGCGCGACGAGAACTGGCATTTTGCCGAGTTCACGAAGGGCGGCATTCTGAAGTCTGGCCCCTCGCCTTATGTCACCGACAAGGGCGAGAGCGCATGCGAATTGTTCTTCGCGAGCGCGTATGTGGATCGTGACAACAATCGCTTTGGCTTTGTCCGGGAATTGATCCCGTTGCAGGATGAGGTCAACAAGCGTCGCTCGAAGGCGCTGCATTTAATGAGCGTGAACCAACTTCATTTTGAAGATGGGGCATTCGCCGATGTCGAGACGGCGCGCCGTGAATTCGCCCGGCCAGATGGGGCGGTCAAATATGCTCCTGGCGCGCTTTCAGACAGGCGGGCGATAACCGTTAGCGGGCTGGAGCTAGCTACTGCGCAATTTCAACTTTTGCAGGAAGCTAAGGGCGCCATTGACATCAAGGGGCCAAACGCAACTGAGATGGGCGATAAAACCTCGGGCAGCGTAGCTGCCTCTGGTCGCGCAATCATTGCCAGTCAGCAGGGCGGCATGACCCAACTGGCGCATTTGACGGATCGTCTGGCTGATCTCGACATCAGGGTGTTTCGCGCAATTTGGGATCGCATTCGCCAGTATTGGACGGCCGAGAAATGGCTGCGCGTCACAGACGACGAACGCAATATCAAATGGGTCGGCATGAACGTCGACCCGATGCGTGTGCATGCCGCTATGGTTCAAGACCCGTCCATGCATGGGCGCATTGCCGGCGTGATAGGCAATATTAGCGAGCTTGATTGCGATATCATCATTGACGAGGCGCCGGACGCGCTTAGCCCACAGCTCGAGCAATTCCAGTCGCTAGTCGAATTGAAGAAGTTCGACGCGAACGGAGAAATTCCGTTCAAATCGATCGTTCGCGCTTCGCCGAATCTGAAGGTGAAGCAGCAAATTTTGAAGGATATGGAAGCGCGCGAGCAAGAGAATGCGCAGGCGATGCAGATGAGGTCGCAGCTTCAAATGCGAGGCGCCGTCGCCGAAGTGGCCGAAAAGGAGAGCATGGCCACGCTGAACATGGCGCGGGCGCAGCACGCTGGAGGCGGCGACATTCAGTATCAACTGCCGCCGGAGCTTCAGCACATGCAGGCGCTAGCGGAGATTGAAGACAAACGAGCCGGCGCGAGGCACAAAAATGCGCAGGCTATGAGCTTAGCGCGGGAAGCAGAACTAGCTCCTGCGCGATTGGCGCTTGAACAGAGAAGCCGCGAGGTTGCTCCTGTTTAAGCGCATGAGGTGTCGCCGACCTTAACGGGCGATGTGGGAGCGCGACCCTGCCAACTCGCGCAAATGCCGCCGCCGGGCATTACCGGGCGCGTGGGTCCATGCCCCTGCCAATGCATGTTCGCCGGCGATCGTGAGCGGTCGCCAATCGAACACGCGCGGGCTGACGCCAAGCGCTCGCCCGCCATGCGAATGGCAACACTCCAATGGCAGACACATATGTCTCGGCCGGTCTTACCGCCGAGCAGTGGGACGACAAGTTCTTCACGGAGTATCTGACGGAAAATCGTTTCGCTTCCGAGATGGGAACGAACGAATCCAACATCATTCAGGTCAAAGAAAACCTGACCAAAAAGAAGGGCGATCGCATTAACTTTGCGCTCGTCAACAAGCTGACCAATGCGGCGGTTCTCGGATCGTCGACGCTGGAAGGCAACGAAGAGGATATGGCGTCCCGCTCGTTCGATTTGACTGTGAACAAGCGGCGCAACGGCGTTCGCGTTGCTGAAATTGACGAACAGTTCTCGGCAATTTCTCTGCGCGAAGCGTCGAAGGTTGTTCTCAAGGAATGGTCGCTGAAGGACACCGAAACCCTCATCATCGAGGCGCTCGCGTCCAAGAACGGCGTCAACTATTCCTCGGCTTCCGAGGCGCAGAAGGATGCGTGGTTGGTCGATAACGCCGACCGCGTGCTGTTCGGCGCTGCGACTTCGAACAACTCGGCGAATGATCACAGCGCTTCTCTGGCGAACTGCGATACGACCGCCGACAAGTTGACGACTGACGCCATCTCGCTGATGAAGTTCATGGCGCTAACGACGGCGTCGCCGCGTATTCGGCCTGTTCGCATCGCTGCAAACGGACGGCATTACTTTGTGCTGTATGCCGATCCGCGCCTATTCCGCGATCTGCAGAGTAACGCAACGATCACGCAGGCTCAGCGTGAAGTGAACCTTGAGATGGAAAACAACCGTCTCTTCCAGGGCGGCGATTTGCTTTGGAACGGCGTCATCATCAAGGAAGTTCACGAAATGTATGACGTTCTTGCCACTGCAGGCGGCCTGAACATTGCGGGCAACGGCGGCAACACGGCCGTTGGCTGCGCTTTCCTTTGCGGGGCGCAGGCGCTCGGGGCGGCATACGCGAAGCGCTGGACATCGAGGCAACAGACCTTCGATTACGGCGACAAGCCGGGCGTGGCGATCGAGGCAATCTACGGCATCGGCAAGATGCAGTTCGGTAGGGGCGTCAGCGACCGTGACGACCTAGTCGACCATGGTTGCGTGACCGGTTATTTCGCGACGACCTGACGACAATGAGGGCGGGGATGCAAACGCAGATTTTTCGTTTGCATCCCCGCCTTTTTCTCTAATCTGAAGGACTGAAAACAATGGCAACTCTTACTGCGGATCGCGCTAAGGCGACTTTCCCCGTCTTTAAGGGCGACGGAGCCGGCGATCTTTGCGCGGCCTATGGCTCTTATACGTGGGCGTCGGCGCTCTCGACCGACACCGTCCAGCTTTGCCGGCTTCCGGCCGGCGCGGTGGTTCTCGGCGGATGGATCATGGGCGATGATCTCGACACTGGCACGGAAGCGCTGGACTTCGATATCGGCTGGGCGGCGAATGGCGTCGAAGTGGCGAATCCTGACGGGTTCGGCAATTTCGGCGTCGTGACCGGAGATGCTTTTTCCGCTGGCAATCTGTCGATGTCGGCGGGGATCAATTATTGGCTGCCTGCCGTGACGGGCTCGGTTCTTGCCGATACCGGCCCGCAAGCATTCACCAATGAAACGATCATCACCATGACGATCAACGCGGCGGCGAATGCGGGCGGAACGGGGACGATTTCCATCGTCCTGCTTTACGTCGTCCCGTAACAGAGAGGACGAAAGCGGCCGATCGGGCGGAGCAGACGGCGCGGCGCAAGGCGATCTACGAAGAATTGCATCCCGAGACGAAGCACGAATCGTTCAAGGGCAACCAACATGCTTGTCGCCAAATTGGCGACAACCAGATTGCCGACCGCTTCACAGCCGATGCGGCCGCGTCAATTGGCAAGTCAGAGCGCGTCATTCAGCGAGCGATCAAGTCGCAATAGTTGCGACTTGAGTTCGGATCGATTCACCGTCGACGCGGTGGCGGGGCGTTTTTGTTTGTGCGCCGGTTCGCGCGTAGAAAAATCAAAAGAACAAATTATCTAATGATTTCAACTGCTTCT
>JAXMCY010000050.1:0-15275 GCA_046349135.1 Methylocystis sp. | reverse complement strand
ATTCAGTTAGTTAGATCAGATTTTTCGGGCCGCGGCAGCGGCAAAATCCGATCAGGACAACGCCTGGGACAACAATCGAGAAATTTCGTTGTCCGACCCTCCCCGCACGAAAAAGTCCGGTCGTCGCCGGCCGGGCGACCCGGCTTGGATACGACACGGAATCCTCGCGCGGCGGTGAGAGGCGGCCTATTCTTGCGCCATGCACCCTGCCGCTCCGACGATCGCCGATCTTCGCGCTGAGCGCGTCCAGGCGGCGCGCGTGTGGTGTTTGAACCGCGCCTGCCAACATTACGGAGTCGTGCCCTTCGAAGCGATCGAGGCTCTGGCAGGCTTCATTTTCGTTGATCTTCCGAAGACGCGGCGCTTCGTCTGCACCGAATGCGGTGCTCGGGAGGTGCAGGTCATGCCGGATTGGCCCCCGTATCGGGCGAGGCCTTAGTGAGGGGCTAAGGCGCGAGCATCGCGCCATGGGAAGGCACTCGAATGCAATACAGTAGAAGGTCATCGGTTAGCGCTCTTGCCTGCCTCTCCTTCGCTCTTTTTTCAATGAGCGCCGTGGAGGCGCAGCAGCAACCTGAAATCTCAAAATATGGCGCTTGGGAAATCCAGTGCGCGGCGTCGACATCGAATGTCAAGGCATGCGCTTTGGTCCAACAGGTGATTTCAGAGGAACAGCCGAGCGTCGGCATAATGGTGGGCGTCAGAAAAGTGCCAGCCATGCCCAACGGAGTGATCCAGATTTTCGCTCCACCGAAAACTTTCTTGCTGGAGGGCGCGGGGATCAAAGTCGATGAGCATGAATTCGGAAGGCTGCCATTCTACAGATGCTCGGAAATCACCTGTGCTGCTGAAGGCCCTATCAGCAACGACCTAATAAGCAAGATGCTCAGCGGCAAAACTATGCTGGTAACGATCTATCTTAATCCCGGCGAGGGACTTCGCCACATATTGACCCTCGATGGCTTTAAAGACGGCTATAATGCGCTGCGAGAGTGAAAGCCGGAACCATGTGCGGCCGCTTCACACAGCATCTTTGCTGGGAAGAGCTTCACCGGCTCGCTGACTTGATCGGCCAGCCCCGGAATCTCGCAGCGCAGCGCGCAAAGGAAAATCGAGCGAGAACATGGAAAAACAGCCGAAAACAAAGGCTAAGCGCGGGTTCGCCTCTATGAGCCCCGAGCAACAACGTGCGATTGCCAGTAAGGGCGGCAGGAGCGTTCCTGCTGAGAAGCGGAGTTTCTCGCAATACCCCGAACTCGCTGCTACCGCTGGGCAGAAGGGTGGAAAAGCCGTCGCCCCCGCTAATCGGACTTTCTCGAGAAGTCCTGAACTTGCGTCGCAAGCTGGCGCGAAAGGCGGCGCCGCATCCCACGGCCGCGGGCAGCGCAAGACGCCCTGATCATCTTGAGCGCTCGGAGCTTGGCCGGCGCGCGCTCGTCAATCGGCTCTCAGGCGCCGGCACCAAGGCCGTGGCGCAGTCGATCGCAAGGGCGCTGACGGTGGAAGCGAAGCTCTGATTTCGCGGATCCCGCGACGTGGATTTCAGCGTGAAAAAGCCCATCATCCCGGCGCGGTGGGGCCGGCACGAAACTCATTTCGGGCGAGAAATACTGAACTTTTCGCCTTCAATGATTCTGCCGATATTGTTCGCTTTGGTGTCGTAATCATACATGCAATACAGCAGCCAGAGCTGCTTCCACAATTCATCGTCTGGTTGCAAAAATGATACGTTCAGGCCTAGGGCTTTCGCCTCTGAAAAGTCGATCACAGCACCGTGTGACATATAACCATTGGTGCTGGATATCTTCGCCAAAACATCATCGATTTCTTGTTTCCCCTTGCCGCTCATCATCCCGTTTTGGAGGAGATTGAATGCGAGCTGCCTCATTCGTTTGACGGCCAACTGGGCGAGCTGCTGGATGTGATGCGGTTGCGTAGGGTCACTTCCGAGGATTTCGCACGGAATATTCAACCCATTCGAAATCCATTGGGGATCGATCGGCCCAAGTTCGGAATTGATGCCGAGAACGATGTCGTTTGACGATAACGCAATAACTGTCCCGGCTGATTTTGCCCAGCTAGGAACGATCACACGCCAGGATTTCAAACGCTGGCGAAGGATGCCTATGAGCTTTTCGGTCGCGTCAACATTGCCGCCCGGAGTTTGGATGAAAAAATCGGCTTCGTCGCCTTGGATGCCAGACAATATCTCTGAAAGATCGTCAGGATCTGTGTGATTTATGACTTGATCCAGCTGAGCAAAATAGACAAACAAAGGGCGCCCAGTGGCGCCCTCGATGTCGGATATCAGCAATTGCCGCAGATACCTGTCTTTCTCCTTAACCCAGTATTTGGGAGATTGATACGGCGTAAGCGCGCTGCGTGGAAACTGAATTTTTGGCGTCGGTTTTTCTTCGGTCGTCATGATCGCGCCCTTTCGGGTCGGGAAAAATCGTGGACCCGCGGAGATTGCGCTCCGACTTGGGGGCTTCAAAAACGAGCCGTAAGGGGTTTTCCAGAGCGATAAATCCTTCTGGCTCCTTTGGTGTCTTTTTCACGGGATGCGCCCTCCCCTTTTGACTGCCAATCAAGCCCCATAAGAACGAAATTCGCAATCTTTTCGTTCCCGCTTACAGCACAGCATGGCTGATTCGCCTAGCGTGAGCATTGATCTCAACGGTCTCGCGGAACGGTTAAATAAAGATAAACCAATAAATTGCCTAACAAAAACACCCCGCCGTTACATCCACGGTCGGGGCGTTTCTGGCGACTGCCGAATGCCTGAAATTTAACGAAAGCAACGGCACGATCATTGCTCGCCTGGGGCCAGGAAATGGGCGCAAAGCGGGCAAGGGTCATTCATGCAGCGTATTGTTTCCACTGCGAAAGCCATCGCAACCTCTTCAACGGTTCGAACCGTCGCGCGAATGCCGGCGCGCGTAGTCCGGCGTATCATGGCTGCTCCGACGGCATTAGTTGACGCCATTGAGCGCATCGCGACGAAGCATTAGGCGCCAGCCAACGCAAAACGCCCCGGCCGTACATCCGGGCTCGGGGCGTTGGCTTTCTTGGGAAGATCGCTTCCGGTGTTCTACATCGCCGCGACGTGAGTCGCAATCGCCGGGCCAGAGAAGCCCGCTGAGCGAGGTTTATCATCAGACCGCCTTGCGCACAGGGGAATCGCTCAAACGCGATCCCTGCCCCGGCTCTGCCTCGGCAATCGTCGCCCTGGCCTTAGCCGCCGCCCATGCAGTGCGAAGACACCGGCGGAAGGTCCAGCCGAGCCCGAGACGGCGGCCGTCTCGGAATCGCTTGTGCGCGTCCCGCATGATGGCGGAGCGGTCAGGCACGTTCAATGTTGCGTCCGACAGACTCGGCCCGCCGGCGGACGAAGTCGGATTTGATCTTTCACTTCAGTTCGCAGAATCGCCTCCAGACGGGCCTCCCTTGCCCATCTCAGGACTGTTTCTCGCTCCGGATGTCCGGTCATCGTGTCTGCGGCGAGCCGCAAAATCCTTGACGCCTCGTTGAACTTGCGGCGCCTGAGCAGCGAGCTTGCCTGAGCTTATCAGTTGGGGCAAAACCGACGCGCGGCTTATCCGGCGAATCCCGGACAAAGCTCCGTCGGCCATCTGGGGAATATCGGCGGGATTATGTCTGGCACTCGCAAACTTCTGATATTGGGGTAGGGGGAGCATGAAAAAACTTGGAATTGCCGTTATATCGCTTTTCAGCGGCGTGATTTCCGCGTCGCCGGTGTTCGCGCAATCGGCGGGAGCGGGCCATAACGCCTGCGCCGGGCTTCCGAGCCAAACGCAACTGCGCGCTGCCCTCGTCGCTGCGCGCAATACGGCCAATGGCGGCTTCAATCTCGACATGTGGGGGACAATCGTAAATCGTGACGGCGTCGTTTGTGCGGTCGCCTTCACCGGCGGCAATCGCGGCGACCAATGGCCCGGCAGCCGCGCCATCTCGGCGCAGAAGGCCAATACCGCCAATGCCTTCAGTCTACCGGGCCTCGCATTGTCGACCGCCAATCTTTACAGCGCGACGCAGCCGGGCGGCTCGCTCTATGGCCTGCAGCATTCCAACCCCGTCGATGTCGGCGTCGCGTATGGCGGCAATTCCGCTAATAATGGCCAGCCGAACGATCCGATGGTCGGCGGCAAGGTCGGCGGCGTGAATGTGTTCGGCGGCGGGCTCGGGCTCTATGCGTCCGGCGGCCAGTTGATCGGCTACTTCGGCGTCTCTGGCGACTCGTCCTGCGCCGATCACAATATTGGCTGAAGACGCGCCATCTCCTCAAGCTGGATTACGTGCCGGGCGGCGTTTCCGGCGACACTGCGCGGCCGGACAATATCGTCTACGACATCACGCCGCAGCCGGGGCAAATGCCAGGCGTCAGCGCCACAGGCTGGGGCCACCCAACCTGCAGCGACGCCGCAAAGGCGATCGCCGCCAGTCTGCCGACGGTCCCGACGCCGTCCGCCGCGCCGTCGCAGAACATGCGGCTGAAGTGAAGATGAAAGCCCCGGCCGAAATGGCCGGGGCACATTTCTTGTCTGCGCTTTACCCCCGTCATAGACAAACTTGCGATGATGCCTTGTTGCGCCGGAGATTTCGGTCACGCTCAAAAAGAGAGCCGTAAGCCTTCCGCGACGCGTCCGCCCGACGGATACGGTTGAATTATTCATCGCCTTTCCGGGACCGCCCTGCGCGCTGATGCGCTTTCAGGGTCGGGGAACGGCATGGAGACGGCCATCGCCCTGGCGCTCTTGGGCATGTGCCGGCGGTAGACATTGACCTCCAAGGCGTAGCCTTCAGGTTCGGCGCCTTCGTAGGTCGTGAAGCTGGGCTCGACCCCAGCCAGCCTGCACGCGCCGAGGAGGTTAACCCATCGAGAATGCGGCTGTCCTTGTCGAGAACGATAGGATGCTCGAGCCCGCGCGTTTTGATGAACCGTCAGTGCTGAAGCTGAAGCAAAAGCATCATGCCGCCCAAAATCTCTGCGACGACGATGGACGCGATCACGGCATTAGCGATCGGGGCGCGGATCATGCGGGAGTCTGTGGGCGCAAGGGGATCGAACGTCAATTAGGCACCTCGCCGCACGCAGCCAGGCGGGGGCGGGAGGCGCCTGCGTCGAGAAAACCGGCGGCTGGCCCGGAGCCGAAAAGCCCGGCTCGCCGCTAGACAGCAACCCCTCTTATGCTAAGCTCCGGCCGCGTCGAAATGACGCATGTCGCCACTTGTGGGGACAGAAGAGCCTGAAGATAAAGACTCATGGACAAATCTCAAAGCAAAAGGGAGAGATGATCATGGCCAAAGAACTCGAAATCACATCGAACGTCTACATGTTCGCTGGTATCGGCGCCGTTATTATCGGCGGGCTCGCGAGTTTTGCTCTTGGCGGCGTTGCCAACACGGTCGCCGCCGCTGTCGTCGGCGGTCTTGCCGGTGGCTGCCTCGGCCTCTTCTTCTAATAATCAATGGTTCACCGACGTTGGGCTCAGCTCGGGGTCGGCTCCCGCCAGAGGGCCTCCTCCATTTGGCGGCTAGAGGCGCGTCAGAGCAGGCTCTGACGCGCCTACTTCGCTTCGCGCCGCTCGAGCGCCCATGCGGGAACGACCTGGCGGGGATAGCGCTCGAAGCCTCCGTTGCGAATGCCGTACGAGCGGGAACCGCGGGGGCCGTGTGTTTCGGAGTAGCCATTATCGCAGGTGCCGACCGACTGGTCCGCGAACGAGCCGTAGCGACAGTCGCCCGCGAAGGCCGGTGCCGCGGCAAGTGCGAGAACGATGGTGATGGTCAGGCGCGTCGTAATTTCTCGTCGTGCTCGTCCAATTCGAACAGCTCGTCGCGCGCCTGATCCCACGCGCGACGAAGGGTGTGAAACGCGCGGCGCCATGCGCTGGTTTCACGTCCGCCATGCATTATCGCGCTGGCGACCATTCGACCCATCATTTCGTGAATTTGCAGCTCGAGCCCCATCGCCGCGAGACCGATAAACGGCCGCGGCGGAATCGAGACGGTCCCCAACTCCTGGTACACTGCGATCGGATCATTCGAAAAGACATAGCCGACACACGTGGTTTGATTTTCCCATGCCGGCGCGGCCCAATCAATCGAGTCGCGCAGCTCGCCGGTCCGAAGCAGCGGCTCATTGGCAGGAAAGCCTTTCCGAACGCGATCGGCCATCGTCGCTTCCTTGAGCGCGGCCCATTCGGGCTGCGGGACGCCGACCAGAGTGCGCGCTTTCGTCCGAACCTTCTTGCAGGCGCGCACGATCGCCGCCTCTTGGGCTGCTCTTATATCGGCCTCGGCGCCGAGCAAATGCGCGGCAAAGTCGCCGAGGCTTATTGGCGCCGGCATGATGATCCCTCCGCTTCGGCGACTGCTATCTTTTCAAACAGCAAGACTTCAAACGTCGCCCGCGCGGCTCGAATGAATTCCTGCGAGGCGCCGCCGCGATGCAATTCAGCCGCGAGTTCCTTGGCCGCCGACCTGATATTGGCGCGCTTTTCCGCAGCCGGAACGCCTGCAAGCTTCAAGGCCAGGTCGTCGATCACCTGCGATTGATCGAACGACAGCAGATAACGCTTCGCCCGTGCGAGCGCGTCTTTGCCTTCCCCCGATCCCCTCAGCGTCGTCATTTCGTCTCTTCGCATATGAGCAGCGGCGGGCTGGGAGGAAACCCGCCGCCGCCACGCGCGCCCTTCAGCAGGCGCTATGCGGCGTCGGACCGCCCGGACGGCAGCGTCAGCTTTTTGAAGCCCTCGACGGTGATCTCCGCCTCTCTGGCGATCTCGTTCGCGGCGATCTCGCACGCCGCGGCCGCGTTCTCCCACGCGTTGTGATCGACCTCGAGCTCCTTGAGACGGGCGCCGAACGCATTTTCGACAACGCGCTGCTCGACGTGGCCGTACATTTCGGAGTTCAGCCCGCTCAGAAAAGCGGGAGCGTTGAGAACGCTGACCAGGACGAGCGGTTCTTCGGTCTCGAGCACAAGGCGCCGGCGATCGCTTTCGTTCAGGCTCCGCAGATAGACCCGAACTTCGCGTTGAAGGCCGGCTGAGAAATCGCCCAGCACATCCAGAGCCCGCTTGCGAAGGCCAGCGACCTCGCTTGCAACGCCGGTGAGCGCCCCGTCGGCTTCCTTGACAAGTTGACCGTAATGTTCGGCGAATCCATTCGACGCAACAACGAGAATTTGCTCTCGCTGGCCCTGCGCTGAGAGTTTTTCGTCGCGACGGATCTCCGCCGCCTTTTCGCGAAATCGATCGGCGAGCCGGAGCGTGGTTTCGATGTTCCAAGCAGCCGCCGGCGGCGCGCTCGACGGGAGGCGGCCGAGGAATTGCCTTATGCGTAGTTCGGTTGCTGTATGGATCATGGTGTAGCTCCAGCGACGTAATTGTTACGCGCGGACGCGATTTGATCGGCGAGCCGCGCGCGCAAGGACGGGGCGAATTCGGCGTGCTCGAGATCGGCGAGCGATTCTGGGAGCTTCCGAAGGTTGAAAGTACGCTGCTCACCACCGCCTGCATCGACGTTTCGATTGCTCAGCGCGGTGTCCAGCGCCGCCAAGTCGACGAGGGCCGCCTGCAGTTCGACTATCGCGGCGGTGTAGCGGCTGCCCGCCGTCGCGCGCGCGGATTTGAGTTCTGCCAGTGTCATCGTTTTGTCCTCTCCTTCAAACTCTCAGCCATGACACTTTCACGCCCGCCCCAACACGCGCCGCGGCCATCACGACCGCGCCGCATACGCTATTAGCGATGTCATCGTGCGCGTTCGGCGCGTGATCGATGCTGTCCCTTCCGCCGCGGGCGGTGCGCCGCTCGAGCCCGCAAAGCTGCGCGACGCATTTGTTATGGTCCAGCAACTCGACGCGGCGGGCGTTGAACAGCGGAAGGCATTCCTTGTACAGGTCCGACTTAACCTTCTCGCTCGGCTGATAATGGATGCCATGTGCTCGAAACCGCTCGCGTGGCCATTCGCCCGCGTAGCGGTCCCCGACGACCCGATAGACGCCATAGCTTTTGAGAGTCGCGGCGAAGTCGGCGACAACGCTATCAGGCGAGAATGGAGGATGCGCGACGCGGATGCAGTCGACGACGACGTTGTTCTTTTCGAGATGCGCCACGCTCAGCGTCATGTCGTCGGCAGAGCCGCCCGATGGATCGACGAAGGCGACGTGATTTCCTGTGCGCGGCAATTCAAATCGATCGGGAACGACCGCTGCTTCGACAACCTCGCGTGAGATGAAGCTTTCGACGTCAGTGCGAAACTCCGCGCCATATTCGGCCGTGGCGGACGCCGTGTCACGTTCATATGCGCGCTGGACGACCTTCTCGGACAGCGAAGGATTCATGATCCTGGACGGCGCCTTGGCGACGAGGACGGCGCGGTCGCCGGCGGGGCCATAGTCGCGCTTCCAAGTGTTATAGAGCTCGCCGCGGCGCGCATATGGGGATGAAATGCAGGCCAATAACCCGCCCGTCGTCGACAAGGACGGCCTCACAGCGTTTAAGATTTCCACGTCAGGGTTTGCAGTGGCGTCGCTGCGCCAAAACGCGACTTCGTCGGCGATTACCGCGCAGCAAGTGCCGCCGCGAGCCGTTCGGAAGGAAGCTGGTCGGACTTCAATGTCGACTTGCGTCGAGAGGCTGATAGTGTCTGACGTCTCATTCTCGACCAGCTTACTAAGCGCGGGCACGCTCGCGAAGATTCCGTCCAAATACTGCTTGCATTTGCCGGCTTGCCACACGCTTGCCGACATAATCGGCAGTGACGCCCGCTCGCCGGGCGCCAGCACGTCGCTGAAGTCGACGAGTGCCGCGATATAGGCTGCCAGGACAGCGATTGCGCGCGTTTTGCCGCCGCGGCGGCCGATAATGGCCCACAGTTCCTCAACGCGCTCCAGCGGCTCGCGCTCGCGCCCCGTGAGGCTTTGAAAGATGGCTCGCTCGTCTTCGGAAAGTGGCTCGCCCATAGCGGAGATGAGCAGAATGCGCCATGCCGCCCAAGACTCGCCTTCCAGGACGCGCCCGAAGAGATCGGGATCGCTAAGCGCGGCGCGCATGGAGACGAGGGCCTTCATGCGCTCGCGCCTTCGTTGCGATGGCGGGCGGCGATATCGGCGAGGCTGGGCGTCGTGTCAGCGCTCGCGCCCTTCGCTGACGTTCTTGCGCGCAGTTCAGTTTCTCTGCGGCAGATGATGTTGGAGATGCGCACGGAGTCTTCGCGGGCGCGAACTGAGCCCCGCATGGCTTCCACCTGGACTATCTCGAGAGAGATTCGCAGCCCCGCGAGTTCCCGCAGTCTGGTCAGCTCGCGTTCGCCATATTCGGCGACGAGTTCCTCGACGATCGCGCGATAACGGCGACCCTCCTGCGATCGAAGGTCGAGCCCAGGGAGGGCAAGATTGGCTAGACGAAGCGCGTGCTTTGGACGCCCGAATCTCCGCTTCTTTTTGGGCGGTAGTTTCTTGGCAGTCTCGGGCACGAAAATTCCGATTTGTTGTCCTTGTGTTGTCCGATGATCTCCAAATCGAGTTTCTGAAGCAAGACGCTCAGGACATAACATTTGATATCATTTGAGATTGTCGAGACGACGGCGACCGAAGAACATGTGATAGACGATCACGTGTTCTCGCCATCCGCGGCGTCCGACCATCTCGAAAATAGCTCTGCGGGCGTTCCCCGCGCCGGCTTCGTCGCCATGATTCAGCCTTGACGATGCGCGCGCGGATTAAATCGAGCGCGTGGCCTTCCGAGCGGAAGACAGCCGGAACGGAACGGCCGTCGCGGGCGCGAGCGATGACGATGTGGCGCTTGCCGGTCTGATTGACGGCAAGGCAGCGATCGCGGCGGTTCGCGCGCATGTTCGCCAGCCCGCGGCGCCGAGCGCGCGCGAAAATCGAGCAGGACCGGCGGCCGGCCCATGGAAATTTCGAGGAGAAAGCGTTTTTGTCGCTCGGCCTTTTTTCGCATTCTGGCGCGTTCTTCACTTCTGTCTCGCAAATCGAAGGGGTCAGTGCTCATGATGAGCAATTAGCTCCATCTGGGCCGCTTCAGTTTCGATTTCTGGTATGGGGAGCACCCCGCAGGCCGCGCCGCTAAATCAGAGATGGAGGAGACGCGGACACCGCTCGCCCTTGCTTGCATGCCTCCTTGTTGCTTCACGATCGATTTGCGCGGGCTCGGCGCGTTACTCGTCCCACCAGAAGCGCGCGGGTTCCGCAGGCTTGCGCTTTCTGTGCGCGGCGGCGCCGTCCAGCCGGATCACGACGGTCTCACCGGTCAAGATACTGGGAATCGCTATCCTATCTGGCGCTTCGTCGACCTGCTGCGCCCACCATCGCGGCCGGCGCTCGCGTTCGGCCTCCATTTGTCGGTAGATCGCTTCCACGCCGGCGCGTGCTTCGTCGAGACGGCGTACGTCCTCAACCGGAGTTGCGACAGCGGCCTGGTCCGGCGAAGCCGCGAGCGGACTTGCGTCATTATTTTGAAGCCGTCTTCGGCGCTCCCATGTACGGCGCGAAATCCCTTCAGACGCCCACGGCTGCTGTCTCGAAAGCGATCGGTCGAGATATTCGGCGCGAGAAATGCGTCCTCTCGTCATTGGCGCACCTCCGCCAGCGGCGTTGACGCAAGTGCGGAGTCAGCAGCTGTGCTTAGCGTCGGACTTGCGACACGATCGGGCCGCCGACTCTTATATCGCTCGGAAAAAATCTTGCTCGCATCCGCAGCGATGGTTTTTTTCAAATTCCGACCAACACCCTCCCCGGCTCGGTCCTTCGGCCGGCCGGGGGGTTGTCGAAGTTGAGATGTTTTTTCGTGTCCCTTTTTCGAAGCTTTCCCTATTTCTTTATTATTAGGCGGCTTCGAAAAGAGGACATTCTGCGCAACAGTCTTTTCGGCCTTCAGCCGAGCGCGGCGAAGTCGCTTTTGAAGCGAATTTGGCTTAACGCCGATCGCACGCGCCATCGTCGCGACGCTCTCATCACGCGGCGTTGAGCCCTGCTCACGACGGTACCGGCGTTGCTGCTCAGCTCGCCGTTTGCGGATGATCTCCGACCATTCCGCTAAGGTGACGTCGACGGCGCCGATTTGCCACGCCCGCGCAGCGATCTTTTCCGCTGCGGTGATTCCGAGTGCGCGCGCGATATCGTCGCCGCTGTATCGAACCCGTCGGCCGCGGGCGAGCGCTTCGGCCACACCCGCTCTGACAGCGGCGAGAATTTCTGCGGGCGCCTCATCGATCGTCGCGAACAAGGCGTTGCAGCCGTAACACAAAACGGTCGCAGCGCACGGTGTTGGCCAGGTGATGCGCCGTGCGCGCGTCGTCGTCGTCGTCGTGCGATCGAAGGGACGACCGGTGACATGGGTTTCGACTTGCCGGTCGATATGAACGCCTGGCGCGGCGGCGAGTAGCTCATTACAGGTGTGCATGGCCCACTTGCGCCACCAGGCAGGATCCGGCGGATCACTTCGGCGTGGCCGCGCAAGGCGCTGCAGACTGCCAACGCGATTCAGAACGGCGAGTAGGTGACTTCCGTCGACGGGGTGGTTTTGGAGGCGGAGATTCATTTCGCACCCCCGTCAGTATTTTTGGGCCTGCCCGAAAATAATGCCTGCCAATCGATGATCCGGATGCTTTCGGCCTCGACCTCGGCGACCTTTTCGGCTCGACGCCATGGTGTCCACGCAATGCAGTCTGAAATTTCCTCGGCAACCCGCTGGCGCAAGGCGGTCGGGGGCATCGCGTCGAGTTCGAAACATTTATCGCCGAAATTCGAGACAAACCACTTGTGGCGTCCGTCGCCGGCTTTGGTCGATGCATCGAATGACGACAGCCCCGGCAAATCCTCTTTGGTCAGGGCGATGCGGCGAAGGTCGTAATTGTCGGCGTCGTAGCGTTCGAGACGACGTGGCAGATCCTCCTCGGACATGTACATCCCGCTGGGATCCCAGTCGCCGATGTACAGAATGTTAAGCGGGTGGTTGGCAAATGCGGTCTGCTCGGCAAGGTCATGGATCGCGGTCGCCGACCCAAACCCGTGCATGACCAGGAAAGGAACAGCGAACCGATCGATGACCGGCTGCAACGTTCCGCGCACCGTGCCTTTCTCGCTGACGAGAAGGACTCGCTCGACTTGGGTCGCCCAGAGATCCTTACGAAACGCGCGCGCGACCGTCTTGAAATAGGCCTCCGGATTGGACCATGAGTGAATGACCTCAGTCTCGCGCGTCTCGTCGACGATCCACTCCCATGGAATGATTTCATTCTCACGGGCGTGGACGAGGAGTCGCGAGACTTTGTCCGTCTCACCTTTTTTCATCGAGTCGACGACGCCAAGTGCGAAGAGCCGATAGCAGACCGCCCGCACGCTCGCCGGTTTTTCAGTTTCGAGAACCTGATAGGCGGCTTCGATGATCGCCTTCGATTTTTCGGAAAGGCCGCGGCCGCTCATCGTGCGCCCTCCCTGATGAACTCGAGGAGCGACACGACGTCGGCGCCGTGCGCGCCGGTCGCGTCATCGCGCCAGGCGCCGGTGAATCGGTTCAGCCGCAGCGACGGCCAGCGTCGCGCGAGCGTCGCGCGACTCGGCAAGGCTTGCCGAGGTACTGCAGATGATTTATTTCTTTCTGTGGACGCGCCGGGAAGCCGTTCACATTTGCAGGGGTCGCGCTCCGCCGACGCGGGCGCGGCCCTTGCCGCATTTGGAGGCGCCATCGATCACGCCGCCTCCTCTTTCGAGCGATCCGGCGCGGGCTTGCGCGCAACGGGGCGACTCGCAAGCCATGCGTCAACGTCCTCTTCGGCCCAGGCGCGGCAATTTGGGGTCAGTAGAACGCCTGCCGGAAACCCCTGCGAGTCGATGAGGCGTTTCAACGTCATACGCGAGCGGACAATGCCGCGCGCAACCAAGTCGGGATAGCGCAAGAACCTCATTTCAACCTCGCATGTGAGCCCAGCGTTTATCGCGGGGGTTCGTGCGAGATTGACGAAGCGATTTTAGTTGCGCTTGGAATTATCTTCGCAAACTTTTTCCAATTTCTTCGCTTCTTCAGGCAGAGCGTCATAAGCTTTCTTCAAGCTCTTAACAGCCGCGTCGAACGAGGCCGCTGGCAGCCCGCGTTCGGCCGCTGTGAGCTTCGCAGCACGATCGACCGAAAGCCCCTCCCGGACAATCCAAACATGCATACGCAATGCGGCTAGGTGCGCGGCCGTTCGGCCCTCGACCAGGTGCAAGGCTGCAGACTTGAGCCCCCGCTGACGAGACCATGGCGCTCCATTTCAACGACAGCGTCGTGGAAACACTCGACGCCGGTTGCGTCATAGAGAAATTCCAGCGCTTCCAGCACGTCCTCGCAACTGAGTGACGGCAAATTTCTGGCCTTGAGACGATCGTACAATCCGATAAGCGGATCGCGCGCGGCGGCGCGGCGCCATGCGACCTCGAGCTCGTCGTCGTTGTAATCGACCAAGGTGACGAATCGCCGCTCGGATTCGCCGACGTACTTAGATCGATTTTTCTTGCCTATCGCCATTTCAGCGCACGGCTCCGCCCGTCACGCCCTCACCGCGGCGAGCGGCACCACATTGCCGCTGTCGCGACCTTCGACGATTTCCTGCAGGCGCGCGCCCCAGCGGTCCATCGCCGCGCGCTTTTCAGGGTCGCGGGCGTGCCTGTCGTAGACAGAGGTGACGCCTCCCTCTGCGTGATTTAGGAGCTTCGAAATCACGATGCGGTCGACGCCAACCCGCGCAAGGTTGGTGGCACAAGTCCGGCGCAAATCATGGAGGCGCCAGGGTGGCAGACTGACAGGCGACGTGTCCCCTTTCGCCTCGGCCTCCATTTGCAACTGCGCGAGCATCGCTACGTCGAGCGCCGCCTTCGACTTGCTCCAGCCCGCAATTGCAACGTCGCCCCGAGTCGTGAAGGGGTGCGGGCCGATCCGCGGACACTCTTCGAGGATCGAAAGCGCAAGGTCAGAGAGCGGCACTTCGTGCGCGCGGTCCGCCTTTGCCCGCTCGCGCGGGATTGTCCAGCGACGGGCATCTGAGTCGACTTCACGCCATTGCAGGCCGCCGACTTCGCTCAACCGCGCGCCTGTCACCAAAAGGAAGCGAAATGCCCGACCGAAGGCGCCGAGATCGCTGCAGGCAAGCCAAAGCGCATGAATTTCCGCATCCGTCAGGACGCGATCACGCTTCACCTCTTTTGCCGGCCGCTTCACGGAGGCTGCCGGCGAATCTTCTAGTAATTCTTGGTCGACGCACCACCCGAAGAACTGCTTCAAATACGTCAGGACGCGGTTTGCCTGGATCGGAGAATCTTTCTTCATGTCGCGGACGAGTTCGTTCACATCCGCGCGCCGGATCTCCCGGATTGGGCGATCGCCCCACACGGGGAACACGTGTTTTTCGACTGCCCTCTTCACGGCGGCGCCGGTCCGGAGCTCCGCCAAATGATCTTTTTCGAACTTTGCGAATCTCATGGCGAAGGTGTCCGCTTGCGCGCGAGCTTGTTCCTTGCGGCACCGTTCCTCCTCCTGGCGGCGCTCCTCCTCCTTCACCTTCGGGTCGATCCCCCGCGCAATATCCTCCCGCCAAGCGCGCGCGATCTCGCGGGCCCGGGCCAGTGTCATGATGGGATAATCGCCCACGCGCCTCGGCGCTGGATTCGGGTTCCCCGGGAACCTCGCGACCAGGACGAAGGTGCCCACGTTCTCCCTCGAGGACTTATCGCCGACACGAATCCCGAATTGGGGCACGACGGCGTCCCAATGGATCACCCGTTTGCCCGCCGGCGTCGGCTTGATTGATTTCAGAAATCTGTCCGTAAAGTCCCTCTTTGCGACCATTTTGGACCCTCCGACGATTTGTCGCCAAATCTCTTGTCCAAATCTCAGGACAACAGCCGGACAACAAATTTTCGCGATAACGAGAGTTACACCCCGAGATCACACGATACCGGATTTTGACTATTCTGCAAGGGATTGCGGGAGTCTCCGTTGTATTGGCGAGCGCAGCCGATAGGCGCTGTGACAACGGATTGTGCGACTGTTAATCGCTAGGTCGTAGGTTCGAGTCCTACTCGGGGAGCCATTTCGGAACGAAACTGCCAACGCCCGGCGTCGCCGTTTCCACTCCGTAGCCTCTTCCAGACGCCGCGAGCGTCTGGAGGAGCCTTGGCCTTGAACCCCCTAATCCTAATTCGTCTGTTCCGAGTTCAACGCGCTGGACCAGCGCCTGGATGCGGCTTCGTC
>JAXMCY010000049.1:0-15450 GCA_046349135.1 Methylocystis sp. | reverse complement strand
AAGGCGACGCGGATCGAGACGACCCTGCCACGCGCGCCAGCGTTTGCGCCTGCGGGCGATGTCGTCACGCCCCTGCTCGAGGGCGAACTGCGTTTTTTTTGAACGTCAGCCCCTCGCGGCGCAGGAATAGCCAGACGGCGTTGTGCGAGACCTTCACGCCGCGCGCCGCCAACTCGTCCTTCAATCCATGTAGGGTCAGATGCGACGCCTGCGCGATCCGCTCGACGATGAAGGCGCGGTGCGGCTCCAGCGCTCGCTTGCGACGCCCGCCCATCTTGCCGGGCGCAACCGACCCGGTCGTCCGACGCCGCTGCGACCACTTCACGACCGAGGAAACCGCAACGCCAAAACGCGCCGCAACCGAACGACAGCTCTCGCCCGTCGCCGCCGCGGCAACCACACGCTCACGAAGATCATTGGAAAGAGGTCGCGCCATCGGATGCTGGCCTCCCGCCCAGCCAGCATCTTGAATCACAAACCCTGCAAAAAGGGAATCGCGCCGATTCTAAAAAACCGTGAACCGCTCTAGTCTCGCGTTTCGTCTCGATCGACGCGCCCGCGACGCAGTTCGGCGCCGCGCGCCAGTCCTGCATCCATTCCTCGAAAATCTGGAACGTCTCGACGGCGGCCGCCACCGCGATGGTGCGCTGCGCCCCGGGAGTCAGCGTTTCGATGCGCGCCAGAAGAGTTGGCCAGCTATCGCGTCGCTTCGGGCAACCGAGAAAAAACCTGCGCGCCTCGCCAACGACCGGCGCGAGCGCTTCTGCGATCAGCGCGCCGCCCAGCGCCGAGCCCTCGACCACATAGAGCGCGCCGAGCGCGGCGGTCTCGCCCGAAGGCCGACGCAACGTGCAAAGCGGCAGTCGCGATAGGTCGGCGGGCAAGGTTCCGAGCGCCGCGAGATCCAGCGCAATGAGGTCGGCGCGCGATCCGGCGGCAAGCCTCAATCTGCCCCGGGCGCTGGCTGAGACATTCTCGAACGCCCGATGAAAACCGTAAAGCCGCATCAGCAATTGACGGTAATCGTCGAGACCGATGGCGCCGCGCGCCGCTGCGGCAAGTCCGGGATGGCGATGCAGGCGCCGATGAATCGCCCCCGTCGCGGCGCGCAGCTCGACCAACACTGTCCTTGTCATTTTTTTTCGCCGCAGCTTTTCGAAGGCGAACGTTCGTCGCGCGCGTCCGACGCGCCGAGCGAGATTTGTTCGAGCACCTCCGCGGCGCGCGCGACCGAGGCCCGAACGCTCTCGAGCGTCTCGGGAATGCCGGCGGTGTCCAGACCGTCGGCGATTTCCAGAGCGGCGAGCTGCGCATTGTCGATGATCTTCGACATCACATTTTCTATGGCAAGCGCGGCGCTTGAGTCGATGCGGCGCATCAGCCGCCGCTGGCTCAAGACCAGATTGTCGCGAAAATTCCGGCGTGCAGCCTCCGCCGCCTTGCGCTCGGCAAGGTCGGTGAAGAGAATGACATATCCCAAAATGCGGTCGCGCGACGCCAGCACGGGATCCGCGCGCACGGCGATCGGACGGGTTGCGCCATGTCGGTCGACAAGCAACGCTTCGCCGCGCCAGGGCGTGCGGGCGTCCCGCAGCGCGCGCAACCTTTTCTCCACCTCTTCCGGATCGGCGAAATAGGCGCTCAGTTCGTCGAGATGTCGAAGCGGTCGGGACGGACCCAGCAGCAGGTGGAAAGCCGAATTCGCTTCGAGCACGCAGCCGTCCGCGCCCGCAACGACGATCTGCTGACTCGAGCAATGAACCTGCCGCAAGACGTGCTGCAGCTGGTCCTGCGCCACAAGAATCCGCAGAGAACGAAACTGCGCGACGACGTCAGTGACGCTTTCGCCGATCAATCGCGCCGCCGCGCGATCCGCGGCGGTCCAGGGATCGGACGTGCCTTCGACGACTTGATGCCATTGCGCGAAAGAACGGCGCGGCGACAGTTCGTTCGGGTCGTCTCCGTCGGAAGGCGCCTTGAAAGGATTGCCGCCCCAGGTGACCGTTCGCACGCGCTCCTTGCGAAACCAGATCAGCAACTCCCCGGCTTCGCTGGAAATTCGCGTCGCGATGACGCCGCTGGCGACGCCGATCAGCGACGCGAAAGCAGATTCTTGCGAGGCCAAGGCGGACGTTGCGAAAACGCCGTCATCGAGACGTTCCTCCAGCCATCGGCCCAGCGCGCAGATCTCTTCCGAGCCCGGCACGTCGCCGGCGGTTTGAATCTTGCCTTCGAACAGCAGCGCCGCGCCGCTCGCGTTGAGTGGCAGCAACAGCGAACGCGCGCGATCGAAGAGCGCGCCGCGCCAATCCCCTTCGCGCATGACGCTTTCAATCATCCGCTGTTCGAGGCGACGCACCGAGAGTTCGGCCTGGCCTTGGGCGAAACTTTCCAGCGCCGCGATTCGCGTGGCCAGGACTTCGGCCAGCAGCTCGCAAACGGCGCGCATTTCGAAATGGATGAGACGCGGCGAATAATGATGACACGAGATCAAGCCCCAAAGATCGCCGCCGACCATGAGCGACACGACGAGCGTGGCGGCGACATCCATGTTCTTAAGATATTGAATATGAATGGGCGACACGCTGCGCAGGAAGCACATCGACATGTCGAGCTCTTCGCCGGTTAGGGGCGAAACGCGTGGTTCGAGGGCCGACGGCGTGTAGCCGACGTCCACGAGCAACCGCACGCGATTGCGTTCGTAGAGCCTTCGCGCAATCTGGGGTATGTCCGATGCGGGATAGCGGTTGCCGAAGAAAGCCTCGAGTTCCGGGCGCTTCGTCTCTGAAAAGACCTCGCCATGCCCTTCATCGTCGAAGCGATAGATCATCACCCGGTCGTAGCCCGTAAGATCGCGGAACATGCCGGCGCTGGCGTCGCAAAGGGCGCGATGCGTGGTAGCAGACAGAATCGTCTCGACGCCGCGTTGAATTGCGAGCGTATAGTCGACAAGCGGTCCCGCGTGCTCCAGTTCGACGATGAGCCCGCCGCGCGATGGGCGATGCAAGAGCGCATTGAGCGGTTCTCCGCGAGTTCCAGCCGTACACCGCAGCGCGACCGGAATGGCGTTGCTGGTTCGGTCAAGGTAACGCCGGCTTAAGTTCCAAAGATCGCCGCCAAGATTGCGTAAATGCGAACCGCGCAGCGGCTGGGCATAGCCGAGAAAGGCCGCCGCATTGTCGCTTTCCTGCACAATGACGCCGTTCGATTCGCAAACCGCGAGAAGCACGCCATGCGGCTGAATTGAGCCGGCGAGATGAATCTGCTCGCGTTCGCAATTGGAAAGGTTCGCTTGACCAAAGGCTGGCGAGGCGGGATCAAGCGTCACGAACGTTAGCCTCCCTGCCTGGCTCGTATAATGAAATCTTTGTTTATTGCCGTTCGTATTTTTTCAGCTTTGTGTGCAGGCTCTGCCGGCTCAAACCCAAGTGGCGAGCCGCGGCCGTGCGGTTGCCACGGAATCGCTCTAGAGAACGCGCGATCGCGTTACGCTCGATCATTTCTGTCGTCATCTTAACGATCTGCTCGAGCGTGCGATTGTCGAAATCGTCGACCATGAAAGCAGCATCGGGCGTCGCTTGCGCGGGAGCTTCTGGATTCGCTCGTTGATGCGCGAGATCGTGGAGCAGCAAGCCGAAGTAGCTTGGCTGAGGCGAGTCATCGCCGGCGGCGGAAATCTCGACGGGGGTCGACTGGCCAAGCTCGCCTTCAATCGCCGTCTGGAAGCGTCGCACATCCCCGTGCTTTTGGATCAGCGAAATCACCACATTGGCGTCCGCGCCGGGACTTGAAAGCCATCGTATCAGTTTGCGGCCTAACGCCGCCGCCTCCGAACCGATCTGCACGAGATCCAGAAATGCGCCATTCGCATGCTGCACGACGCCTTCACGGTCGATGATGACGAAGCCTTCCGGCATCCGATCGATAAAGCTCCTCATCGAGAAGCCGTCGGATTTATCAGGCTCGCCGCTCAGTTCGCGCATTGGCGCGAGTTGGCAAAGGTAGAGTGCGCCGGACTCCGCATTCATCAAGGACGCGCGCAGGCTCCACAGGCCGCCGAGCGGCGTGATCCGCAACACAACGCCCGGCGCACGGCCTTCTTCGCGCGTCTTCGCTAACATTTCCTCAAATACGCGCCTATCGCGTTCCCCCAGCCGCGGCAGGAAAGGCGCGCCCGGGGCGAGATCAAGGTTTTTGGCGGCGCAGAGATTGGCGTCGACGACGCGCAGTTCAGCGACGCTGACCAAAACCACGGCCTCGCTGGTGGCATCGAACAACGTGCGGTAGCGCGTCTCGATCTCGCGCATCTTCCAGTAGTCGCGCTCCCGCGCTTCCTGAGCGAGTTGGAGACGCGACCGCAATTCGCTGATGGCTTCGAGACTGCGGCCGATCGCGACGAAGCCAGCCTTCTTGCCGAGGCTGAAGGCCGTATATTCCATCGCCAGCTCGCGGCCGCTGGGAAACCGTTGACGCACGCGAAAACAGGAAGAATCCCCGCGCAGCCGCACGTCCTCGATCTTCTGCAGCGCGACGTTATCGATCGCCGGCTCCATCATGTCGCCCCAGCGCCTGCCCAGCCACGCATCGAGCGGCTCCTGCGCCAATGACTTCGCCATGACGACGTTCTGGATGACGCCGTCCTTGTCAAGCGTCAGCGTCAGATCGGGACCAGGGTCAGACCTATCAGGCATGGCCGACCTCGCCTGGATCGCCGAGGGCGCGCGCGCGGTCGTTCCAACCCTTACGGCTCCCGGCGTTGCCGCCAGCAGACATGACCCGAGCCCCCGTTCGTTCAGCGCAGCTTACAGAATGGACCGTTCCGCTTCAGAATGCTACGCCCGCGGCGCAATTTCTGCCGATTATTTGACAGAATCCGTCATGCCCGCTTGCGTGGAGAGGGCAAAAGTGTCAATTTATGATGACACATGGCGCGTAAGTCGCCGCGTCGAGCCAAAAGGGCCGAGCATGTCATCGCTTCCGGTCAAGCTTCCGCGAACAGCGTCTCGCGCGGCGGATATGCGCCGCCTTCAACCTTCGGACGGCCTCGCGGCGCAGAATTTTTCGTCCTCGGACTCACAAGCGGCGTTTCCGTTCACCGCCATCGTCGGCCAAGACGACATGAAGCTCGCCTTCGTGATCGCCGCGATTGACCCCTCAATCGGCGGCGTCCTTGCGTTCGGCGATCGGGGCACCGGCAAATCGACGGCGGTGCGCGCCTTGGCGCGCCTGCTGCCGCCGATGCGCGCGGTCGTCGGCTGCGCCTATAATTGCGACCCCGCTGCGACCGCGGCGCTTTGCGACGGATGCAAGAAGCGCGCTGCGCAGGGCGCGCTCAAAACCGCGCTGCGCGCCGCGCCGGTCGTCGATCTCCCGCTCGGGGCCACCGAGGATCGCGTCGTCGGCGCGCTCGATCTCGAAAGGGCGCTGACCCAGGGCGAAAAGTCATTCGAACCTGGACTGCTCGCCAACGCGAACCGCGGCTTTCTCTATATCGACGAAGTGAATCTTCTCGAAGATCATCTCGTCGATCTTTTGCTCGACGTCGCCGCCTCCGGAGAAAATGTCGTCGAACGCGAGGGGTTGAGCGTGCGCCATCCCGCGCGCTTCGTCCTGATCGGCAGCGGCAATCCTGAAGAGGGCGAACTGCGGCCGCAGCTGCTCGATCGCTTCGGCCTCGCCGTCGAGGTGAAGACGCCGATGGACATACCGACCCGGATCGAGGTCGTGCGCCGCCGCGACGCATTCGAACGCGATCCAGTTCGCTTCGCCAAGGCGTGGTCGGTCGAAGAGCACAAGCTGCGGCGCCAGATCGTGACGGCGCGCGAACGGAACGTCGTCGTCGAGACGCCGGACGCTGCGCTCGAAAAGGCGGCGAGGCTTTGCGTCGCGCTCGGCGCCGACGGGCTGCGCGGCGAACTGACCCTGTTGCGCGCCGCCCGCGCGCTCGCGAGCTTGGAGGGCGAGGCGCGGGTCTGCGACGAACAGCTGCGGCGCGTGGCGCCGCTCGCGCTCGGCCATCGGCTTCGGCGCAATCCGCTTGACGACGTCGGCTCGGGGGCGCGCGTCGCGCGCGCCATCGACGAAATTTTCGGCGCATGAGCGGCGCCGGCGAGGCCGCCTGGACGCGTGCGAGCCACGCCGCGGCGCTGTTCGCCGTCGATCCTTCGTGTTCCGGCGTGTCGCTGAGGGCGGCCCCCGGGCCGGCGCGCGACGCTTGGCTCGCACTGCTGCGCGACTATCTCCCAAGCGACGCGCCGATACGTCGCGCACCGCTTTCCATCTCCGACGACCGCCTGCTTGGCAGCCTGGATCTTTCCGCGACGCTGCGCGCCGGCCGCCCCATCGCCGAGACCGGCCTCCTCGCGCAGACCGACGGCGGAGTCGTCGTGCTCGCCATGGCCGAACGCCTGAGCGGGGCGACGGCGGCGCGCGTCGCGGCGGCGCTCGACGCCGGCGAGATTGAACTCGCGCGCGAAGGTCTTTCGGGGCGCCAGCGCGCGCGCATCGGCGTTGTCGCTCTTGACGAGGGGCGCGACGCCGACGAGCGGCCGCCGGAAACGCTGCTCGACCGGCTCACATTCCATCTCGACCTCGCTGCCATTGGTCATCGCGACATCGGAACGCCCATCGTAAGCGCCGCGCAGGTCGCGGCGGCGCGCACGCGATTGCGCTCGATTATCGCGCCGCGAGATGCGATCGAAGCGCTTGTCGCGGCCGCCGCTCGTCTGGGGGTCGAATCCTTGCGCGCGCCGCTGCTGGCGCTGCGCGTCGCCCGCGCCTCCTGCGCGTTGCGCGGCGCCAACGGGGTCGACGACGAAGACCTCGCCGCGGCCGCGGCTTTGGTATTTGCGCCGCGCGCCACCTGCGCGCCGGCGATCGAAGAAAGCGAAGCCGTCCCCGAAGAGACGTCAGAAGAGAATGGCCCCACCACAGAAGACGTCGATCAGCGGAACGACAATACGCAGCCGCGCTCGGCAGAGCCGCTCGACGACGTCGTGGTCGCCGCGGCGCGCGCCGCGATCCCCGCTGATCTCCTGGCGCGGCTCGAGACCGGCCTGTCTCCTCGCGCGCCTTCCGCGCGCGGCGGAAAATCAGGCGCCGCGCTCCTGTCCGCGCGGCGCGGGCGGCCGCTGGGCGCAAGGCGAGGCGCGCTGCGCGACGGCCGCTTAGCCCTCATTGAGACGCTACGCGCCGCGGCGCCGTGGCAGTGTCTGCGCCGTGGGCAGGCGAATGACGACGCCGCCATCGCCGTGCGCGTGCGGGCCGATGATTTTCGGATCACGCGGTTTCGCGAGCGTCGCGAAACAACCGCGATTTTCGTCGTGGACGCCTCTGGCTCCTCCGCCATGCAGCGGCTGGGCGAGGTGAAGGGCGCGATCGAACTGCTGCTCGCCGACTGCTATGTGCGCCGTGACAGCGTCGCGCTCGTCGCCTTTCGGGGCAAAAGCGCCGAAATCCTGCTGCCGCCGACGCGTTCGCTGGCGCGGGCCAAGCGTATGTTGGCGGCGCTGCCGGGCGGCGGCGGCACGCCCTTGGCGCATGGGCTCGACGCGGCGGGCGCGCTGGCGGAAAGCGTCAAGCGCAAGGGTCAGACGCCGCTCCTCGTGCTGCTCACTGACGGTCGGGGCAACATCGACCGCACGGGCGCTCCCGGTCGCGCACAAGCGCTCGACGACGCGCTGGACGCCGCGCGGCGACTTCGGGGTCTGGGATTGTCCGCCCTCGCCATCGACTCTTCGGCTGCGGGCGCGACGCGCGCCGACGCGCCGACGCGCAAAATCGCCGAGGCGATGAACGGCCGCTATCTCAAAATGCCCGTCGCCCAGGCGGCAATGCTTTCGGAGGCGGTGCGCGCCGCCGCGCCGGGACAGTGATCCTTCCGCATTTCTTCGCGCCGGCCGACCGCCTTGCTCTCGAGCGGGATGGCGCCGACTGGCCGAACCGCGCCGCCAGTCGCATGCTCGACGCCGGCGGCCTCTGCTGGCATGTGCAGGTCCTGGGAGAGGGTCCGCCGCTGCTGCTGCTGCATGGCGCTGGCGCCTCGGCGCATTCCTATCGCGAACTTGCGCCGCTGCTTGCGTCGCGCTTTCGCGTCATCGCGCCGGACCTTCCCGGCCACGGTTTTTCGTCGTCGCGCGGCGCTTGCACACAGTCGCTGCCCGGCATGGCGAAGGCGGTCGCAACCTTGCTGCGCGCGCTCGGCGCAGCGCCCGAGATCGCCGTCGGCCACTCCGCCGGCGCGGCCATTCTCGCACGGCTCGTCCTCGACGAGGCGATCACGCCGACTGTGATCATATCGCTCAACGGCGCCTTTACGCCGTTCGGCGGCGTCGCCAGCCATCTGCTGCCGTCAATCGCCAAGGCGCTGCTCCTAAATCCGTTCGCGCCCCGCTATTTCGCCTGGTCGGCTGACCGCGCCGCCGTCGCGCGGCTTCTCGCAGGCGTGGGCTCAAAGATCGACCCGCGCGGCGTCGATCTTTACGCCAGACTCATGAGCAATCCGGCGCATGTCGAAGGCGCGCTCGGCATGATGGCGCATTGGGATCTGCATGCGCTCAATCGTGACCTTCCGCGCCTCTCGACGCCGCTGGCGATGATTGTCGGCGCCAATGATCGCGCGGTGCGCCCGTCGAGCGCGCGCAAGATCGCAGATAGCCTGCCGAACGCCTGCGTCATTGAAATCGGCGGCCTCGGTCATTTGGCGCATGAGGAAGCGCCGGAGACGCACGCCAAGTTGATTCTTCAGATTTGGGAGGATCGAAGCCCCCAGATGCGGCGCCGAGACCTCACGCAGCCTGCCGTTCACGCGCTGTGAGGCGATCGGTCGCGGCTCCTGGTCCAACAAAGCGTCAATCAGCGTTGCAAAGCGTCTAACTTGCTTTACGCTTATCTAGATTGACACACGAGAAAGGGAAATGCGATGCGCATCCTTTTCATCCATCCGAATTATCATTCCGGCGGCGCCGAAATCGCCGGCAACTGGCCGCCGGCCTGGGTGGCCTATCTCTCCGGCGCGCTCAAACAGGCGGGCTACGCCGAGATCAAATTCATCGATGCGATGACGTTCGATATTGATGAAGAGGATTTGCGAAAAGAAATCGCCGACTACGCGCCCGATGTCGTCGGGGTCACCTCAATCACGCCATCGATCTACAAGGCCGAGCGCGTCCTGCAGATCGCCAAAGAGGCGGCCCCCGCCGCCGTCGCGGTGCTCGGCGGCGTCCACGCGACATTCATGTATCGCCAGGTTCTCGCCGAAGCGCCGTGGATCGACGCGATCGTTCGCGGCGAAGGAGAGGAGATCGTCGTCGATCTTGTGCGCACGATTGACGAAGGCGGCTGGCCGGCGCAACGCGACGCGATCAAAGGCATCGCCTATGCGGCGGAAGGCAAGGTGGTCGCGACCGCCGCCGCGCCGACAGTGAAGGACATCGACTCCATCGTCGCCGACTGGGGCCTGCTCAACTGGGACAAATACACTTACATCCCGCTCGGCGTGAAGGTCGCCATTCCCAACATGGCGCGCGGCTGTCCCTTTACCTGCAGCTTCTGCAGTCAGTGGAAATTCTGGCGCGACTATCGCATCCGCGATCCGAAGAAAGTCGTCGACGAGATCGAAACGCTGATGCGCGATCACGGCGTTGGCTTCTTCATCCTTGCCGACGAGGAGCCGACGATCAACAAGAAGAAGTTCGTAGCGTTCTGTCAGGAACTGATCGATCGCAAGCTTGATATTCTCTGGGGCATCAACACGCGCGTCACCGACATTCTGCGCGACGAAGAATTGCTGACCTTCTACCGCAAGGCCGGGTTGATCCATGTTTCGCTCGGCACCGAGGCGGCGGCGCAATTGAAGCTCGATCTCTTCAACAAGGAGACGACCGTCGCGCAAAATAAGAAGGCCGTCGAGCTGCTGCGCAACGCCGGCATCGTCGTCGAGGCGCAATTCATCGTGGGCCTGGAAAACGAGACGGCGGAAACGCTGGAAGAAACCTACCAGATGGCGCAGGACTGGAAGCCAGACCTCGCCAATTGGTCAATGTACACGCCCTGGCCCTTCTCAGATCTCTTCAAGGAGCTCGGCGACAAGGTCGAAATCTTCGACTACGAGAAATACAACTTCGTCACGCCGATCATTAAACCGCAGGCGATGGATCGCGGCGAATTGCTCGACCGGGTGATGAACAATTACCGCCGCTTCTACATGAAGAAGGCGCTGTTCTCCTATCCATGGGCAGGCAGCGGCCAACGCCGACGCTATCTCCTGGGATGCCTCAAGGCCTTTCTTAAGGCCGGCTTCGAGCGCAAATTCTACGATCTCGGCAAGGTCGAATATTGGGGACCGCAGTCGCGCTCAAAGGTGAAGTTCAACTTTGACGCGACGCGGCGGCGCGCCGCCGATGACGACGTCGAATGGCAGGTCACGCATAATCGCCCGGCCAGCACGACGCATGAGGCCGCTCTGGCGATGGCCTGTGGCGGCGGCAAGGAGCAACTCGCCGAGGAGGCCGACGAAGCGCCTTTCGACTCGGTCATCATGCGCGATAGGGCTGCGCCGCATGAGCATCGCACTCACTGAAGAACGAGCAACGCATGCCGCTCTGATCGGACCGAACGCCATCACGCAAATGGCGGCGGCGCTTTCCGCCGTCTGCGGCGAGCGGGTGCAGCGAGAAATCTTTGAAGATGCGGGACTCGCGCGCTATCTCGCCGCGCCGCCCACTCACATGACGCCGGAGGACGAGGTCGCGCAATTGCACCGTGTCACGATCGACCGGCTTGGCGAAGCGACGGCCGCCGAGGTTTCGCGTGAAGCGGGACGGCTGACAGGAGACTATCTTCTCGCCAACCGCATTCCACGGTTTGCGCAACGCTCGTTGAAAGCAATGCCGCGTTGGCTCGCGGCGCGGATTCTCGCCGCGGCGATCGCGCGCCACGCATGGACGTTCGCCGGGAGCGGCGAATTCTCCTATAAATTTGCGCCCTATTTCAGTTTACGAATTGTTGGTTCGCCGATCTGCAAGGCGCTCCGCACAGAGGCTCCGGCCTGCGCCTATTTCGCCGCGACCTTCGAGCGCGTGTTTGGCGAAATGCTTGGGCCAACGCTAAGCGTCAAGGAAGTCGAATGCGCCGCGACGGGCGCTCTCGCTTGTCTTTTTGACGTTCGCTGGTAGCCGACGCGGCCATCGCGAGCGAAGCAATCCATCCGTCGCGCTCAGCGCCTGAGTTTCGCAGCTTGCGCGTCTCGCAATGACCGCTCCTCAATTTCCAGCCGGGACCAGCCAGTCTTCCTCGGGCGCATAGCCTTCGCCGACGGCCTTGCGATAATGCATCGTGAAGCCGCTGATCGCCTTGCGCAACGCGTCTCCCGGCGTTTCGGCCTCCGACGCGCAGCTCCAATAGGGGCTCGGCTGGCGCGGCGTCTTGATCGCGTGACTCAGCCGGTACGCCGTGCGCGATCCCCAGGTCCGGCGCAGCCGAATGGTGACGATCGTCTCAAGGGTTCCGATCCGAATCATATAAGCGCCTTCGTCGTCCTGCCTTTGCACAACGCTGACGCAATCGTCTTGCAGCGCGCTTTCTACCGAACACACGGCGTCATCCTCCCTGCTCGCGCTCAGCGAAACGAAAGCAAAGCTCAAAACCGCCGAAATTGAAATCCTTCTCAACCATTCTTTTTAAGCGGGTCGAAGAGCGCCCGGCCGATGTGGCCGTCGGCCGGGCGAAGAGCCGACGGTCAGGGCGTGGCTGCCTTGCCGCCGAGCTCGGGGAAATCCTTCAGCAGACTCTGGCCAAGAAGAGGTTTGCTGACGCCCTGATGACAAGTCCCGCAATTCGCCTTCGGACTGTCGCCGTGAGGCCCTAACCGGTTGGCCGGATAGACGGATTTCAAGGTTTCCAGATAGACGGCGTTCAGTTCCCGCATCATCTGCAATCCGTTCCAGGCGGTCGTGCGCTGCGGCGCGCTCTGAGACCAATCCAAGAATGAGCGGGTATTGTGACAGAAGGTACAATTAACGCCGAGCGCCTGTGACATGTGGATCATCAGCGCATAGCTCTGCTCCGTCTGCTGGATGGAGGCGCCCTGTGCGGTCGGCAGGGCCGTTTTGCCCACGACCCGGATATTGTCGTCGCCGAGGAGATGCGGCGTAAGCGGATCGACGGGAAGGGCCGTCGATCCGTTCGACGTCGACGGATGTCCAAAGCCATAATTATGCGCCGCCATGCCGCCGGCATGCCGGACGCCCGGATTCTCAAACCAGACGTTTTTGGGAACAGGCTGGCCACGATGACAGGTGTAGCAGGTGACGCCCACATCCCCGACATGCGAGGTCCACTCTTTGTTGATGTCGCGCGTCATCTCGATCATTCGCCGGGCGACGACCTTGGTGTAAAGACTGTCGTCAGCCAGATCATCGGTATGGCAATAGCTGCAGCCTTGATCGGGCGACACCCATTGCGTGATCGCAACCATCAGCCGGTTGAACTCATCGGTGCTGAGATTGGTCAGCACTTTCACATTCTTATATGTGCTGGTCGCGCGCTCGCCAGAGGGCGACACTGGATCGATCGGAGCCGGCAAAGCATTCGCCGCTTCAAGGATCCGCTTGTTTTGCGCGCTTATGAGTTGATCCTGTCCCGTGCCGCGATAGCCGGTTTGCACGCCGATGATCGGCGGGCGAACCCAGCCGGGCGTAAACAGCATCGCGATTGTAAGGAGCGCGCCAACAACGATGGCGAGGAGAGAGAAAGCCAGTCTCATGGCGCGCCTCCCGGAACGAGCGCGGGATCGACGACCGGCGCGAACACATGCGGGTACTCCGGCGCGAGGCCGTGCATCACGCCCCACAGATACCAGTTATCGACGACCGTGCCCGTGAGCAGAATGCCAATGCCGCCGGTAAGCGGACACAAAACCGCAAACCACCAAGCCCAGCGATGGATCGACTCCATCGTTGCGTTGAAGCCCATCGTCCAACGCCAGAAAAGCGCCGCGCGCTCCGACGCCGTGCCGCGATCGAGAATCTGCTCGATTTCACGCTCGCCGCCAAAGCGGCCAACAGCAAGAATGGTTGCGCCATGCATGGCGAAGAGCAGCGCCGATCCGTAGAGGAACGCGATCGAGAGCATGTGGAACGGGTTGTAGAAGAGATTGCCGTAGCGAATCGAAAAAGCCGCGGTCCAATCGAGATGCGGGAAGATGCCGAAAGGCACCGCCTCGCTCCAACTGCCCATCAGTAGCGGGCGAATAAAACCAAGCACGAGATAGAGCCAGATCGCCGAGAGGAACGCCCAGGCCGTATGCGTTCCAAGTCCGAGCGCGCGCGCGCGGCGATACATGCGCCACCACCACAGCAGCACGGACGACGTCAGGAAGAAGCCGGCAATGAGCCACCAACCTCCTTCGCTGAGCGGCGGAAAGATTTTGATTCTGTATTGCGGCTTCGGCGGCTCAAGCGCGAGCCACGGCAGTTGCCGCACGAACTGCACCGGATCCCAATTCACCGACGCAAACATGTTGAGGCCGATGATCTCGAAGGCGATGAAGCCAAAGACGAGCGACACCATGCCGACGTAGCCGAGATAGATCGGCCCGATCTGAGCATTGCCGAAGCGTCCGAGGAGATGAGAGAACGCCGCCCAGCGCGTCCGATTCATGCCGGGAACCGGAACGCCGGGGTCAGGCGCCGCCGCGCGGACCTGAACCTGCGTAAAGATGTTTTGATAATAGGCCACGGTTGTCTCCCTTACGCATTAGCGCCAAACGGGAAGATTGAGCCACCAGTTCCACCACTCGGGCCAGCCGCGAGTCCAAAACGGGCCGCTGATGATCATGCACACCGCGCTCCAGAACGCGGAGGAAACCGCCAGAAACAAACCAAGCCGATGAATGCCGAGCGTGCCGATCGAATAACCGATCGAGTCGCGGAAGAACGTGTCCTCATGCTCGGGCGTCTTCACGGACTCCCCTTTGCCGGGGTTTGTCGCTGAAAGAACCAGCGAACCGTGCAGCGACAGCGCGAAACATGTCGCGAAGAAGAATGACACCGCGATCATATGCGCGGGATTGTAGTGAAAGTGCAGATATTGGTAGCCGGTATTCGACACCCAATCGAGATGACTGATGATCCCGTAGGGAAAACCGTAACCCCAGGCGCCGAGCAGCAGCGGTCGAATGCCGACAAGCGACACATAGGCGAAAATCGCGAAGCCGAAAGCGACTGGCACATGATAATTCATGCCGAGCTTGCGACAGATTTCAACCTGACGCAGCGCCCATGAGACAAAGGCGGCGGTCGCGCAAAAGGTGATGATCTGCCACAAACCGCCTTCTTTCAAAGGCGCCAGCGCGAGCCCGTATTTGATATCGGGAGGCGCGATATTGATCTGCCAGATGTTCCAGGTCGGGCCCATCGCCGCGCCCCAGATGATCAGCGCCGTCCCGAGCGTCGAGAAGATGATCGTCGTCACCCCGAAGAAGCCGACGTAAAACGGACCGACCCAGAAATCGAAGAGGTCGCCGCCAATCAGCGTGCCGCCGCGCACGCGATATTTTCGTTCGAAACTCAGCATGGCCATCGCCGCGTCTCCCTCCTGCGCGGTGAAATTTGCTGCGTCTGCGGGCGGAAGCGAAACGCATCCGTCCGCAGCGCGTGATATGTTTCGATCAGCCGAACGCGGCGGGCGGACCACCGGGAATCGTCTGTTCGATCTGTCCCGTTCGCGCGGGGCGCGGCCCGTCCAGCCAGTTGAACCGGTCGGTGCTGAGCAAAATAAAATGGATCAGCAGCGCCAGCGTAAACAGGAAGACGAACAGCGCGACCAGCGTGCGACGCGGATCGAAAAGCAGCCATATCTTGTGCATGCCGAACTCCTATCAGCCGAGGAGCGACAACGCCGCGTGAGCGATGTTCGTCGCGCCGTCGAGCAGGGCATAGCCCTTCGGACCCGGCAACCAGGGGCGCCAGAGCCACACCAGCACATGCGCGATGATCGCAATGAAGGTGAAGATCAGGAAGCTCCTAACGAAGAGGCTATGAAATTCGATAGCCTCCGGCTCTGTCAGACCTGACAGAGAACTCCTTTCTCTTTCGATGGCCATATATTGACCTCCGTTATGATTGCCGCGCACGCCTTACGCGGCGAAAGCATCGCAACCCGAGAGTCACGACAGGCGTTCCGTCCGGTTATCCCGGGCGAAGCTCTGCAACATGGCGCGCGCGATCAGGGCGTGAGAAATTAGGATCAGCATGTTCTCGCGCGCTTCGGCCATGATGGATGCGCGTCGCGCTTCGCCATGCTCTCGCGTCCGCGAGAGAAGACGCTGCGCCGCCCCCGCTACGAGAAGGATCGGGAAGAACAGACCGAGCAACAGCTGGAATTTGAATTCTGTCCCGCGAAGCTCGGGAGTCGAATAGATCGCCGAGCTCATGACTCCTCCTTCCATGC
>JAXMCY010000048.1:0-16274 GCA_046349135.1 Methylocystis sp. | reverse complement strand
GCGGTCGGCAAAGAGCTTCACCAGCACGGCCCGGACCAATTCCTCGTCGGGCGCGCCGATCTCGACGGCCGGCGCACGGCGCAGGCGCGACAGCAGGTCGGGCAGTCGCACGCCCTCCGACCGAGGCGCCCGCGCCGCGCTCATCAGCAGATACGCGCCGCTTTCGCTCACGAAATTCAAGAGATGGAACAGCGCGGTTTCGTCCGAAGTCCGGTCGACGTCGTCGATCAGGATCGCGCGCGGCGCCTCCTCGGCGAGCTGCTCCAAATTCGGCAAGCCGTCAGGCGCAATGGCGAGCGCGCCGGTCCGTGTCGCCCAAATGGCGGAGAGGTGGCTCTTGCCCGCGCCTTTGGGGCCGATCAGCGTCAACACGCGATCCGGCCAATCCGGCCACCGCTCGATCATGTCGAGCGCCGCGCGGTTCGACGGCGCCGGCAGAAATTCCTCGCGTCCAAAACGCGGCGTCGTCGGCAGATCGAGCGGCAGCTGCCGTTCCGACCGGCGGTTCTCCGGCGCGCCGGCCTTCGTCATGTGCGGTCCGGGATCGGATGCTGATAGAGCGCGCTCGCGCGGTAGCGCCGGGCGAGAAAGCGCATGAAAGCGCCGAGCGCCGCCGCGACGGGCACGGCGACGATGAGGCCGGTGAATCCGAATAGCGCGCCGAAGGCGAGCAAAGCGAACATGATCCAGACCGGATGCAAGCCGACGGACGCGCCGACCAGCCGCGGCGAGAGCACATAGCCGTCCATGATCAATCCGGTGGAGACGATCGCCACCGCCTCGATTGGCAGATTGATATGCGGCCAGCCCTGAACGATCGCCACGATAATCGACAACACGAAGGCGGTGATCGAGCCGACATAGGGAATGAAGCTCAGGAAACCCGCGCTGACGCCGATGAGGAAGCCAAAGTTCAGTCCGATCGCCGAGAGGCCCACGGCATACCACACGCCGAGGAACAGACAGACGAGCGACTGCCCTCGGACGAAGCCCGCAAGCGCCCGGTCGATGTCGCGCGCGAGCGAACGGACGTCGTCGCGATTACGCGGCGGAATCAAATCGTCGATGATCGCGACCATGTGGTCCCAGTCGAGCAGCATATAAAAGGCGACGACGGGCGTGATGACGATAAGAGAAATCACGTTGATGAGCGCGTAGCCGCGCCACAACAGCGATTTCACGAAATCGCCGAGCAGGGTTGCGGCCTGGCTCGTAAGATCGCTGACGTATTTTTGCGCGTCGAAGGTCGCGGCGGCACCGCCGAGTCCGAATTCCTGCAGCCAGCTGTTGATCGTATCGCTGGTGAATCGCTCGCTCATTTGACTGAGCAGTCCGTGCAACGTCTGCAGATAGGCCGGCAGCGACATGATGAAGGCCGCAAGCTGGTGCGAGAGAATCGGAACCAGAATGACCGCCGCGGTTCCGACGACGATGAGAAAGACGACGAGCAAAAGCCCCGCCGCGCCGAGCCGCGACAGGCCGAGCCGCTGCAGGCGGTCCGCTATCGGGTCAAGCAGATAGCCGAGCGCCGTTCCGGCGACGAAGGGCGCGAGAACCGGGCTGAGAAAATAGAGCGCCAGTCCCAGCGTCAGAAGCGCCAGGCTCCAGAGCGCGAGCTGCCTTTCGACGCTCAGTCCCGCCCATTGCAACTGCCGCATCTCGGCGTCGGCGTCCCCTTCAGGAGGCGGCGGAAGGACGGCCGGCTGCGCAAGATCGGCGCCGGCCAAGGGTGTTCTCTGCGACATGTCACAGCCTCATATGCTGGACCCAGAGCCACAGATAGACGCAGGCGGAAGCGACGGTCAATGCGGCGACGAGGGCGATGAGCGTCACATTTAGGAGCGGAATGTGAACGCCATATGCCTGCGCGGCCAGGACAACGCCCGCCAGCACCAATTGCGCCGCCGTGGTCGCCTTTGAAGAAAAATGCGGATGCACCTTCATCGGCCTCCCCATAAGCCAGGAGAGCGACACCGCGCCGGTGATCATGACATCGCGAAACACCACCATGATTGCGAGCCAGGCCGGCAACGCCTCGACGATGGCGAGCGTGACATACATGGAAACGATCAGCGCCTTGTCGGCGATGGGATCGAGAATCGCGCCAAGCTCCGATTGAAGATTGAAAGTCCGGGCGAGCCAGCCATCGATCGCATCCGAAAACCCGGCGATGGCGAAAAGCAGGAAGGCGGCGCTCCATTGACGCTCGACGATCAAGGAAATCGCCGCCGGCGTCAGAACGAGACGGCCGATGGTGATGAAATTGGGGAGCGAAGCGAACCAAGTATGATTCATGATGCCTTATCTGGCGCGGGCGTCGCAGTTTTCACTCTCGAAGCGCGCCCCGCCCGCCACCAGGACACAGCCGCGGCGAGTCCGAGCGCGACAGCGACGAGCGCGAGAAGCAAAGTCGAAACCGCATTGATCTGCGGCGAGACTCCCAGCCGCACCTGAGAATAGATGCGCATCGGCAACGTCGTCGCACCGGGCCCGGTCGCGAAGCTGGCGATGACGAGATCGTCGAGAGAGAGCGTGAACGCCAGGAGATAGGCGGTGACGATCGCCGGCGCGATCTGCGGCAGCGCGACGCGCACGAAAGCCTCGGGCGGCGTCGCGCCGAGGTCCATCGCCGCTTCTTCCAGCGTCCGATCGAAATCGCGCAGCGCCGCGAGAATCGCAACCGTCGTAAAGCACATCGTCAGCGTGACATGGCCGATGACGAGCGTGACGAAGCCCCGCCCGACGCCGATGGCCACGAAACAGCTGAGCAGCGCGAGTCCCAGTACGACCTCCGGCAGAACGAGCGGCGCATGCAGCGCGCCAAAAAACAGCATACGCGTGCGGAAGCCGCCGAACCGCGCCAGCGCGATGGCGGCAAAGAGACCCAGCAGCGTCGCGATGGTCGACGAGACGAATGCAGCAGCGAGGCTGATTTTCGCCGAATGCAGCAGTTGCTCGTTCTCGAGGAGCGCCACGTACCATTTCGTCGAAAATCCGCCCCACACGGACACAAGACGCGAGGCGTTGAAGCTCATGACCGCAAGAATGACGATCGGCGCATATAGAAACACGAAGCCGATCAAGAGCGTCGCGCCACGCGCCCACGCGGCCGCCGCGCTCATCGCGCCCCCTCCTCTTCCTTGAGTCGCGCGCGCTCCCATAGCAGCAGCGGGACCATCAACAGGACGACGAGCGCGACCGCCGCGGCTGAGGCCGTCGGCCAGTCGCGATTGGAGAAGAAATCATTCCATAAGATTCGGCCGATCATTAGCGTCTCAGAGCCGCCGAGGAGATCGGGAACGACGAATTCGCCAACAGCCGGAATGAACATGAGGAGCGACCCTGCGACGACGCCTTCGCGCGACAGCGGCCAAGTCACGCGCAAAAATGTCTGCGCCGGCGACGCGCCGAGATCCGCCGCCGCCTCGCGCAAGCTCGGGTCCTGACGCTCCAGCGCCGCATAGATCGGCAGCAGCATGAAGGGCAGGTAAGAGTAGACGATGCCGACGACAACAGCGCCGGGCGTGGCATACATTTGAAGCGGCGCGGAAATGACCCCGAGCGCCATCAGCGCGTTGTTGATCAGCCCTTCGTCCTTCAAGAGCGCAATCCACGCGTAGACGCGGATGAGAAAGCTCGTCCAGAAAGGCGCGACGGCGAGGCCGATGAATAGCGGCCGCAAGCGCGCGGGCGCGCGCGCGATGGCGAGCGCGAAAGGATAGGCGACGATCAGCGCAATCAGGGTGGAAACCGCAGCGATCGCGAGAGATGAGAGATATGACTCGATATACAGCGTGTCGCTGAAGAGCGCGCGGTATGAGTCGAGCGTCAACGTCTGCATCTTGGCCCAGATTGCGGATGGACCGTCAGAAAATTCGAAAATCGGCCGATAGGGCGGACGCGCCAGCACTGACTGCGAAACCGAAATCTTGGCGACGAGCAGCATCGGCGTAAGAAAAAACGCGGCGATCCACAGATAGGGGATGGCGAGCACGATCCGCTGACCGAGCGATAGCCTGCGCCCCGCGCTCATCTGGCACCCTCGCCGCTCGCGGCGCATGGCGCGCCCTCATCCTGAGGAGCTCCTGAAAGGCGCGTCTCGAAGGACGAGGGCCTCGCGTCGCGTTGGGGATGTCCTCCCCCTTCGAGACGGCCGCTGCGCGGCCTCCTCAGGATGAGGACATCCTTATGGCGCCGGGTTTGTCTTTTTAGCCTCATCCTGACGGCCCGTCCTTGAGAAGCGTTCCGGCGCCAGGCGGAAAGCTCAGCCTCACCGCTTCGCCGATCGCGTAACGCTCGCCATGACCCGCCGCCGCCCGGAGAACGACATTCTCAGCAACACGCACGCGAAGCAGCGTGGTTTCGCCGCGAAACACGAAATTCTCGACGATCCCCGCGATTCCTTCGCCTTCGCGCGCGACGCCGATGCGTTCCGGACGCACGCTGAGCGTCGCCCGCGCGCCTTCCGCAAGGTCGCCGGGATCGCAGGGAATTCTTCCAAACTCGGCGATCAGCGCCGCGCCGGGGTTACGCGCCAAGTTGCGCTCCAAGTTGCGCTCCAACCGCCCCTCGATGAAATTGGTTTCGCCGACAAAGCCCGCGACGAAACGCGTCGCCGGACGATCGTAAATCTCCATCGGCCCCGCGACCTGCTCCACCCTGCCCGCCCGCATCACCGCGATTCGATCGGCGAGCGCCAGCGCTTCGTCTTGATCATGGGTGACGATGACGAAGCTCGTCTGAGTCAGCCGCTGGATTTCCTTGAGCTGAAATTGAGTCTCCTCGCGCAGCTTGCGGTCGAGCGCGCCCAGCGGCTCGTCGAGCAGCAGCATTTTTGGACGTGGCGCAAGCGCCCGCGAAAGCGCGACGCGCTGCTTCTGTCCGCCCGATAACTCCTCGATTCGCCGGCGGCCATAACTCGACAGCTGGGTCATCGCGAGGAGTTCATTCACGCGCGCATCGATCGCATCTTTCGTCTCGCCCTTGCGGCGCAGGCCGAAGGCGATGTTCTCGAAGACATCGAGATGGGGAAACAGCGCATAGGACTGGAACATCATACTCACCGGGCGCCGAAAGGGCGGCACGCCGGAAAGATCGACGCCGTTCAACGTGATCGTTCCAGAATCGGGCAACTCGAACCCCGCGATGCATCGCATCAGCGTGGTCTTGCCGCAGCCGGAAGGTCCGAGCAGCGCGAAGAATTCGCCGGCGCCGACATGAAGCGATACATTTTCGAGCGCAACGACCGCGCCGAATGTCTTGCTGACGTTCGCAATCGACAGCAGCGGCGGGTTCACGCCCCGGCCTCGTCGCGACGAAACTCCGCGCGCCAGTGACGCGCGAGATCGCCGCTCGCGGGAATGTCTTCGAGCAACGCCAGCCGAAGACCATCAACGGCCAAGGCCTCGATGTCTGTCCTTGAGAGCGGCCAGGGCGGCCCGCCGACTTCTTCATGATCGTCGCGCGCCCGCGAGATGACGAGGAGCGTGCCGCCCGGCGCGACGAAAGACGCGAGCGCGCGCGCGGCGTCGGGGAGAAGCGTTTCGGGAAGCGCCTGAAGCGTATAAAGCTCGTGAACGAAATCGAAGGCGCCGCGCCAGTCCTTTGGCGGATTGAAAAGATCGGCGACCCGGTAGTCGACCTCGCTTTGTGGAAAGCGCTCGCGCGCCCATTGCACTGCGCGTTCGACGAGATCGAAGCCGACGACCCGTGCGCCGGCGCGCGCCAGGGCTTCGGCGTTGTCGCCGAGTCCACAGCCAACATCAAGCGCCCGAAGATCGACAATCGAGTGGGCGGCGAGCCAATCCTCGAGCAGCGGCCGCGGCTCGAGATGCGCCCATGGCACGGCGGCCGGATCGTCCTCGGCGAGCGCGTAGACCGCTTCGAACCAGTCGCGACGCTTGGGATCGGCCTCGACTCCTCCTGGCCGCTTATGCGGATCGACCGCGTCGAGCTTTTCGCGCGCCCGGGCGCGTCGCTCGGCGAAATCTTCGCCTGAAGCGTGCTGCGAAAAAGTGGAACCCGGTTTTTCGCACAAAGCGCGCTCCAATCTTTTGGGATCGATCACGTTATCGGCATTTGTCCGATTCCGCCCAAATGCAGCCTGATCTATGACTTCGGTTCGCGCGCCTTCTCTTCCCATCGGCCGCCCTCGCTCTGCTGGTGATAGACGAGGCTATAGCCCAGATCGCGCAGTTCTTTCCATTGGTCGCGCGCGTCGGCAAGCTCCGCGTCATCGCGCCCATCGAACAGCAGCGCGGCGCGTTGGCGCGGCGCGCCGGCGCCAGCGAGCGCGGGCGCCAGCCGCGCGCCCTCGACGAAGAAGCGCACGTCCGCATCATTCGGATTGTCGTCGCCGCAGGTGAGATAGACGGGCTGCGTCTGCGGCGCGCCGTCCGCCTTCGTCCCGTGCGGGAGAAAGCTCTCCGGACGGTATGACCACAATTCCGCGTCGAGTTTGGCAAGAAGGGCGTCGCTCCTCGCCTGCACGACCGCGCGCCAGCCGCGCGCGCGCGAGCGCTCCAACAACGCGGGCAGCGTCTGCGCCACCGTCGCGCGGGTCAGATGATAAAAGGCGATTTCGGTCATGTGGCGCTCGGCACCACAGCCCTATGGCGAAACTCTCGGCTTTGCACAAGCGCTATAGGGAAGAGCCCGTCATCCCGGCGTCCAGGAGGGGGGATCGCTCGCCGGGAAGGATTCGACCCCAGCCTCGTAAACGTCGTCCTTCGGGGCCTCGAAAACGACGCTGATCGTCAGCGCGTTTTTCACTTTGACGAGGGAACAAGCTGTCGAGGCGGCGTATTCCGCCTCCATCCATTCGGACGCCGAGGCGACGGAGCCCTTGAGCACGATTTCGCCATCCTCGATGTCGATCGAGATCCCCTTGGGATCCGTCACGCCAGACTTGTCCAACGCCTCGCGCACCGCAGCGCGAATCCATAATTTCTCCAACCCGGTCATCGCTGCCTCGGCCCGCAGCGCCGCGGCCAAAGGGACGCGGCGCGCGCTTTCGGATTACATATGGGCCGTGGTCACCGAACGTTCCATGGGCTTCGTGAAGCCGATGAAAAGTAGGACGACCGCCAGCGCCGCATGCAGCCAGTGGTCGGCGTGATTCATCGCGATCGCGCCGTTGAGAGAGGCGGCTTCGGGCGCGATAAACCCAAGAACGGCGATCACCGTATAAACGATGGCCAAGACGCGAATCGCCAGAACCGGCAGCCCAACGAACGGGCTGAGCAGCAACAGCGCGCCGGTGATCAGATGCACAAAGTTATGCGCCGCGTTCACGTGGAAGTAGCCGACGTCGGAGACGAGCGGATTGGGAATGAAGCCCAACAGACCTACCGCCACGAAGACGACGCCGAGAATGGTGGCGACAAAGTTGGCGTTCCATTGAGTCTCGATCATGATGCGTTCCTTTCAGTCCAGGACTGACTGCATTGAGTATCAGATCGGGCGGCGGGTAAGCTTTTCCAATTAAAAATAGGCAACCATAGTATAACCGCGAAGCTATAGGGAGAAGCCGAAGCTATAGCGTCGTTCGAAAGCCTTCAGCCAATGCTTTCTCGAAAGCCGCTTGACGGCGTAAGCCGAGCGGGTAGGATGCAAAAAGTTAAGATTCTGTCGTAAGATGCCGTACAGTGCGCGTCGATGTCCTTGTGGCTTTCTGCAATTGCCGTTGCCTCCGAATGGCGGATGAGGAAAGTCGATGAATTCTTTGCCCTGGTGTGAATCCGAAAGGCTACGGCAAGCGGAGTCTTCTTTCGCGTCGAGCTTCGGGAGGATCTTGCTCTGGCAACTGCCCTCCCCGTCGTCGTTCGTCGGAACAGCGCCAAGACCCAACTGCCCCAAATATTGCGACGGCTATTAAACGGCGGCGTTGAGGCTTAGAAATGTTCCAGACGCTTCCGGAAGAAATATTCGGGCTTATGTTTATTGTTATTCTCGTCATGAGCGTAACAACTATGCCTTTCAATCCTTCGGTCATTTCGGATTGAAGCGTCCCTTTGGCGAAGGGAAGGACTAATGGGGAATGGGCTGCCCGCCGATCTGGCGCGATCCCTGGTCCTCGAGCATGGCCAGCCTCGACTGCGCCATTTTCTTCGTCACAACTACGTCCGGCAGCACATAGTCCGGACCCAGAGGGGTCGATCAAGCTGCGGGGCGGAAATGCGGAATTCCTCGAAGTCGCGGTTTTTGACGGCGCGATGAAAGGCGGGCTGAGGCTCGCGCAAGTCGAGCGTGGCGTCGCCTTCATCGACGCGCGTGGCTCGATCGAGGCGATCGCGATTATTCACGGATAGGGCACGCTTTTGAAACAGGATGGCTCATTGACGATGTTGAAGCAATTTTACGGCGCCGACCGGAGAAAAAGAGTCACGCGCGCCCGGGCGCCTCTGCGTCTCGGCCTCGCCGGAGGCGGCACGGATCTTTCTCCCTATTGCCAGCAATTCGGCGGCGCCGTTCTCAATGTGACCATCGATCGGCACGCCTACGCGTTCATCTCTTCGAGAAGCGACGGCAAGACCAGCTTCGCCGCGCTGGACATCGGGAAGGAAGAGGTTTTCGACCCCCGGAATGTCCCGACGCAGGAATCAGCCCTGCTTCTGCACCAGGGCGTCTATCGAAGGATGGTGAGGGATTACCTGAACGGAGAAGCCCCGGCTCTCTCGATTCAGTCGACCGTCGATGCGCCCGCTGGGTCCGGGCTCGGCTCGTCTTCCGCGCTCGTCGTCGCGCTGGTCGAGGCGTTTCGCGCGCATTTCGCGCTTCCCCTCGGCCGCTACGAGATCGCCCAACTCGCCTGGCAAATCGAGCGCCTTGATCTCGGCCTCGCGGGCGGGCGCCAGGACCAGTATGCGGCGGCTTTCGGCGGCGTCAATTTCATCGACTTTCTGCCCGACGACAGCGTCATCGTGAACCCTCTGAGGCTGGTGCCCGGCGCGATCGAGGAAGTGGAGTCGTCCCTCGTCATCTGTTTCACGGGGCAGTCGCGCAGCTCTCACGACATCATCGTGCAACAGACGCGCGGCGTGACGGCAGCCGACCCGCAGTCGATGGAGGCGATGCATCAACTCAAAGAGGACGCCCATCGGATGAAGCTGGCCTTCGTGCATGGAGATGTGCTCGGCATGGCGGATGTGCTGAAAAGGTCCTGGATCGCCAAGCGCAACACGGCCAAGGGCGTTTCGAACGAAGCCATCAACCACTTCCAGGAGGTCGCGGCCGGCAGCGGCGCGCTGGCGGGCAAGATATCCGGCGCCGGCGGCGGCGGGTTCATGATGTTTATCGTCAAGCCGGAAGATCGGCAGCGGCTGATCTCCGCCTTGCGGCAGGCCGGCGGCAGCGCGGACTCGGTCGCCTTCACGCATACGGGGAGCGTCACGTGGACAGCAACGATTTGACCTATGTCGAAACATATTTCGCCGAGTCGGTCGCGGTCCTGCAGGCGGCCGAAGGCGACACGCAGCTGAAGCGCACGATTGTCGACATTTCGGACGAGATTGTTAGGAGTTTGCGCGACGGCGGCAAGGTTCTGTTCGCCGGCAATGGCGGCAGCGCCGCTGATGCTCAGCACATCGCGGGCGAATTCGTGTCGCGGCTCAACTTCGACCGTTCGCCTCTTCCCGGCCTCGCCCTCACGACCGATACTTCGGTGCTGACCGCGATTGGCAACGATTACGGATATGCCGACGTTTTTTCGCGACAGGTCGGCGGCCTCGGGCGCAAAGGCGACGTTTTCATCGCGATATCCACCTCTGGCAATTCGCCGAACATTCTCAAGGCGGTCGACGTCGCGCGCGCGATGGGCGTGATTTCCGTCGGCTTCACCGGCGCGGGCGGCGGCAAGCTATCCTCCGCCTGTGATCTGTGTCTTCGCGTGCCGTCGAAGTCGACCCCTCTCATTCAGCAGGTGCATATCGTGTCGGCGCATCTCATCTGCGGCCTCGTGGAGAACGCCATGTTCTCGGAAGAGGCCGCGAGGCAAAACGGCGTTTGTGCTTGATCCGTCAGGCGGTGATCCTTTGCGGAGGACTAGGAACCCGGCTCGGCGACCTGACCGCGCAGACGCCGAAGCCGCTATTACCGGTCGGCGACGCCCCGTTCCTCGATGTTCTCGTGGAGGAGGCAGGCCGGCAAGGCTTCGACGACGTCTTGCTCCTCGCGGGCCATCTCTCCGCGCAATTCGAGGATTTCGCCCGCACATCTGCGGCGGCGCGGCGCAGGGGCGTCCGCTTGACCGCTTCAATCGAGCCGCGTCCTGCAGGCACTGGCGGCGCGATCGGCTTCGCCGCGGCGAAGCTGGCGGAAGCCTTTGTTCTGATGAACGGCGACTCCTGGTTCGACATCAATCTGCGCGCGCTGGTCGAAGAGGCGGCGCGCGCCCGCGAAGCGGTCATGACTCTCGCCCTCAGGGAAATGGACGACGTCTCGCGATACGGCTCGGTCAGCCTAAAGGGAGGGCGCATCGTCGGATTCCATGAAAAGTCGGGGAAATCCGGCGGCGGTCTCGTCAATGGCGGCGTCTATGTATGCCGAAAGGACGCGCTACTTTCCACGATCGCGCGCCTTCCGCAGAAGCCGGACGGAAGCCTGTCTCTGGAGACCGATGTTCTTCCCTCCCTCGTCGACGCGGGGCGCGCTTTCGGTAAAGCCCATAAGGGCTATTTCATCGACATCGGCATCCCCGATTCCTATGCCGCCGCACAGGCCGAAATCCCCGCGCATCTGTCGCGACCCGCGGTCTTCTTCGACCGGGACGGCGTTCTGAACACGGACTTCGGCCATGTCGGAACGATCGACCGCTTTCAATGGATCGACGGCGCCGTCGCCGCGATTCGCGCTTGCAACGACAGGGGCTATTTCGCCTTCGTCGTCACCAATCAGGCTGGCGTGGCGAAGGGCCATTACACTGAAGAGCAGGTCAGCGTCCTGCACGCCCATATGCAGGAAGAACTCGCCAGGGCGGGCGCGCATATCGACGATTTTCGCTATTGCCCCTATCACGTCGACGCGACGGCGCCCGAATATCGCAAGGAATCTTCCTGGCGCAAGCCTGCGCCCGGCATGCTGACGGACGTGCTGGATCATTGGAATGTCGATGTTTCGCGAAGCTTCATGATCGGCGACAAGGAGAGCGACATGGCCGCCGCCTCGGCGGCAGGATTGACCGGCCATTTGTTCCCCGGAGGAAATCTATCGAACTATCTTGAGTCGGTGCCCGCGTTCAAAAGCGCCCGCTCCATTTGAGCGTGCGGAACAGATGTCGACAGCTATGTCGGCCCCTTCGCCGGAAGGTGGCTAAGGTGGTTGCTCTGCTCACTCGACGAGCCACGGCGGGGACAAGCTAATCCCAGAAAGTTTTTCCAAAAGTTGAACTTCAAGAAGTATCTGGCTTCCGTAGGGTTGCCGACCATCCGAATCGAGTCGACTAAGCACAGCATTTAAATCTACTTCCGGCGTGGTCACGCGTAACTGGGCAGCAACCTCTGCGGCAATGAGGCGCTCTTCTTTTTCGCAGCGGCCAAAGGTCTCGACAGAGTAGCGCCTGATACAAAAATCCGGTGACATCCTCTCAAAATATTGATGGAGCTCCGGAATCGAGAATTCTTTCCAGTGATGACCATACGTGCCCGCGCTGAAGATATCATCTACATCAATGCCGTAGACACCGCTGTGAATCAATCCACTAAGTCGACTTGCCACACGTTGATAATACACGCTATTTGGTGTAGTTACGACGATGCGGCCGCCAGGACACAAAATTCTGTAGACCTGCTTCCAGAACACAAGTGGATTGAACGCCAAGTGTTCGATGATCTCACCAAATACTATCATATCAAACTCATTATCGGGAAGGTCAGCTAAGCCTTGTCCCAAGTCCAGCCGCGTGTACGTTACTAGAGAAATACCCAACTCCTTAGCTGCCGCTTGAACGTCATCTATCCTGAGTGTATTGGGAGCGTCGGCTCCAGTCACTTGATGACCTGCTTTAGCAAAAAACCAACTTTGGTGAAGCCAGTGGCAGCCGATATCGAGCACTTTCGACGGCTTGCCAAGATTCTCTTGTGCGAAATCGAAGGTGCGTCCGAAGCGGACGAGATGTGCTTGAAGATAGGCGACGTCGAAATTTGAATATCTCGAAAACCAAGCTTCCGCCGCGGCCAACGAGGTCGCATCCATGTGATTCGCCACGTACGTCATTTTTGTCTTACCGCCTACTCTGAATGTTCTCTTCGGGCATGGACGCCTTCGTCAAGCCGCGATGGCGAAAAACGAAATGCGGGTAAATTTGCTCGGAAAGGAGGCCGTCGCGCGCGATGACGAAAGATTCGACCGCTTCGGTTGCGCCGATGCAGCTCGACGCCGTTGCGTCATCAAATACATAATAGCCCATGGGGACCATATAAGGCTTTGACGCTTCATAGGAATATTTAACAGCGCTATAAATATCACAGTCGATGTGGGCAAGAATGATAGAGCCCACTTTCGGAAGAAGGGTAGGCGCCGTGTCCGCAAACAGACCCTTGACGAAGCGAATGTTGCCAAGGCCGGCCTTGTCGACCGTAGCCTGAATTTCGGCGATGTTGGTATCAGCAAAATCTCCGGCCGAATGTGCGTCGATGGCGCGGTCAGTTTCCGGCATGCCGTCGAATGTATCCAGAGCATAGACATTAGTGCCAGGCAGAAAACGCTCGGCCAACACCGCCATGAACATCGCAGAGCCGCCGCGAAAGGAGCCGTATTCGACGATATGACCAAACGGCAGGCGCGGCAGAAAGAACTTCACCAAAAGGAAAAGATTCATAAAGCGCTCAAGCGACACTACAGAGCGGCTTTCCGCCACCGATTTCGCATATTGGTAGTCGCGATCTGCAAGAATGTGTGATTTCAGATCGCCATACTCCAATCCCCAGCCTCGCTGATAGCCTTCGTAGACGTTACGGCCGCCACGCAATTCATGACGAATTCCAGCGAGAGTAGGAAGATAGTTATCCACTTCTATGTCGCTTGCAGTAGTCATCGCGCTGTCTTTCTCGAACCAATCTCGATCGCATCAGAACAACCGTTCCCGATCAAATCATCACCGCTACGCTTATCGCCAAAGCATTCTCGCGCCAGCTCTGTCAGCCCGCCAAATGCTCTTATTGATCGACGAAACTACAAGCATCTTGTCCGCTCCCGCAGGCATGTTGCGCGGGAAATTCGTGCACTTTCTTGCGCAGCTCGACTTGAGAGAGGCGGTCACTAAGGAGAGTCTCCTTTGAGCGTAATGCTTACGGACTCCCGCGGCGCGGAATTGGAAATATACTAGTCAGCACGCGGAGTTGGCAACATGCGCCTTGGATAAAATGGACTAATTGCGGGTTTGGCGTGGAGCCCTGCGGCAAGTTCTAAGCGATGAGAGGCCAGCACGGTGTTGAGAACGATCTTGGTGCGCGATTATACAAATCCGCTCCGAAAACGCCATTCATATCGGTCAGCTGTTATACCCATGGCGCGACTCCGAGCCGTCAAAGATTCTGGAGTGGAGTGATCGCGATATTCCTTGGTATGGCTTTCTTGAAACCTCAGGTGCACATTGGAGGGCTCAGGCAGGAATCTCCTCTCGCAGCAATTTTTCGATTGTTCGGCAAAAACTATCCAGATCAATTTGGAAACGTCCGGCGTTCTCATTTTGGCTAATTCGATCACCCCAATGAATTGCGCAACGTCCACCATTTACCGATTGAATTCCAATGTGATAGTAATTGAATAAACCCTTCGGGGCCATTACGGCAATATCTGCGCGGTCGCTCCACAGAATGTTGTGAAGTGCTGACGAATCCTCCCCGACCACCAAGCGAGCATTTCGAAATTTTTCGACCTGCTGAATGAAGGACAAGTTCAGCGGATCAAATGCCTCAATCCCGAATTGGCGCAGAAGAATCTCGACAATCGTTTCCCGCTGCGCGACGCACCGGGGATCATGCAGCGACGACACAGTTGTATGAAGGGGAAAGATCAAAGTCTCTCGGGCAGCCGGGACACCCAAGATATTAGCCATCGTCTCTTTCATGCGACGAAAGGCGTATTGCGCCAAATTCTTGCTAAGGACACCGTTTAGGCCCGTAATGGTCGGGACAATAAGTTTCTCGACGCGAAAACTTTGTCCGTTGGCGATTGTGACGCAATCTTCGATCGAGATTCCCGCAATGGCCAAAAACGGGAGAAACCAAGCATGAACGGGCGACTGAATCAGAAATTTGGCGTCGCAGCAAACGCCCATCGCTTTCGCCAATTGAATGCGAATAGAAACATCGACGAGAACATGGCCGTATGTGAATATTCCCGGGAATGACAACAGGACGTATTTTCCCTGCAGATAGTCGGGCGATATTTTTCCGTTTTGCAGTTCCGTCAGGCACGGACTGCGCAGAACGGCCTCAATATGCTGATCGGCCCAACCCATTCCCGGCAGTCTGCTCAAAACTTCACGGAAGTCAGGGCTAGATACGAGCATCCATGCATCGGACACGACGGAGTCCTCAAGAACATACGCACCAACTGGCTGAGAATGATGGCAGCGCCTATAAAATTCGCTTAGATAAGCCTCATTGTCGAATTGATCGGTGCTCAACAATCCCGCATAAGCGCATGTTTCATCGAGAATAGATGAGAATGGCGGTACCGCATCGATAAATTTATATGAACGAGCATTTGTCAAAGTCACAGTTGAATCCAACGTTTTTTAGATGGCCCTGAGCGCGTCTATCCGATTTCCGATTTGGGGCAATGCGGCTATCGGAATGGCTGGCGCGAGTTCGAATTTAAAGCGAGCGAACTCGCAACGATAGGTCTCTTCAATGTCCTGAACCGTTTTGTGACTTCTCTCCGTTCTTGTCGCCGCATCAGGCGGGAAATCGGCGGGAATTGGCGTTCCCAGTTTTGTTCCGAAATGGCGCGCCCGAGAGGATTCGAACCTCTGACCTCTGCCTTCGGAGGGCAACGCTCTATCCAGCTGAGCTACGGGCGCAGGCGCGCAGCTTTTCTACAGCATGGGCAGTTGTGTCGCAACGGCGGTTCCGCCCTGCCCGGTTTCGCCCGACAAGACGACGCGCCTTCGCCATGTTAAGGCGGGGAACATCACCTTGAGGCGTCGTCTTGAACCTTCTCGACCAATGGCTGGAGCGATTGCGGGGCGCGCGCGACAGGCTTGTCGCCGATCCGCGCTTTCAGCGCTGGGCGCTGAACAACCCGCTGACGCGGCCCTTGGCGCGGCGCGGCGCGCGCGCCGGGCTCGATCTCGCCGCCGGCTTCGTCTATTCGCAGGTTCTCGTCGCCTGCGCGCAACTCAAGCTCTTCGACGCGCTGCGCGAGGGACCATTGAGCGTCGCAGCGATCGCGACAAGCGTCGCTCTGTCCGAACCCGCGACGCGTCGCCTGGTCGATGCGGCCGTTTCGCTGAATCTCCTTGAGCGGCGCGGCGGCGGAGTTGGACTCGGGCTGCTCGGCGCCGCCTTCGCCGGCACTCGCGCGGCGCTCACCATCGTCGAACACCAGCCGCTGCTTTACGCCGATCTTATCGATCCCGTGGCGCTGCTGCGGCAGGAAAAGCGCGGCCGGCTCGCCGATTATTGGCCCTATTCGGACGGCGACGCGCCGGAAACGCTCTCCGCGCAGCAGGTCGCGCCCTACAGCGCCTTCATGGCGGCGACTCAGCCCATGGTCGCGCAGGAGGCGCTCGACGCCTACGACATTTCGCGTCATCGGCGCCTCCTGGACATCGGCGGCGGCGAAGGCGTGTTTCTGGCCGCCGCCGCGTCGCGCGCGCCGAATCTGCGGCTTGCGCTGTTCGATCTTCCCGCCGTGGCGGCGCGTGCAAAAGTGCGTCTCGAAGAGGCGGGCCTGCGTGCGCGCACTGACACTCATGGCGGAGATTTTCTCAACGATCCGCTGCCTGAAGGCGCCGATGTCGCGACGCTGATCCGCATCGTGCATGATCACGACGACGCGTCGGCGCTAAAGCTCTTGCGCAATGTCCGCCAGGCGCTCGCGCCCGGCGCGACCCTGCTCATCATCGAGGGAATGTCGGGCGTCAAGGGCGTTGAGCCGCTCGACGCCTATTATGGCTTTTACACGCTCGCCATGGGCCGCGGCGAACCACGCCGCGTCGAAGAGATCGAGGCGCTGCTGCGCGAAGCAGGCTTTGGCAACTTTCGGCTGTTGCGCAACGGGCTGCCGGCGCTTGCGAGCATTCTGGTCTCGAAGGCGGTGTGAGGCCAGGT
>JAXMCY010000047.1:0-16345 GCA_046349135.1 Methylocystis sp. | reverse complement strand
CTCGGCCCTTGAGAAGGAGATCGCGGCCCTGGCGGCGAGCATCGATCATCCGACCGGCCGAATCTCGACCGTTGTGCTGTTCGGTCCCATCTATCAAAAGGTTCTGGCGGAGGCCGAGGAGTGGCAAGCCGAAGTCGTCGTCGTAGGCTCCCACCGGCCAAGAATGGATCGGTTTCTCATTGGCTCCAACGCCGGCGCCATCGTGCACCACGCGAAGTGTTCAGTACTCGTCGTGCGGCAGTAGCGTCTTCGCCCCAACCGTCTCAGCGCGGGCGTTGAACGTCGAGGGACGCTCGTTGAGCGGCCTTTTCCAGGCTGCCCGACAAGAACAGCCAGCCGGTGGAGTTCTTTCCCAGGACAGATGCTGCGTGAAGCGGCCGGACATGGCGGAAGCATAGCATTAACTATCGCGGTTGGTCGCAGTTGCCTGCATCGCTCGGCGCGCGTACGAACCGGCCCGCACCGAGCCAAAAGTGCTCGGCGACGGTCCTTCGACCGCACCTCCAGCCCGGCCGGCGACGACCGGGCTTTTTCGTGCGTGAGGGACGCATTCTATCTCAACGTCCCAACCCTGCTGGGCAGTCTCAGATTGGCTGAGGTCAATTTGAACAGTTCTGTGTCCGCTCGGCGTCTTTTTCTGCGCCAGAGCGCCATGAATCGGAATGATGCTTGCCGAAAGCACCGCGGCAAGAATACTGTTAACTCGGCCGTCGACGACGGTCATAAACCACCTCGCTTAAAGCTCTCGTCATCGAATCACCGTCACGATGAGCCGGGCATGAGGCTGAAACAAGGCCAACGGCCGTGACAGCCGCGGACAAGGGACTAGCAAGGGTCGCTGAGAGGCGACGCCGGCCAATTAGCTCTGAAGCGCGCCGAGGCAAGCGCGACAGTATGATCGGCGAAGTGCTGGGGTCAAACCATGATCTTGGAGCATGAAGGCTATACCTCCCTGGTCTGCTATGAAGACGGCGACGACTTGATGCATGGCAGCGTCGTGAACACTTGCGCCGTTCTGCATTTCGCTGGTCGCGATCTCGACGAATTGGAAGCCGCCTTCGCCGACACGATTGCGGACTATAGGCAATGGCGCAGGGAGCGCGGCGTCGGGCGGGACAAGGCGAGCTGAGGGCGATGAAAACGAAATATGCGCCGTTCCGCGCGTCCGACCATCTCGATAATGAAGAGGTGATTGCAGAATATCTGACGGCGGCGGCCGAGGATGAAAATCCGGACTTGCTGCTATCCGCGCTGGCCGAAGTCGCGAAGGCGCGCAGCCGTCATGGGCATGTTCTTTGCGTCTGCCCAAGCCGAAATTGATAATTTGGTAGCGGCGAAGACGAAGGAGACGCGCCGTCGTGACGCGGTCCTCGTGCACAATCTCCGGCCGCCTGGCCTCGCCGCCGAAGTTTGGGTTTACGGCTGGAGGGAGGTCGCGCGTTGTCGCCACCATGGTCGCAGACGGGGGCGAAATACTCGTGATTGAAGCCTATGGCAGAAGGGCACGCGCCGCGCTTCTGTGCCTCCAAAAGGCGCTCGCCTCAAGGTCTCCGGGCAATTAGCCGGTGAAACTTTCACAGCCGGAAGTGAAGAGCGGCGTTAACTCTTGCTCGCCGCCAGAGCGTCGGCGACGGCACCCTGGTCCTTGCCGCGCCAAGCCTGCTCTCCGGATAGTCCGTCGACCAGTCCGTTACGAAACCAAATCACGGCGCATACACGCGGCCTACGCCGCTTGCGTCGCTCCTCGCCCACCCCCACATGTCGACCGACGGGGATAGGCCGACGGGCCGACAAGCCAAACGACGCATGCGCAGCCCTCGGCGTCAGCCGCAGCCACATCTACAATTTGGCTGGCGAAGGCAAAATCCGCCTCGTTCGGATCGGCAACCGGACGGTTGTGCCTGAGTCGGAAATTGACCGACTGCTCGGGGAGGCGATTTGACCGATGGCCACCCCGAAATGGCGAGGGCCGCCCCCGCGTAATGCGGGAAGCGACCCTCGGGAATGTCACTGCCTGGCGGGCGTCGACAATCCGGAAAATATCGCTCCAAACCCCTCCCTGCAAACTCTTCGCGCGGAGTTTTTGCGCCGCCGCTTCCGCCTGTCTCCGCAATGGCGCACGCCGTGGAATGCCTCGCATTTGGGGAGATGCGGCAATGAGCGCGCGTCCAAGCCCTGAGCGCGACGCGCGCTTGCTGCGCCTCGATTATCTATCCGAACTTGGCGACGGCCTTGTCACGGCGGGCGCGGCGCTTGTTGCGGGCGCGTCTGCGGAAAACCTTCACCTTGTAGAACTTGCTCTGCGACAGGCGCGGACGACGGTCATAGAGGGCGTCTCCACATTTCGCGAGCTTTCCGCGGAGGGCTCGCCCGAATGAGAACGCCGCCTTTTAGACCTCGCTCACCGGTCGCCGAAGCCGCGCTCGAGCATCGGCGCGAGACCGAACGCGCGCCGCCGCCGCTCCGCCAAAACGGAGATGGCAGTCGGCCGCCCGAACGGGTCGACCTCCCGATCAGGTGTCGAAGGCCAACAAAGGCAAAGGCGACCGTCGAATTGACATGCGCTTCGACTCTGAAAGGCCGAAACCAGTGCGCTGGCTATGGCGCGGATGGCTGGCGCGCGGCAAGACGCGCGCATTCTCGGCGGACAAGCCGGAAAGACGACGTTCGCCGTGCTGATGTCCACCACCTCGACGGTTGGCGGTGACCTTGGCCGGATGGCTCACGCGCGCCGCGCGGCAATGTCATGTCTGGTCTGGCGAGGACGATCCGGCGGATATGCCGCGCCTTTGTGGCGTCTGGCGCCGATATGAGCGCGCGTCTTTTTCGTCGGCGATGTCGCTCAGGGGGACGATCGCAGGCAAAACGATCCGGCGAGATATGGAGCCGTGCGCAGGCCATTGAGAAAGCCGGCGGCTGTGTCCTGATTATCGTAGATCCGATCGTCTCCGCCGTCGCTGGCGACAGTCACAAGAACGCCGACACGGCGAGGCGTTGCGCAACCGCTCGTCGATCAGCGCAAGCGTCGATGCTGCGCTGCCAGCGCCAGCATCTGAGCAAAGGAACATCCGGCCGCGAGCCGATCGAGCGAATTACCGGTTCCATCGCGTTCGGCGCTCTGGCGCGCGTCGTCATGATCGCCGCGAAGGAAGGCGAGACCGAAGACGGGACGCCGCCGCGTCGCTTCCTCGCTCGCGCAAAATCCAATATCGGTTCCGACGAAGGCGGCTTCGCCTATGAGCTACGCCAAGAACCTATGCCGGGCGACGATCGCATCATCGCGAGCATCGCAGTTTTCGGCGAGGCCATAGAAGGCTCTGCGCGCGACATGCTCGCAGCGGCCGAGGCGGAACCTTTAGAGGACGAAGGCGCGCTCGGCGAGGCCGAGGACTTCCTCAAAAGCAGTTGGCGGAAGGCCCGGTCCCGACGACGGAGCTGAAGGCGGCTGCGACCGCGCACGCCATCGCATGGCGCACAGTTGAGCGCGCAAAGAAGTCGCTCGGCGTAGAAGCGATACGTCTCGGCGAAGAAGGCGTCCGTGGTGGTGGGCGATGGATGTGGCGATTAACTCCGCCATTAACACCGCCGCCACCCTCACCTCAAAATCTTGGCGGTCTTGACGGTCTGATACGGTTTCTGGTTGATTACTTTGGCTTGGCGATTTTGGCCACCAACGGAATCGGCTCGGCACGATGATGTCGCAATCTGTGGCGAGCGCGGCGCATCTCATGATAATGGCGTCAGTTCTTCGATCGTTTCGACGTGTTTGTTGGCGATGGGCTCGTCGATGACGCCCGCAGCGTTTTCGCCGGTTGAAGCTCGGCGTGTAGGGCGGCAGAAAGACCAGCCGCACGCCGTTGGAGGCACGCTCAGGCCGCCTCGCTATGCCAGCCGGCATTGCCGAGCACGAGCACGATCGTGCGATCGACGCCGGCCTTCGCTCGCCGGGCGAAGGTTGCGAGCAGCGCTGAAAAACGGCTTCGAGACGCCATCGTGCACATACAAGAAGGTCTCGCCGCTCGCCGGCGAGACAAAGGAAACGACCATGAGCCAATCGAAACGATGGTAGCCCAGGCGTCAGCCGTTCGCCAATCGTAGACGCGCATTGACGACTGGGCCGAGCCGATGCTCGTCCGCAGCTCGCAGGCGCGCTGGAAGCCGGTCGCTCGGGATGCTTCGCGGCTTCCTCGGCGACGGCGTCTTCGAGCTTGCGCGAACGCCGCCGCCTCTTCGGACGAGCCGACTTCGGGTTCTTCGGGCATGGCGCCTGGATCATGCCGCAAGCCCTCGGCGCCTCCAACCGCGTTGCACGGCGACGCTTTCCAAGCCAGTTCGCGCGCGAAAGGCCGCGACCTTCGCGCTCGTCCACGAGACCGTCGTCGTCGGCGGCGCCTTCAATCGAAGGCGGAGTTTGTCGAGCAGGTCCGGCTTCAGCGGCACCGTCGCCGCCGAGCCGTACGCGCCGGCGTAGATCCATGCTCCAGGGACTCGAGGCCGCTACCCGCGCGTTGCAGCAGCGCGCCACCGAAGCTGTTCGATCAGCGCTGGCCAAGGACGTCATCTCCGCGACTTCGCCGAACGTGTGGCCTTTGGCGAGCAGCCAGATCGTATGGAAATGCCGCGCCTCACGCGCGTTCGAACTCGAAACATGCCGTTCACGCAACGCATCGACACTCAAATGCGCAGCTATCGTCGCCATGTCCGCCTCCAGCGGTCATGACGATGCGGCCTAACTGCTTCGATTCCCCAAGACCAACCCGCCAAGTCAATCAGCCGGAATCCGTATGAGAATGCGGAAGCCGAAGAAGCCCCCGTCGTCGTTCGAGAGCGCCGAAGCCAAAGAGGCGTTCCAACAAGCGTTGCGATCCGCCTTCGCGCGAACCGCGCGCTTCTCGACATCCGAGGAAATCTTGCGCACTCGGGCTGTCGAGCCGCTGGACGCGATCCGAAGGCGGCTGCGGCGGCGCGTGATGCAGAAGCGGCCTGGGCTTACTTCCTGCGGCTATCCCGCAAGAGCTTTCCCGACAGGTGAGCTTGCCAGATTGAAGAGAGCAGGCGTCCCTCTACGCGACGACGCGCCTGGTGAAACCCGGTCCACGCCGGTCGACCTTTACGCGTATGATCCGCGCCCCCAATTGCCAACGCCGTGATCGCATCCATCGTCGTCGCAGAGATTTTGGGCGGCATGATGCTGTTGCCTTTACTGATCTTGCTCCGACTGCCGGTCATCGCGGCAATGTGCCCTTTATCCATCCCTTGGCCTGGACACCAGCCTGGCAGGCCGGATACCGGCTGCGCTCCAGCTTCTCGTGAGGAGCGTCGAGTGATAAAGGCAGGCAGGGGCAGACATGCGCAATACTATCAAATCAATCACCACGAGCGCCCTGTGGGTCGGATTGGCCACGACTGGCTTTGGGAGGAAACGCCTCAGCGGGCCCAATCAACGTGGTAAGTTTGCGTATTGTAGCAGAGCATCATCGTTAGCAGTCAAATCGGCTGTCGGCGTAACTATCGAACTGGCTATTATCGACGCGGCTATAATCCCGGCAGCTGCGTCGCCAGGCCCGCTGCTGCAACTGAGTGCCTACCCAAGCCCGTATTATGGCTATCCCCCATGTAAAAAAAAAAAAAAAGCGTTTTTCCCAGCTTATGTGTATCCTACGACTACGCATGGTGGTAACGCATAGCTGCTGATTTACGCTTTCTAACGAAGCTCGAAGCCGGGTTAGGGCTGAGGCCGAACACCGTCTGGGGAACTTATCAAGGCGCAGAAAGAGACAATCGGACTTAACTCGGGGACGCTTCGCCGTGGTTCCGAAATAGAACCACGGAGACAAGCTCCAACCCTATCCGACGCTGGCATAGACCAGAAATTATCGAGCCGAGCGCAGAAGCTTGCGGCGGAATCGGAGCGCTTAATCCGTCGCTGTCTCGCAGCGTTTTTTCCGTATTTTTTCCGTATAACGGGCCGCGTCGGCTCAATATCAAACCCAACCAATTGAAATTATTGGCGCTCCCTAGGGATGCGGGCGCAGCAAATGTTTTCAGGCGTTTAACCAAAGGTTTGGGTGCCTGCACCCCCCTTGAAAAACAAGGCGTTTTTGGAACGTCGCCCAAACCTGCGCCGCCGGTCCAAAATGAAACCGCCACCCCGGGTGAGGACCGGAGCGGCGGCGAGATAGAGATGAAGGGTGTCGAAAACCTTCAAGCGGAAGGCTACTCACCTCACTGGCCTAACGCAAGCGCGAAATTGCCGAATAAGGCCGCGCTCGCGCGCAAATGGCCGGCGCTGAAGATCAATCGCCTGACCTGGCGATGGTGCGACGATGCGAGCGGCGCGAAGGGTGCCGATCTCGGATCGTTGCTCGCCTTCCTTGGGGAGGGCGCGCGATGACCGCCGCCGCCCTGAAAGGGCAAGCGCCACCGGCTGGCCCTTGCGATGCAGCGCCACGGACGTTCGCCGGCGAGGCGGCGGCCGTCCTCTACATCGTCATCGGCGCCGCAACCGGCTCCGATGAACTTGACCGACTCGTCAGCCAGGTGTGGCAAGGCGTCGTGCATGGCGCGATCAATGAAATCGACGCCGACTTTCTGCAGTCCTACGCCGAGCGCCGTCGACCGCTCACGTGCGGGAGACGCGGTGTAGGGGGGGCGCGCGTTCGGCAAATTCGCCAGCCGCTTCATTCCGCGCCAGCGCGCCAGGTCGCATGATCGACAGGAGTCCCGCGATCGTCGACGCACGCTCGGCGGTTCGGCCGTCATGCCGGCGAACCTTCGCTGTCACTATACCGAAGGCCAGCGTGCAGTGCTCTGCATCATCAAAGGCGAGGTGAAACACCATGGCCTATGCGACTTGCCGATCGGCAAGATCGCGGCGCTCGCTGGCGTCTGCCGCACGACGGTTCAAACGACGCTTCATGAGGCGCGGCGTCTCGGGCACATCAAGATCACGGAACGCCCGCGCCCTGGCCGCAAAAACCTTACCAATGTCATTCATCGTTTCGGACGCATGGCTCACCTGGATCAAGCGCGGCCCGAGCGAGCATCGGCCCGGCCGGACAGGGCCCAATTCTCTTTTGGCCGAAAAAAATTTGCGCAGCGATGAAACTTTGGTGAGCGCGTCCAAGAGCATATCTAAGAACTCTTCTTACGAAGAGGGGGCAGTGGAGAGGCTCGGGGCCACCTGAAACAAGGTGGAGGCGGCGAGCATGAGCCTCTCCAAAGCAACAAGGGAGCAGACCGGCAAATTTGCCGACCTTGATCCATATCCGGCAAATTTGCCGGAAGTGGACGCTGCGGACGCATGGGAGAAGTTCTCAGCAGTGTGGCCGTTCGATCCTATCGATTTCCGGCGCACCGCAGCCAAGGCAGAATTCCTGCAGTTGACAGACGCCGAGCGCAGCGGCAATCTCGAACGCCATCGTTCATCAAGGCATGGCGGTCGGCATGTCGTGGCCCGTTGCCGCGGCCCGCAAATGGCTGCACGAGAAGGGCTGGGAGAGTCCGTCAGGCAAGCGCCGTCCTTCTCGACTGCGAAGCCAGCCGAGCGCCAACCCGATGGGCGATGGCGATTGCACCGGGATCGTTGCAACTCAGCGATGGCACGAGCATGAGCGCCGCACGCTCGGGCGCGCGTCTCGGGCTGATGCGCCAAGCGAATGGCCGCCCGACGTGTCGACGACGAGTGCCAGTCGATCCTCGCGCAGAGTGTATTGGAAATGCCTATAAATGAACGACGTTCGAGGGGTCCTTCCTGCGCCGGCCTAATACGGAGAAGGCGGGGCCGCGCAGGGGTGGGGCGTGAGAACAATGTTTAACGGGGTGGAAAAAAAAAAAGAAAAAAAAAAAAAAAAAAACATTTATAGGTTGTTTTCTATCAATAAAGGTTGAGCGAAGAGGTTGAGCGACGATGGAGGTTTGGCGGCATGAACGTCATTATCAGGAAGATTGGCTTTCTATGAAACGGATCGCGGAGATTCAGATTCGCGGTGTGACCCAACAGGCGGTGTCGAAACGTATCGCGGGCTTCGTGGCTCGGGGGATGCTCGAGCCGCGCCGCGTCCGCGGCGTCATCGCATGATCCGGCGCAGGACCTTCGCCTTCGGCACGTTAAATCCGCCGCGCCGGCGGTCGGCGAGAATGATCCGCCGGCGTCGTCCGGGCGGTCCAGCAAAAGCGCCTATGACGATGCGTCGGCGCGCGAAAAGAACGCTAGGGCCGAGCTCGCCGAAATGCGTCTCGCCCAGGAACGCGGCGACTTAATCCGTCGCTGCGATATCGCGCCGGCCGTCGAGAAGATCGCGACGACGATCAATCAGCGCATCGCCGCGTTGAAGATGCTTTCTGGACGGCTCTATGCAGCTGGCGCTACCAGCGGCGAAGAGGCTGTCGCCACGGTCCTGACGGAGGAAAGCGAGCGCATGCTGACGAGCATCCGCGACGACCTTTTGGCGCTCATGGCGGACGACGACGAGTCGACACCAGGAGATGGAAGCAAATGATCCATCCTTGTCGATCGCCCCCGCCTTCGCCAGCGCATCGAGTTCGACGGCCTTGTCGAGAGAGGTTCCGGCGATGTCGTTGAGATCATCGCCAAGGGCTGCGCCGCGAGCGGCGGCTATCTCGACGCTGCGCCGGCTCTTACCGGTCGCTTCCGCCGTCGCCGAACAGAACGCAGATTTTTCGTTCTGGTCTGACTTTGCTTTTTCCAGAGACTCGGTCACCGCCGTTTTTCGTCTCCGGATGCAGCGCCTCATAGGCGTCTTTGCGGCGTCTCGCCTGCCACGCTTGCCAATGATATTCGCGCGAATATCCTGGCGCCATGCCCGTCAAACGGCGGGTTGTACTGTCCCCTTGCCCGCGGCTTCATGGCCGCGGGCTTTTTTCCAGTCTCACGCCGGTGCAGGAAGAGGAGGCTATCACCAGGCTCAAGGACGCCTTTGAGGCATGGCCCGTTGCGCCCACTGCCGGGTTTCTTGTTTTTCGCGGGAGAGGGGATATTATCGCCTTCGAAATCTGCTGTGAGACAGCCATGTCCCTTTTTGATCGATGGCGTAAATCGACGATCCCGTCGTCAAAAGCGGATATCGAATGGCGGCACGAACAACTTGTTCAACTGCTAACCGACTCGGCGACGCGCGAAGAAAGACTTGAGTACAAATTGGGGCAGCTTGAACACAAATTGGGAGAGGCAATCGAGAAAATCGAACAGCTATTGTCGGTGACGGATACCCAGAGTCGGGATGAAGACGCGAAAGGGCCTTACTCTTAGCGCGTCATATAGCGAACGAGCTTTCCAAATTCCTCGTCGGTGAGGCTGATCTTGTTCCCGGTAACGGCCAACTCATCGGCTCCGGTGCGCTCGGCAGTTAGTCCGCAAACTGCACGCATCCGTTCCCTGCGAAAGCGATTTTGATAAGGTCTTCGGTGCTTCGTGTCGCGAGGCCCTTAAATACCAATTGCACTCTCTTGGCCGACCCAGCGTGAGCTATACGGATCAGATCTTCAGTGGAACGAGTCGCGGCATCGAGCACTAAGCCTCCACCCGCGCCTGCAATCTTAATCAAATCGTCAGTGGTTCTGTATACGAATGGCATTTCCGCTCCCCCTCTCAAATTCTAATCAGATTGACTCGCCCGCGGCTTCATTGTCGTTGGCTTTTTTCTTGAGACGCACGCCGGGGCCGCCGCCGTTCTCCGCGAAGAGTTTGATGGTCCGCTGTCACGTGATCCGATCGGTTGTGAATCCGCGGGCGCGGATAAGAGCGATCTCGCGCGCCCTGGGACCCGCGCCCCGCCACGCTGCCATTAGCTCGTCGAATTGAGCCTTTATTTCAGAATCAAGGTATTCACGCTTAAGAAGACAGCGATCAGCCGAGTCATTCGGCGGCTTCTTTCCTTTACTTTCGCTCATCGATCGCAGAACACCCCTAAGTCCCAATTCGGCAACGGTTTCCGATTTGAGGCCTGAGCGCGCGATTCGCATGTAGTTCGAAGCAGTGCGTGTCGAAATGCTGGTGTTATCGGCAAGCCACTTGTCCCATTCACCGTCCCGGAGGATGTGCTTGGCTTCGATCAAAGCCTTGCCGAGCGCGATTGTCTTTTCAGCCGTGTCAAGTGATCCCTTAATTACCTCTTGTTGCAGTTGGCGGCACTGATGCGCCAAAACAGGAAGCCTGTTGTTCATTGCCTATTTCCTTTTTGATTTGCACAGCCGCACGCCAGGTCCGCCGCCGTTCTCCACGATGAATTCGACGCCGGCGGATTCGAGCGCGGCGCGGATCGCGGTCGCATTATTCGCCAACATGTTCGTCTGGCCGTCGACCGATTCAGCGCGGCGCACAGTCATCACGCCGACCTTCGCCTCTTTGGCAAGTTCTTCGACTGTCCAACGGACCAATGCCCGCGCCGCCCTTATCTGCGCTCCCGTGATCATTAATCACCCGCATGGTAGGATATTGACCACGACATAGCTTCGTGGTATAAAATCGATCATCTGAACAATTCAATACCATGGACCGAACGCCGAAACCACCATTTCGGCGAACGCCCTCAGCTTGTCCAAAGGAGAAGCACATGTCGACCGAAAGCCAAACATCCCGCCGCCTCTTCCTCGCCGCCGGCTCGGCGAGCGCCGTCTTCGGCGCGCTCGCCCAGGCCGCCGCCGCGTCATCGTCGGGCGATGATCCAATCTTCGCGGCGATCGCGCGCCACAAGGCCGCCGAGGCGCGTTTCAACGCGGCGTGCGGACTGACCGACGATGTCGCCGCGCGAAAAGAAAGGCGCACCATCACGAGCGAAGATCACGCCGAATTCGTCGCCGCCGAGCGCGAGACGGATGATGCATGGCACAACTTCATCGTCACGTCTCCGACGACGATCGCCGGCGTCCGCGCTTTCATTCAGCACTGCGTCGACCAGGATTCGGCCGGCGTCCTCGCCGAGCCGCTGGAAGTGCTGCTGGCTTCGCCCCTCCTCGGCGCGAAACATTAGGAGCGCGCGTCATGTCCATCACGCAAGACCCCGCCGGCGCGCCGCTCTTTGTCGAATATCGCCCCGGCACGCGCCGGCGCATCGCCGCCGCCGTCGACGCGCTTGTCGCACTGCTCGACGAAATCGACGGCGACCCGGATTTAGAGGAAGACGACCCACTCGAAGACGTCGAACCGCTCGAAGACGGCGGCGACGACGAGCCGAGCCTGGGCGCGCCCGGCGCCGCCTTCCTTCCCTCACAAAGCCATTGGTCGCAAGGCGCGGGCGACGACCTCGAAGACGAGCACGACGGACGCGAGCCGGGCGACGACGACGAGCCTTCGTTGGGAAGCCTCAACAGTGTCGATCAAACCCTGTGGGCTCGCAGCGACGATAGCGAGCTCGAATACGATCCCGCCGAGGTGTCCGGCTGCGGCGATATGGACGGCGTCATGGAGCAGCACGGTTTCGGCGTGGAGTATGCGGAGTGATCGCGCCCGCCAACATAGGCGCGCGCCGGCTCTACGCGCGCATGTTACGGCTGCAGCTCGCGCTATAGGCGATGAACACGGCGCGCGCATTCGATCGTCTCGCCGAATCGCTGCTTCCGGAAGACTTTCGACTTTGCAGCGCTGCAAAGTCACCCGCCAAGCATTCGGAAGAGTGAGGCCCGCGCCGGCGTGACAGGACGGCGTGCGATTCGAGAATTGTGCAGCTTCGCTTCACAGTGAAACGCCGCCGACGCCTCGATTTCTATTGACGCTCCGTCGGAACCGCGCTAAATCCTACGACGTGTCGTCGGAGGATCGGCAATGTCACTCTCTACAAAGCAGGTAACGGCTCGGCTCGGAATATCTCATGAGCGCGTCGAACAATGGATTTCCAGAGGGTATTTCTCGACGGCGGATAACCCAGGTCGCGGAGTTGCGCGCGAGTGGACACTTGACGATGCAATCAGACTGAAAGCCACCGCAGAGCTTGTGGAAGCGGCGCTCTCACCGGGTATAGCGGCGCATCATGGAAAATATGCCGCGTGGGGCAAGCACCAGACGAGATGCTTCCTCATCGTCAAATTCCAGCGGGATGGATCGACTGTCAGCGAAGTCGTCGAAAAGCGGCGTCTGTCGGAGACGCTGGCCGATTCGACAACCGTGATCGTTCTCAATCTCGATAATTTGCGATCGACAGTTGTTCGCGCGCTGGACGAACAGCAGTAGCACACGAGTCAGAATTGGATCGAAAGGGAAGCGCAATTATGCAGCCGAATGACAATGTCGAGATATCCGACGATCTCTATGACGAATCGAAATACGGCTATTTCGCATCGGCCGAATTTCATGCGCGCCTGCGCAAGATGAACGCCGCCGCGGAAGAGCGTCCAGGCGGTATTCGCGCGCGGCGTCGATGGATCGAAAAGAAACTCGGGTGCAAATATTCTGATTTCATGACCTTCGTTGAGTCGATAGTCGACGACGAAGGCTTTTCCTATGTGCCGACTGGCGACGGAGGGGGCGTCGGCTTCGGGATGGCGCAACGGCCAAAACAGCCTACCTTCATTCGCGAGCATCACATTTCGTTCGCGCCCGATGGCGCAGAGATAATGAAGCGGTTTTTCGAAGCCCTTGCCTCGCTCGGTGAGGCCGATCGTCAACATTATTGCAAGCTCCAACGAGAGGGCAAAGAAGACGCCGCATGTGATTTCTTCACTGAAAAAACCGGGGTCGTCGTTGAGCCCTTCTTGATCGACGAAGTCGTCGAGCGACCGCTCGAAGAGTCTGATTCGCTGTTTGCGCGCCTGTGTCAATCGTCGGGTGAAGTCGAGAGTCAATCGAGTCGTTCTGTCGCAAATGGTCGCTTCGCGACCAAACACTGAGGCATCGTCATGAACTTAAAACTGAAGCGAAAGATCAATGGCGGCCGCATGACGCGGCGCGCTGTTCCCGCCGGTCTTATGACGCGCGAACAGCCGCGCGGCGCTCGGGTCGGCGATCGGGTCGGCGGCCCGCCGCACCCCGATCAGTCCCGCGGAGTCAGCCTCTCGCCTGGCTCCTACGATCCGAAGACGCGGACGTTTCAAGTCATTCTTTCAACCGGCGCGACCGTGAAGCGTATTGGCTTCAACGAAGAGCTTGCGATCGATCCGGCTTCGGTCGACGTGTCGCGCGTCGAACTCGGCCAGGTGAAGCTTCTCGACTCGCATCGCACGGACACCGCCGGCGCGGTGCTCGGAACGGTGACTTCCGTTCGCTTTGAGGCTGGTCGACTTGTCGCAAACGTTGTGCTCGCCGACAACGACGCGGCGCGTGCGTTGGAGCCTGATATAGCCGCAGGCCATTTGCGTGGGGTCAGCATCGGATATCGCGTTGAGCAATGGTCGAACGTTTCGACCGGCGAGGTTGAAGCATGGCGCGCTGACAAATGGACGCTTCTCGAGGCGTCGATTGTCACCGTTCCGGCCGACCCCGGCGCCATGATCCGCAGCGCGCCCGGCGACGATGACGCCCCGCGCGCCGCGGCGCGCGCGATGACGGCGCAACAGGCGATGAACGTCATCGATCGCGCTGACTTCTACGGAGAGCGCGAGCTTGCCGAGCGCATGGTGCGCCAGGGCCATGACGAACAGACCGTCATGCAAGCGGTCGTCGAAGCGCGCCGCCGCGCCAGCGAAGTCATGGCGGCCATCGGCGGGCCGCGCGGATCAATCGGAAACGAAAGGAATCAAACCGTGAGCATGAATGCCGCGCACAATGCGGAAACTCTCGACAATCCCGAATTCGCCCGCCGGTCGGCCGAAGAAGCGCTTTTCGCGCGCATGACGGGGCGTCCGCCGGAAGGCGCGGCGAGCCACTTCATCGAGCTGCGTCTGGACCAATTTGAGCCCGCGCTCGCCGAGCTGCGCGGCGAGCGCCGCTCCTGGCTTTCGCCTCGCGGCGGGTCTTGGCTCGGCGGCACGCGCGCCGCCGGCGCGCATACGACCAGCGACTTCCCAAATTTGCTCCAGGGCTCCGGCAATCGCGTGCTCCAGGACCAATACACGCGCGCGCAGTCGCCGCTGTTGCTTCTATCTCGCGAGCGGCAGAGCGCGGATTTCCGCCCCATCAACTCTTTGAAAGTGTCGGAAGCGCCGGCGCTGCAAAAGGTGAAGGAATCGGGCGAAGTGACCTATGGATCGCGCGGCGAGGAAAAGGAGGCGTTCAGCGTCGAAACCTTCGCGCGCCTCTTCTCCCTCTCGCGCGAGGCATACACGAACGACGATCTTTCGGCGTTCGGCGACATGCTCAGGGCATTTGGCCAGGCGTCGGCCGAGACGCAGGCCAACCAGATGGTCGCGCTGTTCACCGCCAACAGCGGCAATCGCGTCAATCTTTCCGACAGCACGCCGATCTTCGCGACGACGCGCGGCAACAAGGCGGCGAGCGGCGCGGCGATCGATGTGACGACGCTGAGCGCTGCACGCAAAGCGCTGCGCGAGACGAAGGGTTTGGATGGCGTGACGTCGATTGGCTTGGTGCCGCGCTACATCTTGGTCGGCCCTGCCTATGAGACGATCGCCGAACAGGTGGTCACCTCAATTCAGGCCGCGACGGTAAGCAACGTCAATCCGTTCTTTCGCCGATCCCGCACAGGCGCCCATCATCTCGCACGCCTATCTGAACGGTCAGCGCGGCCCGATCCTCGAAACGCGCGATGGCTGGACGACGCTCGGCATCGAGTTCCGCGCCGTTCTCGACTTCGGCTGCGGCGCGACCGACTGGCGCGGCGCCTATCTCAACGCCGGCGCGTAACGGGACACTGAGGTTTCCTCGCGCGCGCTTTCTCCCGCGCGCGAGGCGATGGCTGGCCCAAAAATCGACTGCGGAACGGGCGAGAATTGGGTTATGCCGAACCGCCCGCCAGGGTGCCCTCAGGCCCTGGCGGGCGGCATTATCGGCCGCCGCGATCAACTATTTGACTCTGCGTCGGAACCTATTTAAAACATCCGACGATACGTCGGAAACGGGTTTGAGCAATGACGATCGCCGAAAGTCGTCGACGCTTGGGAATCACGCCGCGCCTGCTGCGGCGAGAGCGCGCCGCCGCCTATCTCGACATGTCGGCGACGAGCTTCGAAAAGCTTGTCAAGGAAGGCGTGTTGCCCGCGCCAAAGAAGTTGCATAGCTTTAAGGTTTGGGACCGCGACGAGCTGGACGCACTCGCCGACGCCTTGCAGCATGATGCGGCAGCGCCGGACGAAAGCTGGAACGACCGAGCATGTCGCCGCGAAAACTCCCCCCGCATGTCGAAATTTGGCAGGATCGTCACGGCAAGACGCGCATCTATTTCCGTCGCGGCAAGGGCGCGCGCGCCGCGCTGCCGAGCGATGTGAATTCAGACGAATTTCGTGAAGCCTATGCGGCGGCGCTCGCCGGCAATGTTGCTGCGCGCAAGGAGCAGCGCGAAGCCCCAGGGCCTGGAACGATCGGCGCGTTGATCCTCTCCTATCAGAACAGCCCGGCCTATATCGAGCGCCGCGAGACGACTAAGACAGGCTATCAGTCGCGCATCGAGGCTCTGCGCGCCAAGCACGCGCATCGAACGCTTTCCGGAATGACGCGCGAAGGGATCGTGACGAAAATTCTCGCCCCCTATGCGGGCCGGCCGGGCGCAGCGCTTTCGATCCTGAAAATGTTGCGGATCTTGATCCGCCACGCGATCGAAATCGGATGGCTCAGGCATGACCCGTCGCTCGGCATCAAGCGGCCGAAGATCGGCGAGATTCGATCATGGACCGATGATGAAATTGCGCGACTCGAAAGAGCATGGCAGATCGGAACGCGCGAGCGTCTTGCATTCGCGCTCATGCTCTATCTCGGCCAGCGGCGCGCCGATGTGCACAGGATGACATGGGCCGCGACGACGGCGACAACGATCTCTATCACGCAACAGAAGACCGGCGCTCGCCTCGTCATTCCCCTGCACTATGAGCTGCGCGCGATACTCGCGTCAGCGCCGCGCGACCATGTGACGATCTTGAATACATCCTTCGGCCGGCCCTTCACGGTCGACGGCTTTTCGCAGTTCATGCGCGATGCGATAGCCGCTGCCGGTCTGCCGCTCGAATGCCAGCCGCACGGCCTGCGGAAGGCAGCCGGAAGGCGACTCGCCGAGGCCGGATGCTCGGCGCGCGAGATTATGTCGATACTTGGCTACAAGACGCTCAGTGAAGCGGAACGCTACACGCGCGACGCCGATCAACAACGCCTCGCCCAAGCGGCAATTGTCAGACTGGAAACGGGCCGAAGCGGGAACAAATCGCCCAAACCCATTAGCAAAAGTTTGGGATTTGCTCCGAAAAATAAAGGGAAATCAAGATGATGCAAAAGGACGTGGCGCGC
>JAXMCY010000046.1:0-16436 GCA_046349135.1 Methylocystis sp. | reverse complement strand
GGTCAAAAGTGCTGATCCGTTAATTTTCGCCCCGTCAGCGTCGATAAAAAGTCCGCCGCTGGTGTTCATTTTGTGCGGCCAGAGATTTGTTCCGTCCGACCCGCCGACGGTGAGATGCTGCTTGCCCGCCGCCGTTCCCGACCCGTCATTCGGCCGCGTGAATTTCTCGTAAATCCAGGACAGAAAACCGTGCAGCCCGGAGCCGCTCGGCAACGTGATTCCGGTTCCGGCGACGCCTTCCTGAGCCGGCTCGATCGTCGTCCCGTCCGGATTGGCGATATGCGAAACGATTTGCCGTGCGCCTGTCGGGTTTCCCGCATCCTCATTGAAGACGCGCTGATCGATTTCGTTCCCGTCCTTGTCGAGAATCTTAACTGTCTCATAGGCGCCAGCCATCACATCCACCCCAGCATATGAAGCTGCGAATTACGCGTCTTCGAGAAATCGAGGCGCGCCCCATAGCCTTCGATCGGCGCGCCGACGCGCCCGTTCCAGGGCGGCGGGACTTCCGCATCAGCGAGCGTTTCGATCTGCGGCGCGTGATCGACAAGCGTGAAGCGGCGCGCCAAATCCTCGGCTCCCTCGACCTCGCGAACGACCATTTCCTTGGTGACGCTGTCCGACTCGCCGAACATCACGAGATCGTCGACATTCGGAAGTTCGCCCGAGCCGGTGACGAAAACCGCATCATGCTCGCCGATGACTGTTGTCACGCTGCGCAGAATGCTTAGGTCATTGCCTTCCGCCGCAGGAAGCTTGCGGAACCGGATCGCATAGGTTTTACCGGTTTCCATCGTCACGATTTCGTCGAGTATGACCGCCGCGCCATTGACGGCGCGCACGCGCGCGGAACGCTGCGTCCGCTTCAAGAAATCGTGGTTGAACAGAATGAGGTCGCCGCGCCGCGCGCAGGCGCCCTCGAAATCCATCGTCGCGTTGTAAACATCGCGGCGATTGATCAGTTCATATTGCCGGCGACGCGCTTCCTTCCAGAGCTGGTCTGGATTGGTGATCCCCGGAAGTTCGATTGACTCGGTGACGACCGGATCGCCGACAAATCCAGGCCATGGAATGACTCGCTCAGCCTGCTTGCCGAAATTGGTCTCGTCATAGAATTTGACCCGGAAAGCGTCGGGGAAGCGGACATAATCGCGCTGGCCAGAGAAGCCCCATGAATTGCGCGCAGTGATATGCTGCATAACGACGGTCTGCGCCCGATCGATCACGACGCCCCATTGCTCGCCGTCATCTCGCGGCGCCGCCCGGCCAGCCGCTGAGATATCGCTCCAGGCATCAAAGACAGACTGTTCGAAATCATGGACCCGGTTATAGGCGAGACCCTTGGCGTCGCAGTATTCGTGATGATCGGCAAGGCCGGTGAGGTCGACCTCGTCATCGGCTAGCGGATAAGCCAGCATTGGCCCCTGCATGGCGTAGCGCAGCGATGAAGCTGGGTTTTGCGTCTCCCGTTCGATCCAACTCGACGTTCCGCTATCCCAATCCAGGCAAACGCGCGACGCTTCGCAGGTCAAATTGTCGATCACGCCATTAAGCTGCTTCGATGCGCGCGCCCGCACCGCGATCAGCGCCAGGGGATGATTGAAGTTAAGCGGATATTCCGGCCTGAAACTGCGGATCGCCGACCAGAGCGAAACCGAAACGAATTGGTCGTTTTGCTGCCAAGCGTTCAAATCGTCGATATCGCCGGTGAGGCGCGTCACTCTAATTTCATACCGGCCCCGCGCAGGAAGCGTCCAGCGATAGGAAAAGCTGGCGGCCTTTTGCGTGAACGCCGAGATTGACCAATCGATGACATTCGACCAGGAGCCTGTTCCGTTCAGCCGCGTCTCAATTCTGATCGCGACGCTGAGCGGCAACGGATAGGTCGTCGACGTTCCGCCAACGACAACCGTATGCATCCAGAACAGGCCATTGGGGAAAGCGATGTCGACCTGAACCTCTTGGGCGTCGGACGCCGTGAACCGGGTATGCGGACCATAGGTCGTGACATAGGCCTGATTGAGATCGATCGAGAGACGCTCCTCGAGCACCTGCGTCGGATAGAGCGTCACCGGGGCGTCGCCCGGTAAGCCCTCGCGGATTTCGACCTCGATTTCCTTGAAGTTTTCGATCGGCGTGTCGCCGAGCTTGATGTTGCGAATTTTGACCTGGCCATAGCCGACTAGAAAAAGCGCCCGAAGATAGGTTTCGCCGCCACTGACCTCGGTATAGGGCAGCGCCGCATAGGGCGGGGCGAAGCGAAGTTTCCCGAGCACGCACGGAACGACGCCATCTGGATTGGCGACGTTGCGGAAACCTTCGATTGAATAGGTCGGGCTCTGCGCGATCCCGGCGCCCTGCGCCTGGTTTTGGCGCAATGGCACAAGCGAGTTGATTAGGAACGTTCCGGCGAGCAGTGTTGTGCCAGTGAGAACACTCTGCGCAATGCCGGTAGCGAAGGCCGAACCGCCGAAGCCAAGCGCGCCGACGAGCGGCGCAGCCCAGACCTGCCCAATCGCCAGCGCGGCGACGCCAACCGCGATCGACAGCGCGGCGCGCAGCGCGCCACGGTTACCAGGCGCGATCCGCACGATTACGATGGTCGTCGGCTTCGGACGGACCCTCGCCCACATTTCGCGCGGAATGACCGTCTCGCCAATCGTGACGCGCACGTGCGGCAGAAACGGTTCTGGCGCTCCCGGGAGGGCGATCGCCACAATCTCGAATATCGTCGAGCCGGCCGGGGCGATAGCATCGATGCGCCGGCCGCCGTCGAGATAGGGCTGCGCGATGATGCGCGCGCCGCTCACGCCAAGCTCTCGTGCCGCCATGCGCTCATCAATCTCGGCAACCATCGGCCATCCGTCCAACGCTCAATCGAGCTGTCCTTGCCGGCCGTGGCGTGAAGCATCAGACCGCGACCGCAGATGACGCCGACATGGCTTTGCAGGCCGAAACAACGAAAGAGCAGAACGTCGAGTTCGCGCTCATCACCGGGATCGACTGTTACCCATGGCCCGCTCGCGCATTGCCCGTCGACCAGACGGGCGATGTCCTTGCGTTCCTCGGCGGTGACATAGAGGCCGTTGAGCGGATCAAGCGCGATGCTGGCGACTTCAGCATACGCCAAAGTCACGAGGCCCCAGCAGTCGACGCCTGCGCGCGTCCGCCCGCCGGGGAGCCATGGAAGGCCAATATAACCGGCGCTCCAATGCATTAAGGGCGACGGTCCCGCCAAGCGCGCTGCAGCGCCATCGCGTCGCAATTTCCGAACTCGATATCGCTTTCGGCGATCAGTTCGTCCGCCAGACCAGCCGATAGATAGGCGAGGAAGCGCGCATGAAAGCTGGCGACCTTGTCTACCGGCAATTCCGCGATCGCCGTCTGCATTTTTGCGATCAGTTCTTCGTTCATCTTTACGCGCTCGGCAGGCCGTGTAGGCCAGGGAAAAACGACTTTGTCTGCCGCCCGCCGAATGGCTCCGACACGAAAGGCTCGCGCGATAGGTCGAAGGTCGCGGATGCTTCGTCGAAGGAACATCGAACGATACGCAACCCTCGATATGATTGGATCACGAGATTTGGAGCCGAAGCCAGGACCAAATCAATTGCAGCCGTGGCGATATTGGTGAAGGACTGCGCGACTTCGATGACGTCGAAACCTACGTTTTCCAAGATCAGCGCGACCCTCGGCGGCGTTCCCTTGCGATCATCGGGAACGATCGCGGATAGGTTCACAAATTCGAATTCATTGCCGCCGCTGCGCGTTCCATAGCGTAAAGGATCTACGCTAAGCCGTTCCGTCGGGTCGCTCGAGAGCCGCACAGGAACCGCTAGAGAGGGGTGCGTGATCGTGACAAGCGCAACCTCGCATTCCTCGCTATGCTCGGCATACATCGACTGCCGAATGGTCAACGGAATGACCGCCATTAGGGCAACACGTCGAGTTGAAACGCCGCCTGAAACTGTAGGCCCCAGGGCGTAAACTGCGGCCCGCCATTTTCGGAAAAACGCGCCAGCCAATTTGCTGTGATCAGAATTTCCGCGCCAGCATCGGTAATGACTGGATTGCCGAAATTGTCGAGCATCGGCAGTCCGTCATGCGTTTGATCTGGTATGACGAAGGGCAGCGTTCCACCGCCGGTATCCTCATACCAGAATCGTTCGAGACGAGATTTCTGCGTCTCATCAATTATGATCGACGCCGTAATCGGCAGGACCGCTGAGGAATACCGTCGGCGAACTTTCCCCGGAGCTGATTGCGTGCGCGAGAAAAGCCGCCCATCCCTGAGCTTTTCCGAATAGCCGTCCCGCAGCACACGCTGCGGCAGTTCGGCTGGCCATGAAGGAACCGCCATGCTAGAAAGCCTGCCCCATCTCAATTTTTGACAAGGCAGATTCGATGCGCCGCATTGTGCTCACCGCTGTTTTGCTTTCCGGATGCCAGTCAATCACGGAGCCGCCAACGCTCGTCGAAACCTACCATCAGCCCTATGACCGACTGTCAGAATGCTTCTATTCCGGCGTTCGCGTCGGCCTCGCCGACGAGGCTGGCATCCGCCACGAAGACCTGAAAGCGCATGGCGTCGCCATTGTTGGTCAGCGTATGCGTGAGACCCCGATCTGGGAGGCGCGCTTCATCCGCATCAGCGCCAACTCAACCCGTGTCGAAGTTAAAGCGATGCCGACGATCTGGGGACACGCGCTCTATAGCGAGAAAGTCTACCCCTATCTTCAAGCTTGCGCTTAACGCCGCGCCACCTGGCGCTGCATGCCATAATTCGCCCGCGCCGCCTCGGCGCCCTGTGGCGAGCCCATCGCGGCGGCGAAACGCTCATCCATAACAACGTCGATGCGTCATGGCTGCCGCTCGAGTCGCGACTTTCCTGCACCTTGGTCCCCTGTGGCGCGCCGATCAGATTGACGGTCACTGCGCAGCAGCGCTCGCGATTATCATGCCCGATGAACCGCGAGCGGCGGTTAGCGCTGCGGCGACGCTACGCCGCTGCGCAGCGTTGAGGATGACCTCGCCGGCATGGGCGATCACCGCACAGCGCCCCGGAAGCGTGAAATGCGGAGTGCCTGCGAATGCCCCGATCGGCGCGCGCATGGTTCGGCCGCCTGGTGCGCCAACAATACCGCTTCTTCATCAAATTTGAAGAATGATGCGATCGAATTCAGAAGACCGCTCGTCGCTGATGTTCCAGCGCCTTTTTTCCCAAACGAGTCGAAGGCGGCGTCGAGCGCCAAACTCGTCAGCTTATCGGCGATCTTGTTCAGCGTCTGAAGAAACGTCTCGCCAACGCTCTTGCCTTCACGCAAGCCGCTGATGATACCGCCGAAGACATCCTTGCCGAGACCGGCGACTTCCTGCATCGCTGCATTGTATTTCTTTGATCCTGCTCAGCGTCATAGAGCGCGCCAGCGAGCCCTCCGATCGCGTCCTTTTGCTCTTGGGTCGCCTTTACACCGAGCTTTCGTTGTTCATTGTCGACGCGATGCGCCCGTTCCAGGCGCTCATATTCCATGCCTTCTGCCCGCGCGAGGTCGATACGGTTTTGCAGATCCTTGATCGTTTCATCGTAGCGAAATGCGTCTGACGCCGCGCCGCCGCCCCTCGCGGAATGACTCTGCTTTCGAAAAGCGCCCGATCCTCACCGACGGTCCCTGGCTTCTTGCCTTGCGTGAAAAGATTGACCAGCGGGTCGACGTTGGATCTGGAGGCCCGCAAATGGGTCACGACCAAGCGACAGCGTTTTGCCGATCGTTGCTCCGGCGGCGGCTCCTTCCTCGCGGGTTCTGGCGCCGACGCCAGAAGCCCGGATGAATTCGCGCGCGCCATCAACGGCATCAGCGATTTTGAGCTTTACGTCAGCCCATGCCTTTTCGAGCGCCAATACGGGCGTCGATAAAGCGCCGAAGGTCGCCAGCAAGCGCGTCGAAGCAATCTGGTCCGCCTCGGCGATTTCTCGCCTCATCTTCTCGGCATGCTCGGCAGCAGCGTCAAAATTGGCCCGGCTCCCCGGCCTCTCGCCGGAGCGCCGCAGTCGTGGCGGGAACCGCGCTCGATTTCATCGAAAAGCTTGCGCCCAGCGTCCTCACCGAACAGTGCTTGATAGCTCGAGGCCCTGCGCGGCGGAAGCGTTCGGTTTTGGCCTCGATACGGTCGATCCATTCGCTGGCGCTTCGGCTTCATCCGCGACTCTAGAAATCCCTTGTCAACCTTCGAGGATATCCTTGACCGGCCCAGAATGCGCCCAAACGCTTCGAACTCGACGGGAGGCGTTCTCGTGTGCCCCTATCGATTGCTCTTCGGTCAGGCCGGCGCGAGCCCCGACGATCTTGCCGCCGGTCAAAGTGTTCGCCGTGCAGCCTGTCGCACGAGATTGCTCGCCAAGCTTCGCGAGGAGATTCGACGCCTTGCCGAGCTCCGGCGATGCCGAGGCCGGCGACAGCCGCAGTCGCTCGAGAGCGGCCGTGATCGGCGACGTTGCGCTGCGGACTGCAATCGATCGAAAGCCTGCAGTGTGCCAACCGCGCCGTTCGTCGGATGAGAAATCATGCGATGCGTCCGCCTCGATGGTCAGCGCGCGCAGCGGCTTTGTCCGGCGACGACCTGATCGACTAAGGATCTTGGCGACGTGAATGCTTTCGAGCATCTGCACGCGATTGAGGCCGACAGCCGTCGTATCATTCATGCCTTCGAAAGCAGCGCCGCTGTCGCTGCAAACCGGCGAGCGCCTTCTCAAATGATTGCGTCCGCAAGCCCAGCGGCGCGGGCGCGGTCCATTCTTTCTGCGCCTGCTCGGTTTGACGCAGCATGCGGTATTCCTGGTCATAGCGCTTGGCCAGTCGATCGACCGCCGCCTCGTTGCGTTCCCTGACGGTTGAGCGATCGACGGCGATGGCGACATTGTCTTTCTCATCGGCGATATTATAGGGACGCCGTCGCCTTGTCGGCGCCGGTCGATCTAACCTCGATATCGATCAGCGAATGAACCGCCTCATTGGCCATTATTTGAAGACCTCCGCCGCGCGGGCGCGCATGCCGGCAAAGAGAGCCGAGACGCCATCAACATCCTTGACCGATATGCTCGTCTGTTCTTCACGCGGCCTATTGAGGATCGGCAGCACGGCGCGATCAATCCGCAATATCAGCGATATTTCCCAAGGCGTCGGCGCGGCGCGGGTTAATTGAGACCAAGCGGCGATGTCGATAAAGGCGATCGGATTGAGCCCAAACCCATTGCTCGATCTTGCCGCCGACAAATCACAGAACCACGCCCAGACATGTGCGACGCTGGAAGGGCAGGATGGCAGCGTTGCGCCTGGCCGAGATGAGAAGAAAGCCGTCGCGCAATCGATCAAGTCGACGGCGACGGCTTCAAGAAATTTGCGCGGTCATTGATGAACGCATCGACCTGTTCGCGCAACCAGCGCAGGCGCTTGTAGATCATGCGGGCATTTTCTGGCGTGCAATCGAGCGTCTTGCCGTCAAGCGCGATGCCGCTCCAGCCGATCGTGCAGGCGACAAGCGTTTCTATCGCATTATTCTCCAATTCTTCCGCCGATGGTGGCGCACTAACGCCAGCGGACTGGCGTTTCAACCGGCGATCGAGACTGGCGCGGGACGCGCGCCGAAAGCGCTCACTATCCTCGCCGACAAGCGTGATGACAATCGGCTGACCGTCTTCCTGCGAAAGAACCGCGCCGGAGGTCGGATGCAGAACTTTCATCTCCGCGCCGGCTTCTGCCGCCGGAGTTGTATCAAGCGACGCAAGATCGAACATAGACGCTCCTGATTTTTCGGAATTGACCCGCCTGCGCTTACGCGGCGTGATCGCCGGCATTAGGTCGCGGCAACCGGCGTGATTTTCGAATTAACCGCCACATTGAATACGCGCTTCACGATGTTCGAAGCGTCGCCGACATTAAGGCGCTTCGAAGAGACCAGTCCAATCAGATATTCGATTTCATCGGTCCCTCCGGTCGTGAGGCGATTTGGGAGAACCACCTTGAACGGATAGTTGTATTTTGTCGCCTCAGCGGCAACGAGCGCGATTTGGCCGGCGTCGTCGGGCCGGTCGAGGCAAGTGATGACCATCGTTCCGGCGTCGCGCGGTCCCTTGGCCTTGAAGGTCCGCTGGTCCTGCAGCGTGGTAGCGGTCAGGATTGATGCTTCGTCTCCGAAATCGCCGAGGCTGTCGACATCGCCGATTTCGGTCCAGCTCAGAGCGGCATAGGCCGCTGCATCGGCCGGCTCGGAAGTGACCGCCGCAGAAATATAGACCTTGGCGCCACTGGCGCCATAGGGCGTGCTCATAGTGAAGGCTCCATCTATTGGGCCGCTTCACAGCGGGCCGGGATCGGGCCGTCGTCACGACGGGCCAGGCGCTCTTGCCAAAGGAGCGTTTGAAGGCGTTATTCGCGCTCGCGCGCGAATTCGATCAATCTGCGTATTCGAAGCGATATGGAACAATCACCGCCGCGATGAAATAGCTGCCGTCGTCTATGCCTTCACGGATTGACGGCGGCTGATAGCAGTCAACGCCGCTGAATTTCTGCCCACGGAAGATCGTTGCGATCTGTTCGCACCATGAATTTGACGTGTCGATCCCATCGCCAATTGGCGACGCGATGACGATGCGCGCCGAACCGGTTTCGCGCCAGTTCAGGCCGAGTGCGGTTCGCAGATCATTTGCGACAGGGAATTCGATGCGGACCCATGGGCCGCCGTCTGCCGGCGTTTGCGTCGTGACGTTGCGATCAAGAACCGGCGCGAGCGTGAAATTAGTCTTGAGACGCGCAATAATGGCGTCGACGACCGCTTTCTTGGCCATGAGGCGTCCTTAGCGCAGCTTTACGATAATCGCTTGGCGAGCGAGAATCGCGCTCGGCTAGGCGCCGCGCGCGATCGTCTGGCGGGGATGACGAGTGCGACATAGCTGAACCGGATATTGGCGATGTTTCCGAAACGCCGCTTCGCCATATCCGCGATGACCTCATAGACGCCATCCGGCGCTTGATCTGACTCGGGCTACGCTCGGATCTTGCGCATAGGGAACCGTCGAGACGAAAATATAAGTTTCCGCTGGCGGATATTACCGTCAGGGTCGACCTCGACGCCATCGGCGAGCATCACATGCGAGCGCTGATATCGTCCGGGTTAGCACCGGCGAATGCAAAACGAGCTGCTCGCCGATCCAGGCTAAAACTTCCTTGCCGATCTCGAATTGAAAGACGATCCGGCCGTGATCCGGATTTACGCTCTCAAGCGGCGCATTGGCGCGCCCATCGACGAATTGCTTGACTGACGGAATCTCGCCGAGCGCGTCCTTGTTTTGGGCCTGCGCATCGGCGAGGATTTTCCGGGCAGCATCCGCCGCTAATTTCTGGCAAAGCGCCTGCGGCGATAACGTCCTGTCGATTGAGAAGCTCTACGTCACGCCGAAGGTTGCCGAGCCTGGCCATGCGTTATGCGCTGCGGGCGAGAATTCTGCGATCTGGTATTTCGCCTGAGCGCCAGATGAATTCGCAACGCGGAGAATGTCTCCGGTTCCGGCTGACGGACCGCGCCGCCGATGCCCGCTGCATCCGGCGAAGCCAGCATGAAGATCCTCCCGGCCTAATCGGACCGATCGTTGGCGTTGTTCCGCCCAGAAACCCAATCATCGGATCTGACCCATTGCCGATGGTCAGATTAGTCGTATTGGCGGTTCCGTCCTTCTGCTTGTTAATGATGACGAGCGCGATGAGTTCCGCTGCGGTGATCGTGACGCTGAGCGCATCGGTCAAAACTCCGGCAAGGTCAATGTCATCATTGGTGGCGCTAGCGACCGTGCGCTCTGCCACATAAGCGAGATCGAATTGATCGGGCCCCAGTCTCCATTGACGAGCGACATAACATCATCAAACGACGCAGCCCAAGACGGGCTTACGCCAAACGCGGCGGAGCCAGATTGGCTGACGGAAACGGCGGCGCGGATCGTAGCTGCTACGGTCATCTGTTTAGCTCCATTTAGCGGATCGTCATTTCAATACGGATCAACTCGTCGCCAACGTATGGCGCTGGCCAGGCCGCTCTGCACGATACGAACGCGCCCATTGCTCAAGACCAGCTTGTCGCCCTTGATCGATGCGCGGATCGCCGGCTGTCGCATTCGACAACATTGCGGCGTCGGGCCATTGCGCGGCGTCAATTTCGGTCGTCGATGAATGACATGAGAGTCGCCGGCTTGTAGCCCATTGCCGCCGAGAGCTCCGCAGGCGAATAATCCCGGATCGAGGCGCGCAGCGCGACGGAACGAGTGACGCCAGAAATGACGCGGCGCAATTCGCATCGCTGCCCATAGCGCCCAAGATGCCGGTCCAAGGCGTTTCGCGCCTGCGCCGGCGTCATGCGGTGCGCTTAGTCCAGCGAACGAGTAGCTTGTCGCCCACGCCTGCCGTGCCCCCAGCATTGTTGATCGTGTTGGCGGCGGAAATCACCTGAGGTCAGATCCGTCACATCGGTTACTGCGGTTCCCGCGCCGATGAACCGCAGAACTTCATTCAGTTCGTCGCCGGTCTTGATGCCGGAAACCGTAATGTCGCCGGCCATCGCGCCGCCGGCCACGAGCGCGTGTTTTGCGAAGCCGCCAGCAAGCTGAGCGCCGTGACCGACGCCGCCGCCGATGAAATGAAATCACTGGCCGTTGACAGCGCGGCGGTTCCTAAGCCAAGCGCCGTTTAACGGGACGCGGCGCCGCCAGCTATGATGGCGCGCAGCGTTGTAGGAATGGCATGGCCCATAGGTCCATGGGTCACAAGATCGGAGTCGAGGTCGGCCATGTCTAGTCCTCGATCGTGGCGAGCGTCGCCGTCGCAGCGGTCACGCGGCGAACCTGATAGGGGATGACCTGTCCGGCGATCAGGCCGGTAAAGGTCAGCGTCTCGGAATCAGCATTGCCAACCGGGATAATCGTCGCGTTACCAGCCGCCAGCACCGCGAGGCTCTTGGCGACAGTGGCAAGATCGCTCGATCCTGGCGTGATCGAAAAACCGCGCCGTCCCGGACTCTGCAGATCGCCGCCGGAATTTTTATATGGGTCAGCCATGTCCTATGCCTCTGCTTAAAAAACCTGCGGAACACGATAGTTGTCGAGGAGGCTCACGACATCGGGCGAGAGATTTCCCTCGGCAGCGCCGCTCGACGCGTCGGTCGAGACCCAATATTGAGAGGCCCCGATTCCGTCCACAGTCTCCCCTCGAAGCATGCGATCCCGCCCGCGCGATAAATAGCGTTGCGCCACGGCGCGGATCGCGGCGTCGGACACGTCGGACGGAATGGTTGCATATCCGGCCTTATAGTCGACGACGATCGGCCACGCGCCCCAACGCGCCGGATAGAGATTGGCGTCAAGCCGCGTGATCTGTCCCGTTGCCATGTCGAGGATAAAATCGACATCCTCGACCAGGGCGGCGCCATCTTCCGTGAGGGCGACTAATTCAGTGACCGGCCATCTCGAAAGCTGGACCGGATCGATGCCGTCGACGATCGTATTGAGCGGCACGTCGCGAGAGGGAAAAATGCGATCTTTGATCGTCTCGATGGAGAAAACTCGGTTACAAAAATTCTCGATTGCCGCTGAACATTCGCCGATGTAGCGATTGAGCAGCGCATCCTTGCTGGCGTCTCCCTGGTCAATATTTAGTTCGTCCTTGACATCAGACAGGCTGGCGAGAAGCCGGCTTGTCGCGGCCATGGTGATCGTCGAGACGACAGTTAGCCGCGCCCGAGGTCCAATGCCGAGCGCCATCAGGCGTCTTTCGTGCGATAGGTTCGGCGCGGTTGATGCGCCTGGACCGAAGACGCTCCCATATCTCGGGTCGAAGCGATCTGACCGGCCTCATTTCCATGCGGCATGTCCGGGAAGCGATAGGCTTCAGCGATGCCATCGGAGATCACCTGTGCCGCGACATCATTCGGAAGCAGCGCCGCCGCCGCCGCGCCACGGGTAAATGCGTCGGAGGTAAAGCGGACGCTGCGCATGCCTTTTCCTCGCGGAAACAGGCGGCGACGGCAACGGAGGCGCCGCGACAGGCTGCTTTTCGGGCGATTTACGCCGTCTTCGGATCGGTATAGGAAGAGGACGGCGCCTTCGGGACGGACACCTTCGCAAATCCACCGATCAGATCGCCGATCACATTTCCCCGGCCGGCGCAGGATCGCCGATGATGCGCGAGGTCGGCGGTCAAGGAATCGCGTTCGCGCATAATCTCGGCGATGAGTGCATCGGCAGCGCAGGCGGACATGCAGAACTGGGTGGTTCCGTCGCCATCATGCGCGGCGCGCTCGATCGCTCGATCCGCCAGAAGCTGACCTGGTTCATGCCGCCTCCGCTTTTGCGCCGCCATATCTTCGACGATGAGCGTCTCGGAAACGCAGCCGGTGAAATTCCAAGAGCCGACATGACCGAGCGTGATCGTCGGGTCGACCCAGACGCGCTCGCCAAGCGCGCGCCATCGATTGCAGAAGACGTAATCCTCCGACATCTCGCCGGCTGCGCCGTCCTCGTTCTGGCGGAAGAACTCGAAATAATTGTCGCGCAGCGCCTGCGGCTGGCCAGTCCTTTGCGCCGGGTCTCGACCATTCGGGATGAGCTTCCGCCATTTGATGAAAGACGCCGCGATTGATCAGCATGAATGCGGCCAAAGCCGAGCGCTTTCAACCGCGCCCATTTCATCCTGAACTAGGCGTAGCCATTCGCGTCATGTTTGGGACGCCAGCACCAAACCTCGGGGTCGTCATTAGGCTTCTGCACCTGCATGCGGCCGACGCCGTTGATCAGCGGCTTGTCGGAGCTCAAGAAGGCGAATGACATCCGCCGCAGCCCATTGCATGTCGTCGTCGACGAACAGCATGTCCGTGAAATCCGACATCAGGAAATGCGCGCAAAGTTCGTTTCTGGCCTTGCAGATCACGCCTGACCCGACGACGAATTGAAACGACGCCCGGATGCCATGTTCGGACAGTAGAAGCAGGGTCGACGCTAGGCTCGCGGTATATTGCCAGACCGGATTGCGCGCGATCGGCGTGCAAATCAGCACTGAACGCTGGCGAGCGCGCGCTTCTCTTTCATTGACCGTTTCTGACATTCGACTCCTATTCGAAAAGCAGCGTAATCTTCGGCTGCGTCATGAGCGCCATTGATTGTTCGCGCGCGGGCTTGATCGCGACGAGCTTCGCCATCATCTCGCTGACGACATTGCGCTCACGGTTGACAGCTGCCATGATTTCTTCTGGCCGCTGTCCCCTGAAGCGCTCGGCGATCACAAGGGCGATTTCCTCGGCCTGCCAATCGCCGGAATATTCGTAGCTGGCGCGCCAATAATAGGGCTGCGCGAAGGCTCCAAAGCTCTTGACGAAATAGGGTTTGACATGGGTCTGGTCCTCCCATGCGTCGTCCGAAGAGCCGTAGGGGACGGCGATTTTTAGCGACGCATCGGGCTTGGCGATGCGATGCAATTCCTGCATGAGCCCCAGCGCATCCCAGATATGCTCCAGCACATGCGACAGCAGGATTTCATCGACACTGTCGTCTGAAAACGGAAGCGGATACGTGATGTCGGCGACGAGGTCAACGCCCTCGGATGCAATCCTGTCGATATTGACCCATCCCTGGATGCGGTTTCGCCCGCATCCAAGGTTGAGACGAAGCGGCGACAGCGCGCCGCCTTCGTTCGTCACTGTGGCAGCTTATCGAACCCGCCGAACCATCCGACCGCGCGGGCGACAGCCGTATCGGTTTGCGTCGCCGACAGGTCGATGGCGAAATTGGCGCGGACATAACGCCGCGCGCTGGTTAGATTGACGCTCGCCTCGAACATGCCGGCCGCGACCGATGCCGCCGTCGAACCGGTCGCCACGGCGGCGTAGGTCGCCGTCTGATAATCTGACCAGTTCGATCCGTCCGGACTATCCTGCACGGCGTAGCCGATCGATAGGGTCTTGTCGGTAGCGAGCGTGGCATCCCAGGCAACGCCCAGGGCCAGAGAATCCGGACGGGCGCCGCCGGAAAATCCGAATCGATCGATTGTCGCTCCAGTCGTGGTGGTGGAATCGCCGGTCGAAGCGGCGGTTGCGGCGGCGGCGGCCGAGAGACGCTTGAGAGCGCCGAGCGCGCCAACATTGCGCTGAAGAACCAGATCAGCCATTTGCGTTGTTCCTTTTGTGATAGAGCCCAAGCGTCAAATCGTCGGCTGCGAGGGCTCCGTCACATGACAGACCGACGATCTCTTGCCGGGCACCTCAAAGAAGCATCCCGCGGATTTGCATAAATTCTGAGTTATCCTTCGCGCCCTTAGCGCAATTGCAGCTCTCGCAGAGCAGTTGCAAATTACTCGGACAATTCGATCCTCCACGCGCCAGTGCCACGATGTGGTCCACGTGGCCACTGCCGTTCAATTTTGCTCGGCAACAAGCGCAGCGGTCTTTCTGGGCTTTGCGAATATGCGCGATGTCGGCGGAGGTGTGTTTGCCTTCGGCGCCCTTCCGGGATGCGTGCAGATTCCTTCCGCGCTCTTTCGCCTTTTCTGGATTGGCATAATACCAACCGCGATCCCATGCCCTGAATTTGTCAGGGTCTGCCGCGCGATCAGCGCGTCTTTTTGCTCTGCGCTCTTCGATATTCTCAGCGTAAGCATCTCTGCGTCGCTTGAGAATGGCTTCGCTGTTTTTCGCAAACCACTCGTTCTGAACCAATCTTATTCGGTCTCTATTCGCATCGCGCCACGCTTTTTCTTTAGCATTGCGCTCGGCGCGGCTATTTGCGCGACGATCGTTGCGTAAAACATTTTGGCGACTTCTGCGCTGTGGGCTTCGATCGCGTTCGCGCTCACATTCTACGCAATGGCCGTTGACTGTGATCCTCTCGGAAAAATGGCCATTCACGCAAGGCTTGCCCGTAAAATATCTATTCGACCCAGAACATTTGGCATCTGATCGTAGCTTCGGCAGCTCTTCACAAACAAAACGCGCCCGCGTATTTTCCTCGTCAACCATTGGCCCGCCTCAATCGGGTTGGTGGTTAGAGGTCGCCGACTCCCGGCAAGGAGCGGCGGCCTCGTTTTTTATAGCATGAGTTACGCAATTCACAAACAGCCTAACACGCTGTTTTCATTATGAAATGCTAGGCGCCCATCTCACGGCTTGAATGCACGCCACGGCCTGATCATGCCTGAGAAGATGATCATGCTCGGCGATGGCGCGGATGATGGTCTGGTCGCTCTGGAAAGCGGAAACCGTTGCGCCATTCGAGTCAACGTAGCTGCCTTCCGTCGAAACGGCGAGCTGCAACTGCATCAGATCCATGATCATGTCTTCGGTCATCTCAACGAGAAACACGAAGGACAAGTCCTTGTTCGTGGATGTGGCATCCCAATAGCCCGTGCCGATCTGCGTCGTCTTCTTGAAGGGATAGCCGAGCAGCGTTCCCTTGATCAGCTCGTCGCGATAGACATAGACGCCGAGGCTGTTCTGAACGTTGAACAGATAGTTGAACGAACGCGGATTCATGAACCAGCAGCGCTTGCTGTCCGGCACATTCGCTGTATCGAGACGATTGACGGCGCCGCCGAGTTCGGCCGCGACGGTCGCCAGCGTATAGCTCGCCGTCGAAGTAATGAAATTGCCGCCGGTCGAATTGGCCGGATCGGTCGCATTCACCGCCAGAACGGAAGCCGCAGTCGTCGACGAGACGCCGACCGTTCCGCCCTTCGCCGCCACCCAGGCGTTAGCGAAGGACAGATAGCCGCGCGGCGTGTCCTGCGTGCCGTCGCCAAGGATAAAGGCGAGGTCTTCGCGCAGCGCCATCACGCGCACCAGATCATCGCGGACGAAAGCGTCAACGGCCGGATCGGCATAGCGCATCATGTCGTTCGACACCGGAACCAGAGCCGTCAATTTCTTATAGCTGGCGACAAGCTGATTGAGCGTCTGCTGCGACTGCGAGATTGCGGCGCCTTCCGCGCCATAGGACGCCGTCGCGGCGCTGGCCTGACCCGGAAGCGTCATCGTGCCGCGCGGCATCGGGATAACTCGCGGCCCAGCCGAACGAACAACGGCCATGGCGCGCAGGAGCGGGACGATCTCATTCATCACGTCCGGCGGGACAATAAAACCGCCAGCCGCTCCGGAACTGGTTACAAGCGCCTTGGTGACAGGATGGCTTTCGCCATACAGGTCTTTTGACGCCTGGCGCGCATTGTAAATGTTGCCGCCACCGACGCCGATCATCTTGGCGACACCGCCGAGAATGAGCGACTTGTCCTTGGCGTATTTGTCGGTTTCTGGCGCGGCGGCGACTCTCTCTTCCTGGCCAGGCGCCGGCTGGGCGGATTTGGCGGCAAGTTCCTGCGCCTGTTCGGCGCGAGAAATCTTGCCGTCCCAATCCTCGA
>JAXMCY010000045.1:0-17207 GCA_046349135.1 Methylocystis sp. | reverse complement strand
CAGTCGCCGAATGCGCCGGCGCGGTTTTTGGCGTTGCGGGGCGATCGAGCGCTGCAGTAGCTCAGTGGTAGAGCACTCCCTTGGTAAGGGAGAGGTCGAGAGTTCAATCCTCTCTTGCAGCACCATTATTTTCAATGAATTAGCGCAAACTGCCGAGCGCGGGATCGGGGGTAACTCACCAGAAACTCACCATGGAGCGTCGCGCGCTTATGTCCACGTCGGCCTTGCTGTTGGAGTTCTAAATCAATGTCCAACCCGTTTAAGGCGATCTGGGATTCGTCCCAGCAGCTTTCGACCCTTCTCGGGTGGCTTACGCTTGGTCTTATTTTTTCAACCGCATTGCTTAGCATTGCGATTTACAAGATAAATGAAAGAATTGGATCGCTTCAATCTGATAGAATCATTGAACAAGACAATATAATAAAGGAGCAGGACCGCAACATTGCGGAGTTGAAATCTAAATCTGAAGAATTATCAAAAAAGTCGATAAGGGCTGAGCGAGGAATATCGGAAACTTATGATTTCAACGGGGCGCGTCGTAAGAATATTGGTTCAGGTAAGACGGCCGTTGAAGCTGGAAATGAAATGAATATATTTTATAATATTGTGAATCTCTATAATGAAAAAAAATGGAAAGAATTGAATGAACTTTGTGAGCGGCAAATTATGCTCACTCCATCCTGGCTTACGCCATTCCTATTCTCGGGGGTTGCGTTACTTAGTCTCAGCGAATACGACAGGGCCAAGGAGAGGCTCGAGTTTGTTGTAAAAAATTCCGGTGATGACCCATCATATTCCGATGCATCTCGGCTGCTGCGGGAGCTGAACGCGCGCGATCGGAGTCAAGCTGAGCCCTGACTCGTTTGCGGATCGCGAATTCGTTACAACCACAAGAATCCGTCGGGCCGTTCGTCTGTTTCGTAAACGCTCGGCCCTTCGTCTCCGGCCAGAATGCGCCCGATCGCCATCGCTGCGGCGACTGCGCCATCGATGCGCCCTCGGGCGCGCGCCTTGGTAAATTTCTCATTCTCCGCGGCATCGCGTTCCGCCACGACGTTCGCGAAGCAACTGCGCAGAATCGGATTATCGCCGTGACGGAAGCCGGCGGCGAGGATCGCGCGCTTCAACTCCTTCACCGGCGCCGCCATGCTCGCGAATCCCTGGCCGAATTGCGCGACGATAAAGCCCTCCTGCTGCAAGCGCACACTTACGGCCGTCGAGTTCCAGCGATCGATCGCGATCTCTTGGACGAGATGCGAGGCCGCGAATTCGACAATCCAATCGCACATGGCGTCGTGATCGACGACGTTCCCAGGCGTCAGGGTGAGAAAGCCTTCTTTCGCCCAGCGCAGATAATCGGCGCGGTCCCGTTCTGATTTCCGCGCGATGTTCGCTTCGGGAAGGAAGAATTGCGCGACGACATCGTAATCGCGCTCGCCGTCGTCGACCGGGAACGCAGCGACAACGGCCGTCAAATCCTCGACGCTCGACAGATCGACGCCAAGCCAACACGGCCGGCCGATCAGCTCTTCATCGCCGGCGCGCGGCCGGGCCCGGTCATAGAGTTCGAGCGCAATCCATGGCTCCGCGGCGCCTTCCTGCCACTGGTTAAGATGGAAGCGCCGGAAGTCCGCGATCTCGGCGGGGAAATGCTCAATGCGCCTCGCCTTGATGCGCAGCTCCTCGATGCTGCAAAAGCCTGCATCGATCGCCGGATTCGCTGCGCGCCAGGCGTCCTCATCGCGCCAGTCGACGCCGTCGGAAGCCGCGAAGATGATAGGCGCGAAGGTCGGATCATCGATCTCGCCACGGGCGACCTTGTGGGAATAGTCCCACAGATCGAAAGCAAGGCCGCCGGTCCCTTCGCCGGCGGTCGAGATGATGATGGTGAGCGGCGTCTCTCGCTTCACCATCGAATCTGTGACCGTTTTGAAGAGTTTCCGCGCCTCCGCCGGAGCCCAGGCGTGGACCTCATCGGCGAGGAAGAACGACACGTTCAAGCCATGCTTCGAATAGGCCTCGCTCGAGATCGCCTTAAGCACGCTCGCCGTCTTCGGATGAGTCATTTGCTTTCGCGATTCGATCGGCGCGACGCGCGACAACAGCGCGTCGTCCTGTTTGACCATTTCGAACGAGTGCTTGAACGCGATGCCGGCATTCTCGCGATCGGCGGCCGCCTGGATCACCTGTCCGCCGGCCTCGGCCTCGGGCCCCATGAAGTGCGCAAGCGCCAGCGCCGAGGCGAGAGTCGTCTTCGCATTTCCCCTCGGTAGCCACAAAGCAGCCGTGCGGACGAGGCGGCCGCCGCTGGACGTCAACGGGCCGTAGATGCGTCGAGTGATCGCCTCTTGAAACGGCGCGAGTCGGAAAGGCTCGCCGGCGAAGCGGCCCTCCCACAGCCGCAGACGGCGCACAAAACGGCAGATGCGGTCGGCGCGGCCGGCAGGGTCGGGATAAAGGGCAGGATCAGGCGAGAAGATCGGCGTCCCAACCATCGGGCGCGTCTCCCTTGCCGCTTCCGCCTCCGGCCGCCCGGCGATAGGGTGTCAGTCCGAGTTCGCAGGCCAGCAATCGCGCCTCGCGCAGCGCGTGCACCTGCATTCGGAACGCCGGGTGCGGTTTCGGCCCGTCCCTCGTCGTCACGATGCGCCCGTCGCGCTGCATCGTCTCCTCCAGATCGCGCACCGCGCCGACGGCGGCACAATAGCTTTCCAACGTCGCCACTGTGTCGGGCTGTAGCAGGCCTCTGGCGAGCAGCTGTGGCGCCGCGCGCTTCCATTCGGCCTTCGCGTTTGTCGACAGCCATGAGGGCGCAGGCGGGCATTTGCCGGCCGGCGGCGGCCCGCCTTCGATCACCTTCAGCGCCGGCTTCTTGCCTCTCACTTCAACTCCTCGCATTCAATTCGGAGGAATCCTGATTCCAGGAAGTTGCGCGCGAGACCCCCCGATCGGTCTCAACCCCCTCGCACATCTTCGGACCCACCCCCCGGGGTGTGCGGCCGAATCCGCCGTCGACCTTCGCCGTCTTGCGGTCATGGCACGGCTTGCAACGCGACAGCCAATTCATTCGATCCCAGAAGAGGACCATGTTGCCCTTGTGCGGGATGTTGTGATCGACGACCGTCGCATGCGCACCGCAGTCGACGCATGTGGGATGCGTTTGAAGATGCTCAGTGCGTGCGTTGCGCCAGTCCGATGTATAGCCACGTGCGGCCGCGCTTGGACGGCGCTTATCTGCGTCCGCGCGCGCTGCACGCGCGCAAATCGGGCAGCGCGGGCCAGTAAAGGACGGATGGCCTCGCGGGCAATGACGGGGCGCAGCATTGGGCATATTCAAGTCCGACCGGTTTTGGTGCCGCTTGACTCCGCGCTATCGCTCTCGAGAACATAGACCATCAGCCAAACCCTCTCAGCATGTTTTGCGAATTGCGCGCGTCGCTGAAATCTAGCGACGGGATGAACGCCGCGACTTCCGATCCAGCTCGGCCCGTCCACGCCGGAGGGACTTCAGCATCGGCGAGCGACTCGATCTGCGGCGCATGATCGACAAGCGTGAAGCGGCGCGCCAAATCCTCGGCCCCCTCGACCTCTCGCACGATCATTTCCTTGGTGACGCTGTCCGACTCCCCAAACATCAGGAGATCGCCGACATTCGGAAGTTCGCCAGAGCCGGTGACGAAAACCGCGTCATGATCGCCGGCTATCGTCGTGACGCCGCGCAGCACGCTTAGGTCATTCCCTTCCGACGCCGGTAGTTTGCGAAACCGGATTGCATAGGACTTACCGGATTCCATCGTCACGATTTCATCGAGCGTCACTGCGACGCCATTGATCGCACGCACGCGCGCGGAACGTTGCGTCCGCTTCAAGACGTCGTGGTTGAGCAGAACGAGGTCGCCGCGCCGAGCACAGGCGCCCTCGAAATCCATCGTAACATTGTAGACATCGCGGCGATTGATCAGTTCATATTGCCGACGCCGCGCTTCCTTCCAGAGTTGGTCAGGATTTGTGATCCCCGGAAGCTCGATGCTTTCTGTGACGATGGGATCTCCGACGAAGCCCGGCCATGGCACGACACGCTCCGCCTGCTTGCCGAAGTTGGTTTCGTCATAGAATTTGACCCGGAAGGCATCGGGGAACCGAACATAATCACGCGAACCCGAGAAGCCCCATGAATTGCGCGCGGTGATGTGCTGCATGACGACGGTCTGCGCGCGGTCGATAACGACACCCCAGCGTTCACCGTCGTCGCGCGGCGCGGCGCGCCCGGCCGCGGCAATATCGCTCCAGGCGTCAAAGACCGACTGTTCGAAGTCGTGGACGCGGTTGTAGGCGAGCCCTTTCGTTGCGCAATAATCGTGGAAGTCGGCGAGGCCGGGAAGATCGACCTCATCGTCCGCCAGCGGATAGGCCATTGGCGGCCCTTGCATGGCGTAACGTAGCAAAGAGGCCGGGTTCTGTGTCTCCTGCTCAATCCAACTCGATGTTCCGCTGTCCCAATCCAGACAGACCCGCGACGCCTCGCAAGTCAAATTGTCGATCACGCCGTTGAGCTGCTTTGAGGCTCGCGCCCGGACTGCGATCAGCGCCAGGGGATGATTGAAATTCAGCGGATATTCCGGCCGGAAGCTGCGGATCGCCGACCAGATAGACACCGAGACGAATTGGTCGTTTTGCTGCCAGGCGTTTAGATCGTCGATATCGCCGGTGAGGCGCGTCACTCTGATTTCGTAGCGGCCCCGCGCGGGGAGCGTCCAGCGATAGGAAAAGCTGGCGGCCTTTTGCGTGAACGCCGAGATCGACCAGTCGATGACATTCGTCCAGGCGCCGGTTCCGTTAAGTCGCATCTCAATTCTGATCGCGACGCTGAGCGGCAACGGATAGGTCGTCGATGTTCCCCCAACGACAACCGTATGCATCCAGAACAGGCCGTTGGGAAAAGCGATATCGACCTGAGCCTCATTGGCGTCGGACGCCGTGAACCGTGTATGCGGCCCATACGTCGCGACATAGGCCTGATTGAGATCGATCGAGAGACGCTCTTCAAGAACCTGCGTCGGATAGAGCGTGACGGGAGCGTCGCTGGGCAGACCCTCGCGGATTTCGACGTCGATCTCCTTGAAGTTTTCGATCGGCGTGTCGCCGAGCTTGATATTGCGAATTTTGACCTGGCCATAGCCGACCAGGAAAAGCGCTCTCAGATAGGTCTCGCCGCCACTGACCTCGGTATAGGGCAGCGCCGCATAGGGCGGCGCGAAGCGGCGCTTTCCGAGAACGCAGGGCACGACGCCGTCAGGATTGGCGACGTTGCGGAAACCTTCGATCGCATAGGTCGGGCTCTGAGCGATCCCGGCGCCCTGCGCCTGGTTCTGGCGCAATGGGACGAGCGAATTGATCAGGAACGTGCCGGCGAGCAGGACTGTGCCGGTCGCGAGCCCGCCGGCGATCGACCCTGCAACCGCGCCGTAAGCGCCGGCGACGAGCGGCGCCACCCATACTTGGCCGATCGCCAAAGCGGCCACCCCGACCGCGATCGACAGCGCCGCCCGGAGCGCGCCGCGGTTTCCTGGCGCGACCCGCACGATGACAATCGTCGTCGGCTTCGGGCGCACCCGCGCCCACATCTCATGCGGAACGAGGTCTTCGCCAATCGTCACGCGGACATGCGGAAGAAATTGGTCCGGAACGCCGGGGATGGCAATCGCAACTATTTCGGCGATCGTCGATCCAGCAGGGGCGACCGCATCCAGACGCCGGCCGCCATCGAGATAGGGCTGCGCAATGATGCGCGCGCCGCTGAGATTCGGTTCCGCGAATAGAACGGCGTTGTCGCTCATCTCATTCCCGCCCAGTTATTTTTCGTGGCCTCGCATCATTGAACGGAAATACCCTCGGGAGCCCGCATGATGCTTTTCGCTATTGGACGGGCCACATCGCCCTCCGGAGTCCGCTCCCGAAATCTTCCGGCTATGCGGCGGCTTGCGTCACCGGCGCCTTGGACGGATTGCCGAGGATGGCGACGGAGGAAAGCAGTGCGGCGCTGGCATTCGCGGAAGGCGTGATCGTCAAGCGGGTGTAACGCTTGTTCCCGATGTAGCCGAGCTTGCGCACCTCGTTGTCGTCGTCGAACTGGAAGCCAGCAGCGGCCTCGGGCGCGGCGCCCGGAGTCTGCGACATCATGTCGGCGTCGGCGACGGCCGCTGCGTCGGACAGATTCGCGGCGTCGCCTTCTTCGAGGAGAACGGCGAACGTCGCGTCGGCGTCGGCGATCGATCCCGTAGCGATGAGATAAGTGAGCGATTCATAGCCGAGCCGATCGATGATCTGCCCGACCTGCGCCGTGTTATCTGCGACGGAAACGGGAGAAATCACCCGCTTCAGTTGGACGTTGTGCGACATATCCCGCATTGTGTTGATCCTCATTCGAATTGAGCGAGGCGCCGGGCACTGACCCGGCGCGCGAATTCCTTAAGCGCTGATTTTCATCTTGCGCAGCGCCTCGGCGCGCACGACGCCGCCGCCGACGCGACGGCGAGCGTGAAAGCGCGTGAGGCCATTAGTCGCCACCGTGTAGGGATCGCGCAGCAACGAGATCGAGATCCGGTCATAGATTCGATACGCTGTCGCGAAGTCGCCGAAGACGATTGGATACGCGCCCGCGCCGACGTCCGGCAAATCGACCGCTTCGATCGCCGGACGGCCCAAAATCGTTTCAGGTTGTCCCGCGGTAAGGCCGGGTTGCCAGAGATATTGGCCCTGACCATCCTTGAGCTTGCGGATCGCGGCGAGGGTCGAGCCATTCAACATCCAGGCGCCGCGTTGGCGATAGAACGGCGCAAGCGAATAGAAGAGGTCGATCAGGCCATCCGCGGTGACAGCGGTCGCATTGCCGGAATTCTTCTCGCCGATCGATGCGTCGGAAAGGAAGCCAATCGGCTTCTTGACGCCATTGCCGTTGACGAAGGCCGCGCCTTCGAGGCGTCCGAATTCCTCGGAAAGATCGAAGGCTACTTCAGCCGAAACGTCGACCGCGGCATCTTCAAGCAACTTGTTGCTGACGTCGACGTAGCAGGCGATTTCATGAATTTCGATCTCGGCCTGGCCGTATGCGCTTTCGGTTTCCGATCGATCCTGGGTCTCACCAACCCACTGCGCCGTTGGGCGGCCGGTGCGCCGCGGAATAATAACCGAGCCACTCGCCGTCGCGCCGACGCGCGCAGCTTGGCGAATCGGGCTGAACTGAATGATGTCCTTGTCGACCTCGCGCGAGAATTCCGCCGGCGCCAGATAGCCGCCCTGCGTGTCGTCGGCGACGCGCAGTGATTTGATCTCCTCGGCGCCGAGGCCCTCGCGGCCATGTCGAAGGAAGGTCACGAAGGCCTTCTTCTCAATCTCCGCGCGTTCATCCTTCGGCCTCTGCGCGCCGGGACGCTGCATCTTGAGTTCGAGATCGTCGGCGCGCTTCTGCGCATCGGCGAGCTTCTTTTCGAGGTCGTCAATTTTCGCCGTCTTCGTTTCCAGCTCGACGATCTTCGCCTCAATGTCCGCATTCCCGGCCGCGGCGCCGTCGTGCTCTTCGGTCATTTCACTTCCTTTCGCCGCGCCAGCGGCCTTGATGTTCGTGACGACGGCTTTGTCGTTCATGCCGCGCGTTACGAAACTCACTTCGCCGAGACATGCGGCGAGGATTTTGCGCACGCCCTTCGCGTCGCGCGTCGATTTCGTGGTCTGGTACCCGATGGAAAGGCCGCGCATCGCGTCCTGCTTTACGAGCGAGTACGTCTCGGCGCCTTTGATCACGTCGAGATTCAGCCGACCTTTGATTTCGAGCCCCGCAGGCGTCTCGGCGAGCACATCGATGACGCCGATCGGCTGTGCGGGATCATGTTGCCAAAGCAGCGCCGGGCGTGTCCCGGCGGCCTTGTGCTCGTTGAGGCTCTGCCGGAACGCGCCAGGTGCGATGGTATCGCCGCCGTGGTCGACGTTGCCGTAAGCCGCCGCAAGCCCCTCGAAGGCGCCGGTCGTCTCTGCGTCCCCGGCGAACTTCAATTCAAGCACGAGCGTCTTCTTTTCGAGCACAGTCATTGCGGCGCCTCCTGCGGCTGCGCAGCTGGCGTCGGTGGAGCGGCATTCGGTGCCAGCGGAATCGTCTGAACGCTGCGCATCGGCTGATCGCCGCCGTCGACGGGCCCGAGGCCTTCGCGCTCGCGCGCCTCATTCAAGAGCAGCACACCCGACTCGATGCCGGACTTGTATGCCCCGAATCGCTTCTCGACGTCGGCGCGCACAAAATTCGTGGTGTCGAATTCGATCGCATAGTCGGCATCGCGTTCCTTTTCGGTCAAGAGCACCAGCTCGAGCGCGTCTTCGAACAATTCGAGAATCGGCGTGATCGTCCGATCGAGGAACTGTTGCGAGAGTTCGGCCGCATTGTTCAACGTCGCGTGCTCCAGGTCGCCGAGGAGCACCGGCGGGATATTCAGCAGGCGCGCAGCCTCCAGAACTTGGAAACGACGATTTTCGAGAAATTGACTGTCCGTCGACGCCAGCTGCAATGGCTGGAATTTTTGCCCTTGCTCCAGGATCGCTGTGCGGCCGGCATTGTCCGCGCCCGAATAGATGTTCGAGAAGGATTCCCGCAGCCGCTTGATCGTCGCGTCGTTCAGCTTGCCAGCGATCTCGAGGATACCGCCAGGGCGAGCGCCTCGCGAGAACATGCCTGCCGCGTGGCGCTCGAGGGTGAGGCTGAGCCCGATCGCTTCGGCGCCGATGTTGACGAGCCCGAGGCCGCGCACCCCGTCGATGGATTGATTCCTGATATGCACAACGTCGGCAAAGGCATATTCGCGCGTTCCTCCGGATTGCATCGCAATTCCGTAGCGCGGCTCGCCCGTCACCATGTCGATGACGATGTTCACGGCGCGCGGATCGGCGCGATGCAGTTCGCGCGGCTCGCCGCGCACGCGCGCCACGGGCGCAATGCCGTTGCCCCAGATGAGATAGTCGGCGACGAGCTGGCGCTTCCACTCGCTCTCGCCTGTCCATGGATTAGGGCGGTCTAGGAGCTTTGCTACAGGATGATCCGCAGGCGTGACGCGCTCGCGGCCGTCCTTGCCTTCACGGCAAAGATGCGCGTCGAGCGTCGCGACAGCTTCGCTAATCAGTTTGACACCCTGCGCAATCGCTGGAACGCGCAGCGCGGCCATCGCGTCGATCGGAAGATTTGTCGTCGTCGCGGGCGCGCCAAAGATTTCAAGCGCTATCGGGCTCGATAGCGGGATGGCGTTAAGCGCCTTCTTGGCGAAATTTCGTAGAGATTCGAGCATCTAAACTGCCGCGTCGCTGCAGGACGCATCGAAAAATCGAATCGGGTCAATCAAAATCGACGCGAGATGCGAAGAATTTTTTTCTGCGATTTTCTGGAGTTTTCTGCGCGTTGATGATTGCACGCTCGCACAGTCAGCACGCAAAATCGTCGTCGATGTTCTCGACGTTTCGATAGGCGCGCTCCGCCATGATTCGATTGTCGCGTTCCTCTTCGCGGCGCTCTTTTTCGAGATGACGTTGCTCGTCGTCGTAATCGGTACAGTCGTCATCGGGTGACAGACCATGGCTGTCGTCGCGTCGCTTCAAAGGAGCGGCGCCGTTGCCGAGCTCTGGACAGGTTTGCGGAATCTTTCTTCCGACGAGGGGCGGGTTGATTCCGCTTTCCGGTTCTTCCGCCGGCGAGCGAGCCGTCAGGCGAGCGAGCGAGCCGGCGGTGGCGGAATGTTTCAGATTTTCTCGCGCGGGGGGCTTCCGAATCTGAATCGTCTCGCGAGCCGGAGCGGCGGGCGCGCGCGAGCGCGCCGCCGCGACGGCGTCTCGTTCAGATATCTCGTTCCTTATCTCGTTTGTCGGCAGGATTCCTGCCGGTCTTTTGGAAAATTCCTGCCGGTCTGACGGAATATTCCTGCCTGTCATATTTTCTGTCAGACCGGAATATTCCTGCCGGTCATCGGTCGCTAGACCGGAATATTCCTGCTGGTCATGATCTCCTCGAATTGTGCGTTCTCGGTCGCCTGGCGGGAGCCTCAAGCGATAGCAATTTGATGTCGGGCCGCGGCGCTTCGTTTCTATGAATTGAAGTCGCGCGAGAAGGACAAGCGCGTCGCGCACGGTCCTCTCGTTTAATCCGGCGTCGGCAGCGATCGAACCTTGTGAAGGATATCCCTCAAAGCTCAGCCAATCGGCGTACACTGAGAGCGCATAGCCGGTTTCAAACACGGCTGGAGATGCTTTCGAGCATCGCATTAATGCCTGGCGCCAGGTATCGAGAAACTTCCTCGCCGCCAAAATTTCTTCAGGCGTAAGCCGCCGACGTCGTTTCGGCGGCGCATCGTCGGCAGGCTTAACGTCGCTCGTCATCGGCTCGCTTTCAGAACGGAATGTCGTCGTTCAGCTGGGCGTCGACGGCTGGACGATCGCGACGCGCGCGATACTGCTGCGGCTTCTTTTCGGACTTAGGCTTGCGTTCACGCGGCGGCTGCTTCAGCGCCAGAACATGTTCGGCCGTGACGCCGAGTGAGACGCGCGGCTCACCGCCTTCCGGACGCCAAATCTCGAATTTTGGCGTTCCCTGCACCGCCAGGGCGTCGCCTTCGCCGAGGCGCGCGAGTTCGGCACGCGCGGATTCAGAAAAGACGAAGATGCGCCAGAACTGAAGTTCGCTTCCGGTCGCGACGCGCAACGTTGCGGAAAGGAAGCCGTTGCCGTTTCGCGAGATGCGCGACTCCGGAGCGCGCTCGAGTTTACCTTGCAAGAGGATGGCGGCGCTCATGTGTGCGTCTCTTCGCTCGTCGACGAGCGAGGCTCGCCGAGCTTTGCAAGCGCCCAGGAGTCGAGGCTATTCGGTTTATAGAGAACCGTGGCGCCGAACTTTTCGAAGAGCGGGCCGCCGCCCAGACAACGGTATTTGTTCAAGGTCGCGGGCGCCAATCGCACGCCGTGCTTCTCGCGTAGATATTCGCAGCTCTCCCGCGTGCTGAGGCGCGGTTTCTGTAGCCGCGCCGGAAGGCATGGCTCCGCCAATCGCGCCGAAGCGCGTTCAAGTTCTGTGGCCATTGGCTGAATTCCTTCGACTGGTTAGAACGGTCGTCGCAGATCAGTCGTTCACGACGAGTCTTTAAATTTTTGAAGGGTGAGCGGATTCAATTGAGAGGCGTCGGCATTAATGCGAGCAAGCCTGGCCAGTTCGTGTTTGTCTTGGAGAACCATCCATCGCGAATTCTCGCGATCTTCTTCTTCATGCGAAGCCCATGGGAAGAAATCGCTTTTTAGGGTGTGAGCGACTGTTTTTATATTGAGAGCGATAAACTCATCCGTCTCTTCGGGACTTAGGCCGACCATCAGTCGCACGCCGCGCTCATCTGTAATCCATGCGCGATTCCAATCCTCATCATCGTTCGGTCGCTTCGTCGCAAAGCGATATGCCTTCGCCAATACATGCTTATTATCGAGCTCATGATATCTGGAAACCTGCATGTCAGACGCTCGATCTTTGGATACAAGCTCCATCAGCGAAAGGAGTTCGAAGCTTTCGTCTTTGGAGAGACCGACGAAAATTTTGTTTCCATCCTCATCGACGGATAGGTCTCCAGACCATCGCTCGGCTTCTTCCTGAGTGATCGGCTCAACAGCCGGAAGTCCGGCCTTCACGCGCTCCATGCGCTGGACGACATGGTCAATAAATCGATCAACGCGAAAGAAAAGATGCGCATCCGGCACTGATTCAGCGTCAAGCCTTTCGCTATTGGCATCGCCGGTTTCAGATAATTGGGCCAACATAAGCTCGCAACTGCGCGGATCGATCCAAAAGAAAACAGATATTCTGGAGTCGGACATGCCAATCTGACGACTGACGACGCGCGGGCGGACTGCGACCTGCCAAATGAAGTGGAATTTGTGAGCGAAGACGCCGAAATTCGTCAATTCATGCCGCAGCGCGACTTGCAGGACGTCGTGCCCGCGATAGAGCGGTCGCTTACCGCTCCCCAGTTCGACCGACATGGAGATAACGCCGCGCCGGAGCCACTGGCGGAAGGTTTCGTGATTGAGCCCTGGCGAACAGGCCAGAAGCTGCTGCGTTGAGAATTGCTGGGCGTCAAAATCGAACATGCAGAAAAGTTACAACAGTCCCTTTATGGCGTCAATTCAAAAAGGGACCGCTGTAACATTTTTTAAACTTACTGAATTTAGACGGTTTTACCGCAGGCGCTTCAAATCCTCGGGCAGTAGCCACTCGGCGAAGTCGCAGAGATTGTTGGATATGCGCATCACCATCCGCGCGAGACGAATACGCCAGCGGGAAAGGGTCGCGCTCATGCCCAATAAGCCATCACAGCCCGGCGGCAAAGCGTCTGCCTTGACGGCGCATCGCTCTGCGCTCTCGACGATGCGCTGAAACACTCGCATCGCGGCGCCGTCGTATGTGTCGGTGATGCGCGCGAGCCAAAGGAAGAATCGTGCGAGTTTTAGCCGCCAAGTCACTGCAATGATGGTCCGAAGCGGCAGATGGTGCAGCCGCGCCTTGACAACGGAAAGGTCGGTCATGACTGCTAGTCCTCCTCATGCCATTGACGGTTCGCTGCTTCGGTCCGACCTCTGACTTCCTCCGCAAGTAGGCAGACCGCCTCCAGGTCTTTTTCTCCAATCTGATACGGGTAGCGATTGGTTAGTCCCGTCATGAGCATCCAGAGCGCGCGCGAAAGCTCCATCGCCTCTCTGAGGTTTTCCTCCAGACTTTTTTCGTCGGTCACTGTCGCGGCCGACGAATTGTCGCTCTCGGTTTTGGCCAGCTTGCTCATGACAGCGCCTCGCGATCGGCAAGAACGGAACAACGCAGAAGCGTTTCGAGCGCCTGGGTGAGGAATTCCTCGACGTACGCCTCGTCGATGCAATGCCGCAGAAAAGTTCGAGCGCCCGCGATCGTTGTCGGCGCCGTCATGAGAAATTCGCTCAGGGCCTCATCGCAAGCACGATCGGCGCCGTCGAATTCGGCCACGTCCGCCGCCGTGACGACGCGGCACTGGCGTTCGGCCGCGACCTCGTCGGTGAGCGCGCAGGCGGCGCTATAGCGCGCCTCCGCAGCCTTGTGGCGATCAATCGCCTCAAAGATCGGATCGTCAGCCGGCATTGACCCGGCGGCGGCCTTGGCGAGCGCGCCAAAGACGGCGCTCGCAGACCCCGCGGCGAGGAATAGGCGGCGGGATGTTTGTCTTTCAGTCGACATGGAACCTCCTTTGGACAAGCCGAGGGCGTTCGCCGAAATGGTAATTTCGGCGTTATCGGCAGTTGATCGCGCGAAGCGATATTGCTACAATGTAGCAAATATGCGCTGAGATAATCGCTACGTCAATGCGATTTCGCTACAGGATAAAAAATGACGCCGTCTCAATGCCGCATGGCACGCGCCGCTCTTGAACTCGGAGTGCGGGAGTTAGCTGATGCGGCTAAGGTCTCGACGAATACGGTCACTCGCTTTGAACGTGGCGAAGAACTTCGCGAAAGAACCATTGCCGCCATCCGCGCCGCCCTCGAGGCGGCCGGCGTCGAATTCATAGCGCGGAATGGAGGCGGTCCCGGCGTTCGACTACGCGAGACTGAGCGAGATGCGCCGACCATCCCTATCGAGGATTTGAGCGCTGAGAACGACGAATAGACCGACGTGGAGTTCATCGCCGAGAACGGCGGCGGTCCGGGCGTGCGGCTAAGGAACGTGAAGCCGTGAGACGCATACGAAGTCGCGACGCAGCAGCGATGCTCGGGCTTTCGACGCATGGCACCCAAGCGCTTGCGGCCCGCGGCGAGTTGCCCGGCGCCGCCAAGATCGGCCAAATCTGGACTTTCGATCCCGACAAGCTGCGTCGCTTTATCGAGGCGAAGGAAGCCGAGTGCGCAAGCGCCAATGTTCCAAGAGCGAGGGTGCCGATCGGCTGTGAGCCGCCGCCTACCGATTCACCCATTAAGAAAGCCTATGAGCGCGCGATGGCAAAACTGCTCGGCCGCGCTGGTGTGCGGCTTAAGAAGAAGGCGCGAAGTAAGTGAGCCGCCGACTTGTCCACTTCACCCCCTCTGATTGGGTGCGCGCCTTGCCGGTGCGCGACGCATGTTTGTTGGCCGTACATTCGCACCGCTGAAGTAAATTGTGTTATCTACCGAGACGCGGACTGGGAGATTGTAATTATGTTTTCCACGAAGAATTGTGTGCGAGCTGTATTGCTTGCCGTCGCAGTTATATTGATCTTTAGCGCGTCCACAGGGATTGGCTGGGCGCAGTCGAGGCAGCATACTGAATCGCCACCAGGGGCGAATCTGCGAATTCAACAGATTGCGCAAGCGAAACCCGAACCGGGTCAACCGCCGGCAGCACTCGATACAGCTCTGATCAACTCGATGTCATCAGTTGTTAAAATGGTTTTGGACACAAACAACGAGACAGTGAAGCGGGTTGAGGCATTCTATAGTAATACGATTCAAAACTTTGTGTTCCATATAACGATCGTTGCAGCCTTAGTTGGTTTAATAGGAGTAGCAGCCCTTGGGGTTACCGCAAGCGCTATTGCCAAAAAACAGTCTAATTTAATACTAAATCCTTACAAAACGCAAATTGAAAATTTTTCTGTCCAGTCTACAAAGCTTATAAGTGATTACAACGACCTAAGGGCCGAGTACGATAAACTTAAGGACGAGACAGACAACGCCAGAATTACTTATCGTGCACTGGCAGATGAGTTCTCAAAATTTCAGGAATCGGCCATCTCAAATTTGCATGGCCTCAGGTCTGCTGTATTGGCATCGTATACTATCACATTCTACATGCAAAACCCAATAAAGTTGAAAAGCAAAAAGGAGGAAGCTCGAAAATATATACTTTCTATCCTTAATGACATAAAACCGAACGATGGACACGTGCTGAGCTTAACGCACTCGGTCTATGGCATTATCCTTTTTTTAGACGGAAGTTTCAAAGAGGCTTCTGAGGCTTTCGCGGAAGCCGTAGCGAAAAACCACGAGAACATTTCTGCGGTGCTAAACGGAGCGTGCTGCGCGTGTAAGCTTGCTGAAGAATGCGAAAAGGCCAACGACGACGCAGGTGTTATTCGCTTGGAGGCGGAGGCGCTGGGGGCGTTGAAAGGAGTTTTGGATTCCGAGCCTTGGCGAAAGGACGAGATACGAGCGGAGGCCGAAACTGGAGACCTCCAGCGGCTCAAGAAAAACCCGGCGTTCCAAGAGCTTATGCAATAACAAAATATGCGGGGCTCGTGAGGAGTCCCGCATTAATTTCCGAAAGCTTCGGGGGTTATTTGCGCACCTAGCCCCCCGGCCAAGTGATGGACCGAGCCGCCACGTGCGAGATGTCTGAAGAGCGCATGTTTACCTCCAGCAGGTGCACCGCATAAATCTGAGCCAGATTATGCATGTTCGTTCTAACGTGTCTACCACTTATATGTTCCGAAGGCTGCGGCGTCATGGTCGTCATCATAGCTCCAAAATAGGAATTTTGGCTTGAGAAACAAGGAATTGTGCAGGAGGCAATATGCCGCAGCAGGCCGCGATACAAATTCAACTAACTGAGCTGGAACACTGAAAGCCACGGGGATCTGGGCAGACGTATTCTGCCGAGGTTCAGGAACCCGCTCCGGTCAAATGATTTTCGATCACGCCCGCGACTTTGTCCGCCGCAGCAATCAGTACCGCATCGAGATGATGCACATATCGGCTCGTCACGCTGCCCGAGGCATGGCCGAGCATGGCAGCGATCGTCGACTCGACGAAGCCCAGATCAGCGGCGACGGACGCGAAGGAATGGCGCAAGGTGTGCGGCGTCACGCCCTCGAGCCCGGCGCGCGCGACGAGCCGTTCGAAGGCTGAGGGGAGCCCGCCATACGGCCCGGAACCGCGGGCGGCTGGTAGCACGTAGGGACAGCCTTCCCCGCGCTCCAGCGCCGCCAGCACGTCCAGTGCGGCGCCGCCGATCGGTCGCGTGCTGGCACCTTCCTTCGAGTCCTCGAGCCGCAGCGCGCTTCCCTCGGCGTCGACTTCCGACCAGTGCAGTTTGACGATCTCGCCCAGCCTGCAACCCGTCAGTGCGAGGAGACGCGTGCCGGCCAAGCCCTGCCAGGTGTCCCGCTCCTCCTCGGCCTGCGCTAGCGCGCGCCCCAGCGCGCGGTATTCGTCCGGCGTCAGCCGGCGAGTCCGCTTTTTGTCCGCCTGTCGCTTCACCCCATGGGCGGGATTGTGTTCGATGATCTCTTCGTGCACCGCCCAAGACAGAATTGCCCCGAGGAAGTTCGCCGCGCGTGCCGCGGTGCCGGCGCCACCGGTTACGACGGCTTTACCGCGCAGGCCCGTTTTCTCGACGATCGCCGTCTTGCCGAGCGTTACGTCGCGGATGAACGCCGCAACGTCGGCGCGCGTGATATCCTTGACGAGCTTCTTTCCGAGAAGCGGAACGATGTGACGGTTTATCCTGGCGTGATCCTGATAGATCGTCACCGGCTTCTTCGCGCGGCCGCCCTTGCCGAAGATCAGGCCGGCCTCTGCCGCCGCCATGTAGTCCGCGCACAGCTCTTTCACGGTGATCGAATTCCGGCGGCTTTTCCGTTCGGCCAACGGATCCTCGCTCTTGATCGTGACGTCGCCGATCGTCTTCATCGCGATCTTGCGGGCCTGCTCGCAGGTCATATTCCCGTGCTGCCCGATCGCCATCCGCTTCCTGGCGCCGCCGGCGTTGTAGTAGTCGACGAAATAGGTGCGCTTGCCGGTCGGGTGGACATAGACGCCGAATCCCTTCGTGTCCCCGCACCAGATCGTGAACTGCTTTTCGCGAGGCCTGGCGGCGTCGACGATCGACTTGGTGAGGCGAGGCATGACCGCTCCCTTGGCGTCCTACTCACCATAAAACTCACCATAAAATCGGAACGCGCGGAACAGTTCGGAAACATCCGGCAACGGGAACGGACGGTGAAAGCAGTTAAAAAACAGTAAATTTGGAACGGTCAGAAAACGTCGGAAATCCACAGAAAAGGTATGCGAACTCCCTTGGTAAGGGAGAGGTCGAGAGTTCAATCCTCTCTTGCAGCACCATTTTCATCCCATTTGCGACCTGCCCACCATCGCGCGATAACAAAACAGGTCTGAGGGATGGCGAGGCGCTTCGAACGGCT
>JAXMCY010000044.1:0-17552 GCA_046349135.1 Methylocystis sp. | reverse complement strand
GAGCCCGAACATGACCTGTCGCAGTTCGGCGGCGTTTGGCGGCGTGTTGGCGGACATGACCTCGAAGCGGCGGAAGGGAGGAGCAGCCTATACAATGTTGCGGCGCCAAACAAAACCCTCGTCGGCTCAACGGTGTTTGCCGATGATGTCTAACAGCGCCGCCGCGTCTTCGATCCCGTGGAGCAACGGATCGTCGGCCCTGTCCGGCCTCTGACGCGCGAGGGCGCGCAGCGCCTGTTCCGAGGCGACCGCGCGCGGCGCGACTCCGCGCCTTTTGGCGATGGCCCGCCTTTCCGCCTCGAGCGCGCGCAACAGCCGCGCCTCGTCCACGGTCAGCGGCGGGTCTTCCTCGCGAATCGAGGCGATGCCCGGCGCCGGCGCCGGCTCGGCCAGATCCGCCGCGTCTTGAGGAAGATCGCCGCGCGCCGCGAAGCCGCTGGCGAACTCGGCGCGCCAGCCGAGCGCCAGCGACGCCAGGCGGCGGGGCCACGCCATTGGTCCGCCGCGGCAATGATCGCATCTGCCGCAAGGCGCGCTTTCTTCGCCGAATTCGGCGAGGAGACGCTGAAAGCGGCAGCCCGGCGTCGCCGCCAGCCGCGCCATCGCCTGCCGTCTGGCGTAATCGCCAGCCGCCGCCTCATTCTCCTGCGAGGTTTGCGGAATGCGCCAGCGCAGGGCCAGTTCGGCGAAGGAGAACAGCGTCAGCGCGCGCGCCGGGGCGCCGTCGCGTCCGGCCCGGCCGATCTCCTGATAATAGCCCTCGACTGAGGTCGGCAGATCGGCATGAACGATGAATCGCACATCCGGCTTGTCGACGCCCATGCCGAAGGCGATGGTCGCGACCATCACCGCGCCCTTGCGCGCGAAGAAGGCGTCCTGACTTTGCGAACGGGTGTGGGCGTCGAGCCCAGCGTGATAGGGCAGCGCGTCGAAGCCGAGCCGCGCGAGCTCCCGCGCGAGCGCATCGGTCTTATTGCGGGAGTTGCAATAGATGATGCCGCTTTCCTTGCCGGCCGCGCGGCCCTTGCGCGCGAATTCGACGATCTGGGAGAGACCCGCGCGCTTCCTTGCGAATTCGAGCGACAGATTAGGCCGCGCGAAGGAGCGCTGGAAAATCTGCGGCGGGCGCGAAAACAGCGTGCGGGCGATGTCGTCGCGGGTGCGCGGACCGGCGGTCGCGGTGACGGCCAGCATCGGCGGCGCGCCGAGCTTTCGCGCGATTTCGCCGAGCGCGCGATAGTCGGGACGAAACTCATGGCCCCAATGGGAGACGCAATGCGCCTCGTCGATCGCGAACAGCCTGATGCGAATGCTGCGCAGCAAATGCTGCGTTCCCTCCTGGGCGAGACGCTCCGGCGCGGCGTAAAGGAGCTTTGCCCGGCCCGAGGCGACGGCGTCGATCGACGCCATGGCTTCCTCGTCCTCCTGCATCGAATGCAGCGCGACGGCCGCAACCCCCTTGTCGGCGAGGGCGCGAAGCTGGTCGCGCATCAGCGCAATCAGCGGCGAGCACACGAGGACGAGCCCGGGCCCCGGGGCGGCGGCGGGCAGCTGATAGAGCAGCGATTTGCCTGAGCCGGTCGGCATGATGGCGATGGCGTCGCGGCCGGCGAGCGCCGCCGCGACGACCTCAACCTGGCCCGGCAGAAAGTCAGAAAAGCCGAAATTGCTGCGCAGCAATTCCCGCGCTTCGGCCAGCCCCGCCGTCATGGCGCCGCTTGCGAGAGCAGCGCTTCAGCGATCTCGCGCCACTCGTCTTCGAGCGCGCCGTTGTGCGGCGAGCGCTGGGCGCGGCGATACCAGTAGTGGGCGTTCGAGAGATCGCCTTCCTTGCGATGAAGATAGGCGTGAACCCACATGCTGTCGGGATCGGATTTGTCGTCGACGCATTTATGCGCCGCGTTCCAGTCGCCCCTGGCGTCGAACCACAGCGCGCGGAGAGGCGGCGGGAGGCCGGGCGGCTCATCAGCGGAAAGCGAGGAAAGAAAGAAGTAAATGTCCACCGCTGAAGTTCTTTTTTCCACAGCTACGCTCTCAAAACCTACGATAGGTCATACAGCGCGCCATGCCACGACACCCACACGGAGCAAAATTCGTCTTTCGCTGGTCGAACTGCGTCGCCCATTAAATAAACGATGTTCTTTTGTTCGTCCTCATTCCAGAAGTCGAAGATATTGAGATAAATAAACAGCCCGACACCTTGCTGATACGGCGTGCCACGTGCCGCTAGTTTTCGTGCCTTTTCCCGCTTTAACGATGCAGCGTCTCTCACAATTTCAAAAATTTGGTCCTTGGTCGGCCATTTCTCGACCGGCCATTCTTCGGTCGACGGCGCAGTGTTTTCATATTCTGTACCCCTGCGTCGCCCCCGAACCTGGGCTTCGGTAAACTCGAACGCCTCAATCTTCCCATCAACAAATTGGATCTCAAAATCGGGTCTTTCACCGCCGTGCAAGCGCACCAGGCTGGCGCTTCGTCCACAGCCAAACTTTGCCGCGCCCCATGCGTCTCGGGCAAAATCGAGTCCTGCCTGATTGAAAAAATCTTCGCCTCCCATTTGACGGCGAAGCTGATCAACCTCAGCCTTCAAATCGATTGGTGGTCGCCAGACCGACCAGCGCGACCGATATTCGTGAAGTTCTTGCTTAGCTATTCGCATCTGATTCGTGCTCTGGACAACGGTATAGCCTCCAGACGTTGACGAGCGGAACCATCCCGCGTATCAACCTCCCCAATCTCGCAAGAGAAACCTAAACCCGCCGAGCCGCCCGAGAGGCGGCAGGCCAACGCCCGGCAGCGCGATGCGCCCCCGGGCGCGTTTTGCTTTGGAGCCTTCGCGCTCGCAGGAGAACACCATGTTCGAGAGCCTTTCCGACAAGCTCTCCGGCATTTTCGACAAGCTCACCAGGCGCGGCGCGCTCTCCGAAAGCGACGTCAACGAGGCGCTGCGCGAAATCCGCCGCGCGCTGCTCGAGGCCGACGTCGCGCTCGACGTGGTGCGCTCCTTTACCGACAAGGTCCGCGACCGGGCTGTCGGCGCCGGCGTCATCAAATCGGTGACGCCCGGCCAGATGGTCGTCAAAATCGTCAACGACGTGCTGATCGAGACGCTCGGCCAGGACGCGCAGTCGATCGACCTCGCCGCGACGCCGCCGGTCGCGATCATGATGGTCGGCCTTCAGGGCGCCGGCAAGACGACGACCACCGCCAAGGTCGCCAAGAGGCTCAAGGAGCGCCAGGGCAAGCGCGTGCTGATGGCGTCGCTCGACGTCAAGCGCCCGGCGGCTCAGGAGCAGCTCGCGGTGCTCGGCCGGCAGGTAGAGGTCGACACGCTGCCGATCGTCGCGGGCCAGACGCCGGTGCAGATCGCCAAGCGCGCGATGGACGCCGCGCGGCTGCAGGGCTTCGACGTCGTGCTGCTCGACACCGCCGGCCGCACGCATATCGACGAGCCGCTGATGGCCGAGATGGCGGAGATCAAGACCTCCGCCAGGCCGCATGAAATTCTGCTCGTCGCCGACGCCCTGACCGGCCAGGACGCCGTCAACCTCGCTACGAATTTCGACGAGCGTGTCGGGCTGACCGGCATTGTATTGACGCGTACTGGACGGCGACGGGCGCGGCGGCGCGGCGCTTTCCATGCGCTATGTCACCGGCAAGCCGATCAAGCTGATCGGCGTCGGCGAGAAGATGGACGCGCTCGACGAATTCTCGCCGACGCGCATCGCCAATCGCATTCTCGGCATGGGCGACATCGTCGCGCTGGTCGAAAAGGCGGCGCAGGCGATCGACGCCGAACAGGCGCGCAAGGCCGCCGAGCGGATGGCCAAGGGCAAGTTCGATCTGCAGGATCTCTGCGATCAGCTCTCCCAGGTGGAAAAGATCGGCGGGCTGGGCGGCATCATGGGCCTGCTGCCCGGCGTCGCCAAGATGAAGGACCAGATCGCAGCTTCGGATTCGACGACAGGATGGTGAAGCGCCAGCGCGCCATCATTCTCTCGATGACGCCAAAGGAGCGGCGCAATCCCGATCTGCTGAAGGCCTCTCGCAAGAAGCGCATCGCGGCGGGCTCCGGCGTCAAGGTCGAGGAAATCAACAAGCTCCTCAAGCAGCATCGGCAGATGGCCGATCTGATGAAATCCTTCGGCGCCGGCAAGCGCGGCGGGATGATGGGCAAGGCGGCGCAGATGATGGGGCTCGGCCCCGGCATGCAGATGCCGTCGCAGGAAGAACTGCAGAAGCTGCAGGAGAAGCTCGGCGTTCAGCCGCCGAAAGGCGCTCCCGGCGGCATTCCGACGGCGCCGCCTCCCGATCTCTTAGGCAAACCGAGCCTGCCGGGGCTCGGCGGCGGACTGCTGAGCGGGCTTAACCCGTTCGGAAAGAAGAAATAGGCAATCGGTCTTCGGCAGTCGGCAGTCGGTTTTTTCGACCTGCCGACTGCCTATTGCCGACTGCCGATGCGTAAACGAAAGAGGAAAGAGAACATGTCGCTAAAAATTCGTCTCGCCCGTGGCGGCGCCAAAAAACGTCCCTTCTATCGCGTGGTCGTCGCCGATTCGCGCGCGCCGCGCGACGGCCGCTACATTGAGAAGATCGGCTATTTCGATCCCTTGAAGGAGAAGGACGCAGCCGACCGTTTGGTGCTCGACGCCGAGAAGGCGAAAGCCTGGCTCACCAAGGGCGCTCAGCCGACCGATCGCGTCGCGCGACTGCTCGACGGCCTCGGCCTGATGAAGCGCGAAACGCGCAATAATCCGCAGAAGGCTCAGCCCAAGAAGAAGGCGCAGGAGCGCGCCGCCGCGGCGGCGGAAGCCGCAGGCAAAGCCGCGGAAGCGCCGGCGGCCTAGCAGGGCGCATCTTTGCCTCGCCCTCGAGAGGGAGTTTGGCGCAACGCCATGCGCGACGTTTCATTCGCCCTCATGCTGAGGAGCGCCCAACGGGCGCGTCTCGAAGCACGAGGGCGGACAGCGCGCGCGGCGATTTCCTCGTCCTTCGAGACGCCGCCTGCGGCGGCTCCTCAGGATGAGGAAACCCAATGAAAGGGCCTGCGAAAGGCCTCGTCCTCCTTGGCCGCTTCGGCGCCCCGCATGGCGTGCGCGGCGAAATAAGGCTGCAGAGCTTCACCTGCGATCCGCAGGCGATCGGAACTTACGACGGCCTCACCGACAAAAACGGCGCGCGTAATTTCAAGCTGCTGTCCGTGCGTCAGCAGGGCAAGGACATGCTCGTCGCCAAGGTCGCGGGCGTCGAGGACCGCGAGGGCGCCGAGGCGCTGAACGGCGTCGAACTCTACCTGCCCCGCGAAAAGCTGCCCGCGCCGGACGAGGATGAATTCTACATCGCCGATCTCGTCGGCCTTCGCGCCGAAGCGGCAGATGGCGCACCCATCGGCGTGATCGTCGCCGTGCGCAATTTCGGCGCAGGCGACATTCTCGAGATCGCGCCAGCGGCCGGCGGCGAATCGTTGCTTTTCCCGTTCACCAAGGCAACGGTTCCGACTGTCGACATTCCAGGAAGACGCGTCGTCGTCGAGCCGCCGGCGGAAATTGAAGCCGAAAGGGGAGAAAAAAAGATTGGCCGGCGCGCTTTTTAGCGCCGCGTTTCGTTTCGTTGGCGAAGGCGGTTCGACGACGGCCGCGGCCGCAATTTCGCGCGACCGGAGTTCTCGAGATCACGCCTGCAGTAGCGCCCAAGCTGTCGGAATTTTCGGACGAGATAAAACGCGGAGAAGCTTTCGCGAGATTCTCTCCTGGAACCCTCGGGGCACAGTCGACGTTACGCTTATTAGAAATTTTAGCCAGATCTCGTTGCAAGTTGTATTGGCCAGGGAGAGCAAAATGCTTTTCGACAAATTAGGAATCGGTCTGCCAATTGCGGCCTTCATTCTCATTAGCCCGGTGCCGTCGGATTTCTACGCAGCCGCTGCGCCCATGGGTCCCACTGTATTTTCTGCTTGTGACGTCGGATTACGTCCAACGCATTGGCCAGGCGTGCGTCGAACGAGAGGCACTTGGAGGTGTTGGATGCGCCGACACGAACGCTGTTGTCGAAATAACGCCACCGGCGAGGTGTTCTGCGAACCCTGGCCGCCGAGATAATTAGATATCAGGGGCTTTGAAAGCTGAACGAAGCTTCTTTGGAGCGGAATGCCATGCGATAACCGGCGCATGTTTCGCGCGACGGTTCTGACCCTCTTTCCCGAAATGTTTCCCGGTCCCCTGGGCCTGTCGCTCGCCGGCGACGCGCTGGCGCGCGGCGTCTGGGCGCTGGAGACGAAGCAGATTCGAGAGCACGGGCTTGGGCGCCATCGCGCCGTCGACGACACGCCCGCCGGCGGCGGTCCCGGCATGGTGATGCGCGCCGACGTGCTGGCGGCGGCGATCGACGCGGCGGCGCCCGCCGACGATCCGCGTCCGCGCCTGCTGATGACGCCGCGCGGCAGACCGCTGACGCAGGCCCGCGCGCGCGAACTCGCGCAGGGTCCTGGCGCGCTTATCCTCTGCGCGCGGTTCGAAGGCGTCGACGAGCGCATCGTCGACGCGCGCGCGCTCGAAGAAATTTCGATCGGCGATTTCGTGCTTTCGGGCGGCGAGATTGCCGCGCTGGCGCTGATCGACGCCTGCGTGCGGCTGATCCCCGGCGTGATGGGCGAAGAAGCGTCGGGCGTTGAAGAAAGTTTCGAATCCGGACTGCTCGAATATCCGCATTACACGCGACCCCGCGACTTCGAGGGCCGCGACATTCCCGACGCTCTGCTCTCCGGCGATCATGCGCGGATCGCCAAATGGCGTCATGAGCAAGCCTTGGCGCTTACCCGCGCGCGCCGGCCGGACCTCTTAACGCCGCGGGTCGGCGGCGCGTCGCGCCGAGGCTGAATCTCTCCGCTCTGCTCTATATTTCATCTGGTCGGGCACGGAGGGCGATCTAGCTAATGTGCAGCTCACCCGAGCTTCAGCCTGGAGCTACCGCCAAGGAGGCCCGCACATGCAGAAAGCAAAAACGCCGATGAAACCGGACACAGAACGTTCGGTGCTCGATACGCCGACCGACCTCGAAAAGCAGTCAACGTTGAAGATCGCTGCGGAAATCAACAAGCTGGTCGCCGACGCCTTGGCGCTTTACCTCAAGACGAAAAATTTTCACTGGCACATGAGCGGTCCGCATTTCCGCGACTATCATCTGCTGCTCGACGAACAGGCGTCGCAGATCTACGCAACGGTAGACCCGCTGGCGGAACGCGTGCGCAAACTTGGTCAACCGACCCTGCGCTCGATCGGCCACATCGCGAAGCTTTCGCGCGTCAAGGACAACAACGAGGACTTCGTTTCGCCCTACGACATGCTGAGCGAATTGCTGGAAGACAATAAGGCGATGGCCGAGTCTCTACGCGGCGCGCACAAGCTGTGTGACGACAATGACGACATCGCGACGGCGAGTCTGCTTGAAGTCTATGTCGACGAGACCGAGAAGCGGACCTGGTTCCTGTTCGAGGCGGCGCGCGGCGCAGGCCAGGGCGGCCACTGAGCCGAGACCGCGTTCTCGAGGCTAGATCACGCTGCGTTTGGGCGAAATCGCCTGAACGCAGATGACTGATCGATTCCAAAAGCTTAGAGCAAGTTCCGAAAAAGTTGACAGACTTTTTCGATCAGAACTTGCTCCAGTTTATTGATTTGACGGGATTTCGTATCGACCAGACGATTCCGTCTGATCGGAAAGCGCGCTAAGAGCCGCGCGTTGCGCGAAAAACCGGCTTCCACTTTTTCGCGGCGCGCTCTAACGCGTCGGCACCGGCGTGCCGCTGCGATAATCATAGAACCCGCGCTGCGTCTTTTTGCCGAGCCAGCCGGCTTCGACATATTTCACGAGCAGCGGACAGGGGCGGTATTTTGAATCCGCCAGCCCTTCATGCAGCACCTGCATGACCGACAGACAAATGTCGAGGCCGATGAAATCGGCGAGCTGCAGCGGCCCCATCGGATGGTTGGCGCCGAGCTTCATCGCCGTGTCGATCGCCTCGACAGAACCCACGCCTTCGTAGAGCGTGTAGATCGCCGCTGTCATCGGCAGCAGAATGCGGTTGACGATGAAGGCGGGAAAGTCTTCCGAGACGGTGACCGTCTTGCCCAGCTTGGCGATGAACGCCTTTGCGTCTTCGAACGTCACGTCGTCCGTGGCGATGCCGCGAATGAGTTCGACGAGCTGCATCCGCGGCACCGGATTCATGAAATGAATGCCGATGAAGCGCTCGGGTCGGCCGGTGACCGACGCCAGACGGGTGATCGAAATCGACGATGTGTTGGAGCTGATGATCGCATCCGCTTTCACGACCTTGGCGAGTTCGGTCAGGATGTTTCGCTTTACCTCCTCGACTTCGGTCGCCGCCTCGATGACGATGTCGGAATCGGCGAAATCGCCGATTTTCGGCGCGCCAGAAATCCGCGCCAGCGCCGGCTCGATCTTGGCGGCGTCGAGCTGACCGCGTTCCGCCGCGCGGCGCATCTGAGCGGCGACATCGGCCAGGCCCGCATCGATGCGCTCCTGCGAAATGTCGTTCAGCACGACGTCATAGCCGGCGAGGGCGCAGACATGCGCGATGCCCTTCCCCATCTGGCCTGCGCCGACGACGCCGATCTTGCGAATCTCGAAGCCCATTTTTTGACCACCGTCAGCCAAGCCAGCGCCGGACAGACTGCGGCGCGCCGCGCTGAGGCGTGCCGCAGTGCAATATAACTTGCGTTCCCTGGAAGGAAAACAAAGAAAAAGCAACTGGGCGGCGCCCAAAAGACCGAAGGACCCCGCCAATTCCGCGGCCGCCGCGCCTGTCCGTCGCAACTGGAGTTGCGACGCTTTTGCGGTCAGCGGCCGATTTTCGCCAGCTCCGCCTCAAGCTCGGGCAGGGCGGTGAAAAGATCGGCGACAAGGCCGTAGTCGGCGACCTGGAAGATCGGCGCCTCCTCATCCTTGTTGATCGCGACGATGACCTTCGAATCCTTCATCCCCGCGAGATGCTGGATCGCCCCGAAATGCCGGCGGCGATATAAAGATCGGGCGCCACCGCCTTACCCGTCTGGCCGACCTGCAGATCATTGGGCGCGTAACCGGCGTCGACGGCGGCGCGGGAGGCGCCGATCGCGGCATTAGCCGCGTCGCGACGGGATCGAGCACTTTTTGAAAATTCTCCGCCGAGCCGAGCGCGCGGCCGCCCGACAGAACGACCCGCGCCGACGTAAGCTCGGGACGCTCGGATTTCGCCAGCTCTTCGCGTTTGAAGGCGGACACGCCCGGGTTGGCCGGCGCCGCGATCCTCGACCGGCGCCGAGCCGCCCTCGGGCGTCGGCGCGAAGGCGGTGGTGCGCACGGTGATGACTTTCTTGGCGTCCTTGGCGCGGACGGTCTGGAGCGCGTTGCCGGCATAGATCGGCCGCTCGAACGTATCGGCGGACACGACTTTGACGATGTCGGAAACCTGCATCACGTCGAGCAGCGCCGCGACTCGCGGCAACACGTTTTTCGTCGCCGAGGTCGACGGCGCAATAATGACGTCATAGGCGCCGGCGAGCGAAACGATCAGCGCCGCGACCGTCTCGGCAAGCACATGATCGAGCGCGGCGTCTTCGGCGTAGAGCACTTTCTCAACGCCGGCGAGTTTCCCCGCCTGGTCGGCCGCGCCCTTCAGCCCGGGCCCGGCGACGAGAATGTGAATGGGGCCGCCGATGTCTTTCGCGGCGGTCAGCGCCTTGGCGGTCGCGGGCGCGAGCGCGTCACCGGCGGTTTCGGCGAGAAGCAGAGTCGTCATCCTTAAAGCACTCCCGCTTCCTTGAGCTTGCCGACGAGTTCGACCACCGAACCGACCTTGACGCCAGCCTTGCGTTTCGCCGGCTCCGCGGTCTTGAGGACTTCGAGCCGGGGCGAAATGTCGACGCCGTAATCGCCGGGCGATTTTACGGCGACCTCTTTCTTCTTCGCCTTGATGATGTTGGGCAGCGAGGCGTAGCGCGGCTCATTGAGCCGCAAGTCCGTGGTGACGACCGCCGGCAGTTTGAGGCTGACGGTCTGAAGCCCGCCGTCGATCTCGCGCGTCACATCGACGGCGCCGTCCGCCATCTCGACTTTCGACGCGAAAGTGCCCTGGCCCCAGCCGAGCAGCGCGGCCAGCATCTGCCCGGTCTGATTGCAGTCGTCGTCGATCGCCTGCTTGCCCATGATGACAAGCTCCGGCTGTTCCTCGGCGACAATCTTGGCGAGAATCTTGGCGACGGCGAGCGGCTCGACGGCGTCATCGGTCTTGACCAGAATGCCGCGGTCGGCGCCCATGGCGAGACCGGTGCGCAAGGTTTCGTCCGCCTTGGCGGGGCCGATCGTGACCACGACCACTTCCGTCGCCTTGCCGGCTTCCTCCAGGCGCAGCGCCTCTTCGACGGCGATTTCGTCGAAGGGGTTCATCGACATTTTCACATTGGCGAGATCGACGCCGGACCCGTCCGCCTTGACCCTGATCTTGACGTTGTAATCGACGACCCGTTTGACGGGCACGAGAATCTTCATCGCGCGACCCCTTAGGTCTCCTTGACCCTTTGGCGAGACGATAGGGAGCGCCGCCTGTGCGCGCTCCACTCTGGCTAAAGCCGTTGCGCGGTCTGGTAGCGGGGGCGCGCCCGCAAGTCAAACCAAGCGATCGCGGCGCGAAACTGCGCGATCAGGGCGCGTCCTCGCCGGCGTCCTGCTGCCCCGGCGCCGGGGCGAGCGGGCCGCCGCGGTCGAAAAGCCTGTGTTTGCGCCGCTTGAACAGCGGCGTCAGCACGAGTCCCGCCGCGATTCCCCCGACATGCGCCATCCAGGCGATCGCGCCGCCCTCGCCCATGAAGGCGTTGATGAGCTGCATCAATATCCAGACGCCGACGAAGAGCCAGCCTGAGGCGACAAAGGAGAACAGCGGCGCCCGCAGACCCAGAATGGACCGCAGCCGCGTGCCGGACAAAAAGGCCCCGAGCCAGATCGGCGCAAGCGCTAAGGAGAGCGGCGGAAAGATTCCGGCGACGGTGGCGCGCGGATGCAGCAGCAGAAAGGCCGCGCAAACCCCCGAGATCGCGCCGGACGCCCCGATGAGCGGCGTGATCGAATGGGGCGTGGCGTAAATATAGAATACGCCCGAGCAAACGCCGCAGGAGAGATAGAACAGAACATAGTGGAAAGAGCCCATTGCGTCTTCGACATTGTCGCCGAAGACGTAAAGGAACAGCATGTTCGAGCCGAGGTGCAGCAGCGACGAGTGAAAGAACAGCGCAGTGAGAAGCGTCAACGCTGGCGGCGGTCCGACGATCCAGTCGGCGAGCTCGGCCTCGCCGAAGAGCACGCGCGGAATGATCGCGAAGCCGCGGACGACGGTCAGCGGATCGCCGAACAGTTCGCTCTGCACCAGAAGAAAGATGACGATGTTGAGCGCGATCAGCGTCCAGTTCACGATCGGCCAGCGCAGATAGCGTAGCGGCGCGTCATCATAAATCGGCATCACCATCGGCGCGCTCCCTTCGATCGCAAGCCTAACATATGGCGACGCCGACAGGCGGCATCACGGGCGGACGAAGCGCCGGCCAAACCGGTTCGCGACCAGATCGCCGAGCCCGGCGATGTCGAAGGCCACGGTCAACAGCCCGTAGACGGAGGCGCCGACCAGAATTTGCGCGATCAGCGTAAGAATGCCGGGCGTCATCTCGCGCAAAGGCGCAAGCGCGAGCGACATCGCGCCCGTCGCCACGAGCGCCGCGAACATGTCCCAGAACGACGGCCAGACCGGCTGGGTGCGCAGCGCGAAATAGACCGTCGCCGCAAGCGCTCCGACATAGGCGCCGCCCTGCGCGATGGCGAGATTGGAGGCGTCCTCGCCCCATGGCAGGACAAAGAGCAGCACGAGTCCAAGAACGACTGCGGCGAGCGCTGCGACGATGAGCGGCGTCGTCTTCTTATCGATCTGAAACACCGGATTGAGGCCGAAGAGGATGACGCCCATCGCGAAAAGCCCTGGCAACAGCAAGCCGAGATAGTGACCAAAGGGACCGCGATATTGCGCCGGCACGATCAACGCTTCAATCGACGGCATGATAAACCAGAGTCCGGCGCAGGCCGGCAGTAGAAAGGCGACGACGATTCCCAAATTTCGCGCGACCTGCTCTTCGCGCGGTCGACGCCATGTCGCTCATGCGCGGCGACGGCGATCTGAAACAACAGCACATCGAGCGCGGATCCGAGCGCCTGCACCGCGCGCAAGCCAAGATCATATGCGAGCGCGAACTGGCCGGTCTCGGCAAAGCCGAAGACGCTCGCGACGATGGAGCGCGCCGCGAGCGGCATCGCCTGATAGAGAAGATGCGCCGTGACGATCGGCGCGCTATAGGCGGCGAGCGAGCGAGCGCTCTGACTCGATGCGGCGCGAATATCGGCGCCAGGATCGAGCAGCGCGCCGCGGCCGAGTATGACCGTGCCAAAAAGGCTGGCGACGCCGCCCGCAAGCGCCACCGCCGCCGACTGAAAAATAAAGGCGCCGCCGCCGATCAGAACCAGCGCCAAAGCATTTTTTGCGAGCATCAGCCGCACATAAGCCCTGTCGTGAAAGTGCGCGCGGACCAGCGCGGTGCAATAGTCGAAGAGGCCATTGGCGACCGCGGTGAGCAGCGCGAGAAGAATGAGATTGGTTTCGAAATCGAGCGGCGGACCGATAAGCGCGTAAATTCCCGTCGCGGTTCCGAGGAAAAGCGTCACGCCGATGAAGGATGCATCGAGAGGTCGAGCGCACGACCGGCTCCTTGTCGCGCGTACTTGAATAAGCGCGTCGCCGACAGGCGCAGCCAGTCATAAAGCGCGGTCTGCACAACAACCGCGATGGAGAAAGCAAGCGCGAAACGGCCGTATTCTTCGGGGCCAAGAAATTTCGCCACCGTCAGGCCGATGATGAAATTGACGATCGTATTGGCGAGAAAGGCGAGAAGAACGTTCACTTAAGAGCCTGCTCCGCTCCAGCGCCCAAGCGCCGCGAGTTCGCGCAACGCCTGCGCGTCGCGCGGCGTCACGTCGGGATAATTGCTGTCCGCCGTCGCGGGATCGAAATATTTCCACGAGCGCGCGCATTTGACGCCGGGCGCCCGCTGCGGAACTACGGCGACGCCCGCGACTTCCCCAAGGCGGAAAGCGTCAGATGGGCCTTCGCCCGCCACAACGCGAATGTCGGACGCAATGCAGATTTCGGCGAAGTCGACCCCCTCCAAAGCTGAGCGCAAGGAGTCATCGGCAATGTAGACGATTGGCGCCGCTTCTAAGGAAGAGCCGATGCGCTTCTGCGCGCGTTCGATTTCGAGCGCGCCGGTGACGACCGAGCGGATCTTGCGGATCTTCTCCCATTTGGCGGCCAGCGCATCGTCGCGCCAAGAGTCGGGAATGGCCGGAAAATGCTCCAGATGCACGGATTGCGCGTTCGGATAGCGGGAGAGCCACGCCTCCTCGGCCGTAAAGACGAGGATCGGCGCAAGCCAAGTCGCGACGCTGCGGAAAATGCGATCGACGGTCGCGAGCGCCGCCTTGCGTTTGACGCTCGACGGCGGATCGCAATAGAGCGCGTCTTTGCGCACGTCGAAATAGAAGGCCGAAAGGTCGCTCGTCATGAAGTGCGTGAGCAGCGCGACGACGCGCTTATAGTCATAAGCAGCGTAGGCGGCGCGGATTGATTCATCGAGCTGATGCAGGCGATGCAGCATGAGCCGCTCGAGCTCTCCCGCGTCGCGCATCGACGCGTCGTCGTTTTGCTGATAATGCGCCAGCGCGCCGATCATCCAGCGCAGCGTGTTGCGCAGCTTGCGATAAAGCTCAACGAAGGTCTTGAGAATTTCCGGCCCGACGCGCAGATCGTCGGCATAGTCGGACGCCGCGACCCAGAGCCGCATGATGTCGGCGCCGGAATCGGCGATGATTTTTTGCGGCGCGACGACATTGCCGAGCGACTTGGACATTTTGCGCCCTCGCTCGTCGAGCACGAAACCATGCGTCAGCACGGAATCATAAGGCGCGCGCCCGCGCGTGCCGCAGCTTTCGAGAAGCGAGGAATGAAACCAGCCGCGATGCTGATCCGAGCCTTCGAGATACATGATTTCGTCGTCGCCGCCGTCGCGCATGCGACGGATGCCGGCGAGCATCGGGAAATGCTGAGGGTCTTCCAGCGTGAAGGCGTGCGTGGAGCCTGAATCGAACCAGACGTCGAGAACGTCGGAAATTTTATCGTAATCCTCGGCCTTGTAGTCCGGCGAAAGAAACCGCTCGGCGGCGCTCGCCTCATACCAGGCGTCGGCGCCTTCCTTTTCGAAAGCCTCGATGATGCGGGCGTTGACGCGCGGATCGACCAGCGGCTCATGCGTTCCCTTCTTGACGAAGACCGCGATCGGCACGCCCCAGGCGCGCTGACGCGACACCACCCAGTCGGGACGATTTTGAATCATGCCGCGGATACGGTTCTCCCCCGCCGCCGGCGTCCATGTCGTTCGCGCGATTTCTTCCAGCGCGATGTCGCGGAGGGTCGGGGCGTTGCCCACCTCCCCCTTGAGGGGGGAGGTCGCGTCGCGCAGCGACGCGGGAGGGGGTGACGATTCCGATCCCGCGCTGTGTTCACCCCACCCCGCGCCTTCGGCGCGACCCTCCCCCTCAAGGGGAGGGTGAGAGAGGGCTTTATCCATCGCGATGAACCATTGCGGCGTGTTGCGGAAGATCACCGGCTTCTTGGAGCGCCACGAATGCGGATATTGATGCTTCAATTTTCCGCGCGCGATGAGATTGCCCGCTTGAACCAGCGCGGCGATCACCGCTTCGTTGGCGTCGCCCTTGTCGCCCTTGTCGGTGATGACGCGCCTGCCGGCAAAGCCCGGCGCATCCTTGGTATAGAAGCCGTCCTCGTCGACCGTGTAGGGAATGCGCGTGTCGATCGCCCGCGCCTGCAGTTCGCGCGCGTTCGACATCCAGATGTCGAAGTCTTCGCGGCCATGTCCCGGCGCCGTATGCACGAAGCCCGTGCCAGTATCGTCGGTGACATGTTCGCCGTCGAAGAACGGCACGTCGAAATCATAGCCGAGATGCGCCAGCGGATGCGCGCAGATCAATTCGCCGAGCATCGCCGCCGGCACATCATGAAGCCGCTCGTAGCCGTCGACCTTGGCGGCTTTGAACACGTCGCTTGCAAGCTTGTCGGCGATGACGAAAGTCGCGTCAGGCAGCGCCCAATTGCCCTCGGGCGCATGGGTGACGCGATAGAGGCCATAATCGATCTTCGACGAGAAGGAGATCGCGCGATTGCCCGGAAGCGTCCAGGGCGTCGTCGTCCAGATGATAATGCGCGCGTCGCTCAGCTCGCCTTCTGCGCCGCGCGGAATCGGAAACGCGACCCAGACCTGGTCGCTGGTATAATCCTCATATTCGACTTCGGCTTCGGCGAGCGCGGTCTTTTCGACGACGCTCCACATCACCGGCTTCGAGCCGCGATAGAGCAGGCCGTTCGCCGCGAATTTCATGATCTCGTGGCGATCGTCGCTTCCGCATGATAGGCCATGGTCGAATAGGGATGGTCCCATTCGCCGGCGACGCCCAATCGTTTGAACTTCTTCGCGCTGCACGTTAAGCCAATGTTCGGCGTAGGCGCGGCATTCGCGGCGGAAGGCGATCATCGCCTCTGGATGGGCGAAATCAGGCTTCTGCTTTCCCAGCGCGATACCTTTCCTCGATCTTCCATTCGATCGGCAGGTTGCGGCAGTCCCAGCCCGGCACATAGACGCAGTCCTTGCCGGTCAGCGCCGCTGCGCGTCACCAGGTCCTTGAGAATCTTGTTGAGCGCATGGCCGATATGAATACTGCTGCTGGCGTAGGGCGGCCCGTCATGCAGCGTGAATTTCGGACGGCCGGCGCCCGCTTCGCGCATTTTGTTCTCAAGGCCGATCGCCTCCCAGCGCTTGAGCAGTTCCGGCTCGCGCTGCGGCAGGCCGGCGCGCATCGGAAAATCGGTCTCGGGCAGATAGAGGGTCTTGGAATAATCCGGCCCCTTGGGGCTGTCGTCGTTCATCGTCGTGAAAACCGCCTCGAGCGACGCCGACGCGCCATTAGCGCCGCCGTCGCTGCGCTGATTAGAGGATTTCAAGGAAGAGCGCCAATCGCGCCGCGCCCGGTCCTGCGCGAGCCTCAGCTCCTAACGCAAGCCGGGACGGTAATTCGAATGGCGGTCAGGAAACGCATCCGCTCCTCAATAGCAGCGCAAGCCAGACTGGAAAAGGCTCGGCCGCGACTTAGAGCAAGTTCCGAAAAAGTTGACGGACTTTTTCGATTAGAACCTGCTCCAGCCTGTTAGTTTCGCGCGATTTCTATCGATCATACGATTCCGTCTGATCGGAAAGCGTGCTAGCGCGTCCGCCTCAGTCCCAGCAGTCCGGCAAGATAGGCGAAGCCGCCCGCCACGACAGCGATGAGCAGCAGCACCAGAAATGCGCCCGAAAGCAGCGTAAAGCCGATGAAGAGCAACAGCAGCAGCGCCGCGGTGACAATAAGGCTCTGAAACGGCGACAGCCTGACGACCCTGACTTTTCCGGCGCCGGTCGCGACCCAGATGCGAGAAGCATCCGTCTCCTCGCCCGGCAAGATGATTTCGACCCGTCCCTTGGGTTCTTCGTCCATGGCGCTTCCCTCCTGTCGAGGATGATGTCTCCAAGCTGGATCGGCCGCCTATTGTGGCGACAGATCATGAGCTCGACCCGGCCGCGCCGCATACGGCCAAAATTTTGCGCGCCTCGTCCGCGTCGACGCGCATTCTTTCGACGAGCGCGTCGACGCTGTCGAATTTCGCTTCGCCCCTTATGAAGCCGTAAAAGGAGACTTCGACCTCCTTACCGTAGAGATCGCCGTCAAAATCGAAAACGAAAACTTCTAGGAGCGGCGCGCCATTGTCAAAGGTCGGCCGCCGACCGAAGCTCGCGACGCCCTGATGCAGCTTCCCTTCGACTTCGAGGGTCACGGCGTAAATGCCATGCTTGAGGCGATTGGCGGGATCAAGCGCGATATTGGCGGTCGGAAAGCCGAGCGTGCGCCCGCGCTTGTCGCCATGACGCACGACGCCGCGAATGAAATAGGGGTGGCCGAGAAGGCGTCGCGCCAGCGCCGCGTCGCCGCGCTCGAGCGCTTCGCGCGTCGCCGTCGAGGAGACGGCCTCCAGGCTGCCTTCTTCGTCCTGGGTAATGCGGTCGACGATCTCGACGATCATTCCGAGCCTCTCGCCCTCGGCGCGCAAAAATTCCGGTCCGCCCTCGCGGCCGGCGCCGAAACGAAAATCATAGCCGGCGACCACGGCCGAGAGCCGCAGGCGCTTGTGCAAAATGTCTTCGGTGAAAATGCGCGCCGGACTTTGCGCGAAGTCCTTGTCGAAGGTCAGCACGATCATGCCGTCGAGCCCAAGTCGCGCCGCCTGAGCCGCCTTTGCGTCGGGCGGCGTCAATCGAAAAATCACCGTTCGCCCGGCGAAAAAATCCGCCGGATGAGGC
>JAXMCY010000043.1:0-17663 GCA_046349135.1 Methylocystis sp. | reverse complement strand
GGACCCTGCGCCGCCACGGCGGCGTTGCGCGCCTTGACCACGTCTTCCAAGGTGCTCTTCTCATGCGTGGCGTAACCCTTCACCGTCTCGACGAGATTGGGGACGAGGTCGTGACGCTGCTTGAGCTGCACATTGACGTCGGAAAAGGCCTGTTTGCTGCGCTGACGCAGCGCCACCAGGCCGTTGTAAACGCCGACCAGCCAGAAGGCGACGGCGGCAATGAGCCCCAGAAAAATCAGCAAGGACATGGCGCGCGCTCCCGCTGGCGCGCCGCCTTTGCGCGGCGGCGATCGCCATTGCGCCGTCATGTTATCCGCCTTTGGCGGCCTAGGCAAAGACGCGTCACGCGCTTTGTATTTGACGCGCGCGCCGGGCGCGCCTATCTCAGGGAAACGCAAAGATCCACGGCGAAACAGCAATGGCCATACTGCCGATCATCACGCTTCCGGACCCGCTGCTGCGGAAGATTTCCGAGCCTGTCGACAGGGTCGACGACGCGGTGCGGCGTCTGCTCGACGACATGCTCGAGACCATGTACGAGGCGCCGGGCATCGGCCTTGCGGCGATTCAGGTCGCCGTGGCGAAGCGCATCGTCGTCGTCGATATCGGCAAGACCGAGGAGACCCGGTCGCCGCTTTTCCTCATCAACCCGGAAATCATCTGGGCGTCGGAGGAGTTGAGCGTCTATCAGGAGGGCTGCCTGTCGGTGCCCGACTATTTCGAGGACGTGAAGCGGCCGGCGCGGGTGCGCCTGCGCCATCTCGACCGCGAAGGCGCGATCCAAGAGTTCGCCGCGGAGGGACTGCTCGCCACCGTGGTGCAGCATGAGCTGGATCATCTCGAAGGCGGCCTCTTCATTGACCATCTGTCGCGCCTGAAGCGCGAACGAGTGGTCAAGAAGTTCAACAAGGCGGCGCGTTACGACGAGATCGTCGCCCAGCGGCGCGCTGAGCGCCAGTCGGAACAAGCCGAGGCCTGACGATTGCGCAACGGCATGCGTGTCGTCTTCATGGGCACGCCGGACTTCGCGGCCCATCTGCTCAACGATGTCGTTTCTCGCGGATATGAGGTCGTCGCGGTCTACACGCAGCCGCCGCGTCCGGCGGGGCGTGGCATGGCCGAGAAAAAGTCCGCCGTGCACCTGCTGGCTGAGCGCCTCGGGCTTCCCGTCCGCGCGCCGAAAAGCCTGAAGAGCGCCGAGGCGCAAGCGGAATTCGCCGCCCTCAACGCGGATGTCGCTGTCGTCGCCGCCTATGGCCTGCTGCTGCCCCAGCCGATTCTCGATGCGCCGCGGTATGGCTGTCTCAATCTCCATGGCTCGCTGCTGCCCCGCTGGCGCGGCGCCGCGCCGATCCAGCGCGCGATCATGGCGGGCGACGCCGAGAGCGGCGTCATGGTGATGAAGATGGAGGCCGGTCTCGACACCGGCCCCGTCGCCTTGACCGCGAAAACGCCGATCGGCGCGGAAATGACGGCGGGCGAGCTGCATGACCGTCTCGCCGAGCTCGGCGCGCCGCTGATGGCGCAGGCGCTCGATCTGCTGGCCAATGGCGAATTGCGCTTCACGCCGCAGTCCGAAGTGGGCGCGTGCTATGCGCAAAAAATCGAAAAGGCCGAAGCGCGGATCGATTGGCGCCGGTCGGCGCAGGACCTCCATAATCTGGTGCGCGGCCTCTCGCCCTTTCCGGGCGCGTTTTTCGAAGCCGATCTCGGCCACGGCCATGAGCGCGTGAAAGTGTTGCGCACGCGTGTCGAGGATAGACAGGGGACGCCGGGGTCCGCCATCGACGACGAGGGCCTCATCGCCTGCGGCGCAGGCGCGCTGCGGCTGCTCCGCGTGCAGCGCGCCGGCAAGGGCGAGATGGATTTCGAAGAGTTCGCCCGCGGCCGCAAGCTGACGCGCGGCGTCTCGCTCGCCTGACATGCCCCGTTTCGCCCTGACCATCGAATATGACGGCGGCCCCTTCGTCGGCTGGCAGCGGCAGGCGAATGGCGTTTCCGTTCAGCAGCGCCTCGAAGAAGCCGTCGCCGCGATCAATGGCGGCGCGCGCGCCGTCGTGCATGGGGCGGGCCGCACCGACGCCGGGGTCCACGCGCTGGGGCAAGTCGCGCATGTCGATCTCTTGCGCGAGTGGCGCGTCGACCGGCTGCGCGACGCAATCAATGCGCATCTCAAGCCCGATCCGATCGCGGTGCTGTCGGCGCGCGCCGCCAGCGACGATTTCGAAGCCCGCTTTTCGGCGATTCGCCGCCACTATCTCTATGTCATCGAAAACCGCCGCCCGCCGCTGGCGCTGAGCGTCGGCCGCGCCTGGCACGTCAAGCGGCCGCTTGACGCCAAGGCGATGCACGAAGCTGCCCAGTCGCTTGTCGGCCGCCACGACTTCACGACCTTTCGCGCCGCCGAATGCCAGGCGAATTCGCCGTTGCGCACGCTGGAGCGTCTCGACGTCAGGCGTGACGGCGCGCGCATCGAGATCGTCGCATCAGCGCGCTCCTTCCTGCACAATCAGGTGCGTTCGATGGCGGGCTCGCTGGAGCACGTCGGCAGCGGCAAGTGGCGCGTCGAGGATCTGGCGCTGGCGCTTTTGGCGAAAGACCGTGCGCGCTGCGGACAGGTCGCGCCGCCGCACGGTCTCTATCTTGTCGCTGTCGATTATTAGCGCCGGTTCGGCGGCGACGCGCTACTGCTTGTCGCCCGCGCCTTCGCCTGGCTCCGGGGGCTTGTTCGCGTCGTGCTTTACGGCGGACGGCTTTGCCGATTTCTTCGCTACGTGTTTGGCCGCGCCGGGCGCTGCGGATCTTTCTTCCTTGGCGAGCGCGCCATGAATGGGAAGAAAGCTCGCCGACAATACCGCGGCCAATATGCCGTTCGCGCAGGATCGTTGATTCATCACTCGATGGTCCCCTCAAAATGAGAGCCCCCGCCGAATCAATCGGCCCGCCCGCCAGACATCAGGCCGGGCAACGATGATGAAGTTAGGTCGCCGCGAGGCCTGCGCTGCGGTGATTTTATGACGGAAATCGTGCAGCTAAATGCAATTCGATGAACTGGTTAATATGACCGCTGGGCGGATCATATATCGCTTCGCTCGAAGAAGATTCATTTTTCACCTGTGGAGCGGCCGGAAATTCCCGACGGGCCGCAGCGCGGACGGCCGGATCAAGAGCCGCTGAACCAGTTGTAGCCTTTGTCTTCCCAATAACCGCCGGGATAGTCGTTGGCGACGAATATCTCGCCGATGAATTTCGGATTCTTGAAGCCGAGTTTGGTCGGGATTCGCAGGCGCAGCGGATAGCCATATTTGGCGTCCGCGAAATCGAGCGCGAGGAGCGTTTGCGGATGCAGGGCGCTCGCCATGTCGATGCTTGAATAATATTTGTCGGCGCATTTGAAACCGACATAACGCGCGGTCAGGTCGGCGCCGATTCTTTCGAGAAAATGCCGAAAGGCGACGCCGCGCCATTTGCCGATCGCGCTCCACCCCTCGACGCAGACGAGACGAGTGATCTGGCTCGATTGCGGCAGCGCCCCCAGTTCGCTCAGACTCCACGGCCGCTTGTCGGCGATAAGGCCCGACAGCTGAAGCCGATAGGCCTCGCCGTCGATGCGGGGGATGTCTTTTTCTTCGTAATAGGCGTTGAAGGGGAATGGCGTCGTGATGTCGCTTTCCGCATAGGTCGGCGCGAGCTTTGAAGGATCGAACAGCGCCGCCTGCATCTTGTCGTTGAAGCGCGAGATGGCGACAAGCAGACGATCGACGGCGTCATCGTCCTTTAGCGTGCAGCCTGACAGCAGCGACAGCGCGCCGAGCGACAGGCCCTGCTTGAGGAAGAGCCGCCGCTCGAGTCGCGCAATCTGCGGCCCAAAGCCGGAAAGGCGAGATATCTTCATTGCGACGCCTGCGCGCGGCCGGTGAACATCGGGGCGAGCACGCCTTTGACGCCGACGGCGAGTCCGATATGGACGACAAGAAAGGCGACGATGGCGGCCATCGCGAAGAAATGCACGCGGCGCGCCGCTTCATAGCCGCCCATAAACGCCGTGACGCCTTGAAGTTGCACAGGCTTCCAGATGGCGAGACCCGAAACGATGGCGACGATCACCGTCAGAATGACGCCGACATAGAGAAGGCGCTGAACGGCGTTGTAGCGGCCGGGCGCATGATCGAGTCGGCCGCGACTCGCGAGAATCACGTCATCGAGCGCGCGCCTCAGCGAGATCGGCAGAAAGCTTCGACGGAAATGACCTGAAACAATCCCATAGGCGAGATAGGCCATGCCGTTGAGCGCCAACAGCCACATGGCGGCAAAATGCCATGCGAGCGCGCCGGCGAGCCAGCCGCCGAGCGTGAAGCCCGGAGGAAACTCGAAGCCAAAGAGCGGCGAGGCGTTGTAGATGCGCCAGCCGCTCAGGACCATGACGACAATCGCAAAGGCGTTCACCCAATGCGTCGCCCGAACAAAGAGCGGGTGGATTGTGCGCGGCTTCCGGGCGCCGGCCGCATGGACCATGGCGACTACTCCTCCTGACGCGTCAACATATGTCTCGCGGAGGCGAAAACCAAAGACCCACGCCCGCGCGTTGACAGGCCGCCCGCCTTCGCCCATGACGGCGAAGCTTTCATCTTGCGGGAATATGGCGGCTCATGCGCGTCTTCGTGACCGGCACGGCGGGCTTTATCGGCTTTCATCTGGCGAAGCGTCTGCTCGAGGCGGGGCATCTCGTCGACGGCTTCGACGGGATGACGCCCTATTACGATCCCAGCCTCAAGGAAGCGCGCCGCGCCATTCTGCTGCGGAGCAACGGCTATCGCGACACGATCGCCATGCTTGAGGACATGGAGGCGCTGACGCGCGCCGCCGAACAGGCCGCGCCTGACGTCATCATCCATCTCGCGGCGCAGGCGGGGGTGCGCTATTCGCTGCAAAACCCGCGCGCCTATGTCGACGCCAATCTTGTCGGCGCCTTCAATGTCATGGAGATCGCAAGGCTCCTGAAGCCGCGACATTTTCTGTTCGCCTCGACAAGCTCGGTCTATGGCGCCAGCCCCACCGTGCCATTCCATGAGAGCGATAGGACGGATTTCCCCCTGACCCTTTACGCCGCGACGAAGAAAGCCGGAGAGGCGATGGCGCATTCCTACGCGCATCTGTGGTCAATCCCGACGACGATGTTTCGCTTCTTTACCGTCTACGGCCCGTGGGGCCGGCCTGACATGGCGCCGTTGAAATTCGTTGACGCGATCGAAAACGACCGCGTCATCGACATCTACAATCACGGTGACATGTCGCGCGATTTTACCTATGTCGCAGATCTCGTCGAAGGCGTCGTGCGCCTGATCGATTGCATTCCGGAGCGCGATTCAGGCGACGAAAGCGTTTCGCCGGTCGCGCCCTATCGCATCGTGAATATCGGTCGCGGCGCGCCGGTGAAGCTGCTCGATTTTATCGAGACGATCGAAAGAGCGCTCGGCAAAAAGGCGAAGCGCAACTATCTCGACATGCAGCCGGGAGACGTGCCGCGCACCTTCGCCAGCGCCGATCTCCTCAAGCGCCTGACCGGCTATCGTCCGCATACGTCGATCGACGACGGCGTCGCGGCGCTCGTCGATTGGTACCGAGACTATCGCCGCGATCATGGAGAATTGGCGTATTAGGCCGCGAGTCTATTTCTTGTTCGCTGCGAGGAAGCTGTGCGCGGCGTCTTCGTCGAAGACCGGCGTGATATGATTGACGTTGAGGTCGGTCCAGGAATGGAAGAACTTGCCGAGATCGACGACATCGCTGGCTTCGACGATGCTCCAACCTTCGAGAAAGGTGACGGAAAGCCAGTTTCCGATCACTTTGACTCCCTTCGGAGCGGCGTCGCCGAGTTTCTGAAATCGCTTGAGAACTTCGTCGCGATGTTTGGGCGATATTTCATAATAGACTGCAAACAGCATCAGCCATCCTCCCTACGCTTGAAAATGCACATCTCGCCGGCCTCGCCAGAACGGACGCACAAACTGCCGCAGTCCGAAGTTGGATACAACCCGATGCGATCGGCTTACCTATCGGGAATGCTGTCCATGAATGAGTCTCCTCGGTGCTTTGGCCCTGGCAGATGGCGGCGCGCCTGACGAATGGGGACTTCATGACGCGCTATTTGAGACATGCGTTCGCCGCTCTATTCGCCGGTTATTTCGCTGCGGTGGCGGGCCTCGTCGCCTTTCAGCGCGATTTCCTCTTTCGGCCCGACGCGCTGCGCGCCGATCCAGCCGCGGCTGGACTTGCCGAAGCTCAGGAAACGACGCTCAAGACGCGTGACGGAGAGACGCTCGTCGCCTGGCGTCTTCCCGGCGACTGCGGCCGGCCATTCATTCTCTATCTGCATGGCAACGGCGGCGCGCTTCGCGATCGCATTCCCCGGTTCAGGCGCTTTGTCCAAGATCGGTTCGGCATGCTCGCCGTCTCCTATCGCGGATACGGCGGGTCGACCGGCGCGCCCGCGCAGGAAGGCCTCTTCCTCGACGCCGAGGCGGCCTATGCCGAAGCGCTGAGACTCGGCTACGCGCCCGATCGGATCGTCATCATGGGCGAGTCGCTTGGAACGGGCGTCGCCACCCATCTCGCCGCCGCGCATCCTGCGGCGGGATTGGTGCTCGATTCCCCCTATTCTTCCATCGCCGACGTGGCGGCGGAGCGATACTCCTGGGCGCCTGTCCAGTATCTGGCGCGCGATCCGTTTCACTCGGATCGGGAGATCGGCATGGCGCGGGCGCCGGTTCTGATGGTCCACGGCGAGAATGATTCCGTCATTCCGATTCGTCTCGCGCGCCGGCTCTTCGACCTCGCCAATGAGCCGAAGACATTCCTTTCAGCGCCGGGCCGCGATCATCTGGCCCTGCTCGATTCTAATGTTTATCCCCGCGTGCGCGACTGGATCGAGGCGCACGCCGCCGCCGCTTGCGAAGGGCCCGACGCCAAGTAAATGCGGCGCGGTCTAGAGCCAGTCGGGAATGCTGTCCATCGCGATGATCTCGTCGACGCTCTGGCGCTTGCGAATGACGGCGTAACGCGCGCCGTCGACCAAAACTTCCGGAACCAGCGGGCGCGTATTGTAGGTCCCGGACTGCACGGCGCCATAGGCGCCCGCCGTCAGGACGCAGAGCAAATCGCCAGCGCGCGGTTCGACCATCTCGCGTCCATGCGCAAGATAGTCGCCCGTCTCGCATACCGGGCCGACGACGTCGGCGACGATCCTTTGCCGATCTGCGCTCTCACGCACGGGGATAATGTCATGCCAGGCGTCATAAAGCGTCGGGCGGATGAGATCGTTCATGCCGGCGTCGACGATGACGAATGTCTTGGCCTCGCCGTGCTTGACGTAGATGACGCGCGTGACGAGCGCGCCGGCGTTGCCGACGATAAGCCGTCCTGGCTCCAGCACCAGCCTGCAGCCGAGACCGCCGAAATGCCGTCGTATGATCGCGGCGTATTTCTCGGGATGGTAGGACTGGGGATCGTCGCCTTCATGATAGGGAATGCCTAAGCCGCCGCCCAGGTCGACGTGCGAAATCGGGCGACCGTCGGCGCGCAAGTCGCGCACGAGCTCTGCGAGCAGCGAAAAGGCTTCGTCGAAGGGCGCGAGATCGGTGAGCTGGGAGCCGATGTGCATGTCGGCGCCGGCGATCTCGATTCCCCTGAGCTTTGCGGCGAAGGCATAGATTTCCCGCGCGCGCGATAGCGGCACGCCGAACTTGTTTTCGGCGAGGCCGGTGGAAATTTTCTTATGCGTGCGCGCGTCGACGTCCGGATTGACGCGCAGCGACACGCGCGCCGTGCGCCCGAGAGCCGCTGCGACATTTGAGAGCGCTTCGAGCTCAGGCTCCGACTCGACGTTGAAACAGAAGATGCCGGCGCGAAGAGCCGCCGAAATCTCCTCGGCAGTCTTGCCGACGCCGGAAAAGGTGATTTTTTCCGGGGCCACGCCGGCGGCCAGCGCGCGCGCCAATTCGCCGCCGGAAACCACGTCCATGCCGGCGCCCTTTTCTGCGAGAAGGCGCAGCACGGCCTGATTGGAATTGGCCTTCACCGCATAGCAGATAAGCGCGTCGAGGCCCGTCAAGGCTTGCGAAAACACTTGGTAGTGACGTCGGATGGTCGCCGCCGAATAGCAGAAAAAGGGCGTCCCGATCTCATCGGCGAGCTTCGCCACGGCGATCTCCTCGGCGTGGAGCGCGCCATCCCGATAAGCGAAAAGATGCATGGACCTAGAGCAGCGGGTCGAGCGGGAAGGGATATTGCTCAGGCGGACGATTGCCGATCGTCCCCGGAATCGGCGGCTGCGGCGCGCTGGCTGGCGGGGGCGCCCCGTGCGCCGCCGCTTTGGCTTGCGCCGCCTCGGTCTGCGCCCGAAGGATTGCGCCCCGCGCCTGGGTCTCGGGCGGGAGCTCGAGGGGACCCCGCCGGCCGCAAGCGCCAAGGCTCGCGGCGAAGAGCGCCAGCGCAAGAGCCGCCAGAGCGCGGTGGGTGAGGAGCGGCAGTCGAGGCGTCACGGCGATTCGTCCCAAAGCAATGCCGGCGCACTATAGCGATGAAGGGAAAAAAGGCGAGGGCGACGCCGCAGCGCGTCAAGGCCTCTCTTTTTCGCGAGACGGCTCTGTTTCCGATCGATTCTGTCTGGGCGATATGCCGGCCCGCCAAGCGATATCCTCGTGACATGCTTAAGGAGTTGTCAATCGAACCCCCTGCCCGTTCGGCATGGCGCGCGCGCCGGAACGCGCCCCGAACCGCGCGGCCGGACCCCTCCGATCAGCGCCCGTTAACCGAAAACTCTTGAAAGTCCCGGGCATTCGCTGGCGCGTCTTTACGATTGGGCGTCGCCGTGTTTAGGTCCGTCATGGCACGTGTTCTGTGTTTATTCGCTACCCTCGCCGCGGCGGTTCTCCTGTCGGCCGCCTCTGCGAGCGCCGCGGTGCGCATCCGTATCGATCTGGCGACGCAAAGCCTTGAGGCGGTCACCCCCCAGGGCGAGACCGCGAGGTGGAAAATATCGAGCGGACGGCGGGGTTACGAGACGCCTGCGGGCAGTTACGGCGTCATGCGCATGGAGGCGACCATCATTCCGACGAATATCGACGAGGCGCCGATGCCCTATTCGATCTTCTTTTCGCCGCGCGGCCTCGCCATCCACGGCAGCTACGAGCGCGGGCTGGGCCGTCCGCTTTCCCGCTGGCTGCGTGCGGCTCGCGGTTCCCAACGCGCGGCAGCTCTATGAGTGGGTCGAAAAACATGGGGCGACGATCGAAATCACCGGCACGGCGGCCGGACGATCGCCCGCGACAATTCGAGCGCCCGCGCGAGGCGCGCCAGCCGCGCGCCCAGCCGCGACCGCCGATTACCGCCCCGCCGATCAGGAGCCGACCTACCAATCCAGCTTCGGAGACTTTCCCTTCTGACCGCCGCCGCCTTTGCCCGCCGTTGCATCTCGGCAACAGTCGTCGACAAGATCGCGGTGAATGCTGCGGCGCGTTTGCTGGGGGGGCGCCCTTGGCGTAATAACCGGATTTCTGGCGCTTGTTGATGACCGAGCAGAGTGACCGATGACGACATCCAGACCCCACTCCTCGACCGGATCGCCACTCCCAAAGATTTGCGCAAGCTCCGCCCCAATGAGCTCAAGCAGGTCGCCGACGAATTGCGCCATGAGACGATCGACGCCGTCTCGATGCGCCGGCGGAGGCATCTGGAGCGGGTCTCGGCGTCGTCGAGCTGACGGTCGCCCTGCACTATGTGTTCGACACGCCACGCGACAAGGTGATCTGGGACGTCGGCCACCAGGCCTATCCGCGCAAAATCCTCACCGGCAGGCGCGACCGTATCCGCACGCTGCGCATGGGCAGCGGCCTGCTCGGCTTCAAACGGGCCGAAAGCGAATATGACGCCTTCGAAGGCGCCCAGCCATTCCTCGACTTCGATTTCGGCCGGTCTCGGCATGGCGGTGGCAGGACCTCGCCGGCAGCGGCAATCATGTCGTGGCGGTGATCGGCGACAGTTCGATGTCCGCCGGCATGGCCTATGAGGCCTTGAACAACGCGGGAGCGCTGCATTCCCGCCTGATCGTCATCCTCAACGACAATGACATGTCGATCGCCCCGCCGACGGGGGCCATGTCGGCCTATCTCGCCGCTTAGTGTCCGGCGGCGCCTATCGCTCCAATCCGCGAGGCGGCCAGACAGCTCGCCAGCCATTTGCCGCGGTTCATCTATGACAAGGCGCGCAAAGCCGAGGAGTTCTCGCGCGGCTTTATCACCAGCGGCACGATGTTCGAGGAGCTCGGCTGTTATGTCGGGCCGATCGACGGGCATAATCTCGACCATCTGCTGCCGGTGCTCAAGAATGTGCGCGACAAGGACGACGGCCCGGTGTTGGTGCATGTCGTCACGCAAAAGCAAGGGCTACGATTCCGGACCGGCGGAGGAATCCGCCGACAAGTGCCACGCCGTCAATAAGTTCGACGTCGCGACCGGCATTCAGATCAAGCCCAAGGCCAATGCGCCGACCTATACCAATGTGTTCGCCAAGGCGCTGATCGCCGAAGCCGAACGACGACGACAAGATCGTCGCGATCACCGCGGCGATGCCGTCGAGCACCGGCTTCGAATATTTTCGGCAAGGCCTTTCCGCACCGCACCTTCGACGTGGCGATCGCCGAGCAGCACGCCGTCACCTTCGCGGCCGGGGCTTGCCGCGAAGGCTACAAGCCGTTCTGCGCGCTTTATTCGACTTCTGCAGCGCGGCTATGATCAGGTCGTCCATGACGTGGCGATCCAGAACCTGCCGGTGCGCTTCGCCATGGACCGCGCCGGCCTGGTCAGCGCCGACGGCCCACCCACGCCGGGGCCTTCGATCTCGCCTATCTCGGCTGCCTGCCGGGCTTCGTCCTCGCCAAGCCCTCGGACGAGGGCGAGCTGATCCACATATGGTGGCGACCGCGTCGGCCTATGACGCGGGACCGATCGGCTTCCGCTATCCGCGCGGCGAGGGCGTCGGCGTCGAACTTCCGGAGCGCGGCGAGATTCTCGAAATGAGGGCCGCATCCTGCGCGAAGGCTCAAGGGTCGCGATCTATCGCTCGGCACGCGGCTCGCCGACGCGATGAAGGCGGCGGCGGAACTGAAAATTACGGTGTGTCGACGACGGTCGCCGACGCCCGTTTCGCCAAGCCGATCGATCGCGACCTGCTGCGCGGGCTCGCCGCCAATCACGAAGTCCTCATCGCCATCGAGGAAGGCGCGATCAGGGGCTTTGGCGCGCAGGTCTTCCAGGCGCTCGCAGAAGACGGGCTGCTTGACGGCGCGCGCGGCGCGTTCAAATTCCGCAACATCGTTCTGCCCGACGCCTATATCGACCACGACAAGCATGAGCTGATGATCGCCAGGGCGATGCTCGACAGCAAGGCGATCGTCGCCAGGGTTCTCGAGCTTTTGGGCGATGAAAAGGCGCCGCGCGGGTGATGATCGCGTGAGCGGAACCTGTCGTTTCGCGTCAGGGCTCCGAACTCGGATTAATTTGAGCGCACTTTCAGCCGTCCTGGCCGAGCTTGTCCCGGCCGCCCTCGCTGGACAATCGCGAAACGCTTCGCGCAGAGACGGCATGTCCAGCTCATGTTTTACAATTGCTGGGCCTCCTTGCGAAAGTGGCCGCGACAAACCCACGTCATGACCCGGTGAAATGAAGCCTCATAACCTGGATTCGGAGCCCGCGAACTCGCATCGGACGTTGACGCGGCGTGGTTCTGTCGTCTATAGAACTAAACAATTGCGGCGCGCGGCTTTAGGAGCCGCGGTAATTTTGAAAAGGCGATTTCAATGACGTCGTCGGAGGACTGCGACTTCCTTCCCAGTGGGAAGGCTTCCAGATCATGGCAAAGGACGCGCGCGGCGCGACACGGCGTCGTCATCCTTCATGGACTGGGAGTGTCATCCGGTCAAATCCAGCTCCCGGCCAGCGCCACCCGCGACAGTATGGCCGACGCGATCGATTTGGCGAAGAAAGCGTTTAACGCCGGAGGCGCCGACATTTACAGCGCCGACGATGCCTTATTTCAGATGGCGCGATGGCACGGGCGCCGCCGCGGTCGATGAAATGATCGCGGACGATCTCGATCACTTATGGAGGACAGCGCGGCGGCTATTCTCGGATCGTTTTCGTCGGCCACAGCATGGGCGGCGCCGTGCTGCGCCGCGTTTTTCTGCATGGCGCGTCGCGTTGCCGGATTTCGCCGGGAACGATCGCGACGACATTCCAAAGCGTTCCGCGCGACTGGTCGAAGAAGGTGGAACGGCTTGTGCTCGATGGCACATGGGACAAGGGTGGAGCGTCTCCGACCGAGATTCTGGTGGGCGGCGGTCGGTTTGAACCTGCTCCGGATTCTGGTCGCGCGCCGTCAGGTTCCTTGGCCAACTCCGGGCCGCAGAAGGCCGACGCCGACAAGGGCTTTATTCGAAAATTCATCGACAAGGCGAGCAATATCGGCCGCACGATGTTCGATATGAGGGCGAGCTCGACGCGTTCATTGTGCAAACGCGCGCACGAAGTGGATGGCTTACCGCCGCTGGTTCGACAGGAAGTCGATCGAGCAATACAACAATCCAAGCCGTATCGGGGCGCGAACTCAAGCGTGCGCCCGACGGGGAGAACAACCCGCTTGTCGTCCAAATAATCGGCACGACCGACGATTTCGTTTCGCCGCTCGATCAGGTCGACAATGACGTCGACGGACGGTTTGAGAAGGATCCGAACGAGCGGATTCTTCCTTCTGGAAATGCCGAGACCAACCATATGGAGGCGATCAGGTATTCCAGAACCGAGGACGGCGAGAGGAAGAGGCCTTTCTGACCGCGCTAATCGGCGAGAGACCGCGCCGACGAAATTTTCGTCGAACAAAGAAGAAATAGGGTCCGGCGCTGATCGACGTGACGAAAAATCCGGTGTTCTTCGAAGACAATCCGATGGAGCCGAAGCACGATGTCGAAAATGTCGTCTTCATCATCCCGGCATTCGCGACAATGGCTATTGGACGCATCGGATCGCCAAAACGATTAAGGAAACCGACGCCCGGCGGCGCGGTCCTGCGCCGCCGCAGCTCGTCACCTGCACGCCGACTTACGGCTATTTTCCGATGGGCGAATTCCTGCTGCCCTGGATTCGGCAGCAGAAAACCGAATGGTTCATGGACCTCTACGTCAATGTGAAAGCGCGATATCCGAACGCAAGACTTTCCATTACTGTCGGACATTCGAACGGCACTTATCTCGCCGCCAACGCATTGGGCTATCCTGCGGCGCGCTTCGCCAATATTTATTTTGCGGGCAGCGTCGTGAACCAGAATTTCGAGTGGACGAAGCACCTCAATCGAGGCGCAGTGAACGGTTTCACAATGCGCGGGGCGCGACAGATTGGGTGGTCGCCCTGTTGCCGAAAAGCGTGGATTATTTCTCCGATGGGGCGGATTTGACGGCTTTACCGAATTGAAGCGTTTCTGCCCATGACGCGCCTCACGCAATCCGAATATTTCGCGCTCGGCGGCCATGGCGGCTTACAGGAAAGGCATTGGAACGGAATTGGCAATTTCATCGTCAACGACCTGAAACCGGACGAAAACCCGCGTCTGTTCGTAAAAGGCGCCTATCGGTTCCTGAGCGTTCTTTCCGATCTGCGTATCGGAATCCCGGCTGGATTATGTCTTCGGCCTCATCCTGATCCTGTCGCCGGCTTCGATCGCCGTGGCGATCGAGCTGTCTGACCGAGTTTTTCGTCACTTTTCGCGGGTCTCCCGCTGCCTGTTCAATTGGCTGCTTGCGCTGGTGGACAAGCTTTTCCATTCAAAATGGCATTGGCTGAGCTATGCGATGCTCGCCTTCGCGGTCGTCATTCTCACCGGCCCTGCTGGGGCGATTCGTCAAATGGGTCAATGCGAAATATTCCGCCTCGTCGCCTTGGCGCGTTCAAAGAGATCGACTTGAGCTGGACTCGAATTGTCGAGGTAAAGCCGATACATATTCTGGTCGGCGGTTTTCTCGTGACGGTCTTCGGGACGCTGCTGCCGCTGATCGCCCATGAGGCCCAGCTCATTCACACCGGCAAGAGCTTGGCGGTCGGCTCCGCGCTCACTCTTGCCGGGGCCATGGCCTTTGTGAGCTTCGTGCTCACGCGCTTTTAGGCGGGCTGACGTCGAGGAGCTTGGGTGATCCGCTTCGTGCGCGAAACGGGAGCGGTGAATGCGGCTCCTGGCGCCCTGCTCTCTCTGGCTCCGGCTTGGCGCGCCGTTGACCGCGACGGCCGGCGGGATCGCCGTTACGCTCAGATCCGGCGATTACCTCTACTGCGGCTCAGCCAAAGGCCCCGGCGGATTGCGGGCGCGGCTCGCGCGGCATAGGCGCAAAGATAAGCGCGCGCATTGGCATGTCGATCAGCTGACCCTGCAGGGGCAGGTTCTCGGCGCTTTCATTGTCGAAGGCGGCGACGAATGCGCGCTCAACGCCGCGCTCTCCGCCTTGCCGATCCCACCCTGCTGGGCTTCGGCAGTTCGGACTGCTCGATGCGCCGCCCATTTGCGGCTCTGGCCAAAGGGCGCGCTTCCCTCCGACTGGGAAAATGCTGAGGAAGGCGGCCAGGTCGCCGCCTCCCGATTGAGGGAGGCGCGCCGAACGGGCATAGGCCCCTTCGGCGCCTGTCACCCCACCCCGGACTGCTGCACGGTCGAGCCCTCAAGGGGAGGGTGAGAACCCCGTCGCGGGTCGTCGTTTATGTCCAAAGACGAAAGTAAAACCAAGATCGAAGCGCGAACCCCTCGCGGGCTCGCTGACCGCGAGGCTGGCGAACTCGCGGCGACCTCGCGCATGCTCGACGTCATCCGCGAGGTCTATGAGCTTTACGGCTTCGAGGCGCTGCGGAGACGCCGTCGATCGAATATACCGACGCGCTCGGCAAATTCCTGCCCGATCCAGGATCGGCCGAACGAGGGCGTCTTCTCCTTTCAGGACGACGACGAGCAATGGCTGTCGCTGCGCTGATCTGACCGCGCCGCTCGCGCGTTTCGTCGCGCAGAATTTCGAGCGGCCAAAGCCCTATCGCTCCTATCGGGTCGGCCCGGTCTATCGCAATGAAAAGCCGGGGCCGGGGCGTTCGCCAATTCATGCAGTTCGACGCCGATACCGTCGGCTCCGCCTCGCCCGCCGCCGACGCCGAAATCTGCATGATGGCCGCCGACGCGATGGAGCGGCTCGGGATCGCGCGCGCGACTTCGTCATCAAGATCAATAGCCGCAAGGTGCTCGACGGCGTCATGCAGTCGATCGGCCTCGCGGGCGAGGAGAACCGGCCGCCGCCTCGTCGTGCTGCGCGCGATCTGCAGGCAAGCTCGACCGGCTTGGGCCTGACGGCGTCCGGCAATTGCTCGGCGCGGGCCGCAAGGACGACAGCAGCGATTTCACCAAAGCCGGCCTCGATCTGCCGGCGATCGACACGATCCTCCTTCAGCCTCGGCGGCCAGTATCGCGACGGCGCGCCGGCGCTGGATCTTCGGACTGCTCGGCAAAAGTGAGGTCGAAGCCCGGGAAGCCGGGAGCTTCGGAAATCGAGGACCTCGCGCGCGACGCTGGCTTCGGGCCGGACCGCATTCGCATCGACCCCTCGATCGTGCGCGGGCTCGAATATTACACCGGCCCGGTTTTCGAAGCTGACCTCACCTTCGAGACCCGCGACGAAGGACATCCGGTGCGTTTCGGCTCGGTCGGCGGCGGCGGCCGCTCTATGACGGGCTGGTCGGTCAGTTCAGGCCGAAAATACGCCGGCGACCGGCTTCTCGATCGGCGTCTCGCGGCGGCGCTAAAGCTGATCGGCAGCCCGATCGTCTCGGCCCGTCCCATGTCGGCCCGGTGGTGGTGCTGGTGCTCGATCGCGACCGGCTCGCCGATTATCAGCGGATGGCGGCGCAGTTGCGGGCCGCCGGGATCGCCGAACTCTCGGCGCGGCGGGGATGAAGGCGCAGATGAAATACGCCGACCGGCGCAACAGCCCGCTCGTGATCATCCAGGGCTCGGACGAAAAGGCGCGCGGGGAGGTCACGCTCAAGGACCTCGTCGCCGGCGCCAAGGCCGCCGCCAATATCGCCACCAATGAGCAATGGAAGGCGCTGCGCCCGGCGCAATTCGCCGTTCCCGAAGAGGAGCCGTCGAAGGTCAAGAAGGCGCTCGACGAACAATTTTAGGCTGCGGCAGGAAAACCCGTCATTGCCACGCGCGCCGGCGCGTGCCGACTCGCCAAGCGATAGAGGAGCAAACCCGATATGAATGGCGACACGCCCAAGTCAATCGTTCATCCGACCGATCTCTCCTTCGCGAGCCTCGACGCCTTCGCCCATGCGCTGCGCATCGCCGTGGCCTGCAAGAGCATGTTGCACATTCTGCATATCGAGGCGCCCGAGACCGAGGAGGACGACTGGGATCGCTTTCCGCAAGTGCGCGAAATGCTGGCGCGCTGGAAGATGATTTCGCCCACCGCGACGCGGGCCGAGGCGGTCGAAGCGCTCGGCGTCAAATTCGTCAAGGCCGCGGTCGAGTCGGAGTCGCCGGTGATGGGGGTGTCCGCTTATGCCGAGCGGCACCTCTGCGATCTCTTGGTGATGATGACCCGGCCGCGCAGCGCTCTGGAGCGCCTGCTCGAAGGTTCAATCGCGGAGGAGCCGGCGCGCGAGACGCATCTGCCGGCGCTGTTCCTGCGCGAGGACCAAAAGGGATTCGTCGATCGCGAAACCGGCGCGGTGTCGCTCAACACCGTGCTGATGCCGGTCGAGGCGACGGTCTCGCCGCTCGACGCCTTTCGCCATGTCGCCGACATTGCGCATCGTCTCAACCCCGCCGCCGACGTCATGCTGCTGCATGTCGGCGACGAGTTGCCGATATTCGAAGGGCTGCTGCCGCATATCGAACTGCGCCAGGGGCCGGTGGTCGAGACGATTCTCGACTACGCCAGGGAGATCAAGGCCGATCTCATCGCGATGCCGACGCGGGGACGCCAGGGATTGCTGGAAGCCCTGCGCGGCTCGACGACGGAGCGCGTGCTGCATGAAGCCCCGTGCCCGCTGCTCGCCTCGCCGGTGAAATAATACGCGGTAATCGTGCACGCGGTCACGATGAGGGGCGAAGGCGTCAAACGAATTCCGGCCGATCGATTCGCTTGGGCCTTGTCATTCCCGGCAGGCCGGAGGCCTGACCGGGAATCTAGAGCCGATCCAGGAGCGCTGGTCTTGCTCTGGATTCCCGATCGCGCTTCGCGCGTCGGGAATGACAGACCCCGAGCCGTTCAATCGGAGGCTGTTTTCACAGCGACCGCTGGAAATGCAGCACGCCGCCTTGGGCGCCCTTCAGGATCAGGTCGTCGCCCTTGGTGTCCCAATAGGGGCCGGAGAGCAGGACCGCCCAATAGTCGTGTTCGAGGGCCGCGAGCGGGCCTTCGCATTTACGTTCATTGATCGCCGGCATGGTGCGCGGCCCGAGCCGGTTGGGGCCGATGACGAAAATCCCCGACCAGTTCTTGCAGCCTGAGAACCCATTGGCGCGGCCCGTCGAATCGATCGAAATCCACATTTCGACCGGCGGCGCTTTGCCATTGATCT
>JAXMCY010000042.1:0-18233 GCA_046349135.1 Methylocystis sp. | reverse complement strand
CGGGACCGTTCTACGGGCGATGCCCGACGCGCCGGTCTACAGTTTGCGCGTCCTGTTCGATCCAGCGGTTGCCGCGCGTTTCAGGGGCTGTGGCGTGGTCGTCCTCGACTCAGCGACCGATGTCTTTCCAGCCGCGTTGGCCTATTTGGGGCTCGACCCCGATAGCAAGAGGGTCGACGATCTCGCGAAGGCGACCGATCTTTTGATGAAGATTCGGCCGTACGTGCGCAAATTCCACGGTTCGGAATACATCAACGACCTCGCCAACGGCGATGCGTGCTTGGCCTTCGGCTATTCGGGAGACATCAAGCAGGCGGCGAAACGCGCGGCAGAGGCAAAACGAGGCGTGACCGTTGAATATGCGATACCGAGTGAAGGCGCGCTGTTGTGGACCGACACGTGGGCAATTCCCGCCGACGCGCGCAACGTGGACAATGCTCACCGATTCCTCGATTTCGTGATGCGTCCCGACATCGCCGCGCTCAACACCAATTTCATCGGCTATGCCAACGCAATACCGGCTTCGCTCGCGGACGTGAAACCGGAAATTAAAGGCGATCCAACCGTCTACCCGCCCGAAGAAGTGCGGCGGCGGCTCTATACGATTTCACCGGCCGACCGTGCCTATGAGCGTCAGCGCATGCGTGCGTGGACGCGCATCACCACAGGCCGCTAACGCGACGTCGAATGGTCGAAACAACACCGGCACCGCTTCTCGCTGTTGAGCACGTTTCGAAGGCGTTCGGACCCGTTCAAGCGGTGACCGATGCAAGCCTTTCTGTCAGTCCTGGCGAGCTGTTCGCGCTGCTCGGCGCCTCGGGCAGCGGCAAAACGACGTTGCTCAGGCTGATTGCCGGTCTGGAAAAGACGGACGCGGGAACGATCGCGATCGACGGCCGGAACATGGCCGACGTGCCTGCCTATGCGCGTCCGGTCAACACCGTGTTCCAGTCCTATGCGCTGTTTCCGCACATGAACGTCCGGGCCAACGTCGCCTTTGGCTTGAAGCAGGACCGAATCGGCCGGGACGCCGTTGCGCAGCGCGTCGACGAAATGTTGGCGCTAGTCCAGATGAAAGATTTGGCCCAACGCCGGCCCCATCAACTTTCCGGCGGCCAGAAGCAGCGCATCGCGCTTGCAAGGAGTCTGGCGAAATTGCCGAAACTTCTTTTGCTTGACGAGCCGCTCGCCGCGCTCGACCGCAAGCTGCGCGAACAGATGCGTCTCGAGCTCGCCGCAATTCAGCGGCGCGTTGGCATCACGTTCATTCTCGTCACCCACGACCAGGAAGAGGCGATGTCGCTCGCCGACCGCATTGCGGTAATGGACGCAGGCCGCATTATCCAAGTGGGCGCGCCACGAGACATTTATGAGCGGCCGAACACGCGTTTCGTCGCCGACTTCGTCGGCAAGACGAACTTGTTCGAGGGCAAGGTGATCGGTCGCGACGGACCGATCTTGACGATACGCCCGAGCGATCAAGCGGAGGATTTGCGTGCCCCCAACGTCGACGCCGCCAAAGAAGGCGACACGGTGTGGGTCGCGGTGCGGCCGGAGAAGTTGCGCTTTCGCACGGTTCCGGATGCGGGAGAAAATTTTCGACGCGGTCATGTTCGTCGCGTGGAGTATCTCGGCGATGCCTCTCTTGTCTATGTCGAGACCGGGACGGGAATATCGATGCGCGTCAGCTTGCCGCATCGGGTCGATACCGCGACCCCGGTCGAAGGCGGGCCGGTAACGGTGGCGTGGGCCCCCCAAAGCGGCGTGGTCCTGCGCGAATGAAGCGCGCCCAAATCGCCGTCGTCGGCGGCCCCACGTTGTGGCTCGCGGCGTTCGTGCTGGCGCCCTTTGCAATCGTATCGGTGATCAGCTTTGCGCAGGCGATCGACGCACAGCCGCCTTTTGCGCTTGGACTCTCTTTCGAGAGCTATCGCCTCATGGTGTTCGATAGCCTTTACGCGGAGGCCTATTGGAATGCCGCGCGCATCGCGGCGACGTCGGCGCTAATTTGCCTGTTGATCGGTTATCCGATGGCCTATGCGCTGACGCGAGCGCCGGTGCAATGGCGCGCTATCTTGCTGCTGCTCGTCATCCTGCCGTTCTGGACGTCGTTTCTCATCCGCGTTTACGCCTGGATGGCGCTGCTGCGGCCCACGGGAATCCTCAACAATGTGCTGTTGTGGATCGGCGCGATCGACGCGCCGCTCCAGCTCATCAACAATGCTTTCGCCATCCATCTCGGTATTGTCTACAGCTATCTGCCTTTCATGGTGCTGCCGCTCTACGCGAGCCTTGAAAAGATCGACCGCGGATTGCTCGAAGCGGCCGCCGATCTGGGGGCGCCGCCGTGGCGCTCATTCATTTGGATCACCGTGCCCTTGTCGCTGCCGGGCGTTATGGCCGGCTTGCTGTTGGTGTTCGTGCCGGCGGTCGGTGAGTTCGTCATTCCCGAGCTGCTCGGCGGTCCCGACACGCCCATGATCGGTCGCGTGCTGTGGACCGAATTTTTCGGCAATCGCGATTGGCCGACGGCCGCGGCAATTTCGGTCGTTTTGACGATGCTCCTGGTCGCGCCGATCGCGTTGCTGCAACACCTCTTGGCGCCACCGGCGCCGAGCGAGCAGCAATGAAGGAAAAACCGACGCCGGCGTCGGTCCTGATCGCGCTGGGCTGCGGCTATTCGTTTCTTTATCTGCCCATCCTGCTGCTTATTTTGTTTTCGTTCAATGACTCGCGGCTGGTGACGGTTTGGGGCGGTCTGTCTCTGCGCTGGTACGGCGAGCTTTTTTACAATGCACGGGTGATCGAGGCGGCGGGGTTGAGTCTAACAATCGCCGCCACCAGCGCCACGATCGCGCTGGTGCTCGGCACGCTCGCCGGTTTCGCGTTGGCCCGCTACGGCCGATTCCGCTGGCGGTGGCTGTTCGCGGGCCTGCTCGCGGCGCCGCTGGTCATGCCTGAGGTCATTACCGGCTTATCCCTGTTGCTGATGTTCGTGTCGCTCGATCAGGTTCTGGATTGGCCGCCGCGCGGCTTCGGTACGATCGTGGTCGCGCATGCAACGCTGGCGACGGCGTTTGTCGCGATTGTCGTTCAGGCGCGGTTAGCAGGTTTCGATCGCTCGTTGGAGGAAGCGGCGGCCGATCTCGGCGCCAAGCCCAGGACGGTGTTCTTGCGCATTACTGTTCCGTTGATCGCGCCAGCTCTACTCGCGGGCTGGCTTCTTGCCTTCACACTCTCGCTGGATGATCTGGTGATCGCCAGCTTTGTCACCGGTCCCGGTGCGACCACGCTGCCAATGGTTATTTTTTCGAGTATCCGGCTTGGCCTTTCACCCCAGATTAACGCTTTGGCAGCCATAATGGTGGTGGTTGTGTCGGCCCTTGCGGTGCTCGCCTCCTGGCTGAATCGGAATAGCGAGGCCGCCGGGCCGTGACCCGGCGCTGATTCCTGCGGCTTTAGCCAAATCTTGCGGGGATTTACGCCGAATGACGTTTTTCGGCAGGACCCGCGGATGGCGGCTTTGCGACGATTAGATCTGATTACTTCGGCCCGGCCAATCGCCGCCAGCATGGGCGGTTCGTCGCACTCGCCTACACCAAAATGCCGTCGTAGAGCGGCAAACCATGACCAAAACGAGGGAGGAATGATCAATGCGTAAGGCCGCATCGTTCTTTCTGGAACGTCAGCTTATTGTGCGCACGCAACATGGCACGCGCTTCGTGCGCTTGAGCCCGGTCGTGCAACAAGCCGCGCTCGGCGCTCTCTTTTTAGCGCTTGCGGCGATCACCTGGCTCGTCATCGCTCAATACAATGCCTCGCGTCTCGCCAGCGCCGCGATGGACGATTTGCGCCGCTTGCAAGACGCTTATCATCAAGTCGCGCAATCGCCCGCGTCGCCGATGCCGGAAACGTCGGAAGTCGCGCTGCCTGTCGCGGCGCAGCCCGTCGAGAAGCCGATCGCGATAACGCCGGTCGAAGTCGCCGTTGTGCTTAAATCGGCGGAACCTGACAAGCAGGCCGCCGATCGGGTCTCCGACCTCGAACGCAAACTGGCCGCAAGCGAAGCGGAGCGGCGCCTGCTAGCCGATGAACGCAATCTTTTTGTCGAGGAGCGCAGTCGCATCGAGGCCGAGCGGCGGCGTCTCGCGAGTGCGGCTCATCTGGATAAGCGGCCAAGTGCCGCGTTTGCCGCGCAGCAGGAAGCGATCACTCAGCTCATCGCGCGGGCCAAACTTGCGATCGAGCGCGCCTCGCGCCACGTGACGCAACTCGGCATCAATCCCGATAAGCTGATCGCCGGCGAGCGGCGCGGTAGCGGCGGCGTCGGTGGTCCCTTCATCGAATATGCAAAAGTCGCGCGCGGCCAGCCGGTGCATGCAAGTCTTGTCACGCTCGGCGACCGCGTCGGGAAGTTGACCGATTTGCGCCGCGCCATGGGCGCCGTTCCGGCCGGCGCTCCGCTCGATCATTATCAAGTCTCCAGCCCCTTCGGTGTGCGGCGCGACCCGTTTCACGGCCGTCTCGCCATGCACGCGGGCATCGATCTCACTGTCGTGTCCGGCGGCGAGGTCAAGGCCCGTGCACCAGGCAAGGTGACCGCAGCGGGTTGGGGCGGCGTTTACGGAAATATGGTCGAGATCGACCATGGTTTTGGCCTGCGCACGCGGTACGGCCATCTCTCGCGCGTCACGGTGCGCCCCGGTGACGTGATCAAGATCAACACTACAGTCGGCCATGTCGGCTCGAGCGGGCGCAGCACCGCCCCGCATCTCCATTACGAAGTGACTTTCAACGGCAAGCATCTCGATCCCAAAACCTTTTTGGAGGCCAAGCAACATGTTTTCCAAAACTAAGGCAAATGGTCGCGACGAGCTCCCCAGCACGTCCGGCAAATCCGGTATGCCCTCGATCATCAGCGCGGATTTCCGCGTCACCGGCAACATGACCAGCGACGGCGAGGTACAGCTCGACGGCGCCGTCGAGGGTAACCTCAAGGCAAAGTCGGTCGCGGTTGGCGACAGCGGCTCGGTCCGTGGCGAAGTGCGTGCCGACAAGGTTCATGTTCGCGGCACGATCACCGGCCCGATCCACGCACGCACGGTGGAAATCGCCAAGAGCGCAAAGGTGACCGGCGACGTGTTCTATGAATCGCTGACCGTCGAAACCGGCGCGGTGATCGACGGCGCGTGCAAGCGCTGGGATGCCGACAAGTTCGACAAGCTGGGCGAGACCAAGGCGTTGCCGCCAGCACCGTCGGTGCCACGGATCGCAGCCGCGGCGTCGTAACAGGAGTACGAGTTATGGCTGGTGCGGCACTAAGCTTGACGGCGAAGATGAAGAAGTTGGACCTCGTCGGCACGGCGGCCTTGGCGATCGAGGCCCGCCTCAAAGCGGTTCTTAATCGTTCCGGGCCAATTGAGGATGCCGACGTCGCTCCCTTGCTGCACAGCCTTGAAGCGATCCAGATCGCGCTCAAGGACTTGAGCGACGACTGCCAGAATCATCCGCAGAATTGGCGCTGAGCGGCTGACCGCCGCTCAGAACGCCACGCGGTCGCCGCCCTTCAATGCGAGAATCGCTCGCGCTTCCTGCGGCGTCGCGACCTCGAGGGATAAGGCTTCGAGGATCGTTCGGATCTTGCGCACCTGATCCGCGTTCGATTTGGCCAATTCGCCCTTGCCGATATAGAGGCTGTCCTCGAGCCCGACGCGCACATTGCCGCCCATGATGGCGGCCTGTGTGACGAAACCGATTTGGTGGCGGCCTGCCGCCAGCACGGACCACCGATATTGGTCGCCGAACAGTTTGTCGGCGATACGCTTCATGTGCGCGAGATTCTCGGGGTCGGCGCCGATGCCGCCGAGGATGCCGAAAATGGTCTGCACGAACAGCGGCGGCTTGACCAAGCCGCGGTCCAAAAAGTGAGCCAGATTATAGAGATGGCCGACGTCGTAACACTCGAACTCGAAGCGCGTGCCGTGTTTCTCGCCGAGTTCCTTCAAAATGAATTCGATGTCCTTGAACGTATTGCGGAAAATAAAATCGCGGCTGGCCTCTAGATAGGCCGGCTCCCAATCGTGCTTCCACGTCTTGTAGCGTTGGAGCATCGGGTAAAGGCCGAAATTCATCGAGCCCATGTTGAGGGAACACATTTCGGGGCTGGCCTTGAGGGGGGCGGCCAGCCGCTCGAGGACCGTCATGCCGTGGCCGCCGCCTGTGGTGATGTTCACGACCGCGTCGGTCGATTGCTTGATGCGCGGCAGGAATTGCATGAACACGTCGGGTGACGGCGTTGGTCGGCCGTCCCTGGGGTCGCGCGCATGAAGGTGAATGATCGCGGCCCCTGCCTCCGCGGCGCCGATCGCGGCTTGGGCCACTTCGTCGGGCGTGATCGGTAGGTGTGGCGACATCGTGGGCGTGTGAATCGACCCGGTCACCGCGCACGTGATAATGACTTTGTTGGCCTGGGCCATGACGTTTACTCCTCGTCTCGATCCATCTTGCGTTTATGGGCCAGCAGCGCCATGAGCCGCCGGTCGCGCCAGGTCTGGCGCGCCGCTAACCGTTCCTTCGGTAAGGCCTGACGGCGCTCGCCTTCTAAATGTTCGACCAAGGCCGGTCGCCACCGCCGTGGATCGGCCTGCTGTTTGGCCATGGCCTCGTACATCGGACCATAGCGGGTGCAATAGTCGCGCAATCCGTCGGGCGCATTCAAATCGATGGTCTCGAACGGACCCATGAACGACCAACGGAGGCCAAGCCCGTCGGATAAAGTCTTGTCAAGATCGGCAGCGCCGACATAGCCGTCCTCGACCAGCCGAAACGCCTCGTTGAGCAGCGCGCCCTGCAACCGGTTCAAGATGAAGCCGTTGATCTCGCGTTTGACCGTGATCGGAACCTGGCCGGCGTTTTCATGAAGGGCGCGCGTTCGCGCGATTACGTCGGGTGATGTCCACGGCGCGCCGCATAGCTCAACGAGGGGTACGAGATAAGGCGGATTGACCGGATGCGCGACCAGGCAACGGCTACGGCCTTTGAGCGTTTCGGTGAAGGCTGAGGCGGGGATCGATGAGGTGGAGCTCGCGAGAATAGTGGCCGGCGCCGCAAGCGCATCCATTTCGGCGAAGATTGCGCGTTTCGTCTCAAGAACCTCGGGCAGGTTTTCTTGGACATAGGTCACATTGCGCAAGGCTTCCGCGAGCGTTGCGACCGGATGGATATTTGCCAACACCGCTGCCGTTTCTTCGACGAGTCCGACCGCTACCAAATCATCGAGCCGTTGCCTGATCATGGCAAGCGCGGCCGGGACGGCGTCGGCCACTCCATCCCACAGCGCAACCTTGAATCCGGCGCGCGCGAAAACGATCGCCCATGCTCGCCCGATCAGCCCTGCGCCGATGACAGCAATACTCATATTCCGGCCTCAGACGGTATATTGCATGTCGGCGTCGATGTTGAGCGTCTGACCGGAAACATTGTATCCGCCCGGGCCGGCGAGAAAGAGCGCCATTTCAGCGATATCGTCGGCCGTGACCATGCGGCGTAGCGACGCCTGCGCGACATATTTCTCTTCCATTTCCTTATAGGGCACGCCGAAGGATTTTGCCTTGGCTTCGATGACGCGGCGGATGCGCGGGCCGTCAACCGCGCCGGGCAGGATGGCGTTGACGCGGATATTGTCGGGCCCCAGTTCGATAGCGAGACTCTTGGTGAAACCGACCACGCCCCATTTCGACGCGGAATAGGGGGTTCGCCGCGCGAACCCGAAGCGGCCGGCGGCGGAGGACAGATTGATGATGCAGCCGCCGCCCGCTTTGCGGAGCAGCGGCACCGCGCGCCTTGTACACAGGAACTGCCCTTCGAGATTGATGGCGAGCGTGCGCCGCCAATCCTCGATCGCGATCTCTTCGACCGGCGCCGTGGGTCCGGCGATGCCGGCATTGTTGATCAACACGTCGAGGCCGCCGAGCGCTTTCAGCGCTTCGTCGAAAAGCCGATCGACTTGAACAGGGTCGGCGACGTCGGCGCGGATCATGCCAAGCTTTGGCTGAGCGGCCTTGGTGTCGTTCAGTGCAGCATCATCCACGTCACAGATAAAGACACGCGCGCCCGCCGATAGAAATCGCTCGGCCATCGCGCGGCCGATGCCGCTCGCCCCGGCGGTAATGATCACGCGTTGGCCTTCGATCGGTTTTGCCATCGTTACTGCTCCCTTCACAACAGCGTGTCACGTCCCTTGTGAGCTGGATCGCCGTCATCAGTGAGCGCCAATAACGGCACCTCGGCGACTTGTTTGTCCAGTGCGGAAATACGACGTCGATTACCGACGCGCCAACATCGCGCCCGCGTTTGCGTCGATCATAGATGAGCGCCCCCGGGGAGGAGGGCTACCTTTGCTTCGAAGTCGAACGCTTATCGCTCGCGTCGCTGATTGCGCCAGTCGGCGAGGCGATGGCGGGCCTGCGGCGGAAGTTCCGCGGCGCCATCGATAAGGGCGGCATGGAGCGACGCCTGCAGCGCGTCATTGCGTTGACGCAGGTCAGCGAACGCCGCCTCGAGCGTCGCACGCTCGAATGGCTCTTTGTGCATGACCTCGCGAATTCTCGTCCGAGCCTCGCGGACACGGGCGCCGGCCTCGGCGATTTCCGCCCTGTGCTTGGCCGTGGCGGCTTCAAATCCGGCGCGAGTCTCCGCGGGTAAACTAGCGATCATGCGTTTCATAAGATCTCGGGCCGGTCCTTCGGTAGCCTCGGGGCCGCCGGGAGCCATGCGCCACGGGCCATGCGGGGGCCCGCCGGAAACCATTCGGCCAACAAAAATGCCGCCCATGAAAACGTTCAGGCCGAGCGAGACGATTAAAACGACCATCAACCACGGCTTGGCTCGCACGTCGGTCACCATGTCGCGTCCTCGATCACGGTCGCTACAGACGACATTTCGACTCCATTGCTATTGGTTGGCAGCAGGGCGGTATCGAGGCCCGACCAGCCAATGAGAAATCCCGCCAAGGCCGCCGCCGCCAATCCCATGACATTGGGCCAAACAAAGACCGGCCAGCGTCGCGGCGCGCGCACGACCACAGAGCGCTGCGGCGTTGCGGCCACGCGCGCGGTCAACGCCGGGGCGTCAAAGCGGGGAAGCGGCGGATCGGCCCATTGATTGAGGGCTGTGTCGAGCGCGGCGGCGCGCGTCACCTGCGCCTGGGCCGCGGGCGAGCGCGCGATCAGCTCAAGGGCGGCGTCGCATTCCTCGCGCGGCCACCGCGTTGGATCGGCGCCGAAGGCATCAAGCAATTCCTGTAAGCGGTCGGGTGTCATGTCCGTCCCTCGGGCGCGAGATCGGCGAGCGTCTCGCGCAATGTGCGGCGCGCGCGAACCAACAAGGATTCGAGCGCGCCGACGCTGATATCGAGCATTGTGGCCGCCTCAATGTTGCTAAAGCCCTCATAATGGCAAAGAACCAGAGCCGCTCGTTGGCGTTCCGGCAGCGCGGCAACGGCGGCAGCGACTTTGCGGCTCGATTCGGCTTGTGCCGTCGCGGAGAAGCCATCCGGGGCAGGATCCGCAACGTCGTCGGCTGTTTCGAGAGGCAACGGCGCGATCCGTCGCTTGCGGTCAAGGCACAGATTGACGATGACCCGACCCAACCAGGTCGACAGCGACGCACTGTTCGCGCCTTCGTCGCGGGCGTGCCAGGTCGGCGCTTTCAGCCACGCCCGCAAGAATGCCTCCTGCACGATTTCCTCCGCGTCGCTGCGATTGCCCACGATTCGGCCGGCTACCGATGCTGCGCGGCGAAAATGCCGGGCAACGAGGCGGCCGAATGCCGCTCGGTCGCCGGTACCGGCCGCTATCATCAGTTCGTCGTCGCTGGGTTCCAGCATAGGGGGCGCGACCGGCTCCGGCGTCCTTAACTGGGTTCACGGCCGAAAATCGGAAATCCTGCGCAAAATTGCGCCCGTTCTATGGCCGCGGTGGTAAAAGGGGGCGGCTCCGGCTGTTTTCCCCTGCTCAACAATGCGTTAACCACAATCCAGATCATGTCTTTGTCACCTGGGAGCAAGCCGGGAAGCACGGTACGCGGCATCGCGCTGTTTGTGCTCGCGACCTTTGGCTTCGCTTGCCTCGATACATACGTGAAGTACATGACGCGGGACTATCATCCCGTGCAGATCGCTTGGGGACGATACGTCTTTCATCTCGCCTTCGTCATGGTTTTGATGACGCGTCATGGCGGTCTGCGCATGTTTCGGTCGGCACGGCCTTGGTTCCAGATCGGGCGCGCGATCCCGCTCATGATCGCGACACTCCTGTTTTTCTCCGCGCTGACATTCATGCCGATCGCCGACGTCGTGGCGACCATGTTTGTCGGACCGCTCCTTGTGACCGCGATGGCTTTCTTCGTGCTCAAGGAGAAAGTCGGTCCGCGCCGATGGACGGCGATCGGCGCCGGATTCGTGGGCATGTTGATCATCATTCGTCCGGGCTTCGGCGTGGTGCATTGGGGCGCGTCGATCTTGATAATCGCCGCTCTTTCCAGCGCCTGGTATCACCTTGCGACGCGAATGATTGCGGGCATCGATAGCGCGCAAACGACGCTGCTCTATACGGGCCTGGTCGGCACGATCGGCTTTTCCTTGCTGGTACCTTTTTTCTGGCGGCCGTTGGATGCGTTTGGATGGACGCAGATGGTCTTCGTCGGCGTCCTCGCCGGCATCAGCCATTACATTTTAATTCATGCCTATACCCATGCGCCGGCATCGACATTGTCTTTGTACAGCTATTCGTCGCTGTTCTGGGTGACTTTGCTTGGCTACTACTTTTTTGGCGAATTTCCCGATGCGCCGACGATTGCCGGGGCCCTCATCATCGTCTTGAGCGGCGTGTATGTCTTTTATCGCGAGGCCTATCTTCGTCGCCTGGGAAAAATTTAGCTAAGGAGCGGACCGAGCAGGGCGACGAGGCCGAGAACAGCAAAAATTGCCGCGGCGGTAAGCCTGACCAGCTTCAACGGCAGGCGCGCGGCAATGCCGTCGCCAAGGAACACGACCGGCAGATTGGCGAGCATCATGCCGAGCGTCGTTCCGAGCACGACTGTAATCAGGGAGTCAAAGCGCATCGCCAAGGCGATCGTTGCGACCTGGGTTTTGTCACCGATCTCGACCAAGAAGAACGCGACCAGCGCCGTCAAGAACGGTCCGGTTACGGCGGGCTTCGGCATTGCTTCGGTATCGAGGTTGTCGGGTATCAGCGCCCATCCGGCCATACCGAACGAGCCGCCGAGAACCCAATGCAGGACTGAGGGGGCCAGCATTTGCTCTAACCATCCGCCAATCCACGCGGCCGCGGCGTGGTTGGCGAGAGTCGCGATGAGAATGCCAAGGGCAATCGGCACCGGCCGCCGAAACCGGCAGGCGAGCACGAGGGCGAGTAGCTGTGTCTTGTCGCCAATTTCGGCGATGGCGACGACGAGCGTGGAGGTGACGAGCGCTTCCATGAAGAAACCAAGGCCGGGCTGAAATGCCAATGGCGCCGACATCTGGGCCCAGCCGGCTCCCAGCGTCGTCGCCAAAGGTCTCGCCAAGTTTTTCGACCGTGCGCGCCATGGTCCGCGAGGACCAAGTATGTTGACGCGCACCCCGCGAGCAGCGGGCGGCTACTCCCCAATGGAGGCGCCCTTCATATCAGATCATATGCCTTTGAGCAAAACCCTACGCCAAAGCGTAGCGATATTACGTTAACGCGGCGGTCGGTTCAGGCCAATGCGCGAGCCACAGCCCCACGCCCACGCAAATCAGACCCAGGATGACAAATACAGAGATCGGCTCGCCGAGGATGGCCGCGCCGAGCATGACCGCTGTCAACGGACTCAGCGACAGAAAGGCCGTTACGCGCGTGGGAGAGGCGTGCGTTAGCGCCCATAGCCACAGGTAATAGCCGATGCCGCTGCTGAGGCCGATGAAAACGACCGCCGCCCAGCCACCCATCGTCAGGCGAGGCGGCAGCGCGGCGAAGAACCCTTCGCCGAGCGCGAGAATGGCGAGAAAGCCGACCGACGCAAGCATGGCGAAGGCGCTGATGGGCAGCGTCGGGTATTTGCGCAGATAAGGCCGATACAGAACGCTGCACAGGGCGCCGCTGAAGGCGCTGGCGAACACGGCGGCTTCGCCGAGCCACGACGACGTGCCGGCCGCGATCGTTTTGTCGCCAAGCGCGAATCCCACGCCGATGATGGTCAGCAAGACGCCGATGGTCTTGACGAGCGTGAGACGCTCGCGGCCGAGCGCCGCGGCAATGCCCATCGTCAAAAATGGAAAGAGCGCGAAGATCAGGGATGCGCGGCCGGCGGGGACCGTTCGAAGACCATAATTCAGCAGCGCGATCAGGACTCCGAACTGCGTGATGCCGAGCAACGCAATAGCGGGAATGTCGCGCGCCGCGAAGCGGACGTTGCGCGCGGTCAACAGCACGGGCGGCAGCAGGCACATGAACCCGATCGTGTAGCGCAGCAGCGCAAGCGAAGCCGGGCCAAGCTGGTCGACGACAAAGCGCGTCGCGACGATCGCCAAGCCGACTTGAATTCCGGTCGCCGCCGCGGCCAGCGCCGCAAGAACGTTCACAGCTTCAACGTCCAGTATTGACCGACAAGGTCGTGGCCGAAGCTATGATGGCGTTCCTCGTTGACGAGCCGAAAGCCGGCGGACTCGTAGATGTGGCGGGCGGCGTGCAGAATATCGTTCGTCCACAGTGTGAGCTCGCGATAGCCGGTTTCACGGGCAAAGCGGATGCACTCGTCGACCAGGCGCTTGCCGAGACCAAGGCCGCGCGCCTCGGGTTCGATCAGCAGGAGACGCAGCTTCGCGACGGTTTTCGATTTCGCGACCAAGCCGACGCTGCCGACGATCACGCCGTCGCGTTCGGCAATCCAGAACCGCTCGCGCCGCGGGTCGTGTTTGTCGATGAAGTCCGCGGCGATGCGCGCGACCAGCGACTCGAAGGTTCCATCCCAACCGTATTCCTGAGCGTAAAGCGCCGCGTGGCGCTGGATGATCCAGCCCATGTCGCCGTGACGGTGTGGGCGTAGCACGAGCGGCCCACGCTCCTGCGGATTTCCCAGAAGCCGTTCGATCGTGTGCATGGCTTCGAGCAGGCGCTGTTGCTCGCCGTCGGAGAGGTGCTCGACCAGCGCGCCGATTTCGGCACGCGAACGGCGATCGAGCGGGGCGAAGGCTTTGCGACCTTTAGCGGTCAACGTGAGGTGACTTTGCCGCCCGTCGGTGCTTGAACGCGCACGGATGAGCAGGCCGTCATTCTGGAAACGGCGCAAGATTCGACTGAGATAGCCGGCGTCGAGATCGAGGTCCTTCGCGAGTGCGCCGGCGGTGGGCGCGTCGCGATTGGCCAGCTCGTAAAGCACGCGGGCCTCGGTCAGAGAAAAGGGACTGTCCAGCAGACCCTCGCGCAGAACACCAATTTTCTGCGTATAGAACCGATTGAAGCGTCGCATCGCGGCGACGCGGCGATCGAACGTGGTTTGAGCGAGGCGTTCGGGCATACACTGTCCTTCGAGTTGACAGTGTCAGGGAGATAGTTGACCAAGTCAAGTAAGGTGCCCGCACTCCGATCTATGTGCGCGCGTGGTCCGGCTCAGCGTCGCGGCTGTTGGCGCTTGGACGAGATGATGCCGGAGTTGATGCCGCTCCAGGACAGTTCGCCGTGGAGCCGGCCATATTCGATCTTCGGGCAGCGGTTCATGACTACCGAAGCCCCCGCGGCTTCGGCGCGGGCGGCGGCCTCGTCGTTGCGCACGCCGAGCTGCATCCACACCACCGGCGCTTTGATCGCGATCGCCTCGTCGACGATCGGACCGGCGGCGGCCGAGTTGCGAAAGATGTCGACCATGTCGACCTTGTCGGGCACATCCTTCAGGCTTGCATAGACTTTTTCGCCCAGCAGCGTTTCGCCGGCCGCGGTCGGATTGACCGGAATGACGCGATAACCCTTGTGCTGAAGATATTTCATCGCGAAATAGCTCGGCCGGTTCCAGTTGGTGCTGGCGCCGACCATGGCGATGGTCTTCACGCGGCGAAGAATGTCGCGCAAATACGCATCCGAATAATTGTCGTGGTCGACCGCCGCGACGGCGGATTCAACCGCCGCGCTTTTTTTGCGAGCGTTCGTCTTTTTCAACGGCCTTCCCATTTCGGCATCGGTTGTTTGGCGATGAAGGCGTCGATGCCGCGCTCGGCATCGCGCGCCAACATGTTGCGGGTCATGACGCCGGACGCATAATCATAGGCGCCGGCCAGGTCGAGCTCCGCCTGGCGATAGAACGCTTCCTTGCCGATGGCAAGCGCCAGCGGCGACTTGGCGACGATTTTCTTGGCCAAGGTGTCGACCGCTGCGTCCAGTTCCGCATTCGGAACGACCTGATTGACCAAACCGATGGCGAGGGCGCGGCGCGCATCGATCAAATCCCCGGTCAGCAGCATTTCCATCGCCTGCTTACGGCCGACAACGCGGGTGAGGGCGACCATCGGGGTCGAGCAAAACAGGCCGATATTGATCCCGTTGACGGCGAATTGCGCGCTTTCGCCCGCTACGGCGAGGTCGCAAGTGGCGACGAGCTGGCAACCAGCCGCCGCGGCAACGGCATGGACCTTGGCGATCACCGGCTGCGGCAGGCGCGTAATCGACAGCATCAAAGCAGAGCATTGCGCGAACAAGGCTTCATAGGCCGTGCGGCCAGGGTTGGCGCGCATCTCCTTGAGATCGTGGCCGCCGCAGAAACCGGGACCGGCCCCCGCGATCACCACGACCTTCACGGAAGGGTCGCCCTTGATGCGGTCGAGTTCCTCTTGCAGGGCCGTCATCAAGGCCACGGATAGGGCATTGCGCTGGGCCGGGCGGTTCATGGTCAAGGTCGCGACGCCGTCGCGATCCTGGCGAAGCACGAGCGATTGCTGATTGGTAGGCGCGGATTGAGCGAGCGCGGTCACGAAACACCTCGATCTAAATTCTCAGGGCCAATTCTACTCGTTTGTCCACAGCGCCAAAGCGATTTTGCAGGGTGGGCAGACAGGATAGTATGAGACTTATTGACGCTCACATGGAATGGTGAACATGAGGTGACCGGCGCCCTGCATCGGTAAGGTGCGTCCTTCGAGACGCGCGCTCCGCGCGCCCTCAGGATGAGGAGAATTGGACTGTTGCAGCAGCAGGAATGCAGCAGGGCAAAGTCCACTCATCCTGAGGAGGCGTCAGCGGCCGTCTCGAAAGGACGCACAACGCCCCTATACCAGGCGCCCCGCAATATGTTTACATCGCTCCATGAACCTCAATGGGGACCCCATTCGGGAGGCGAAAATGGCACCGGATACGATCACACAAGAGCAGGGCTTGCAGAAATACCGTCTTTACATCGCCGGCGAATGGGTCGACCCGGCATCGAAGGATTGGTTTGAAAGCTACAATCGCCCATGCCGGCAAGCCGTGGCGCTCGTCCCCAAGGAACGAAGGCGGATGTCGATCGCGCGGTCGACGCTGCCTATGCCGCCTTCCTGGGGAATGGCCGCGGCTCAACGCGAGCCAGCGGGGCGCGCTGCTGCGCAAACAGCGATCTGGTCGCGCGCGATGCGAACGGTTGGCGATCGAGGTTCGCGACAACGGCAAGCTGCTTGCCGAGATGGGGGCAACTCCGCCCTGCGCGCAACCGTGGCATTCGTGTACGGCGGCCTTGCCGATAAGATCGAAGGCGCCGTCATTCCGACCGACAAGGCGAACACCTTCAACTACGTCACGAACCCGTCGGCGTCGTGGCCCGCGATCACGCCGTGGAACTCGCCGCTGATGCTGACACCGCCTGGAAGCTGGCGCCGGCGCTCGCCTGGGCTGCGCACCGCCGTGGTGAAGCCGTCGGAGTTCGTCGGCCTCGATGCTCGAATTCTGCAAATTGATCGAGGAGGCAGGATTTCCCAAGGCGTGGTCAACGTGGTCACGGGGTTTGGCGCCGATGTCGGTGAACCGTTGGCACTTCATCCGGGTCGCGAGGAAGTCGCCTTTACCGGCGGTGAATTGAGCGGCCAGCGCGTCTACGAGTGCGGCCAAGGGCTGAAGCAGGTGAACTCTCGAACTCGGCGGCAAATCGGCCCGACATCGTGTTCGACGACGCGAAACTCGACGGTACTGGATGAGGCGATCTCGGGTATCTTCGCGGCGACGGGGCAGACCTGCATCGCCGGCTCACGCCTGCTCGTTCAAGACTCTATCCATGACGCCTTCATGGATCGGCTGCTGGCCCTCGCCAAGACCGCCAAGATGGGCGATCCGATGAATCTCGAAACGCAGGTCGGGCCGGTGACGACACAGCCGCAATTTCAGAAGATTCTCGGCTACATCGACGTCGCCAAAGGCGAGGGGGCAAAGTGCGTATTAGGTGGGGCCAAGGCGATGCGCCCGGAGTGCGGCTCGGGCTGGTTCATCGAGCCGACGATCTTCGACGGCGTGAACAACAAAATGCGGATCGCCCAGGAAGAAGTGTTTGGTCCGGTGTTGTCGGTGATCCGCTTCAAGGACGAGGACGAAGCGGTCGCCATCGCCAATGATTCGCTCTACGGCTTGGCCGCCGGCGTGTGGACCCAAGGGATCAAGCGCTCCATCAAGATGGCCGAGCGCCTCCAGGCCGGCACGGTGTGGGTCAACACGTATCGCGCGATCAGCTTCACGTCGCCGTTCGGCGGCTATAAGCGCTCGGGCGTCGGTCGCGAAAACGGCCAGGACGCGATCTGGGAATATCTCCAGACCAAGAGCGTGTGGATCTCCACGGCCGACGAGGTGCCCAATCCGTTCGTGATGCGGTAGCGCCTGGACGCTGTGATCGAGCATATCGGCATCGTCGCCTGCTCCGCCGAAGGGGCGGCGCTCTGTTATCGAACGATCTGCGCGGAAGGGGCGAAGATTCTGGGGGCGCATGTGCACCCGGAAATCTCGATGCACACTCATTCGCTCGCCGATTACATGAAATGTCTCGATCGCAGCGATTGGCAAGGCGTCGGCGACTTGATGCTCGCGTCGGCGAACAAGCTGGCGAGAGTCGGCGCGAAATTTTTGATCTGCCCCGACAATACGATCCATCAGGCCTTCGGCTACGTGACGCCGCGCTCGCCGCTGCCTTGGTTGCACATCGCCGAGGTCGTGGCGGCAGAGGCCGGTGCGCGCCGCTTTCGGCGACTTGGTCTCACCGGCACGCGATGGCTCGTCAATAGCGATGTCTATCCGCAGGCGCTATCAGCGCATGGCCTTGAGTGCAAACGCCCTAGCGTCGACGACCGCGACGAAATGCATCGGCGCATTAACGACGAACTCGTCTACGGAATTTTCAAACCCGAAACAGTCTCCTACTTTCGACAGGTCATCGGCTGCCTGAAGGACGCGGGCTGCGATGCCGTCGTACTCGGCTGCACGGAAATCCCGTTAATCGTGAACGACACAAACTCGCCGCTCCCCACGCTCGATTCGACACGGCTGCTTGCATTGGCGGCATTGAAGCGTGCCGCGCGAGGCGCAACGACTCCAACGTGACAAGCGTTATGCCAGTATGCGTGAGGCCCACATTGGCCTTTGCTTGACTCAATCAATCACTTCGTCCGCGCGCCCCAGCACCGTCGGTGGGACCGTCAGGCCCAGCATTTTTGCCGTCTTCAAATTGATTGTCAGCTCGAACTGCGTCGGCTGCTCGATCGCGAGGTCGCCTGCGGCGGCGCCCTTGAGAATACGATCGACATACCGAGCAATAGCACGCCGAGCAAATTCAGTAGGTGGACCATATGAAATCAGCCCGCCCGCACGCGGAAAGTGAGCGAAACTCGCGATCGCAGGTATCCGAAGTCGCCCGGCAACCTCGGCGACACTGGCCGCGGCACGTGGGCTCAGGGTGAAAAGCGGCTGCAGAATGACGGCATCGACCTTGTCGTTCGCTATCTTCGCCAGAGCGCGGTCAATTTCATCGGGCCCGGCGATGAGCACGGGCTCGACGCTCATGCCGGTTCGCGTCGCTGCCTCCTGCACCTCGCGCACGAAGCCGCGCGTTGCGGGATCGTTCGCCGAGCCGAGAAAAGCGAGGCGCTTCAAGCCTGGCATAAGCTCGCGCAACAACTCCAGACGCTTCGATTCCAAGTCCGGCAACATGTTCGAAACGCCGGTAATATTTCCGCCGGGCCGCGCGAGGTTCGA
>JAXMCY010000041.1:0-19263 GCA_046349135.1 Methylocystis sp. | reverse complement strand
TGATATTCATCGAAGAGCGCGATGACCTGCCGCATCATCACCTGAGCGGGATCGTCGCCAAGCTCCTGGGTGATCGAAACCAGTCGCACGCCATGTTTGGCGAGCTTGCGGACATACATTTCGAGGCCAAACGCGTCTCGAAAGAACCGAGAGAAAGAATGAACGACGATCGTATCAATTGGGTGATCGTCGTCGCAAGCGCGCTCGATCATGCGCTGAAACTCTGGCCGGTTGTCGTCCATAGCGGAGGCGCCCGGTTCGACATATTCGGCCACCACTCGCCAGCCATGGCGGCCGCAATAGGCGCTGGTCTGCGCCTGCTGGTCAGGAATGGAGAGATCGACCTCCGCCTGCCGCGTGGTTGAAACGCGCAGATAGAGAGCGGCGCGGAGAGGGTCGGTCATGTGGAGCTCCCAGGCTCAATCGAAAGCTCAATGACGCGGTCGAAGAAAGGCGTCGAGCATGTCGCCGAGATACATTTCCAACACATCGACTTCGGCCGCGGAAACGGGAATATCTTCGGGCCAATCGTCGGTGACAGCGATTTCGTCAGCCGCGTCGATCGTTCTCGAAACCGAATCATACCGCCTCAGTCCGCAAACGCCATCGCCATTTGCGTTGCGGCGGGCGGAAATTTGTTGATGCGCGCGACGAGGACGAGCCATGCCGAAACCATGGCGGCGGATCGTCGCCAGTTGAACGGCCCAATTCTTCGACACAGCGCGAAGCGCAGTTTTGAGGAGAATTGGACACGCCCGCGAACGACAGCGGGGCTTCGATCCTTCGCGGCGGCGTCATGGCGGCTGGAAACGCGCACGTTGAAGGCCGCAGGGATCGGATTCTCGCAAGTTGCGGGACCGAAAAAGAGCGAATAATCATCAGTTTTTCGGCAAAATCATCACAGTGGAGCGTGGCCATGAGCGTTTTTGGAGGCGAGCGTGCAAGGTCTGGATCAACAGCCGGCGTTCGCATGCTGAAGAAAAGCGACGGCCTGCGCACATTCACAAGACACGACTTGCGGGCGGCGATTCATAATTGTTGCCCGAGGCTATCCCGCGCCGAGGCTTGCAAGATTTTCGATGAGACCTTCGATGAACTGGCCGACGCGCTTGTTCGCGGCGAACCGGTCAAGCTGCGCAATTTTGGAACGTTCAACCTCCGCGCCAAGCGACAGCGCACCGGACGCAACCCCAAGACCGGGGCGGAGGCGGTGATAAGCGCTCGCAGGGTCGTGACCTTTCACCCGTCACCGGCGCTTCTCACGCGAATGAATCAAGAATCCGCCGACTGCCTTCCCAATTGAGCAACGATGGCTCAAATTCCAATCCCGCGTGTCCGGGTAAAGTCCCAAGAGATTCCGGAATCGCGCACGACGCCGCTGATCTGGCGACCGAGCCGCTCGTCTATAATCGGCCGCCAGGGGACCAGCGTGAACTCGTAGGCGTTCTCAATAATCGCGTATTTGCCGGAGACGAGATTGGTCGTGCCGGTGAAGACGCCCGAGACGCGCTCGCCTTCCGCCTTCATTTTGAACGGCGTGAGCTTATCCGCGGCCATGGATTTGCCGACGCGTTCGATCTCGCTCCTCTCCAGTCGAGCGACCAGGTCTCCCGGCGCGCGGATGACGTTATCCGGCGTACGCCGGGCGTAGCCCATTTCGACCAGCATCTCTCTGCGTTGTTTCATCGCCTGGTCGACCTCGGCCCCAAATCCGGCGCGCACGATTGGCGCGCGATTGGACGACGTCATTTCCCGGTCGAGCCAGGTGGCACCTTTGGCGTCGATCTGGGATTCGAGGTCGAGAGTGGAAAGCACACGTAGCGTCACCCGTCCGCGCCGCTGGGCGTCATAGTCTGCGGCCCGCGCCTCGAAGTCGGCCGGGAGACGCCAATGGTCGGCGTCGATCCGCTCCACGATCCCCGCCCGGCGCAGCGTCTCCAGCCTTCGGACATGGCTTTCGACATAGGAGTCATAGTCGGCGCCCGGAACACGGACGCGGCTCGCCTCCGCAATGATGCGGTGGACGCTGGGGCGATACTCGCCTGAGATGTCGGCGAGCTGCGCGATGTTGCGGTCGGCCGGTCGCGGCCCGACGGGCGCAGGGGCGATCTCCACGATCGACCCAATGGATGCTTCCTCGGCGGCATTGGCCATCGCCTCGGAGCCGAGCACAATATGGTGGACGCGCCCGTCAAGGCCATCGACGACGAGGCCAAGTCGCTCGCCGAGCTCGTCGGTCAGCCGCTTGTCGATCACGCGACCAGTGATGCGGGCTTTGGCCTCTTCGCCGTGAAGGGAATAGCTTTCCAGCGCGCGCTCTTCTCCCCGAGCCTTCAGCGCCCGGTTGATCGCCTTGACGATGTCGCCGCGCTCCCCAAGTTCGCGCAGCGTCGGCTCCAACGTGTCGGACAGTTTCCACACGCCCGGCTCGCTCTCCGCGGCGAGGCCATAGCGGGCCAAAGTCTGCAATCTGCCGATGCGTAGCGTCCGATCAAAATCGGCGCGGACTTGACCCGTCTCGGGTCGCAGGTCGAGCGTTCCCTCGCTGGCTTCGGCGAGCATCGCCCGGTCGATCCGGGTGAAGCGCTCGGCCGCGATTTCCGCCGTGAGTTTTGATCGCAGCTCCAGGTCAGTCTCTGGACCCAATTCCAGCGTCGCCACCTCCTGCGCGCGCAGCCGGACGCCATCCGTGATGTAGTCCTGCGCGATGATCAAATCCTTGCCGGTATCATCCTTGCCCCGGACGACGACATGGCTATGCGGATGGCCGAGTGTTGAAGTGGTCGACCGCGACCCAATCGAGCCTTGTTCCGAGGTCTGCCTCCATTTGCTTCATAACGTCGCGGGTGAAGGCGCAAAGGTCGGAAAGCTGATCGCCGTCTTCAGGGGCGACGATGAATCGGAACTGATGCCGATCCTCGCGCCCTTGCTCGAGAAACGAGCGGCCATCCGCCGCGTCAGTCTCCGCTCCGTAGAGCCTACCTTTCTCTCCTTCCCGGTCAGTCCCGTCGCGCTGCAAATAACGCAGATGCGCGTCGGCTCCCTTGCTTCCAAATTTCAACTTCACGATTCGCGCCTTCACGACGACGCGGCGCATTCGCTCGCTCGGCCCGCGCCCTTCAGCCGCGAGCTTCAACCGATCGTCCGCCGCCTGTCCCCGGCCAATCCGACAACATCTCCCTTTCCGGGGTCGGCCCGACGCGCCGTCGCGTCGCCGATGGGAGCGATCGCCACGCTTCGGCGCCGGCCCGATTCCGGCACCCTTCGCCTTCGTCACGGCCTTCATCACTTGCGCACGGAAAGAGCGCGGTCGCTGCGAGGAGACGCCGCCTCGATCACGAATTTTTCCGGGGCGGACTCGAAGGTCGGAAGCGTCGTCGTTGCTCATGCGCAACAGCTTGCGCCGGCGAAGCCGCAAAACAAGCGGTAACCCGGATAGCTCGCGTCATGGCGTTGAAAAAGAAACAATATGCGAAGAGGCGCACACTGCGAAAAGTCTCATGGCCGGCAAAAATCAATGTGCAGACAAAACCTTACACGCAAGCGGCACGCTTGCTTTAATCTTGCGCTCTTAATCGGGGGCATTTTGGTCGACTGCTTCGACGTCGTCGTCTCTCCGATCTTGCGCGATAATCCACTCCAAACTTTTCAGCAGCAAGCAACTCTTTGACGGGCGAGAGTTCTGGCGCGCCGTGCACTCTTCCGCGCTCATCGACGGCTGACTTTTCGTCGCTTGACTGCAACAGCCAAACGACGTCGGATCCGTCGCGGCGCATATTGCCATCGGATTCACAGGCGTTCCGGCGTGGTCCGAGTGAACGCCCTCAGGCAACGAATGGCCCGCCCCATCTGCAAGCGTTGTGATCATAATGGACCTCACAATCTGCCTCAAAATGTCCGGCCAAGATCGAGAGTCGCGCGCCCGGTTCCTGATAAGATATCCGCCTCGGATTGGCCCTTGCCTGATGACAGGTTTACCGAACGCCGATCGATTGTTGGGCCGTCTTTGTTCACGGCACCGGCAGACTTCTTGCAGACGGAGTACAGCTTCGCGGCATTTCCGCTGTCATTCTTTCAGCCGTCACACCGCTACCACACGGGCGTCGAAAGCGTTCCCAGACCGCGGCAATGGCCCTCACGATTCGCGCCAGTTTGTTCGTGATAAAGCGACAACAACGACGTTACGTTTCGACTGTTCGAGGAGCGCGGAGGTTAATGACGCCGGTCCTGGGAATCGACAGTAGGAGTGCATTGTTTCGTCGGCTCGACTCAATTCGGCGAACACTCGGTCGAACGCTACGATCCGCGTGTCGAGTTCCCGAAGCTCGAGCATCAGATCGCTTATCAGCTTCTGCATACGGGGGCTCAAACCGCTCGCGTTCGTCAGTTCTTCCCGCAACTCGATCCAGCTTTGTCCGGCCTTTGCGGCTAACCAGGGCCGCGCACGAAAAGAACAGCCCGAAGCTGATTGATGAGCGCGGTTCGTTGGCCGACGAGTTGATCTCTCGTGCGGTGGCGTGACTGGACGCCGAGCTGTTCTTCGCTCTTAAATGTGACGAAGCGCATCGTCGGCCGGGTCGCAGTTTCCGCATTTGCCTCGGCGTCCCGGTCATCTTGTGTGACGCTGATGACTGCGGATGCGCCGCACCGGCAGCGCGCGCTGCGTGAAGTTTTCAGCGGCCTTCGCTACGTGATCCGCTACGGCATCACCTGGCGGCCGATTTGCCGCCCTGGTTTGCTATGTGTCAGCGGTCGCAACGATGGGCGCTCGCCCAGAACTTTGGGTCGTTTTGCGGCTAAGCCGCCGGGCGGAGCGCGGACCAGACGAAGGCCATCATCGATAGCCGCCCCTGAGCTCGACTCCCAAGAGCGGCTCGCGTGCGGGATATGAAAGCGCCAAGCGTAAGCGCGGTACGATCGGCGCTGTCGGAATTCGCGTGTAGGACTATGTTGAGGCGACGCAGAGAGGGTGACTCAACGCCGCGCCGTCGGTCAACGCCCGCGCGATCGACAGAGCGAGGGCCCCCGGCCAGCCTTCCCTGCGCACAGCAAGTCACACTATTAGGCGCGACGCGAATGCAATTTCGCCGGTCGGCGCCGTAAGGGATAGTCGGGGCTGTCGTAAAGCGGGCGAATCTCGCGGCCGAAAAAGTGCTGTTCATCTACTTCCAGTGAACAACTGGCCAAGGCCATTGGCGCAAGCTCCTCTACCGCAAAGCGGATGGCCTCTGACGCGCGCGCGAACCGCTGGAAACTAAGCGATCTGCAATTCGCATTTGTCGCCTTGCAAAAAAAGAGGACGGCTTCGGCTCTGTAGTCCTTCACGTCCACATTCGCCTCCAGAAGCTTTTAGATTAGATTGTCCACCCGCCGGACGAGTTCGAGAGAGGATTCGATAGCAACCCTTTCCTGCCCATCGCGATCTCTCTTCATCCGATATTGCAACCCCGCGCCGTCATCGGGAAGATGACGAGTGACTTGAAATGAATCCATGTTAAGCGGCGCCCCGAACCTTTGAATCACCCGGACGCCAATCGGAAACTTATGCGATGGGCCGGAGATGATGCGATGTGCTTGATGGCGCGCGCGCGCGCCATTTTCGTTGTCATTCGACATCTGAAAGCGCTCCTAGATTTATCCGACGTAATTGCGAAGGCTGCCGCTCGCGCGCTTTCAGTGTCGGCGTTTCGCTTCGGCTTCGCGCGCTTGGAGCTTCTCAACGGTCAGCCAGGACGATTCCTTGCCCGCAACCGCGCTCCCATCACGAGGTTTATCTTTCTTAGGCTTTTTCACTTCGCGATTCCCGCGTCGTTGGCCTTTAGCCATGTCTTGCCCCTCGGATTGATGACCTCATTGTCGCTCGGGCAGCGATGCCCGAGCGCTTTGGCAGGAGTATAATTTGCGCCCTGACGGGGATTGCTACGCGTGATCAACCGCCAGGGGCGAAACTCTTCTAGGCCGCGATTTGCAACTGGTTCGCCGAAGATTTGCCGCTACGTCCGTCGACGGCAATTTCGTAGGTGACCTTCTGGCCTTCTGCGAGGCCGAACAGCCCCGCGCGCTCAACCGCGCTGATGTGGACGAAGACGTCCGGGCCGCCGGACTCAGGCTGAATAAAGCCAAAGCCTTTTTGGCCGTTGAACCATTTTACTGTGCCGGTCTGCATGACATGTCCTTTCAAGAACAAGCTGACTGCGCTTTGCCCATTGCAAAGCGCCTGCGGATCGAAGTTCTGGAGAGGAAGTCAGGAGCCGACGCGCAAGAGAGAGCGGAAGCAAGATCGTTCGGCCAAATTTCGATAATGTAATAGGTAGCGCATATTTGCAAAATTACAAGCTTCGCATTGCAGCGCTAAAACCGAACAACTGCGCCGAATAACAATATGCAACCAAATTCTGACGCTTGACCCGCAAACGATTACAGCTGAAACTCCGATTGTTCTATGATTCAAAGGTGCGACGGAACGCAGTTTCGAGAAAAATATTCAGACATAATTTGTTTTGGGCGTTGGAACGCGATCTGCCAAACAAGCCCACTTCGCGACAAAACGCCGCTAAAGGCGACGGAGCAAGGGTGATAGAAAAAAGAGAATATCCTCGCTTCGCATCGCCGCAGACTACGCAGACGATGATTTCATGTTGACCGGCAGTCATATCTCTTGGCGCATCCTGTCGAGAACATTTCGAGGAGGTGCCCCGCCTTTGTGGGTCTGAGGTGGTTGCAATCACGACTGGCGCCGAGTCGCGCCGATCCGATGGCCCCGCCACACATTCTCTGCCCGCTTTACAAAGTCGCGCCGAGCGATTGGATCGGGCGCCATTCGTTACGGCGCTGACGACGGTGAATTGATGCCGATGGACATCGTCGCATTGGCGCCATTCAGACCAGTCGAGATGTTAACCTAAGAGGTGGCCGACGAAACGGCCTACACGACAGCCGCGCGCGATGTGTGTGGCGGAAGCCGCAAAGTTGGAAAAAGGGTCGCGGCTCCCGCATAATTTTTAAGCAAGGCGGACCGGGGACGCCGTGACCGTTGTGGTATCAGTGAACGTTGCGGACCAACGAATCATCTCGGGATCGAAGCGCCGCCTTTTGGATGGAAGAACTTAGGTCATTCACGCAAGCTGGCTCCCGTGGAAGCTGACATACGACACGCGCGCTAACGCGTCACCCGCCATTGCCTCAAAGGCAGAACTGAAGGTCTAACAAATGGGCGACGGCCGCACGCGGCTTCCCGAGGTGCCGGCAGACTGGCTTACGAGACCATTGATGCGGTTCCTGCGCATCGAGGCTGTGGCCGGCGCAGTCCTGTTGCTCAGCACGCTCCTCGCGCTGGTGCTCTCCAACGCGGCGTGGTCCTCGCAATTTATAGCGATGTGGGAAATCCACGCAGGATTCAGGTTGGGAGACATAGAATTCTCTCGTTCGTTGAGGAATTGGATAAACGACGCGCTGATGACGCTTTTCTTCTTCGTCCTCGCACTTGAGCTGAAGCGCGAACTGGTCCTAGGGGAGCTGCGCGACCGGCGAATGGCGGCGCTTCCCCTCGCGGCGGCTTTTGGGGGCATGGTGGCTCCGGTCGGGCTGTATCTGCTGTTGGCCCGCGGCGGGCCAGGCGCGAGCGGTTGGGGCGCCGTCATCTCGACAGACACCGCGTTCGTCATCGGATGTCTTGCGACGCTCGGTTCACGTATTCCACAAAGCTTGCGGCTTTTTTTGCTCTCTCTGGCGATCTTTGACGACATCGGCGCCATACTGGTCGTTGCGATCGGTTACGTGGAAGCATTGAACTGGATCGCGATTGGCTACGCGGGATTCGGGCTCGCCATCGTGGCCGTGATTGCACGTCTGGGCATACGCAGCATTCTCGTCTATTTCGCGATAGGCGGCGGCATCTGGTTGGCGCTCGACGCCTCGGGCGTCCACGCGACGCTCGCAGGCATCATCCTCGGATTGATGACTCCGGCGCGGAGCTGGGTAAGTGATCGGCGCCTTCACGCTATACTTGACCGCGTCATCGCATATCCTCCAGGGGACCACTGGAGCCGCGACAATGCGGCGCAGCTCGACCTCCGTCAGGCCGGCGTTGCCGCCCGCGAGGCCGTGTCGCCGATCGAGCGCCTTGAGTTCGCCCTTCACCCTTGGGTTGCGTTCATGATCCTGCCGCTCTTCGCCCTGGCGAATGCGGGCGTGTCCTTGTCGTCGGCCAGCATCGACCAAACTCTGACAATCTCCGTTTTTGCCGCCTTCGTAGTGGGAAAGCCTGCCGGAGTTGTACTTTTCAGTTTGCTGGCCGTAACGCTGAACATCGCAACCCGTCCCAGCGAGCTATCGTGGGGACTGTTGGCGGCCGGCAGTCTCTTGACCGGCATCGGTTTCACCATGGCACTGTTCATCGCCGGACTGGCTTTCCAGCCCAACTTTTTGGACTCCGTCAAGATTGGCGTGCTTAGCGCGTCAGTCGCCTCGGCCGCGACCGGATTTCTGGCGTTGGCTTGGATAACATCCACTCCCAGATGATACGCGCCAAAGCGTGTCACTTTTTTAGAGAGGGGCCGGGTCGTTCCGTCTGAGGAACAATTCGATTTCCGGGTGTAACGTGACGATTGCGGCGCAGTTCGCCATCGTCGAAATCTAAAGAAAAGTCCGCTGCATGTTCAATATGAGCATTCTTTGACTCGTCAATTAAGCTCGTGAGCTGCTTCTTAAGCTTGCTGTGATAGCCTTCACGGTCCAAGCGTTGCGTAAGATCCGAGATGCAACTGCACTCTCCTGAACGAGCCAAATCAAAGGCGTGCTCGATCGCGGCTTTGTTCGCAAACATAATAGTTGCCTTGTTTCGCGACCTCGCCAGCGGTTTCAACGTACCGTGATAGCATTACGGCACGGAATCGCTCGGATTGAAGCGGTGGACACATCACTCTGAATTTGGAAGTCGTCGAAGCGTATCGGAGCCCGCAGGCTTGTGATCGAGCGCGTCTAACAAATCGAGCATGGCTGGGGGTAGCGGTTCTGCAACGACTGAGGCAAAAGTTTTCTTCAGCTGCTCAGCGATAAGCGTCAGGTCGCGCTCGCCATCCAGTTCGCCCTTCACCCTACGTCTTGATTGCGGCGTCATTTAACGGCCCTCCGGGAAAGGCCGCGACGTTTCCGCCGACACTGGAAGCGTTCACTGCCGCGAGATGTAAGCCGCTTCGTTCCACCGCACAAAAACGAACAGGCAGTTGGAGTCAGTTTAGCTCGACTTCAAACATAGGCCGCATTGGCGGCGACGGAAGCGATTCTCGTTGGACAATGATGTCGCAGCGTTACGAAAAGACGCTCCAGCTTGACTGTCCAGCGGGACTCCTTGCGTTATTCTCGTTCAACTCTGCGCTTCCGACTAAGTTGATTGCACATATCCAGGACTGCGGCAAACACAAAGAGGCTTCGAGATTAGGAGTGCCGCCGAAATTGGTGAGAATGCTCTTCAACCAAAGCATTCTGTCGTTGCACGTAAGGTATCCTCGACTCTGCGGTTCGACCCAAGCCTAAACCACAAGTCGCGGAGCGACTGCCCCCCAGGAAGATCACAGAGCTATCACACGCGAGGGCCGCGGCCAGCTCGTAGATCCTTGCGGGCAGATTACGATTTCTGTGATCGCTTGCGCCTAGCAGAACATATTACCGCAATTAGAATCCGGCGCGTACGATGAGTTTGACGCCGCCGTCGCAGACGGCAGTGCCGATAAGCCCGTGGGATTTGTCTCCGCCGGCAGGCACGTGTCCATTCCACACACAGCCCTTTTTCCCGTCGCTGCGGTCAGACATCCCAATTGTATAAATTGAGTCTTTTGCATAGCCGGCAATCGTGTAGGTAAGCGGGTTGCCGTTGTCCAACTGCAAACCGGCGGTGCCGGTTATCTTGCCTTCGGGGTCGGTGTTCACCGACCAGACACCCTGACCAGCTTTGACGCCAGACGAGCTTTCTTCAGTGACGTTCCATTTTTGATTTTCTGCAGAGGCTGGTCCCGATAGACCGCCAAACGCGACAATCATACCTAGTAGAAGTTTTGACATAATAATTCTCCCCTCGAAGCGGTTGATCGACTTCCGAAGGGAGCGTCATCCACTGTAGCTCATGTGGGGGCGGGCGCTCGCAAGTCAATGAGCTGCCCAAAAGGCCTTTCTGCTTCATGCGCGACTGCGCGCCCCTCGGATCAATTGTTCTAAAGGTTGCTCCGCTCGACCATCTGGACGCAATAGGACGTATCCAGCGTCGGCGGTATCGTTCTCCAGGAGACGATCGATTGACGGTGGCTCAGACTGCGGCTGGAGGCAGTCCTGATCTGTATCGCGCCCACATCCTACTGTAGAGAGCTTCCAGCGCGACTGTATAGAGTTTTACGTTGAACAACGGCGCGGTCAGACGGTTGCCGGCGAGCCTGAGACGCAGACCGCTCAGCCGTTCCTTATCCGTCGCAAGAGCATAGGCAAGGTCGAAGTAATCGTCTTGATCCTCAACGATCAATTCGGGAAGTCCGACCGCATGCAAGAGGCTGCCGGCGACGCGCGAGGGAAATGTCGCGCCCGGCCGCGTCACGATCGGAACGCCAGCCCAAAGAGCATCGCTCCCGGTCGTATGAGCGCCATAGGGCGCTGTGTCGAGGACGAGGTCAGCGAGTTGGAGACGCCCGAGGTGTTCACCATGCGGTAAGTCCGGCGCAAAAATCAGCCGTGAACCATCGACGCCGCGCTCCCACGCCTCGTTGCGAAGATTGCCCTCTGCCTCACGCGCCGTAAGAAGCCACAGAACGCTCTCCGGCACACTGCGCAGCAGACGGCACCAAATGTCGAAAATTGCTGGAGTGAATTTGAAGGTTTGATTGAAACAGCAGAAGACAAATCCTTCTTCCGGCAGACCGGCGGCGACGCGATGCGGCGCAATGTCTACAGCGTCGCGGCGTCCATGTGGCTGATAGGAGTGGGGAAGATAGGCGAAGGATTCCGCATAATCTGCGGCGCTCTCGGACGGCGTGCAAAAAACGTCAGTGATGATGTAATCGCACAGCCCTGGGCCCAGCGTCCCGGGATAACCCAGGAAATTTACCTGTATCGGGGCCGGGCGCAGGGCGAGGATTGACGTTCGCGTTGCCTGGGTGAAACCTTTGAGGTCGATGAGAATGTCGATCCCGTTTCGGTAAATCTCCTGCGCTGCCTCAGCGTCGGAGAGCGGCGTGATGTCATTGAAACTATCGAAGGCGCGAGACAGCCGCGCACGCATATCGCCGCCACCGCTGCCGCCATAGGAATAGGCATGAAGCTCGAAACGCGCGCGGTCCTGCGCTTCGAGCATTTCAATCAGCAAACGCGCGGTCGCATGATCCTGAAAGTCGTTGGAAAGATAGCCGAGCCTTAATTTCGCGGCGTCTTGTTGTGTCGCGTTAAAACGAAAATCGAGCCGCTCGCGCTCCAGGGCGGCCGCCGCCAGCCGCGCTCGCATCCAGATTTCAGAACAGACGCGTTGTTCCGCTGCGGAAAAGCCGGGCTCCGCGAGCAGCACGAACGGCGGGAGAGGCGTTGCTTCCGGCGTCGCCAATCGGCCGCGAGCAAACCTCAGACGGCTGGCGAAATCATCCCACTCGCACATTCGGCGGGTTCGAATGAACGAGCGCATGGCGTCCTTCTGACGGCAAACCGTCTCATGCGCTCGTCTGCAAGCCACGACATGCGGTGAAAAGCGATTGCAGCTCCTTTCCATGCAATCGCCGCGCCAAGGAATAGCGCGGCGAAGCGCGCGTCTCGCAGGTGCACTCGGATGAAATGCGTCTCAACGGAGTTTCGTCGCTCTCGAATGGATCGCATACACGTGATTTCCCGTATTTCGGCCAATCTGGGTTGCGGGCCTAGCGCGCCGAACCCCACGCGTAACATACGATTAACTATCGCGGCAGGATCGGTGTTGCGTCCCGCCGGTCTACGCGACCCGAACCAAAAGTTCGGCGAAATCCTTTCCACCGACACCCCCTACCGGGCTGGCTTCGACCATTATTTTTTTGCGCGTGGAGAAGCCGCTGAAATTCAGCTTCGCGCCTAATGGCGCCTTGGCGACCGGCTCAGATTGCGGGCGTTTCCCCGTCTTCCAATTCACCGTCTTCCAATTCTCCGTCTTCCGCATGGTCCTTTGATACGTCGGCGTCGACGATCTCCGGCTCGAGGGGCGTCGGCCGCACATAGGCGGACCGAGGCAACGGTGCGCGCTTCGGCGCCGAACGCACGATCTCGACCACCTGAAAGGCGGCGGCGCATTTGGGGCAGACGATTGGCATGCGATTGAGATCGTAAAAGGGAGCCCCACAGGTCAGGCAACGGCGCTTCGCGCCAAGTTCGGCTTTGGCCATGAGTATCTGTCCTTCGAGAGTTTGGGCCCGGTAGAATTTCGGCCCAGCGATGTCTTGCGTCGGTGTTGGCACGGCTTTCAACGCCAGTGCCGCGCCGAGTATTGGCCAGCGCGCCCGCCTCGGCGTCGCCAGGGGCGGCGGCGCGCGCGGTGTTTGAAGTTGACAAGGAAATGAAGAGGAATCCCGACAAAGCACTATTTGGGTATGCCGTGGCCAGTACACAAGGCCGCCCGACCGCCGCGTCGGCCGTAATGGATGGAAACGGCGACGAGCCTGGAGCGAAGCTGAAAAAGTCCCGCGGCTGTGAATCGCGGGCAAGGGCGCTAACAATAGTCGCTGTGCAAGCCGCCGCCGGCCAACGAGCTCCGAAGCGCCGAGGCAAGCTGGGCAGTCCGAGCACAAGGACTCATCTGATGACCGAAGCTGAGAAGCTAGTCCGAGAAATAGAATCGCTGCGCGAGACTATCCGGCGCGAGTGGTTCAATATTAGGCTGGATACTCTGACGCATGATGACCGAGTTGTCATTCGAGATCATATCGAACGCTGCCACGCCGATCTGAAAGTCCTGCTGGATCGGCTATGGAATTTGGCTGACGAAAATTCAAATTAGCCGGCGCGATTGTCCCAGCCATCATCACGTCGCGTCATCATCGGCGACGCCGGAGCGGGTTCACCCAATTACGTACGAGGCGCCGGACTGCTCAATTGTCCCGCGACGAGATAATTGAATCCAATTGAGCCATCGCCTTGAGAAGGTAATTGCCGAAGGGCAACCCCCCAACAAATTCCTCCGTACGCTTGGGTTCCTTGCCCCAGACAATTAAAAACCCAGCTAGCGCCAACAGAAGCAAGGCGAGCAAAAATGATGTGAGCCCGGCAGAAACTGCAATCCCCAGGGCAATTCCCATCTTGGTCCTATGGTTCATCATTGCCCCTCCTGGGTGTCGCGGTCGCGGTCGCTTTGTGCATCGTCGTGTTCGCACTCTCTTTGGCCGCGTAGATTCCCTGTCGCAAATTAAATCCGAGCATATTGACGATGCATTGCTCTGAGAATTGGCGTTGAGCGCATGGTTCCAATTGATTGCACGGTGCGCGATATCGGCGCGTCCTTGCTCAAGGCGAGATGCGTTCGAGCGCCATTATAACAGTTTAGGTAAGAAAGCAGAATCTGGCGTAGATGTTGTTCGCCAACGGTCACGATGTGATCGAGGCATTCCCGTCGGATGAGCCGATCAGACGTTCACAGTGTCCATTCCGCCAAGGCGAGCGGGGAGCGTTGGTTTGTCGCGAATGCCCATCGCGCGCAGACGCCGTTTAAAGACAACGCCATCGCGGTTGCGGATAAGATATATCGGCGTCTCCTCCCAGCCGCATGCCTCGTCAAGCTGGCGGGGGATCCTTCCGCAGTAGGATACGCGGTCACGCCCAACGACAATATCCTCCGACGATCGTGGCGCATAATCAATAAGATCCATCGCCGCGACGCCATCGGCATGATTGCGCAGAAATGTTCTCCACCCTTGAGAAGGCCGCTTTCTGCGTTTCGCCATATACTTGCGACCGAGGTTTGGTCGATCTCGATTCCGAGCCTGAGCAACTCGCCGTGGATGCGCGGCGCGCCCCACAATGGATTGGCCCGGCTCATCTCTCGGATCAATTGGCGAACGTCTGACGGGACTTGTGGGCGGCCGCGGCGGGAACGGGATTTCCAGCGTCAGAATTGACGGAAGCTCGAACGATGCCAGCGGACGACGGTTTCGGGTTCGACGATCTTCAGAATGTTCCTAACTCCCGGAGCAATGCGAAAGAGAACAATGAAGATCAGTCGATCGAGGGCGCTGAATGTTGGCCGCTTCGGTGATTGTCTATGCAACACATTGAGCTGACGGCGTAGCGCAGCGATCTCGGATTCCCGCAAGGCGCCCGACCGGAACAACCCGATGAGGGCCGACCAGATGAGTTGGAGCAACTCCGCCATACGGGAGAACATCAACCAATTCGACGCGGTGCGCCAGCCGGATAGATTTTACGGTAGGGACAGGCGCCGCGAGGACGCTCGGAAAATTCGGCCGCGGCCCGCCAGCGGCAGGCCCTGACCGCCGACCGCTTTTGCGGGGCGAACGTCCCAGCGCTAAAGCGTTCTAAAAAGCCGGAGTGGAACGCGCGCTCAATCTCTTTTCGATCGAGCAAATTCTTTTCCATGAACCGCTTCGCAGTCTTGGGGAACAAACTGTCGCGTCGACAGGGGGATGCCGGCTTCAGCGGGGCGATCGACACGCTGCTTGGTCTGCGAAACCGATCTCCAAATCTTCGTCGAACCGGGAGCACATCACTCGAGACGTTTCCGAACGGATTCGGTCAACTCCTCGGTAAAACGCAGCATGGATCGAAGAACAGCCTCTTCATTTTGAGCCGTAGTTCCTACGTCCTGCACCTCGATCGGAAATTCCATCCTGCCTTCGGCGGATTGCACACGAACGCTGTAAACCAATTTTCCGTTCGGATGTTGTTCGACTTGCGTCACGTGGATGCCAGCCATGCGTTACCTCTTATGGGCTTTATTGGCGTGGACACGCTCGCCCAAGTCGACAGGCGCCCAAGACTAATATAGGGCCGCTGGGTCAGATCCCAAGCGGCCTGGGTTGGCGCGTTTGGCGACTATTCGCGGGTGACACGGGTGCTGCGCTGGCAGACAAAAATCCCAAAGGAGGGAAGGCGCTTTCCCGTCGGGCGCGCCCGAATAAATTCAAACCCTGAATATGGTATGAATTGCGCTCGACAATCCTCGCCGCTTCGACGGCCCGAGGCCGGGCTAAAGAGGAGAATGCGCCGATAGACTCTCTCTTGCTCACTGCAGCGCGGATTTGCACATTCGAGCAACAGTGGTTGCGAACGAATGCAAGCGGCTTTTTTTTCGAGCGCGATGAACGTTTGTTCCTGGTCACGAGCCGGCACGTGATGAAGGATGAACAGAGCCGTCATCTCCCGGACCGTCTGGAGATCGAACTCCACAATGACTCAGAAAACATGGCCAAGTCCACCGGCTTTTCGATCCCGCTGTATCACCATGGCAACCCCGTCTGGCGCCAAGGCGTCGACTCCGCAGGCGCGATCGACGTCGCGGCAATTGAGATTGACCGCTCCGTCATGCCAGAGTCGGCGGCTTACCACGCTTTTAATCCCGCCCACCTCTTGAACGCGCGCGAGCACATCGAGATTGGCGCGTCGCTGCTCATTGTCGGCTTTCCGCTCGGCTTTCACGACACTTTGCATCACATGCCGGTCGTGCGCCAAGCGGTGCTTGCGTCTTCCTTCGGTCTCCGTTTTCAAGGACAGGGATATTTCTTGACTGATGCGCGTACGCATCGCGGCACGAGCGGCGCGCCCGTCGTAATGCGCGCAACCGGGGGCGCCTCGAAGCAAGACGCTTTACCGTGGCGACTGCTCGGGGTTCACTCGTCGAGGCTCGATGTCGGCACACGCGACCAGGTCCTCGACGAGGCGCTCGGTCTCAATTGCGCTTGGTATGCCGACATCCTGCTGACGCTGACGGCGACTTGACGGGAAGGCTCCGGTCGGACTTCCGCAAATGGCTCCCTCCTGCCAACTCTTCGCCCGTGAGTCGCTCTGCTCATTGAGGTATTCTGGCCGCATGTTCGTGCCCGTTTCGGCGCTTCCAATCCCTTGAGCGAGCAATGCTCGACGTTCGGCATGATTTTTCCGCGAGCCGCAGCATAAGAGCCGAGCTTGTCGGTGACGATGCGTCGAGGGCGGCGGCTACCTTGCTTTTGGAGACATTGATACGCTAACCCACCTTATTCAGCGATGGGGTGATTGTGGGCTGGCGAGCGTAGCGTAAGGCGTTGATTTAGTGTATGGATTGGTTGTCTACGCCGATCCTTCACGCCATTGCATCGACGCTACGCGCGCCATGACCGAAGATACCTCCCTCCCGTTTTCGTTTCCAGCCGTTGGCCGCAAGAAGATCAACGCCGCATTCGATGGTGGACGCATCACCTCGGACGCTGGGGTGATGTTGCTGGGGCAAGCCGAGCGCCGGCAGGGACTGGCGGACAAACTCGCCGCCGCCGTCGCCGTTCCGCGCAATCCCTTGCTGATCACCCATTCGCTGGACAGTATCTTTCGTGCGCGTATTCTCGCTATCGCGCGCGGTTACGAGGATGCGGATGATCTCGATCATCTACGCAAGGATTTGGCCTTCAAGATCGCCTGCGGGCGCTTGCCCGATACGGGGAACGATTTGTGCTCACAGCCGACTATGTCGCGTTGGGAGAATGCGCCGACTTTGCGCGAAATCATGAAGCTCGGCGGCGTGCTGCTCGATCTTTATTGCGCCGGCATTGGCACGTTAACGTCCTGAGTTCGCGCGAAAGCTTCATTGAGTTCTTGCTTCATGCCGCAGCAACCGTCGCGTCGCGCCGGCGAACAACACGCCAATTCCTAGACCGGAGAATGCCGGGCCGAGCGTCCCGCCTTTTTGTTCGCGCTCTTTGCGCGGCGCGCACTGAGGCTCGTCAAAGCCGTATCATTCATACCATGGACCGCACAAGGATAGCGAGAACCGTGACGATCGGGTGGATCCGACCTCGGCGTTCACGCCGCAGCGAGTGGAGTTATCTCAGCGTCGCAACATCAGTCGGACTTTTTATAGTGCAAATTCAATAATATAAGTGTTCTCAGTTTTATCCTGACCGGCGCGCCAGTAAAATCAAATAGTTCTGATTAGTAGCCGAAGCGCTTGGCGCGCCGTGCCCAACATTTGCACGATAAGCGTCGACGGACACCGGCTTGACGGTGCCGGCTCGCCCGCTGTTCTAACTTTTCACGACGAACAGGAGGGCAATAATGAACCATAGAACCAAGATGGGAATTGCCCTGGGGGTTGGGTTCTTGCAGCGCTCACGTCAGCTTGGCTTTCAGTCCTGCTTTTGGCCCTGGCGGGATTCTTAATCGCGTGGGGTCAGGAGCCCACGCGGACGGAGGAATTTGTTGGCGGGTTGCCCTTTGGCAGTCACCTTCTAAAGGCAATGGCGCGTTTGGACTCGATCATCTCGTCGGGCGAGCATTGAGCAGTATCCCACCCTCCGACGATCGCCGATCTTCGCACTGAAGGAGTCGTTAAAGCTGAGCGCCTGCCCTATCCTCTTCTCATCATGGCGCTGGCGAGCGCCGACACCAAGGCCGTGGCACAGACGATCACGCGAGCACTGACGTTGGAAGCCCGCGAGCCGTCGTCAGCGATAGTTTAGATAATTCAAGGCCAAATCGCGCGCATTGACCCGTATCCAAGCCTTTACGCCAGCTTCTGTTTCGAAGTCGTGAATTTCGACGCGAGCACCATTCGGAAAGGTGATCAGCCCGAACCATCCCGTTGGGCTTCGCGCAATATCGAACTCTATTCCGCAAATGACATGGATCGCCATGCGTTTGTCGTCGTCAGCGGTCGGGAAGTTAAAGGCAGCCCGTGCCTCGGATCGACATAGATTGCCGCGCAATGGGCAAGGCTGCAAGGCTTAAGAATTGCGCCAGCGGCAAAAAAGCCCCCCTATATCAATGGTCGTGGCGCTCGTTCAATGTGACGATAATCGCTACGCAATCTTCTGCTTTAACAGCAGCCGCTCGCCATCCCTCATTGCGCTCGCTCGTTTGGCGACGGCGAGACATGCGCACGCAGAAAGTCCAGCGCCTCCTGAGGCGCATTGGCGAGCGGCAGCGTGACAAAATGGTTCATGGTTAGGATCAGCAGCCAAGCGCCTTCGATCGGCCATATCGCCTTGATCTGCCGCCATTCCAGGAGCGAAATTGGGCCGGGGCCATCGATGATGACGCCATCGTCGCGCAGACGCGCCATCGGCCAACGTCCCCGCATGGCCTCTACCTTCTCGCGCATCGTCCGCAAATGCATGCGCCAGCCCGACGTTACGAAGATTGCGAGAATAGCGAATACCGCCAAGAACAGACCAACGCCAATCTCCTCTTCTCCCGAGAAAAACAGCATCGCGCAAGATAGAACGATCAGCGCAAGCGGAATGAAGGTCCGCGCCGCATTCTCGCGGAGCAAAGCCCGCGTTACGAAGCCGGTGACGGCGGTTCGGATCAATTTTTCGTCGTAGCGGAGTGGGAAGACGTAGCGTTCGGTCATAGCGCAGGCCTCGGTCAGGCGAAATTTCGCACAACGTCGGTGCGGGTTGTGCCGACTCCGTCGAGCTAGCGCCGTCATGCGCGGCTTCAACCCCCACGAAACAACGCAAAGACGCCCCGGCAATACATTCACTGTCGCGGGGCGTTCGATATTGCAGGCGTTGCCTGTATCAGAACATGCGCGCGGCGTCACCCGCAACAAACGCTATCTACGTTCACTTCAAACGGCTCGGATCACACGAACCAGGACGAGCAAGACGATAGCTCCGACTATGGCGTTCAAAACGGTGTGCGAGAGTCCGGTCCCCAAATGAACACCAATCCGGGGCAGCAACCAATCCCCGATGAAAGCGCCGATCGCTCCAACAATAACGTCGCCGGCGATTCCCATGCCATGTTTTGTCACGACCTTTGCGGCAATCCATCCAGCGGCGAGGCCGACCAACAGCATGACAGCAAGGGTTTCATAGGGCGCATACATGCGAATCTCCGCCAAATTGTGAGATTGCGTGCAATGTTATCCCCGTTGGGGGCTGATTTCGCCTTGAATGTTGTCCCCCTGTTGCTGCCTTTTTTGATCCCTCCGGATTTTCGGAGGGGTCTGGGGATGACGGGTGTGGAGACGATTGCGCGGATCCGGTTCGAGCATTTCCAGAACGGCAAGGGGATCAAGCGGATTGCGCGGGAGCTTGGGATCGTGCGCGATACGGTTCGCAAAGT
>JAXMCY010000040.1:0-20352 GCA_046349135.1 Methylocystis sp. | reverse complement strand
GGTTGCTATCCCCGATGCGCAAGTGGAGCTGACCGCGCTGGTCAATGACGACGATCATTGGGCGGCGACGGTCGTCTCCGAAAGCTTCCGGGGCCTGACCCGTGTCAAGCAGCATCAGATGGTCAACGCCGCTTTCGGGGCCCGCCTCGGCGGGGAGCTGCATGCCTTGCAGCTGACCACGCGGACGCCATAAATTCTCCACCGGCGCCTTGAACGCCGCAACAAAGGCAATCGACATGTCAGACGACGCCAACGCCCGCATCAAAAGCGAAATCGAATCCTCCGACGTCGTGCTCTTCATGAAGGGCACGCCGCAGGCGCCGCAATGCGGCTTCTCCATGCAGGTGGTGCAGATTCTCAACCATCTCGGCGTGCCCTATAAGGCGATCAACGTGCTCGCCGACGGCGCGATCCGCGAAGGCATCAAGGCCTATTCCAACTGGCCGACGATCCCGCAGCTTTACGTGAAGAACGAATTCATCGGCGGCTGCGACATTACCAAGGAAATGTTCCAGAGCGGCGAACTCGTCGCCCTGTTCGACAAGGAAGGCGTGCCTCACGCCCAGACCGCGAAGGCCTGAGTTTTTCTTCCCACGCCGCAGGCGATAGCTGAGCGTCGCTTTCCTTGAGCGACGCTCGTTTTTTCTGGATATCATAATGTGGCGAGCGCTAGATCACGCTGCATTTGGGCGGAATCGCCCAAATGCAGATAACGTGATCGATTCAAAAAGTTTAGAGCGCGCTTTACGCGAAAATCCGGTTCCCACTTTTTCGCAGCGCGCTCTAGCGCCGCGCGTCGCGCTGATGGATTTAAATTCCGACGCGCTGCAATTTGCGGCGCGCCGCGTCGCGCGCTACCGGCCCGAGACCTATGCGAGCAATGTGCTGGAGAAAATCGACTTCGACGGCGCGAAATTCGACTCGGTCGGCGTCAACTATCTGCTTCACTGTCTGCCGGGCGACATGGCGACGAAAGCGCGCGCTTTCGATTTTCTGTCGCCCTTGTTGAACCCTGGCGCGATCGTGTTCGGCTCGACCCTGCTGCAGGACGGCGTGACGCGCGGCTTCGCGGCGCAGCGATTGATGGCGTTCTACAATTCCAAAGGCATATTTTCGAATATGCAGGACGATCTCGACACGTTGACGCGCGAACTCGAAAAGCGCTTCGACGCCGTGAGCGTCGAAACGGTCGGCTGCGCCGCGCTGTTTTCCGCGACAGTGAAAGACTTAGGCGCCTAATCCCAACGCGGTGCGCACCCGCGCCGAATAGCCGTAGAGATCGGGGCGCAGCACGATCCGCCCGCCTTCATCGACGTAAGCCGTGAAATATTCGATGTGGATCGGGAGCGGTTTCGAAAGATTGATGTAGCGTTCCGAGCCGCCGATCAGCCGGCGCACGCGATTCTCCGACCAGCCGCTGCCGGGGCCAAGCACGGCTTCGGCCAGCGCGAACGGCGCGTCGACGCGCATGCAGCCATGGCTGAAGGCGCGATGCGACGCAGCGAACAGATTGCGCGATGGCGTATCGTGCAGATAGACCGAGAAGTCGTTCGGGAACATGAATTTGATGCGGCGAGCGCGTTGCGCTCGCCCGGCCAGGCTGACGCACCACGAGCTTGCCGCCGCGATAGGAGACGTTGAAGCCGCTTGCCGCGATGGCGGCGACGTCGCCATTGGCCTTCGGCAGCATTTCCTTGTTCAGATCGACGGCGGCACGTTTCAATACGGATTGACGATGATGTATTGCAGCGCGTTCGAGAAAATCAGCGTCGGCGTCGTCTCCTTGCCGACGATGACGCGCGTGCAATGCGTCACCTCGCCGTTGCGCACGACGGCGAGTTCGAAATCGGGAATATTCACCTCGACCCGTTCTTCGCCGAGGTCGCGCAGCAGCCAGCGCCAGCGCTCCATATTGGCGATGATTTCAGCTTCGACGCGCGAGGTCGATGCTGCGGCGGCCCCGGCGCGGCGGCGCTTGGACTTGCCTGCAATCGGCAGAGCGTCGCTTTGCGCGCCGCTCTCGGCGGCGGCGCCAGCGTCGGTCGGAAGCCGGCGCGCCGGCGCGCTGCGCTCTCCAGCTCGATCAGCTTTTCGCGCAGCTGCTGATAGCCATAATACGCGGATTATAGGCCTGCAGCGCGTCGCCCGCGGTTTCGCCGGCGCCGGCGATGTCGGCGATCGCGCGCGCCAGGTCCGGGCAGGGGCGAATGCTTTGCGCCGATGAGATGCGAGATGCTTGCGGGGTCGACGCGGGACCCGCGCGCCAGCAGCGCATAGGCGGCGACCGCTTCCGAAAGGGCGAGGTCGTCCGCCGCTGTCGGCGCGAGTTTCGCGGCGTCCGGCGCGGCATAAGCGCGAAGGTCGAGACCGTCGTCGGCGGCGCGCGCGAGGCGTGTGATGGCGGCTCTGGCCGAGGCGCGCCATTCGCCATTCTCGATCCAGAAGGGCGCGAATATTTTAGCGGCGTAAGCTGTCGCCAGCGCCGCGCGCAGACGTCGGCGCTCCGGCGTGACGGCGGCGTCGCCAGCCCAGGCGTCAACCGCGGCGGCGAGGTCGCGGTTCTCTGCGGGCTGCAGGCTCCAGGCGAGATCGAGCGGGTCCGGCTGCGCAGGCGCGACGCGCGGCGCGACGTCGAACAGGAGGGCGGCGGGCGCGGCGTCCGCGAAGGCGAAATCAGGGTTTTCGAATGGAGCGCGCGTCGGAACGCGCGCTGCGCCAAGGAGCGCGACGAGCGGCGGTGGGTCAAAGACTTCGGCGCGGCGCGGCGGATATTGCGCCGCCATCGCCGGCGCGGCGAACGCCGATGCGATCGCGGACGCAACATAGAAAATTCGCCCGGCTTTTGCGCCAGCAGTCATGGTTCGTCCTCGCGACAGCCTCGTCGTTGCGAGGTCTGGCCGTCTTTTGGGTGGAAATCTGTGCGATGACGCAAGCGCGCGGCGCTTCGCCATTGCTTCGACGCAAAGGTAATGCGCGGGGCGCGGCTTGTGAATCGGCCGACGCCCGGCGGAAGCGGTTTAGGCGCTGAAAAAGCCGGACTGTGGCGGTTGCGCTACAGTGGACTGGGCCCCGCGAATCCAGCTTGGCGAGGCGTCATCTCACCGCGTCATGGCCGCGCTTGTCGCGGCCATCCACGCGAGGTCCAGACGACCGATCAAGCGGCCTGACGCAATGGATGATGTTCAATGAGCGCGACCATGTAGCGCGCAATGTCTTCCGCGATTTCGGGATCGCGCTTCAACTCGGTCAACGCGCGCGGCTGCGGAACCTCGTCGCCGTGCTCTTTCGCAACGTCGATCCACAGAGCGAGCGCCTCGGCGGCATTCGTCATCGCCTCATCCAATGAGTCGCCAGCGGAGACGCAACCGGGCAAGTCTGGAAACCAGACGCCGACCGCCTTTCCTTCTTCCTCTTCGACAATGGCGACGTAATGCGTCATTCGCGTCAGTCCTTCGGCCACCCCGCAGCCTTGTAGATTTTCCAGACGAGGCCAGGGCCAAGGTCTTTTTTTGGATGGGGCAAGGGGATTATGGCGCCTGTCTTGGGATTTCGAAAGACATGGTGTGATCCGGTTACGCGCTCAAGCACCCAGCCGTCCTTTTCAAGGCGGCGCTTGATGTCGCGGCTATTGGTGAGCATGTAGCGCCTCAGTGATTCGATTGGCGCGACATTCTTACGCCCGCACGCGTTTGCGGCTCGTTAGTCCCTCACCCCGCCTGCACAAAACTCTCCAGCACCATCTTCCTGCCGGCCTTGTCGAAATCAACGGTGAGCTTGTTGCCGTCGATCGCGGCCACGGAGCCGGGCCCGAACTTCAAGTGAAACACCCGCGCGCCCACTGAAAAGCGCGAGCCGCCGGACGAGCGCGCGATCACTTCGCCCTCGATCGTCATCGGCTGTTTTCCGCGCGCCTCGCGGGCTGCGCCACGCGCAGCGTCGCCCGCGCGGCTTTGCGCGCGCTTCCATCCGGGGCTCGAATAGTCCGAGCCATAGACGTCGAGATTGGCGAAGCGCGAAACGCCATAAGAGCCATATTGCGGAAGCGGCCCGGCGCCGACCACTTCAACATTGCCCGTCGGCAGATTGTCGATGAAGCGCGAGGGCACTGTCGGCTGCCACAGCCCGTGGATGCGCCGGTTGCTGGCGAAAAAATCTTGGCACGGCGCTTGGCGCGCGTCAGTCGACATAGGCGAGGCGGCGCTCTTCTCCAGTCCTGCGCGTCCCTGCTCGTCGAGCGTGCGCTGGCCGGGAAACAGTCCTTCCTCCCCAGCCGGGAAGATAGACGGTCTTCGAACTCGGGCGTCCCCATTGTGCAGAGTCGGCGCGATCGACACGCGCTCCTGATCGACGGCGCTGTCGGCCTCCATGACGAGCGACACATGTTCGAGGAAGGCGGCGAGATCGGGAAAAGCCTCCATCGCCCGCACAAGCTCTTTCAAATTGTCGAGTCGCCCGGAGGCCTCCGGCGTCTTGTCGGCGCGCCACATTTCGGTATAGCCGGACTCATCAAGCACCTGTTCGGCAAGCTCATGCTGCGGCTTTGCGTCGATCAGCGCGCGCCAGCGGTCGAAATCGGCGATGAGGCTTCGCAGCGCGCCGCGAGGCTTCGGCTTTAGCTCCTCGCTCTCGGTGAGAAAACGCGCCGCCTGCATCAGCGGCGTGCGCTCGCGCCGCGCAAATTCATGCAGCATTTGCAGCGTCGCGTCGCCCAAGCCGCGCTTCGGCGTATTGATGATGCGCTCGAAGGCGAGATCGTCGCAGGGCTGCGCGACGCAGCGAAGGTAGGCGAGCGCGTCGCGGATTTCGAGCCGCTCGTAAAAGCGCGGGCCGCCGATGACGCGATAGGGCAGGCCGATCTCGACGAAACGCTCGAATTCGCGCATCTGAAACGAGGCGCGCACGAGAATGGCGATGTCTTCGAGCGAATCGCCCCGGCGGTGCAATTGCTCGATGTCCTCGCCGATGGCGCGCGCTTTCCTGACTGTCCCACACGCCGCGAGCGTCGGCCGGAATGCCGTCGCCGCCGTCGGTGAACAGGGTTTTGCCGAGCCTTGCTTTCATTATGCGATGAGATGCGAGGCGGCGGCGAGAATAGCGCCCTGTCGAGCGGTAGTTGCGCTCGAGGCGGATGACTTTCGCACCGGGAAAATCCTGCTCGAAGCGCAGAATGTTCTCGACCTCGGCTGCGCCAGCCATAGACGCTCTGATCACGTCGCCGACGCAGCAGATTTTGCTGGCTCCGGCGCGCGCCCCATCGCGATCAGCCGCAGCCACAGATATTGCGCGACATTGGTGTCCTGATATTCGTCGACGGTTGGTTTGAAGCGAGCCGGATAGTCGGCGAGCACATCTGGGTTGTCGCGGAAAGAGCCGCAGGCTCTCCATCGAGATCGCCGAAGTCGACGGCGTTCGTGAACTCGAGCTGTTCCTGATAGAGCGCGTAAAGCGCGCCCTTGCCGCTGGCGAAGCTCTCGGCTTCGCCGGCCGGAACTTGCGCCGGCGTCAGCCCGCGATTCTTCCAACTGTCGATCCGCATCGCGAGCGCGCGCGCCGGCCAGCGCTTGTCGTCGATGTTCTCCGCCTGCAGCACTTGCTTCAAGAGTCGGATCTGGTCGTCGACATCGAGAATGGTGAAGTTCGGCTTAAGCCGACGAGCTCGGCGTGGCGGCGCAGAATCTTGGCGCTGATCGCGTGAAAGGTGCCGAGCCATTGCATGGCCTGCGCGCCTTCGCCGACCAGCGCCTCGACGCGTTCGCGCATCTCGCGCGCCGCCTTGTTGGTGAAGGTGACAGCGAGGATTTCATAGGCGCGCGCCTTGCCGAGCGCGAGGATATGCGCGATGCGCGTCGTCAGCGCCCGCGTCTTGCCGGTGCCGGCGCCGGCGAGCACCAGCACCGGCCCGTCGAGCGTTTCGACGGCGGCGCGCTGCTCGGGGTTGAGCGCGTCGAGATAGCGCGGCCGGCTCGTCGCCGCGGCGCGCGCGGCGAGGCCGCCCGTCTGCGGCGCGTAGTCGTCGGACTGAGGCGACAGGCTGCTTTTCATGATTCTCCAATCATATAGGAGAACGGAAGGGGGATCACCGTCGCCGGCTGGTTGACGTTGATCCCCACAGGAACGCCGCCGCCCGGCAAAAGGCCTTGCCGGGGTAGCCAGCCCCCGAGATTTCGCGTATATGCCCCGGGCCAGTTTCCGCGGCGCGGCGTTCTCGCCCCCGCGCTTACGCTACAAAGAGAGAATAAATGGCCGTTCCGAAAAGAAAAACCTCGCCGATGAAGCGAGGCTTCCGTCGCTCCGCCGACGCGCTCAAGGCGCCGACCTATGTCGAGGACAAGGACTCCGGCGAGCTGCGCCGCCCGCACCATGTCGACCTCAAGACCGGCATGTATCGCGGCCGCCAGGTGCTGAAGCCTAAGTCCGTCGAGGAATAATCGCGCCGCCGGTAAGGCGTTTGAAAAGCGGGCCGTAAGGCTCGCTTTTTTATTTAGCGCCGCTGTTGCGCGGTCGCGAGCAGCGGCAGCAGGACCGCGCGCGGCGTCATCGCCGAGCCCCAGATCAGCGCCCGGTTGACCCATCCCGGCACGATCACGCGCCGGCCGGCCATCAGCCCGTCATAGCCCTGGCGCGCGACTTCCGCCGCCGGCAGCATCGCGGGCTTCATCGCCGTCATCAGCCCCTCGTAGCTCATCCCCGCTCGCGCCTGAAAGCCGGTCTCAACCGGACCGGGGCAGAGGCACGACACCTTCACGCCCGAGGGCTTCAACTCCTGCGACAGCGCCTCGCTGAAGGAGCGCACATAGGCCTTGGTGGCGTAATAGACGGCGAAGCCCGGCCCCGGCATGAAGGCGGCGACCGAGGCGACATTGAGCACGCCGCCCTTCGTCGCGACGATCGACGGCAGAAAGCGCAAGGTCAGCGCGGTCAGCGCGCGCATATTGAGATCGACGATCGCGAGCTGCTCGGCGGCGTCGAGGTCGAGGGCGCGGCCCATGAGGCCGAAGCCCGCATTGTTGACGAGATATTGCGGCGCGAGGCCCGCCTCGGCGAGGCGCACGGCAAGCCTGTCCGTCGCGCCTTCGGCGGTGAGATCGAGTTCGACCGGCAGCGGGCGCGCCGCGCCACGCGCGGCGATGTCGTCGGCCAGCGCCTCGAGCCGCTCGCCGCGGCGGGCGACCAGCGCCAGCTCATGGCCCCTGGCGGCGAAGATGCGGGCAAGCTCCGCGCCGATTCCGTCAGATGCGCCGGTGACGACCGCGACCGGACGCGTCACCTTCCCTCATCCTTCCGGCGCGACCAAGGGCCGCTCGCCCCGCTCGGGGCCGGCGAGGGGGCCGAGGCGTCGCGGGCCTCGCGGCGCAGTTCGACGCGGTCGCGGGTCGATACGCCGAGAAGTTCGGCGACGCGCCAGACGACATTTTCCTCGAATTCATGGACCGCGCCGTCGGCATGGGCCATGTCCCAGAGCATGCCAATGATCTGGCGGCGGCCATCCTCGTCGAGCCGGCGCTTCAGCACGCTGGTGAAGCGATAGAGGTCGACCGCGTCGGCCTCGCTCTCGCGCGCCGCCTGGATCAGTTCGGCCGCCTCGTCGCCGGCTAGGCCGAACCGCGCCTCGACGAGTTGCCGGATGCGGGTCTTTTCGCGATCGTCGAATTCGCCGTCGATCGAGGCGATATGGACGAGCAGCGCCGCCGCGGCGAGCTGATAGTCGGCGGCATCGAAGGGCTTCGGCGCATCGGTCTCGCCGGCGAGTTCGCTGATGAAGTTCTTGAGGGCTGCGAGCATGGGGCGGCGGCGCTGTTGGGGTGCGTGCTATGTCGCGATCGGTATAGAGCAGGCGAGGGAAGTTGGATAGCAAATACAGGCTTAGTTAATGGCGGCGCTCTTTCGCTCAGGACCCTGGCCGAGCGTTCAAAAGTCGGCGCCCGGCTGAAAAGGTGGGATATTTGTCCTTGCGACAAATTGCATGACGCTGGAAGATCGCGGCATGGAAAAGCATTGCGCAGAAGTCACTTACAGGCAGTCCGTCCATTTCCGCCGGGTCGGGTTTTTGGTCTACCCGGACTGCCAGAGCCTCGATCTCTCAGGTCCATTCGAAACATTTCATTGGGCCAACCTTATGTTGAACGTACTGAGAAAGCCGCCAACCTATCACTCCGTCGTGATCGCTCAAGAGGCGGGACCTGTCCTGACCATGTCCGGACTGCAGATCGTCGCCTCCCATAGCTACCGAGAGATCGTTGAGGGATTGGACACCTTAGTCGTGGTCGGTGGGATAGGTTGCGAAGCCGCCGCCGAAGACTCTGCGCTCCTCGAATGGGTGCGGTCGGTCGCGCCCAGAACGCGGCGGATCGTTTCGATTTGCACTGGCGCATTTGTTCTAGCGCAAGCGGGCCTCTTAGACCGTAGGCGCGCGACGACGCATTGGACTTATGCAGACCGTCTCGCGAAGGCCTATCCGTCAATCGAAGTCGATGCGAGCCGCATCTTTGTTCGCGATGGGAATGTGTACACGTCAGGAGGAATCACAGCCGGCATCGACCTCGCCTTAGCTCTAGTGGAAGAGGATCTGGGTAGGGAAACGATGCTCGGCGTAGCACGCGCGCTGCTCGTGTTTCCGAGGCGACCGGGCGGTCAATCTCAGTTCAGGGGCCATACGAGCATACTGGAGAAACCTTTACGAGCGGACGTCAGCGAACTTCAGACATGGATGTTGGCTCATCCTGAAGCGGACCTGAGCGTCCCCGCGCTGGCTGATCGCATGGCGATGAGCGAGCGCAATTTCTCACGTCTGTTCCGCAATGAGACTGGTCAGACGCCGGCCGAATTCGCCGAACGAGCGCGCGCGGACGCGGCGCGCTCCAAACTTGAGCACACGAATTCATCGATCGAGGTGATCGCTATGGAAACCGGTTTTGGAAACGCCGAACGCATGCGACGCACTTTTCAGCGCCTTTTCGACGCCAGTCCAGCCGACTATCGAGCGCGCTTCCGGTCGACGCTAGACGCCTAACTCAGCTACGAACGCTGAGTTCGGCGCAAACAGTTTCTTTCATCCTGCACTGACCAGAACATGGGAGGGTCCCGTGCGCATTCTCTTTTTGACCTCTGCTCATAACAGCCTCAGCCAGAGGCTTTTCATTGAACTCACTGAACTCGGTCACGAAATTCGGGTCAGGGTCGTCGCGAATGGCGAGGAAATGATCGAAGCCGCGACCCAAGAAGCGCCGGAGCTGATTATCGCGCCGATGTTGAAGATTGCCGTTCCTCAGGAAGTCTACGCGCGCTACCGCTGTTTAATCGTACACCCTGGCATTAAAGGCGACCGAGGACCATCGTCGCTCGATTGGGCCATAGCCGACGGCGAAAGCGCGTGGGGCGTAACCATCCTGGAAGCAGCCGAGGATTTCGACGCCGGCCCGATCTGGGCGTCTCATGAATTCGCCCTTGATCCCAATCCGCAGACAAAGAGCACGCTGTATCGTGGCCCCGTTACCGAAGCCGCCCTGCGTGGGGTTCTTGAAGCGATCAGGCGGATTGAGACCGGCGAAGTCCATTCGAAGGCTTGGCGGCCGCAGCCGCTCTCGGAGGCTATGTCTGATGCGCGAGGCCGCCTGCGCCCGCCGATGAAGCAATCGGATCGCGCTATTGACTGGACGCGCGACACGACGGCGACGATCGTAAGGAAAGTTCGCGCGGCCGACAGCGCGCCGGGCGTCCTCGGCACCTTGCTCGGCGTGCACTGCTTCCTTTATGGCGCGCATGAAGACGAGCGCCTTAAGGGCTCCCCAGGTCAGATCATCGCGCAGCGCGACGGCGCGATCTGCATCGGCGCCATCGATGGCGCTGTATGGATTTCCCATTTGAAGGCCAAGAGCGGTCCGAAAACGCTCAACGAAATATGCAGCCTCGCAGAGACGGGTGCTGGCTGCGGATTATGCGTCGAAGATTTCTGCGCGGTTGCTGGGATCAAACTGCCTGCAAACCAAGTGATCGGTCCCTTGCTCCGCGGAACGCCCGATAGGCCGCTGCCCATCGATGCGCCGGATGACCATCGCACCTTCAGAGAGATCGTCTATCGAGAAGAGGATAAGGTCGGATATCTTTCGTTCGATTTCTATAATGGCGCGATGAGCACGATTCAGTGTCAGCGCCTTCGCGAGGCCTTTTTATACGCTCGAACACGCCCCACGAGAGTCATCGTTCTGCTTGGCGGCCGTGATTTCTGGTCGAACGGAATTCATCTGAATGTAATTGAAGCCAGCGCAGACCCGGCCGAAGAGTCCTGGCGAAACATAAACGCCATGGACGACTTGGTCCATGAAATCATCAACACCATGTCGCATGTCGTGATCGCGGGAATGCGTGGCAACGCCGGCGCTGGCGGGGCGATTCTTGCGTTAGCGGCCGATCAGGTTTTTGCTCGCCACAATGTTGTTTTGAATCCTCACTACCGCGGCATGGGGGAACTCTATGGCTCTGAATACTGGACCTATTTGCTTCCACAGCGCGTGGGACAGGCGAAAGCGCTCGAACTCACTCAATCCTGCCACCCGCTCGGCGCGCAGAGAGCCCGAGAGATCGGCTTTCTTGACGATGTCTTCGGCGAAGACGTTGAGGGCTTTGAAGAAGAGCTGAGGATGCGAGCGACCGAGCTTGCCAAAACTCCCAAGTACAAATCCATCCTTCTGGAAAAACACGAGCGTCGATTGGAAAACGAATCTCTCAAGCCGCTGGCGACTTATCGCGCCGAAGAGCTCGAGAGGATGGAGATAAACTTTTTTGGATCAGATCCAGCCTACCACGAGGCGCGTCGACGATTCGTTTTCAAGGGCAATCCGCCGACAGTCGAGTCGGGTTCGTCAATTCTGCGAGACCGAACGGAAGCGCCGGCAAGCGTGGCTACGGACGCCTGTGGACCTGAATTCCAATCAAATTGGGCGTTGGAACGGGATCGGAAATTGCCTGCTATGGCTAAAGCTTGGACCAATTTGCTGCAGGTCGCGGTGCGACGTCTTTTTATGACGGCTCAATGACGAGATCGCGAATTGCGGGGCGGGCTTGCGCAGTTCGTCGTGTAAGCGACGACCGCGCGATGCCTGGCTTGGAACCCTTCGCCAGACGCGTCATGTTTGGCGCCATGGGCCTGACCGGGAACTGGAGCGACGCTTAGCCGGCTTCACGCCGCTTGCATCCGCGCCAGCAAGCTGCATGCGACGCCGCCGAGCCGGCGCGCATAATGTTCGGATGAAAATCTCTCTTCGTAGAGCGCGCGCGTATCGCTCGTCATTGGATCGCTCCTTTCTCCGGCGGCGCGACATTTCGACATCGCGGCGGCGAATTCGCTGGCCTCGTCCGCGATGAAGACGCTGCGGAGCCGCGAAGGCTCGATTTCCATTCCCCTGAAAGCCTTCGACGTCGCGATGACGGGCAGACCGCTGGAGAGAGCCTCCGCGGTCTTGATCGAAAGGCCATGTCCTTCCTTGGTGGGGAGGAGAACCATCGCCGCGTCGGCATAGGCGGACTCTATGTCGTCTATCCTGCCTCGGAAAAGATTGCGGTGATCTTCATAGAGGCGCCGGTCGCGACGTTTAATGCCTCCCGCGATGTCGCCGTAAATCGAAATCGACATTCCAGGCGCGCGCGGGACGACATATTTGAGGAACCATCTGGCGCTGATGTAATTCGCGGTGTTGTCGCCCGCGACAAACACCGCCTGCGCGCCAGTGGAGCCGGCGCGCACGGGGGCGATCGACGGATAGATGAGTTCGTGAGAAGAGGAGGGAAGCAGCTGACGGAACGTCGCGTGCTCCTCCGAATTCAGATGTATGCAGACGTCGGCCCGCCCGAGCCAGTCGAGTTCGACGGCGAGCAGACCGTCATAGTCGGCATAGGGCGGCAGAATGAACCCTGTCCGATTGCGCAGTTCGTACTGCCGCGCCTGGATATCGTGCGTGTCGATCATTACCGGAATGCGGCGGCGCGCGCGCATTCGCTCCACGAAGGGCATCACGAAGAAATGGTTCGCATGGATCACGTCGATCGCGTCGAGATCGAGCCCGGCGGGCAGCGGCGCGCGCTTAACCAGCTCCACCAGCCAGGTTGCGTGATCGCCATGAAGAAGGCGGCGCCAGCCATCCTTTAGGAGCGTTGTCTTGAAGAGATCCGAGATCGTGGCCGATGACTCATATCTCTCGTCGGCGGCGAGGTCCCGACTATGCAGCCGGTAATTCTTCCAACGTGCGCCGCCGCCGATCGAAGGCGTGACGTCGTCCATGAGCGCAATGGAAAGCACGCGCGCCCCAAGCTTCTTATAGGCCCTGATCTGACTGGCGATGACCTGATGCGTGCCGCAGGAGTGCCAGGCGGGATGCACGACGGCGACCGTTTTTCCCGCTAGAGTGCGCTCTGCGCTTTTGGAATCGATCACGTCATCCGCATTCGGGCGATTCCGCCCAAATGCGGCGTGATCTAGAGCGCGCTCTAAGCTTTTGGAATCGATCACGTCATCCATGTTTAGGCGACAGCGCCCAAACGCGGCGCGATCGAGAGCGCATTTGGGATTCCATTGATGTCTCGACATCTCGACGACCCTTGTTGGGTCCTATGTCGGATTCCCTGGAGACAATTATTTGTTCGATTCGTTTCGTTTTGTTTCGAGGTCTACTTTCGGCAGTGACACCCTCGCGATCAGGCCGCCGCCTGTCCGCTCGTCCAGCGTCAGACGTCCGCCGTGGCCTTCGACGATTGCGCGCGCGATCGCTAATCCAAGTCCGAACCCCTCGTTGGCGTTCAAAGAGGCGCCCGCGTCTCCCCGCTCGAACGGCTGAAGCATCAATTCCCGCCTTTCCGGGGGGATGCCCGGCCCCTTATCGACGACCTCGACGACCGCCGCCTTGTCGCTTTCCGACAAGCGCACCTCCGGGCTTTCCCCGTATTTCACCGCATTGTCGATCAGGTTTGAAAACGCGCGCTCCAGATCGTCCGGGCTGCCCAGAACATTGACGTGATCGAGCCCCTCGTAGCGCGCGTCGGCGCCCACGTCGACGAACTCATCGACGATCGCCTGCAACAGGCTCGCGAGATCCAGCGCAACCGCCTCCTGCCGGAGGCCGCCGCGCAGATAGTCGAGGCAGCCGCCGACCATCGCTTCCATCTGATCGAGGTCGCGCAACAGTTTCGCTTTCGTGTCGCTGTTGTAGATGTATTCGGCGCGAAGACGCATCCGCGTAATCGGGGTGCGCAGATCGTGGCTGACGGAGGTCAGCATCCTCGTTCGTTGGGCGGACATTTCGGTGATGCGGCTCTGCATGCGATTGAAAGCCCGCGTTGCCTTGCGGACCTCTTCGGGTCCGGTCTCCGGCAGGGGCGCAGGCACGCTGTCGAGACCGAAGGATTCGGCGGCGTTGGCGAAGTTCGTCAGCGGCCGCGTGAGCGAGCGCGCCGCCCATAGCGAGAAAACGAACAGGCTGATCGCGACAAAGCCCAGCGTGATTACCGCGAACCGACGAAATCCGGGATGCCCGGTTGGAGCGTCGAGCACGAAGTTTTGACCGTCATGCAGCGATCCAATCAATTGTCTGTCGCCGTCGTAGGTTTCGATCTTTACGCCAGCGGGAAGCAGGGATTGAAAATAGACCGGTTGGCGTCCGTTGAGCGTCGGCGCTGCCGGTCCTTTGAGCGCAACGTGAAACCGCGGAAGATTCGCGTTCAAGGCTGCGATGATCGTCGGCCTTTCCGACGTGGAAGCGGCATTTAAGGCTGTTAAGGCCGCGACAATGATGGATGCGCTCGGGTCGCGCGGGCGCTCGAGCGCGGGTTCGGACAGGAAAATGATGGCGGTCACCGCCGCGTGGAAAAGGCCGACGCATAAAAGGAGGAGAAGTCCCAGCTGCACATTGATGTTTCGGAGCGCGGACGTTGTCACTGAATGTTGACTTTCGCCGTAAACGCATAGCCCATCGAGCGGACCGTTTGAATCAGCGCCGGGTCTCGCGGGTCGATCTCGATCTTTTGGCGAAGCCGACTAATCAGAATGTCCACGCTCCGCTCGGTCGTTGACGCCGCCTTCAGCTCGTCACGCGAGAACACCTTTCCGGGATTGCTGCAGAACGTCAGCAACAGGTCGAATTCCGCGCTTGTCAGAATCACCCTGACGCCGGTCGGCCCCAACAGACGACGAGCGGAGGGGTCCAAGAGAAAGCCCGAGAAACGATAGGCATTGATTTTCTGGGTGTGCTCGATGTCGGGAGCCGTCCGACGAAGCACGGCGCCGATACGCGCGAGCAGTTCACGCGGAACGAAGGGTTTGACCAGATAATCGTCGGCGCCAAGTTCGATTCCGAGGATTCGGTCCGTGGCTTCGCCTCGGGCGGTCAGCATGATCAACGGCGGACCTTTTGTGTTCCGCAGACGCATGCAGATCGAAAGTCCGTCCTCGCCGGGGAGGTTGAGATCGAGCACGATGAGATCGACCTGCTCGCTGGCGAGAACCTCGTCAGCCTGCTTGCCGTCACTGGCAAGCATCACTTTGAGCCCTTGGTCGGTCAGGTATCTCGATAGCAGCGATCTAATCTCTTCGTCGTCCTCGACGACGAGAATTCGTTGATTTTGGACCGCGCTCGATGCGATTTCATTCAAGGCCAATGATCTCAATTGCTCGCGGCTCCGAGCGAGCGGCGAGTCGCCCAACCGAGGATTCCGCAGAGGCGTGTCGAGATTCTGGCGCGTTTGTTTCGGTTTGTTGCAGGGATTCCGCGAGTGCGGAGGCTGACATAAAGAAATCTTTATATCTTTATTGCCTTTCCCGGCGGCCCCTGCTATAGGCTTCCGCCGAGCCGCCGGCCTCTGCCGGCGGCGCGAATTCGGTTGAGCCGTTCCCGGCGCGTCATTCCCGGCAGGCCGCAGCCTGACCGGAAATCCAGAAGCCGCTCCGGGAATGATGGTCTGCTCTGGATTGCCAATCGCTCGCTGACGCGAGGGTTGGGACAGCCGCAACCTGGCCGCGCGCAGAAAACAGAAGGATTTCGCATGACCGCACATCACTTTAACGATTTCGCCGTCACCGACCTTTCGCTGGCCGAATGGGGTCGCAAGGAAATCGCCATCGCCGAGACGGAAATGCCGGGCCTGATGGCGACCCGCGCCGAATATGGCCCGTCGAAGCCGCTCAAAGGCGCGCGCGTCGCGGGTTCGCTGCATATGACCATCCAGACGGCCGTGCTGATCGAGACCTTAAAGGCGCTCGGCGCCGACGTGCGCTGGGCGTCGTGCAACATCTATTCGACGCAGGATCATGCCGCCGCCGCCATCGCCGCGACGGGCACGCCGGTCTTCGCCAAGAAAGGCGAGAGCCTGGAAGATTACTGGGACTACACGCACAAGATTTTCGAATGGGGCGACGGCGGCTGCCCGAACATGATCCTTGACGACGGCGGCGACGCGACGCTGCTCATCCACCTTGGCCTCCGCGCCGAGCAGGGCGACGTCGCCTTCCTCGAAACCGCTTCGAATGAAGAAGAGGAAGTTCTCTACGCCTCGATCAAGAAGCGCCTGAAGGCCAATCCCGGCTTCTACAAGCGCAACGCCGAGGCGATCAAGGGCGTCACCGAAGAGACGACGACGGGCGTGCATCGGCTTTACACGATGCACAAGGAGGGCAAGCTCCTCTGGCCGGCGATCAACGTCAACGACTCGGTCACGAAGTCGAAATTCGACAATCTCTATGGCTGTCGCGAGTCGCTCGTCGACGGCGTGCGCCGCGCCACCGACGTGATGATGGCCGGCAAGGTCGCCTGCATCGCCGGCTATGGCGACGTCGGCAAGGGTACTCGGCGGCGTCGCTGCGCAACGCCGGTTGCCGCGTGATCGTCACCGAAATCGATCCGATCTGCGCGCTGCAGGCGGCGATGGAAGGCTATGAAGTGACGACGATGGAAGAGGCGGCGCCGCGCGCCGATATCTTCTGCACGGCGACCGGCAATGTCGACGTCATCACCCTCGATCACATGCGCGCCATGAAGGACCGTGCGATTGTCTGCAACATCGGCCATTTCGACTCGGAGATCCAGGTCGCCGGCCTGCGCAATCTCAAATGGCACAATGTGAAGCCGCAGGTCGACGAGATCGAGTTCCAGGACGGCAAGCGCATCATCCTGCTCGCGGAAGGGCGCCTGGTGAATCTCGGCTGCGCGACGGCCACCCGTCCTTCGTGATGTCGGCGTCCTTCACCAATCAGACGCTGGCGCAGATCGAATTGTGGACCAAGCAGGGCAAGTATGCGATCGGCGTCTATACGCTGCCCAAGCAACTCGACGAGAAGGTCGCCTCGCTCCATCTCGATAAGATCGGCGTGAAGCTGACGCAGATGACCGACGAGCAGGCGAAATATCTGAACATGCCGAAGAACGGCCCGTTCAAGCCGGAACATTATCGGTATTGATGGGCCGCGTCACCGTCTCGCGTCTTGGCCGGGCTTGTCCCGGCCAAGACGGCGACGGCTAATATTGGCGTCAAGCCCTTTCCCGGTCGCCTCGTCGCGCTACTCCATAATCCTTAAGGAAGCCACTTAAAGGAGAGGAAGGAGCGGTCGCATGGCGAGCGCGAAATTCGATCCGCATAGCGAAAACGGCTGGTATCTGATCCCCGCGGATCGACGACATGCCTGGTGGCTTCATCTCGCGATCGTCGGATCATGCAAGCTTCGCGGCGAGCCCCCGCCGGCGCCGCCCGATTTCGCGGCGCCGCTCCTGTTCGCGGATGTGTCCGAAAGCGATCCGCTCGCGCCTCAGCGCGACGACTCCGGCTATCTCGTCGTCCCGGGATCCTTCGACGCCAAAATTATTCCCTGAGCGAGGCGCATCGGGGTTCGCTGCGACCTGCCGAGAATGTCGAAGGCGCGGCGCGCCGCGAGCACTTCGCCGGCCCGCGGCCTGATGCCGCTCAGGAAAACCTCAGATCGCCCCGGAAACGCGATTCCGTTTTGTCCCTTTGCGCTTTAGATTGAAACTGATTCGCATCGGGCGCGACCGGGCTTGAGGGAGCCCTCCGTCTTGCCATCGGGCTCAATCGGCATGGTCCTGCGTGCGGCAGGCCTCGTCCGCGTCCTGCGTGAACCGCTTTAGTCGGTGTCGTGATGAGCACCCCGCAACTGACCGTGGAGACCGGTTCTCGTGACGCGCCAAGCCGATCGCAGGCAAGCTGATCGCCAGCAGGCGGAGTCGTCGTCGCAATGATGGGGCGGCGGCGCGCGACCAGCTTTGGCGCTTACGATTTGGCCGGCGCTTCGCTCGGGTCCTTGCTGTTGTGGTTCGATGCGACGCCGGCGCGCGCGGCGGTCGCCCTCGATGAACTGCCGATCGATCCGCATGTCGTCAGCTTCGCCTTGAGCGGTGGCCTGGCGATGTTCGCCGCGGCGATCGTCATCAGCTATCTGCGCGAACGCGCCGTCTGGCGCCGGCGCGAGGCGGCATTGAGCGCCGAACTCGACGACTCCCGCGCCCAGCTCGACCGGGCTAAAAACTTCCTTGCGTCGGAGCCGCAGATTTTCATCGCCTGGAAGGCGCCTGACGCCGAACCGGATATTCACTCGTCCTCGCTGGTCATGACCGGGGCCGCCGCGCCGCGCCGCATTTTGAACTTTGACGCCTGGCTCGCGCCCAAGGACGCCGAGGAGCTGGAAAGCGCCGTCCAGCGTCTAAGACGCAGCGGCGAAAGCTTTCGCCTCGCCCTTACGGGGGTCGCCGGGCGCCATTTCGACGCCGACGGCCGGGCGGTCGGCGGCGGCGTCGTGCTGCGCATACGCGAGGTCTCCGGCGACCGGTTGGAGCTGATCGGCCTGCGTGAGCGTCACCACGCGGCGCAATCCGAACTCAACGGTCTGCGCGCGATGCTCAAGGCGCTGCCGGCGCCATTTTGGATTCGCGACGAGGCGGGGGAACTCGTCTTCGTCAATGACGCTTATGCGCAGGCGGTCGAGGCGAAGAGCCCCGAAGACGCCATCGCGCGCAAACTGGAGCTGCTCGACCAGTCGGCGCGCGGCGCAGCCGATCAGGCGCGCTTAAGGAACAGCGTTTGGCGCGAGCGCGTCAACGCTGTGGTCGCTGGCGAACGCCATCAGCTCGATGTGACGCAGGCGGCGGCATCCGGCGCCGCCGCCGCCATCGCCATCGACCGGCGCGAAGTCGAGACCGTGCGCGCCGACCTCGAACGGCAGATGCAATCGCATGTGCGCACGCTCGATCAGCTGCCAACGGCGGTTGCGAGCTTCGATCGCGCGCGCCGGCTGATTTACAGCAATGACGCTTACGCCAAGCTGTGGCAGCTCGACCCCAATTTCCTCGAACAGCAACCGACCGACGGACAGATTCTCGACCGGCTGCGCGCGGAGCAGCGCGTCCCCGTCGAGTCCGACTACAGGGCGTGGAAGGAGCGCTTGTTCGAGGCCTATCATTCGCCGGAGCCGATACGCCACACCTGGCATCTGCCCAATGGCAGGATCATTGATGTCGTCGCGCACTCAAACCCGAAAGGCGGCGTCACTTATCTCTATGACGACGCCACCAAGGCCTATGATCTCGAAACGCGATTCAATGCGCTCGACCGCATGCAGAGCGAAACGTTGGATACGCTCCAGGAGGGCGTCGCGGTTTTTGGCTCCGACGGGCGTCTGAAGTTCAGCAATCCTGCCTTCGCCCGCCTGTGGCGCCTCGATTCCGACCTTCTGGGCAGGAGGCCGCGCTTCGAGGCGCTCGCCGCCAAATGTTGCGCGCTTCATCCGGAAGAGGAGACATGGGCGGCGCTGCAAGCCTTTGTCACCGGACTTAACGAAATGCGCGAAGGTTTCGCTCGGCGCATCGAACGCAACGACGGCGTCGTTCTCGATTGCGCGGCGCAACCTCTGCTCGACGGCGCCGCGCTGCTCACCTTCGTCGATGTTTCGAACGACGTGAATGTCGAACGCGCATTGACGGATCGCAACAAGGCGCTGCTCGCCGCCGAAAAATTGCGCAACGACTTCATTCACCACGTCAGTTACGAACTGCGCTCGCCGCTGAACAACATCAATGGCTTCGTCCATCTTCTCGGTGAGGCGTCGACGGGGCCGCTCACTGCGCGCCAGCGCGAATATCTCGGCTATGTGAGCAAATCATCGGCGGCGCTGCTCGCCATCGTCGACGACATTCTCGATCTCGCGACCATTGACGAAGACGCGATGGAGCTCGAGTTTTCCGAGGTCGACGCCGAGGCGACGATGCGGGCAGCGATCGAAGGCGTGCAGGACCGGCTCGTCGAAAATTCGATCGAGGTGCAGATCGTCCCGATGGACGACGTCGGAACGTTCCGCGGCGACGCCAAACGGGTGCGCCAGATTCTGTTCAATCTTCTTTCCAACGCCATCGGCTTCTCGCGTCCGGGCCAGACAGTGACGCTCGCCGCCATGCGGCGCGAGAACGAAATCGTCTTCAAGGTCACCGACCGCGGGCGCGGCATGTCGCCCGAAATTCTCGAACGCGTTTTCGATCGCTTCGAGTCGCACACCGCCGGCTCGCGTCACCGTGGGGTAGGACTTGGACTCTCCATCGTGCGTGCTCTCATGGAGCTTCACGGCGGCAGGGTCCTCATCGATTCCGCGCCGGGCGAAGGCACCACCGTCACCTGCATTTTTCCCGCGCATGCCGCGCATGAAGAGGCGCAGCTCGCAGCGGCGCGCGCGGGAGGCGCCGAGTGAGCGAGGAGACGCCGCAAAAATCGGTCTGGCGTCTCGACGTCGCCAGCGAAGCCGAAACCATCGAGCTGGCGCACGAGTTTTCGACGCTCGTTCGCAGCGGCGACGCCGTCATGCTCTCGGGCGATCTCGGCGCGGGAAAAACCACATTCGCACGAGCGATGATTCGCGCTTTGGTCGAAGATCCGGGGCTTGAGGCGCCGAGCCCGACCTTCACGCTGATGCAGATTTACGAAGGCGCCGGAAAGCGCATCGTCCACGCCGATTTCTACCGGTTGGAGAATACTGCCGAACTTGACGGCTTGGGTTGGGAAGAGGCGACCGACGACGCGATCGTGCTTGTCGAATGGGCCGAACGCGCCCGCGAATCGCTCTCGCCCGACCGACTGGAAGTGCGCTTGAGTTTTGTCGATGGCGACAATCGCGAGGCGCGGCGTCTGACCATTTCCGGCTATGGCGGCTTCGTCACGCGTCTTGCATCCTTCAAGACGATTCGCGAACTTCTCCGAAAGGCCGGCTGGGCCGGCGCCAAGCGCAGCTTTCTGCAAGGCGACGCTTCGACGCGCGCCTATGAGCGTCTCGAACATCCGGACGGCCGCCGCGCCATCCTGATGATCTCGCCGGCGCGT
>JAXMCY010000039.1:0-20587 GCA_046349135.1 Methylocystis sp. | reverse complement strand
TGGATTGCCAAAGGAGCGACTTGATCACTTGATCAGGCCAACGGCGGCGGTGAGCCACTGCACGAAATCACCCGGGGGATCATTCCGTTGCAGGGGGGCGGGATCATCTCGGAATCGGGGGGCGCGATCATTCCGGAATCGATGGGCGCCTTCATCTCGTTTTAGGGGGCGCCATCAGTCGGAATCAGCACTCAGGTGGAGGCCGACGGTCGAGCGCATGTGGCTCACTGAGCCGGAGCGCTATGAGTGCCACTCGATCTTCGAGCAGTATGAAGGCCGCGAACTGTCGGACGTCATCGCCGAAGGTCATGGCGTGCGCTCGGACGGCAAACGCTGATCGCCCAGCCGCATGTGCGTGGCGACAATCTCTGGACGCTTGAGGACATCAAGCGCGCCGGCTGCGTCTTCCACGACCCGTTGGCGAAATTCAACTGATCTCCCCTTGGTGCAACGCTCAAAATGTTCGCCGGACGCATCCGCGCCCGGCGAGCCAATCACGAAGCACGAATAGTCGAGGAAATATCAGATGTCTCAACCGCAAAGCTCGGCCGTTACAAAGCGCGGCCTGATCGATCCCGAACGCGCTGCAATCATTCTCAAGGCGATTCCGGATCATCCGCTCGATACGCAGCGCAAATATCACTACTTCATCCAGCCGCGCTGGAAGCGCCTCTCCGAATATGAGCAGCTGTCGGTCTATGCGCAGCCCAATCCGGACTGGATCGCCGGCGGTCTCGACTGGGGCGACTGGACGCAGAAGTTCCACGGCGGCCGTCCGTCCTGGGGCAATGAAAGCACGGAGCTGCGCACCACCGACTGGTATCGTCATCGCGATCCGGCGCGCCGGTGGCATGCGCCTTATGTGAAGGACAAGTCGGAAGAAGCGCGCTACACCCAGCGCTTTCTCGAAGCCTATTCTGCCGAAGGTTCGATCCGCACGATCGATCCTTACTGGCGCGACGAAATCCTCAACAAATATTACGGCGCGCTGCTCTATAACGAATATGGGCTCTTCAACTCCCACTCCTCTGTCGGCCGCGACTGTCTGTCGGACGTCATCCGGCAGTCGGCGACGTTCGCCGGACTGGACAAGGTCGACAACGCGCAGATGATCCAAATGGAGCGTCTGTTCATCGCCAAGCTCGTTCCGGGATTCGACGCTTCGACCGATATTCCGAAGCGGATCTGGACCACCGACCCGATCTACTCCGGCGCTCGCGCCGCGGTCGAAGAGATCTGGCAGGGCATTCAGGACTGGAACGAGATCCTGTGGGCCGGTCACTGCGTCTACGATGCGCTGTTCGGCCAGTTCGTTCGCCGCGAATTCTTCCAGCGGCTCGCGACGGTTTATGGCGATACGCTGACGCCTTTCTTCACGGCGCAGTCGCAGACCTATTTCCAGATCACGCGCGGCGCGATGGAGGATCTCTTCGTCAACTGCCTCGCCAATGATCCGGAATTCGGCGCGCATAACCGCACCTTCCTTCACGCGTGGACCGATCACTATCTCGATCTGTCGGTCGCGGCGCTCAAGGACTTTGTCGGGATTTACGCCAAGGTCGAGAGCGTCCCCGGCGCGACGGATCGCGCAGGCGTGTCCGAAGCGCTTCATCGCGTCTTCGGCGACTGGAAGTCCGATTACGCCGACAAGATTGGCTACAAGGTCGACATCGACAAGAGAGTCGATGCGGTGCTGGCCGGCCTCAAGAAGTAAGGAAACGCTGGAAATGACTACGTCTCACAATGCTTATAACGCCGGCATCATGCAAAAGACGGGCAAGGCTTTCGCCGACGAATTCTTCGCCGAAGAGAATCAGGTCGTTCATGAATCGAACGCCGTGGTTCTCGTCCTCATGAAGAGCGATGAAATCGATGCGATCGTCGAGGACATCATTCTCAAAGGCGGCAAGGCCAAGAATCCGACGATCGTCGTTGAAGACAAGGCCGGATTTTGGTGGATCAAGGCGGATGGCGCAATCGAGATCGACTCGGCGGAAGCCTCTGACTTGCTCGGCAAGCCGTTCTCGGTCTACGACCTTCTCGTAAATGTGTCGTCGACTGTCGGCCGCGCCTACACGCTCGGCACCAAATTCACCATCACCTCCGAACTCATGGGCCTCGATCGTGCCCTCACCGACATTTGATCGTCGGCGAAAAGACAAGGAATAGAGCAATGGGGAAGAAAGAACCCATCCACGAGAACGCCACGCGGGCGACTTGGGAAGACAAGATTTCCAAGCTGACGAGCGTCGATGCGGCGACAAAATTCATCCAGGATTTTCGTCTCGCTTATTCGTCGCCGTGGCGCAAGAGCTACGGCCTCGATACCGACTATCAGTACATCGAGCGCAAAATTGAGGAAAAGCTGTCGCAGCTCAAAGTCAGCCAGCTTCCCGTAGCTGCGCTGATGACGAAGACCTCGGCAGGCGAGGACGCCGCTGCAGTCGAGGCGACCTGGATCGGCAAGATGAAGGCGGCGAAGAGCAAGTATGACGCCGAGCGCATTCATGTCGAGTTTCGGCAGCTCTACAAGCCGCCGGTCATGCCGGTGAATGTCTTCCTGCGCACCGATGCGGCGCTCGGCACCTTGCTCATGGAAATGCGCAACACCGACTACTACTCGACGCCGCTCGAGGGCTTGCGCAAGGAGCGTGGCGTGAAGGTTCTGCATCTTCAGCCCGCCTCCTGATCACGAATCTACGTCGGAAACTTTAAGGACCCGGGCGGAAACGCCCGGGTCCCTATGCCGACTGCAAGGGAGGCGCAAATGTCTATCCTGAATTCAGATACGCATGGCGAGGCTCGCGATCCGGCGGCGGATCCTACAGCGATGCTGCTCCACGAATCGACGCGCTACGCCGCCTATGGCAGAGATCTCGAATATATGTGGCACTGGGAAATTCTGCGCGACGGCGAGTTCGTGCAAGAGGGGTGCTCGCTCTCGGAAAACTCGGCGCGCGAAGCCGTCGCGCTCGTTGTCCGCTTTTTTGAGCGGCAGGATCGCTCGCGCGAATCCGGCGCCGTCGACGTGGAGGGAATCCAAAATCTGCTGAGAGAAGCCGGCCTCGGCGCGCCGCAAGTGGCCCCCGGTGCCGATCCTGCGCAACTTGGCTAGAGCAAGTTCCGAAAAAGTTGACAGACTTTTTCGATCAGAACTTGCTCCCAACTTTTTGATTTTGAGCGATTCCTCATCGACCACATGATTCCATGTGATCGGGAAGCGCTCTAGGACGATATCCAGGGCGACTGAAATGTACCAGATCGTTATCGAAACCGAAGAAGGGGAAACCTGTTCCTTCGAATGCGGGCCCAATGAAGATGTAATCTCCGCGGGCCTGCGCCAAAGCGTCATTCTCATGGCGTCCTGCCGCGCGGGCGGCTGCGCGACGTGCAAGGGCGAAGCTACGGATGGCGACTATGAACTCGTCGATGTCAGCGTTCAGGCGCTGCCGCCGGACGAGGAGGAAGACGGCAAGGTGCTCCTCTGCCGCACCTTCCCGCGCAGTGACATGCACATCATCGTTCCCTATACCTATGATCGCATTTCCTTCGAGACGATCCAGACGAACTGGATCGGCGAGATCAAGTCCTGCGACAAGGTATCCTCGAATGTCGTTCGACTGGTCGTGCAGGCGCTGACGTCGGATGGAACTTCGCCGATTTCACTCAACTTCCAGCCGGGTCAGTTCGTCGACATCGAAATTCCGGGCACGCACACGCGGCGCTCCTATTCGATGGCGTCGCTGTCCGGCGACGGCGCGCTGGAGTTCTTCATCAGAATTCTGCCCGATGGCGCCTTTTCAAGATTTCTGCTGAATGACGCCAAGCTCGGCATGCGGCTCAATTTGCGCGGGCCGACCGGCGCATTCAATCTGCGCGACAATGGCGCGCGGCCCCGCTATTTCGTCGGCGGCGGGACCGGGCTGTCGCCGGTGCTGTCCATGGTGCGGCATATGCAGAAGAGCGGCGATCGGACGCCGGCGAAGCTTTTCTTCGGCGTCACCCGGCGCGAAGAGCTCTTCTACATCGACGAACTCAAGACGCTTCAGAGCGCGATGCCCAACCTGGAATTGCGTGTCGCCGTGGTCGAAGGCGGCGACGGCAATGGCGTTTCAGGCGGGACCGTGATCGATCTGCTTCAAACCGAACTGGCAAAAGGCGACGCGCAACCGGACATCTATCTGTGTGGACCCCCGGCGATGATCGACGCCGCTTTCGCCGCCGCCGAAACGGCGGGCGTGCCCAGGCAGCAAGTCTACCAGGAGAAATTCCTCGCTTCTGGTTAAAGGCGCGCTTCTGTGGTCGCGGCGCTCTTGGACGTGAGGCATTGGCAAGCGAGCCGCAACAGTCGCGCACAGGCCGCGCCAAAGGTGGCGCAAAGCGCGCTCCAAGCTTTCGGAATCTTTCACGTCAGCTGCGTTTAGGCGATTCCGCCTAAACGCAGCGTGATCCAGGCGAACAAAGGCCGATTGCTATCTTAATCCCGTAAGGGCTTCGGCCTGCTTCAGGCGCAACATTCGATTGTCAGAAAATTCTTCGTTCCGCGTTAGCGAGGCGGACCGATCGCGCCCTTTCTCTAATATCGTCCCGGCCAGCCCTTACCGCCACTGGACACATCGGCGCCGCGCAACGCCATGCCGCGTATTCCACGTCCGAGTCCATTTGATGCATTTGCTTCCCTTCGGCGCGTGGAGCGTCGTCTTCTGCACCAGGCTGGAGGCAAACGCTCCATCGACATTGAGATCTGCGGCGGTCGACAAGACCGCAGCGCTCGAAGGCGTCGACGCAAATAAGGTTAACGCGCAAGCAGCGGCAAACATATGAGCTTTGAGATTACGTCGCATTGCGGTGCACTCCCCTTTTTCTTAAGCAAATTCGCTTAAGCGCTTCTCCCACGAAGCATCAATTCGGGGCTGGGCCGCTGATGTCAAGACCTACCTTCCTGGGCAGACGCGGCGCCAATTCCTCGGAGACGCCGATAACGCGGCCGAAAAACCCATCGCCATCCGATTGCGGCTACGCGATAATGAACTGCGTCCTGACGATCTGGAGCCGCCAATTACTGCGCATGAGCCCATCTGATATCAGAAGTCGCTATTGGCTCGGGCTGGAAGCCAGTCACGAGCCTGGAGCCTGGGATGTGCTCAATGCCGCCTACGGCGATCTCGCGCGCGCTTACCATAGTTGGCGCCACATCGGCGACCTTCTGCAAGCCTTCGAAGAGCTGGCTGCGCTGTCAGCCCGGCCGGAGCTGATTATGACGGCCATTTTCTGGCACGACGTGGTCTATCAGACGCGCGACTCAGGCCAAAGCCGCCGGGCGGATTTCCTTAACGTTCGGGACAGCGCCGACATGTTTCGAAGGCATACGCGTCTGAACTCGGCTGACGCCGAGGCCGTTCAGGAACTGATCATGGCGACGACCGATCATCTTGGAGCCAGGCCCAGCCGAGAGCGCTATATGGGCTTCTCGCGGGATCTCGACCTGTTCGTCGATCTCGACCTCAGTCCTCTGGCGCTGCCATGGGAGCAGTTCGCTTCAAACTTTGAAGACATACGCTACGAATTCAGCTGGATTCCGGAGGACATATTCAATTCTGGCCAAGCCGCCTTTCTAAGAAATCTGCTTGCTCACGCGGACAAGCTATTTCGTCGACCGGAGACGATAAAAATGTGGCGGACGGCGGCCTTGAGCAACATTTGGCGCTGTCTGAACAACCTCTCAACGGGAGATGTTGCCGTATCCGCGCGACTTGACCCTTCGGGACGGGGAATCTGAGCTAACGCCATCCATCGGGCCAGGGCCGTCCGCTCCCCGGGCGCGATGGCGCCGAGGAATCCTCGGAATCAATTTCCGATCGCGGCTATTGGGTCATGACGCCATAGGCGACGGACAGAACGACCGTCGCTGGAACCGCCAGCACAACGCCCATTGTGCCGAACAGCAAACCGAAGGCGAGCATGCAAAACAGCAGCACGACCGGCGACACGCTCAGGGAGCGGCTTTGCAGATAGGGCGTGATCAGATAGCCCTCGACGAAACTCGCGGCGCCGATCGCAAGCGCCGCCAGAGCGGCGGTGTCCAGCCCGTGCGGCAATGCGACGAGCACGCCGATGATCATTGCGATGATCGAGCCGAAGTAAGGAACAAACGCCAGAGCGCCGCTGATCGTCGCGAGCGCCAGCGGCGCGGGAACGCCGAAGGCCCAGAGCGCCGCGCCTGCGAAAATCGCGTTCATGGCGACGACATAAAGCTGGATATACAGCCACTGCCGCAAGGCGGCGCCTGACCGGTCAAGAAACAACGCCATGTCGGTCCGCCGCGTCGCGGGCGTCAGGGCAAGCAGGCCGGCGGCGTATCTTTTCGGATCGGCGGCGAGGTAAGCGGCGCCAATGATGGCGAAAATCCCATAGGCCAATCCATTGCCGAGGGAGCCGAGGAGCGCGCCAAACTGCTGGGCGACGGGGGTCGTCATTTTGGAAAAGTCGACATGAACCACGAATTTCTCGACGAAACGACCCCATGGGTGCTCTTCCACCATGCGCTCGATCAGAGCGATCGCGGCGGGAACGTCGAGCGCGACCTCGTCATATTGGCGCACGAGCTGGCCGCCGAACAGCATCAGCGCCAGAACGATGGAGGCGAATGAGGCGAGCGCGACGACGGCGAGCGACAAGCCCTGCGAGAGGCCGAGGCGCGCCGAGACCTGATCGGCTGCGCCGCACCAGGCGACAGCGATGAGAATCGTGGTGAAAACCGCCGGAAGAAGGTCGGTCAGCTTCCAAAGGACAATCGCGGTCGCCAAGGTCGCCGCTGCGATCGTCGCCACGATCGCTGTCCGGGAGGCGAAATCGCTCTGGTCGATGGTCTTACTCAGAAAGTTAATCTTCATGGCGCGCTCGGCCTGCTCCGGTTCATATGCGCCGACCGGCGGCGCGAAAAGCCGCTGAGAGGCGGCTTAGCCTGTAGCCCCCCAGTATGACGGCGCATTATCGCGCCGCATCGGACGCTCGACATTTGAGTCGACGGCGCGTCCCTGCGTCACGTCGCGTCGCTATTGGTCGACTGAGGCCTGAAAAGGACCGCCAGTCCGCCGATCACCAGCCCAATCAGCGCAATCAGCAGCGCCGACTTTTTCAGCCAGGCGATCGCCGGCACCGTCAGCGCCAAAGCGACTCCGAGAATGGCGATGTCGGCTGAAACATGAACGCCGGCGACGAAAGTGCCCAGCGCGAGAAGCAGCATGAGCGCAAGCCCCGTCGCCGGACCGTTCAAGAAGGTGTTCACCGAGGGCCACAGAACGATATTCATCGCGATCAGGAACGCCATCCAGTGCAGAGCCTGCGTCACGACGATCTGCCTGCGTGCGCGCTTGTCGTCGGTTTGGCGCCAACCGATGTAGATGCACGCGCATCCAATCGCCAACGCCAGGAACTCCCAATATCCGTATAAAGGGCTGCCGGTGATGCTGGTGTAGGCCACGCCGAGCACCGCCAGAAGCAGCACGGCGAGATAGGGCAGCTTGCTGAGCAAGCGTCCCGTTTTGCGCGCGGCGGAATCCCCATCATCCGCGGCTATGGGAGTCATCTGATCACTCATCGCGGTTCGCCCTCCTGTATCCGATTGACTCTCTCTATTTGTCCTATTCATTCCTCGCGCTCGCATTTGGCGCCACGACGAACAGCGGCGGTTCTTGATCGACATTAACCTGCTGGCCGATTGCGCCATTGCGCGAAATCACCGTGCCGTCGACCGGGGAAACAATATCGGTGAGAGCAAGAGCGTTCCGCGCCGCGGCGAGCGCCTTTTCGATCCGTGCGACTTCGGCGTCATCGGCGGTCGCCCGCGCCTTCGCGCTTTCGTAATCCGCACGCGATCTGTCGAGCGCAGCGCGAGAAATGGAGCCGCGCGCATTCCTGCTTTGGGTCCGTTCGAAATCCTTTTGCGCCCGCAGGAGCGCGTTCCGACTCGCGTCGCGCCGATGTTGGGCTTTCGCCAGAGCCGCCATCTCGCGATCCGCCGCGGCCTCATAGGGCCGAGGATCAATCTTTCCGCAGAGCTGGCCCGCCTGGACGTTCTCGTTAGGCGCGCAGAGCAGCGAGTCGATCGTTCCGGACACTCGCGCGCCGAAATTCACGGGTCTCGGCGCGTCCGTCGTCTTCGTCGTAATCCCCTCGCGGGTCGCTACGCCTGGGGCGACCGCATCGGTCGCATATCGATCGGCGTCGCTGCGATGCAGGAACCCATAGATTTCTCCGGCGATGAGACCGAGCACCGCGAGCCCGCCGAGGAGCGCCTGCCAATTGCCCCATCCGCCGGAAGTCTTGCGCGATCCGTCCTCCACGAGGACCTGCCGAACGTTCAGCGCAACGCGCTCGGGCGCCGGTTCGGAGATCGGCGACGCGCGGTGCCTGGACCGAAACGCGCGAATGACGAATTTTTCAGCCTCGACAATGAGGAAGAAAACAAGACCGCCCAGAAACAGCCATGGCCAGACATCGAGAGGGATGGCGGCGGTGCCAAACAATTGCTGAAGCGGCGGCGTATAAGTGAACAGAAGCTGGAGAACGACGACGGCGCCGACGCCGAGCGGCACATAGCGATTGCCGAGATGGGCGGCGATCGAGAGCGATGAATCCGTCTTAAAGCGGCTGTTGAAAAGGTAGAAGACTTGGCCGATGACCAGCGCATTGACCGCCACGGCGCGCGCGAGCTCGTCGGCGGCGTCCTGCGACTTCATCCAGAAGAACGCCCATAGAGTGAGGATCAGCAGCGCCAGACCGACGAAGATAACCCGCCATATCGCGAAGCCGTCCAGTATCGGACGTGACACCGCGCGCGGGGGACGCTGCATCACGTCGATCTCATGGGGTTCGAATGAGATGACGAGTCCGAGCGCCACCGACGTCACCATGTTGACCCACAGGATTTGCGGCGCCGTGATCGGCAAGGTGAAGCCGACGACGATCGCGACCAGAATGACCAGCGCCTGAGCGACGTTGGTCGGCAACATGAACAGAAGCGCCTTCTCGATATTGTTGTAAACCGTCCGTCCTTCGCGGACGGCGGCCGTGATGGACGCGAAATTGTCGTCGGCGAGCACCATCGCCGCCGCTTCCTTCGTCACTTCGGTGCCTTTGATTCCCATCGCCACGCCGATATCGGCGCGTTTGAGCGCCGGCGCGTCGTTCACCCCGTCGCCAGTCATCGCTACGACCTGGCCGTTCGCCTGTATTGCTTTCACCAGTCGCAATTTGTGCTCGGGGCTGGCGCGCGCAAACACGTCGACGTTGCGCACAGTCTCCTGGAGCGCGCTGTCGTTCATCGCTTCGATCTCGGCGCCGGCGACTGCGGTTTTTCCGTCGCCGATGCCGAGCATTTTGGCGATGGCCGCCGCCGTGATTTTGTGGTCGCCGGTGATCATCGTCACGCGAATGCCGCCATTGTGGCATTCGGCCACCGCCTCGACGGCTTCCTTGCGCGGCGGGTCCATAAGCCCGACCAATCCAAGTAGAATAAGCGAATTCGGCAAATCGCTGGGAGCGAGGCTCGTTGTTTCGAACCGCGGATCTGGAAGCCAGGCGAGTCCGAGCACGCGCTCGCCCTGCGCGGCCATGCGGTCGGACGCCTCGATCCAATAATCGCGTTGCAGCGTCTCTGGACCGCTTTCGGTTTCCTGACGTTCGCAGTGCGCGAGAATGACCTCGGGCGCGCCCTTGACCAAGAGCATACGGCCCCCGTCCGCGTCCTCGTGCAAGGTCGCCATGAATTTGTGTTCTGACTCGAAAGGAATTGCGTCGATCCGGCGACGTCCCTCTCTCTCCTTATGCCGATCGAGGCCGAGCTTGGCGGCGAAAGGATAGAGCGCCGCCTCTGTCGGATCGCCTTCGACCTTCCAGACGCCGTCCACTTGACGCAACTCAGCGTCATTGCAAAGCGCCGAGATCGCGCCCATGCGTCTGAGAACAGCGCTTTCGGCGGCGGGCTTGTCGCCGAGCAGCACCTCGCCTTCGGTCGCATAGCCGTCGCCCGTAACGCGATAATTTGAATTTGCGGTGACGGCCGAAGCGACCATCATCTCCATCAGCGTCAGCGTGCCGGTCTTGTCGGAGCAGATTCTCGATATCGATCCAAGCGTTTCCACTGCGGGAAGGCGACGGATGATGGCGTTGCGCTGCGCCATGCGCTGCACCCCGATCGCCATCGTAATCGTGATCAGCGCCGGCAAGCCTTCGGGAATCACAGAGACGGCGATGCCGACCACCGCCTGAAACGCCTCGACGAAGGGCAGGTCGCGAACCCACCGCGCATAGGCGAAGATCAGGATGCTGACCACGCCGATGACTTTCGCGATTGTGTGGCCGAACTCCTTGATCTGGCGGAGCAGCGGCGTTTCAAGCACGTTGACCGCGGCGAGCATCTGATTGATGCGGCCGAGCTCCGTCTGAGCGCCGGTCGCGACAACGACGCCGACCGCGCGGCCCGAAACGACCAGAGTGCCGGAGAAAGCCAAATTCTCGCGGTCCCCGACCGTCGAATTTTCCGGCGTGGGGTCCGTCGACTTGTCGGCCGGCACAGACTCGCCGGTCAGGGCGGCTTCGTCCGTCCGAAGGTTTTTTACCTCAACGAGGCGAATGTCCGCCGGGATGCGGTCGCCCGATTCCAGAAGCACGACATCGCCGGGAACGAGTTCCTCCGCGGCGACGACTCGCGTTTTTCCATCGCGCAACGTCCGAGCCTCGGAAGAGAGCATGTTGCGGATCGAATCCAGCGCCTTCTCGGCTTTGCCCTCCTGGAGGTAGCCGAGCAGCGCGTTGATCACGACGACGCCGGTGATGATCGACGCATCGAGCCAAAGTCCGAGCATCAGCTTGACGAAGCCGGCGGCGAGCAGGACATAGACGAGGATATTGTCGAACTGCAGTAAGAAGCGCATCAGCGGCCCGCGCTTGGAGCCTTCGGGCAATCTGTTGGGCCCATATTGCGCCAGGCGCCGCGCCGCCTCGTCGGAGGTTAGTCCTCTCGACGGATCGCTATCGAGGCGACGCAACGTCTCATCAACGCCAACCGCGTGCCAAAGCGGAGTATGAACGGCGTCTGGATCGGTCACGTGCCTGCCCTCGCTTGTCGATCTAGCGCGATCTTGTCGGATCGCCACACTCCAGTAAAATTAGGAAACGGCCGTTGCGCAATACTTCGTAGCGGATCGAGGGGCCTCCGGCGCGACTTTGCCCACGACCGATGGGCGGTTGGGCCTTGAATAAGCGCGGCGGCGTTCAATAAGGCCACGCTGCATGGGAAGCCCTTCTGGGAGAACGCCTAATGACGAAAGATGGCGAAGCGCCCATGAAGCGCAAAGAGTATGAGGCGGCGCTACGTAACCTGCAGGAGGAGCTATGCGCTCTTCAAGATTGGGTCAAGGCCACAGGCCAGCGCGTGGTCGTGGTCTTCGAGGGGCGAGACGCCGCCGGCAAGGGCGGCGTCATCAAGGCGATCACCGAAAGAGTCAGCCACCGAGTCTTCCGGGTCATGGCGCTGCCCGCGCCTTCCGATCGCGAGAGGACGCAGTTGTATCTGCAGCGTTATGTGTCTTTGTTCCCGGCGGCGGGAGAAATCGTGATTTTTGATCGGAGCTGGTACAACCGGGCCGGCGTCGAATACGTCTTGGGTTTTTGCACCGAAGCGCAGCATCGTCGGTTCCTCGAGATCTGTCCTGAATTTGAGCTCTTCATCGTCGACGATGGCATTTTGCTCATTAAATATTGGCTGGAGGTGAGCGAGGAGGAGCAAAAGCGGCGCTTTGAAGCGCGCATCGACGATCCATTGCGCCAATGGAAACTCAGTCCGACGGACTTGTGTTCGCGAAGCAGATGGTACGACTATTCGCGAGCGAGAGACATGATGTTCAATGCAACCGATACGAAATTCGCGCCCTGGCACATTGTGCGATCGGATGACAAGCGGCGCGCCCGCCTCAATTGCATAAGCCATCTGCTCAAATCAATTCCGTATGAAAAAGTCGAACGCGAAAAGGCGAAACTTCCGAAGCGTTCGATGGAGCGCGCATATGACGATGTCGCTTCGCTCGAAGGATTGAAGTTTGTGCCGGAAAAATACTGAGCCGGCGCGGCTTCGGCGCGCGGCTAAGGCGCTGTCACGAGTCAGGCGTCGACGCGGTTGGGAGCGGGGGACGCATTTCGTGGAGGCGCTCCGCATGAAGCGCATTGTCTTGGACGGCTGCGATCGGCCTTTAGCAACCCCGTGGCGGCCGCTGGCCGCGGACCCCGGCACAGATCGAGATTTACGCGCGTTCACGAAGCCTAAGAGGCGGACATGGGCCAGTATCGTCAGCGTTTCAACGTCTTGTCAGAAGGAGCTTCCGGGACGAGCCTATTTGCGAAGGTTCCCGAGTTATGCAAAATTGCGGCGTGATAAATCCGTTGGGAGGGAACACATGACTACTGAAAATTTTGACGAGAGCCCTCAACTCTCGCGTCGCTCACTTCTGACTGCGCTGTTTGCGGCGGCGGTCGTGGCGCCGGTGGCCGCCCTAATTCCGGAGGACGCCGAGGCGCAGGAGCGGCAGTTCACCACCTTCCACCACCAGCCCCGCTCCCCGCGTCCGCGCAGCCATGCCAGAGGGTCGCGGCGTCATCGCCGAGTCGCGCGCGTCCGCCGCACCGGACCGACGAAGTCAATGGCTCCGGAGACGCCCGAGAAGCCGGCGCAGTAAGCACGGACGGCTCGAACAAGGCGCGCGGTCGGTTTCTCGCGACCCCGCGCCCCCCTCCGCTCGCAGAGCTCGTTCAAAAGCAGCCGAATGCGGAGGAGAGGACGACAAGCGCGCCGACGCTTGCGACCATGACAAGATCAAAGTCGCTTTCATTGTGCATGCGTTCGGCCGTAAAGGACGAACTAGAGTCAGCCTCGATATGCGATACGAATGAATTCGCAACGCGCGGCAGGAATTCCAGCAAGGCCCATCGCGTCAGCTCCCTCAAGCATGGCGTCGAGGTCAAGAATCGAACGGCCCTTGGAACATGATCGGCGAGCGCGCCGTGACATCGACGTTTCTAAAGATGCTAACGCGGCCGGTGAGACGTTCGTGGCGTTAACCAAAATCCTGAATCGCGGTTCGAGCCGCCGAAGCTGCTGTCGATATCGCCGCGGATTGACGTTGCCGCGTTCACAGCGCCGGACGACGCGACGATAGCGCCTTCGATCTGGAGCGGGTCTATTCCTTTAGGGGGCATGAGCCGAGGACGGACGATGCTGGGCATGACGCTCAAAACGGCAAAATGGCTCTTGATCCTGTTGAGCTTGTTCATCGTCGCGTTTCTCGCCGTTCGCATCTACAACTCTCAGCGCGGGCTGCCGCTTGACGTCTGGCACACATATGTGCCGCAAGAGTTGAGCGAGAAGGAAATCGACTCCGCCGATTGGCGGGCCTATCTCGAGGCGGAAGCGAAATTATTCGACTCCCTGCGCGTTAATGTCAGTCAGCAACTGACCCCTGAGGAGCAAGTTCCCTTCAATCGCTACTTCGAAGGCAGCCCGGTCTATCCGGGCCGCTTTTCGCACGATTGGAACCGGTCTTATCTGCTCGAACCGCAAGGACCGCCAGTCGGAGCGGTCGTTCTTCTGCATGGATTGACCGACTCTCCATACAGCCTGCGCCACATTGCGTCGCGCTACCGCGATCGCGGTTTCGTCGCGGTCGCGATCAGGCTGCCTGCACACGGCACGGCGCCGGCGGCGTTGACGGATGTGGAGTGGACGACATGGTTGGCCGCGACTCGTCTTGCGGTGAGGGAGGCGCGACGACGCGCGCCCGAAACGGCGCCAATACATATTGTCGGATTCTCGAACGGCGGTTCGCTCGCCCTGAAATATACGCTCGATTCCCTGGCGGATAAGAATCTTGCTCCGGTCGATCGACTCATTCTGATTTCGCCGATGGTGGGAATTACCCGGTTTGCACGCTTTGCCGGTCTAGCGGGTCTGCCGGCCGTGCTTCCCGCCTTCGCCAAGGCGGCCTGGCTGAGCGTGCTGCCTGAATTCAATCCGTTTAAGTATAATTCCTTTCCGGTGAATGGCGCCCGACAGTCTTATCGCCTCACGGATGCGCTCGGAACGCAAATGTCGCTGGCGCGACGAGAGGGGCGGCTGAATGCGCTGCCGCCCATCCTGACGTTCCAGTCCGTCATAGATTTCACTGTCAGCACACAGGCCGTGCTTTCCGGGCTTTATGATCATCTGCCGGCGAACGGAAGCGAACTTGTCCTGTTCGACGTGAACCGCAGCGTCAAATTCGGTCCGCTCTTTCGCGCTTCCGCCGACACCGCGCTCGCCCGGATCGTGCCCCCCGGAATCAGAAACTATCGGCTGACGGTGGTGACAAACGCCGGCGAAGGAACTGACGACGCGGTGGCGCGCGTCGTTGACGCCGGGACGACGTCGGAGCGCAATCAACTGCTCGGCCTCCAATATCCCAAGGGCGTTTTCTCGCTTTCTCATGTCGCATTGCCATTTCCGCTGAGCGACTCTCTTTATGGACTGACGCCGGATGATAGCGAGGATTTTGGCGTGCACTTGGGTTCGCTGGCGCCGCGCGGCGAGCGCGGCGCGCTGATCGTTAGCCTGGACGCGCTGCTGCGCATGTCGTCGAATCCGTTCTTTCCCTATATGGCGCAGCGCATTGAGGAGCACCTTCCCCCGCAGCCAGACGACGGCATAACCGGGCAGGGCGGAGAACGGGTGCCATCGCCGCAGCAGGCCGCTCCAGAGCCGCCATCCGATCGGCCTACGCGCGCGACGCCAGAAAGTCCCACGCGCGCGGGCGCAGGTCGGCCCGCGAAAAAGCGGTCGCTTCGTTGAAGGGAGTGCGTTCGCGCTCTCAGGAGCGCTTCATGCGCCTTATAAAGAAGCGCGCCAGAAGGCCCGCGAGATAGCCGCCGATCGTGATTGCGAAATAAACGACGATGACGAAGGCCCAGCGGTCATTGGCGGACACCACCCTGCGAAATATCTCCGTCAGATAAGTGAGATCGATGAACCTGTCCGCGAAGAACCCGCTGGCAATAGCGAGCGCTGGCGCAATCCACCAGGGCGCTCTGAAATAGCCAAGGAGCATCGCGAGCAGAAAGACGATCAAGCCGAAAATGTGCAAGAATTCGAGAAAAACCGCCTGGGACAGCAAGCCAATGAATCGGATCAGCCAAAGCATCTGACGCCTCTCTGCGCAAGCTCAGATCATTGTCTTATCTCAATTCGACCGTGTCAGCCATATCGATAGACGTCCGAGGGCTTATGAAGCGAAGCGCGGAAACCTCTTCGCTGGTTACGCGGGTTTGCTGGGCGCAGCGCCTGGCGGCCCTCCCGATAAAATATCGGCCGCCCAACGAGTCGACGGGAATTGTTCAAGAATTGTCAGCGTCGCAATCGTCAGCGGCACGCCGAGAAACGCGCCGAGCGCACCCCACAGGAAAGTCCAGAGAACGATCGAAAAAAGGACGATCGGCGGCGAGATCGAAAGGGCCGATCCCGAAAACACGGGCTCCAGATAGCTCCCGATGACGAACTGGATGACCAGCACGCCCAAGAAAACGAACAACGGCGTTTCAATTGAGCCGAATTGCACAAAGGCAAACAGCGGCAAAAGCACCGTGACGATCAGGGAGCCGATGTAGGGCAGGTAGTTCAGCGCAAAAGTCAGCACGCCCCATGCGCCGGCCATTTCCAATTCCATGAACTGGACAAAACCCCACACAGCAAGACCCGTGGCAATGCTGGCGATCGTCCGAACGAACATATAGGTACGGAACTTTTCACCGATTTTCCTGCCGCCTTCGAGCAAGCGTCGGCTTGTCTCCTGATTTTCGAGGGATGCAATGCGCGCCCGAACGGCGTCGGTTTCCGCAAGTCCTAAAATGACATAGACGAGCACAATGACCGCAAAGGCTAAAATCGTATTCACTCTCACGGCGACAATGCGAAGAAGCCTTATGACCGACGCCGTGTTGAAGTGTTCCGCGATGAGCGTGAAGACGAAAATGTCGTGCTCTTCCAACCAGGAGGTGGATTTCATCACCGTATATTCGATGCGGTCGAGATTCTGCCTGACCCACTCCACCACCTCTCTGCCGCCCCAGGCGATCAGCGCAAACAGCGCCAGGATCGCTGCGGCGGTCATCGCGACCGTCACAACCAACGCAATGGCTTTCCCCACTCTCGGCTGCAGCAACTTCTGCAGGGGCGAAGCAATCGCAATGATGAAGACGGCAAAGACGACGGGCTCAAGGACCGCCTGCCCGAATTTGCAGGCGAGCAGGATGATAAAGAGGATGAGGGTGACGGAAGCCACGCATGTGATGCGACTGTTTTCCATGATGATCCTATAGTCATTAGCCGCGCTGCCCATCGTCAGGGTCTTTCAGATCGCGGGCGGCGCAACTTAATGGAGGCGCGGGTCATCTAACGGTTAAGTTTATGAGACGGTCAGTTGGCGTTGCAAGCTGCGAATTTGGTTCGTGGCGTCTTTGATTTTTTCTCGGCGCAAAAGGAGTTTGTGATCGCGGTCTCTAATGCAGCCTTGTTCGTCCGCAAAGCGCCGAGCACAAAGAAAAAGCCCAGCCGCGAGGGCTGGGCTTTCCCGAATCGATTCGACGTCGAACGATCGATCAATATTTGGCGAGAACCGGAGCCGGAGCGCCAAAATTGAAGTGGTAGTTCACGCCGGCGCGGATCGTGTGGAAGCGCGTGCGGTTGTTGGTGCTGTTGAGGCCCCAGCCAGGGTTAAACGCCCACGCCCAGTTGCCGGTGTTGCTCCCGGTGCCGCTGATCTGCGTATACAGATACTCGAGCTTGAGAGACCAATTGGGAATGACCATCCACTCGGCGCCGCCGCCGGCCGTCCAGCCCGTCTGCGTCGCGGTGTTCTGGTTCCACCAGCCGTTGCGCTGGACCTCGCCATAGGCGAAACCGCCCGTGCCATAGACCAGCACCTTCGAGTTCAACAGAGTGACGCCGACGCGACCGCGAACGGTGCCGAACCAGGTCAAGGTCGCCGTCGTCACCGGAGGCAAGCCGAACAACCAGTTCCAGGTGTTGCCGCCAGCGCCAGAGCCGATGCTCGTGCCCTGGAAGTCGGTTTCGGCGCCGATGACGAACATCGGCGTGACCTGATAGTTGTAGCCAATCTGGCCGCCGCCGACGACGCCGGCGCGGCTGCCGCCATGATTGTTCCAGCCAGCGCCCCAGGCGTTCGAGGAATTGCTCGCATAGAAACCAACGCCGAAGTTCAGACCGCCGTAAAGGCCGGTCCAGGTCATGATCGGCGGCGGGGGCGGCGGCGGGGGCGCCTTGTAGGAGGGAAGGTCGGCGGCCATGGCCGATCCGGCTATCAGCGCTAAGGCCGAGGCGGCAAACAACGCCTTTTTCATGTACCTTCCTCCTTAATGAGTTATCGCTTGGAGCGGTTCGGCGAAATTCGCCTATGCCCAAGTTCGTAGAAAAAAAACCTTTGCACAGTCAAAGGATATGACGGCTTTTCGGTCTCCGCCGTGTGCTTTCTGCGCGACTGTTGCAATCGCGCCACAACGCTGGATCCCAAGACCACGTGCGGAGACGGCCACTGGCCGTCGTCGATTTTTCAAGAAAGCGCCCCAGCGCCCGCGTCTTGCCTCGCGAACGTCAGCGATTGCCGGCCTGGTCGGCCCGAACTTGACGAGACGCGGCCGAATGTCGGCTATATTGTTGGCGAACCGCCGCGCCTGTCCGACCGGCGCGGAAATTTGAGAGGAACGGCATGAGGATTTCGCAGAGCAGCGCCGGTCTCGTGGCCTCAGCCAAGGACGGGCGACCACGTCAACATTCGAAAGTGTGGGCTGTCCTCAAACGCGGCGTCCTCGCCATCGCGATTTTCGCCGCTGCGCTGTCCGGCGCTGCGCATGCCAAGCAGAAACAGGCGATCGCCGCGCCGACGCCCGCAGGCGCGGAACCAGCGCCGTCCGTCGATGCCTGCGGCCATCCAATCGTCCTGGACAATGTTGGCAGCCCCTATACGGACCCTGTCTGCACCGCGCTCTCAGACCGGCTTCAACCTCCGCTCTATATTCCTGATCCCTCTTGCAACAGGGGCGTCGAGCCATATGATTCGCGGTGCTTTTTCGAGAGGCTTCTAACCGTAATGACGGCGTCGCCGGGGCCTCCGCCTCTCGTCAGAAGGGCGCCGCCTTATCCCGTAAAATAGCCGCCAAGCGAGTCGCGCTGAGCGATCTCCTGTCGCCCGAGCGGCGTGCGGCCGTTTTGACGACATTTTGCCGCGATTGGGGCGCATGCGTTTACACTTCCGCCGTTCTGGAGGTGCGATTTCACGCATGAACGACCTCATCATTCCGCCGGAGTCTCGTCAGCCGAAAAGGAACGACGTGCCGGCGAAGGCGCCCGTGGAGATCGTTATCGATCGCAGGCCCCGGCCGATTCGCTATGGTCTGATCGCGGCGATCATCGGCCTGGCAGGAGTGGCCGCCACGCATTTTTATCCCTTCGATCCCCCTAAAGAGACGTCGACTCAAAAAGTCGAGGCGCGGGCGCCCCAGCAGGTCGTGATCCCGGCGCTGGACGACGCGACGAAGAATCGAATCGCCGCTCTTCAGGGCGAAGTGCAGGAACTGCGCGCCAAACTCGACGCCGTCGAGAAAAGACAGCAGGCCGCACATGTCGCCGCTCAGGCGGCGGCCGCGCCGCCGGCTCCCGTGGAATACAAGGCCGCCAGCGTGGCGGAAGCGGCGCCCGCCGCGCAGCCGTCGCCCGAACGGTCGGATGCGAAAGTCGCGCGCGCCGCAAAGAGTGAGAGCGCCAAGAACGAGAACGCCAAGACTGCGAGCGCCAAGAATGAGAGCGGCAAGAATGAGAGCGGCAAGATCGATATGACGCCGGTCCAGACGATCGCGCCAGCTCCTAAAGTCGTCGCCGGCTACAGGGTGCGCGACGTTTATCACGGCGCGGCGCTCATCGAGTCCGATGGCGGCATGATCGGCGTCGAACCAGGAGAGGTCGTGCCCGGCGTCGGCCGCGTCCTCGCCATCAAAGAGCGGGCCGGTCGGTGGGTCGTCGTCACGGAGAGCGGCGAAATTTTGGGGAATGCGCACGGGCAAACATACGCTGCGCCCCCGCGCCAGCGTCAATTCGCCCGGGAGCTCGAGGGCTTTATCCGGCGACCCTTCGGGCCGCCGCCGTTCCTTCCGTACTGATCATCGGCGGTCGTTCCGCGATCAAAGATCACGGCGCGATCGCCACAAGCGAAGCGTTTCGAACGGCCCCCAGGCGAATTTGCCATTGTCGAGGGCGTAATCCCCGTCTTCGACATATTCGACCACGTGTTCGGAAATCTTCCGCCACTCATCCGGCGTCGGCGCCTCCCAAATCGCTTCGGGCGTTCGGTCGTCATGCGAGAGAGCGAAGATCGCTTGCGCGATCGCGGGATGCGTTCGCCGATCGGCGCTCCATCCGACCGGCGGCGGAATGCAAGAGCATATCGCATTTTTCATCGTCGCCTCCTCGGGCTTGCCTACCCGGCGCGAGGCGCGCCGGGCGTTACAATAGCACAAAACAGACGGCCGGAGGGATCGGCGTCGCGCGCCGCGCGCTTGCCTTGCGCCCAGCGAAGTCTTGTCCGGAAGGCGCAAGAAGCGCAGGATCAATCTCGGACGCGGCGCTGCGGATCTTTTCGCGATCGACCACGGACGCCGCTGCGCTATATGAATTCAAGCTGTATTCGGGGAGTCTCCATGCGAAAGCTGTTCGTGACCGTGACGGTTTGTGCGGCCTTGAGCATGACGACGGCGCCCGCCGCCGCAGGGGCGATGAGCGCCAATAATTTTATGCTGCCGTCAAAAGACGTGGCGTTGAGATGCACGCCGCTGCGCTACTCAATTCATTGTTCGATTTCTTTAAGAGCCAATCCGCAATACAGCACCTATTGCTTCTATGTCGCCGGCGGTCGCTCCTATCCGATGAAGACCGATTCCCGCTGGGGATTCTTTAACAATATCGTCAGCCTCCATCTCGACAACGGCTCCCTTGTCACCGCTCAACTCAAGGACCTCAGAACAGGCGCGCATGCGCGATGCGTCGAGTAAGCGCTTATTTGGCGCGCGCGCGCTAGGGCTGTTCCATCAACTCCTCTGCGGAAAGCCGCTCGAGCGGCTGTCGGCGCTTCTTGGATGCATAGCTCGGATTGGCGAGCCAGATGATCCCGGCGAGGCAGATGAACGCCATCGCGCCGAGAAGAAAGGCGTCGTTGAGCGCGAGGACCGCCGCCTGCTGACGAATGAGCTGCGCCGCGCGGGCTTGCGCGACAGTGGGCGACATGCCCAACGCCTGCATGCGGTCCAGAAAAGACGCCAGCGGGTCGAGCGAGGCGAAGCGCCGGCCGCCGAATTGATCGGCGAGGTCGAGCTGATGGAACGGCGTGCGGCGGAAGTAGACGACGCCGAGCAGCGTTATGCCGAAAGCGCCGAACACCGTGCGCAGCATCGCGAGCTCTTCCGCCGCGCGGATCAGCCGTTCGCCGGCTAATCCGGT
>JAXMCY010000038.1:0-21129 GCA_046349135.1 Methylocystis sp. | reverse complement strand
GGCTGATCGTCGGCATTCAATAAGGTCCTTCGCGATTTGCGAATGGCGGATGTCGGGTCCCGGCGCGCACGGCCTTAAGGCATGCGCAAACGAGCGAAGCGCCGATGGCCTTAAGGGCCAAGGCGCTTCTAACGCAGAGGATCCCGTCAAGCCGGGATCGTGCCTTCCTGTCCATCGCTCTCGCGACGGGATGATTGCCAATTACGCTTGGCGGTCACAGGCAAGGCGACAGCGTTTAAGTTCGAAGGATCGAGAGCGAGGCGCTCGCCGACGGCATGAACTTACGGCCTGTCGAAAGTTGGCGGAACCTAATGGCGACGCTGCGCCTCGTCAAGCGGAGAGTGCGTCGTGTGAAGGAAAATTCATATCCCCCAGTAATTGCGTGCGAAGCGATGCAATCCGCCGCCCCTGTTGCTCTGGGTTTCTTCGTCGCTTCGCTCACTGCAACGACCAGAAAGAATTTCATAGCCGGTACAAGGGAAAAGTTCGCTGGCGACGAACGCGCCGCAAATCGTCGCATGCCTGCTCCGGCCGTTTAACGGCGCCGCGAAAGCCGCTAGGTTCGCGCTGAACGTCGAAAGAACAGCGAGGAACAGACCGTATGAGCCACGTTGCGCATGAGCTGCATGAAGAATTTCCGGAACAGGCCGAGGCCATCCACGCGCTGAAGACCGAAAACGCGCATTTCGCCCGCATCGCCGAGGACTATCACGCGCTCAATCGGGCCATTCACCGCATGGAGACCAATATCGAGCCGGCGGACGACGCGACCATCGAAAACCTCAAAAAGAAGCGGCTTGCGCTCAAGGACGAGATCGCCGGCTTCCTGGCGACGGCCTGACGCCCTCCCCACGCGCTTCAGCCTGCCATTGCGAGAAGCGCAGCGACGAAGCAGTCGAGCAACGGCCGCGCGCTTCTGAATTGCTTCGCCTGCGGCTCGCACTGACGGGTGGTCGCGCGCTCGCGCCTACCGGTATTGCGCCGGGGCCTGAGGATTATTGGCAGGGTTGCTGTCGTGCTTGGTCAGGCGGGTGACCAGCGGGCCGCCAACAAGCGGCCGAATTTCCGCCTCCAGCGCGTCGGCGACCTCTTTGTCATAGACCTCCGCGCCGCCGACATGGATCGAGAAGGCCTTGCTGTGCTTCTCGATTTTCGCCGGGTCTTCGATCACCGCCTTGGTCCATTTGTAGAGCGGAAAATCTTGCTGGCCCTCGCGCTCCGCCGCCGCGACATAGTCGGAGAAGGCGTCGAGCTGGTTGCGCAGCTTGGCGTTGTGCCTCGAGAGAATGTCCCTCAGGGGCTGAAGTCTCGAATTGTCGGGGTCCTTCCGGGCGAGCTTGGCCGCCTCGTCGGCGAGATTGACCCGAACCTGATATGACCACTCGTCGCTCATCGCTCCGCTCCCTGCGGCTGGCGCCGCGCCTGCCATTCTTAAATTAGAGCCTTCGGCCGACCGGAGTCGGGGGCTGAAGGATTACAGGAAGATTGGCTTGGGCCCGAGCATTTCCACCCCCCTGTCACGTTGCCGCCGATAAGGGCGCCAGTGCTATCTCATTGTCGCCATTCTGATTAATGGCGCACGGCCAGGAATAAGGTGGTCTTTTTGGCGATCCTGTGTATAAAGGTCGAGCGGCGCCGGAGCGGCGGCGCCTTTGAGTCGGACGTTGGCCACATTTCAGCCGCCTTGGCCCCGGACTTTGTCGGCGTCGACAAACGCGCCTTCCGGAAGTCCCGCGTCGAGTCGAGAGAATGTCGACCGTTGCGCCAACGTCGCGCCTGTTCAGGCCGGAGGCGGCCGCCTTCGCGGAAACGCAGTCACGCTGACCCAGACATTAAATCGGCGGCCGCAATAGCAAAAGGTTGAAGATGCCGACCATCGCTCTCGTCGACGACGACCGCAACATTCTGACCTCTGTGTCCATTGCCTTGGAGGGCGAGGGCTATCGGGTCCAGACCTATACTGACGGCGCCCAGGCGCTCGACGGGCTGCGCGCCAATCCGCCCGATCTTGCGATCTTCGATATCAAGATGCCGCGAATGGACGGCATGGAGCTTCTGCGTCGACTGCGGCAGAAGTCGGACCTGCCGGTGATTTTTCTCACCTCCAAGGACGAGGAGATCGACGAACTCTTCGGCCTGAAAATGTGGGCTGACGATTTCATTCATAAGCCGTTCTCGCAACGGCTGCTGGTCGAGCGGGTGAAAGCGATTTGCGGCGCGCCAACCCCAAGGAGGCCGCCGCCCAGAAGGAAACCGAGGCCAAGGTTCTCGAGCGCGGCGCGCTGGTCATGGACCCCGAGCGTCACACCTGCACCTGGCGGGGCGATCCGGTCGTGCTGACGGTGACCGAATTCCTGATTTTGCAGTCGTTGGCTCAACGTCCCGGCGTGGTGAAGAGCCGTAATGCGCTCATGGACGCGGCCTATGACGATCAAGTCTATGTCGACGACCGCACGATTGACAGCCACATCAAGCGTTTGCGCAAGAAATTCAAGATTGTGGACAATGAATTTGAAATGATCGAGACGCTCTACGGCGTGGGCTATCGGTTCAAGGAAGCCTGAGTTCTCGCGGAGGAACGCGAGATGGACGCAAGCATCGAGGACGCGGGCGTGAGCGCCGCCGAAGAGCCGGCCGCTGAAGCGCCTTGCCAGACTGTCGCCGCGACCCCGGTCCGCGCCGCGGCGGCGACGCGGGCGCGGCTGTGGCGGACGATTTCCATCCGTCTGGCGCGAGCGCTGCGCACCGTGCAGTCGCATCTTTCGTCGTCGCTGACCCGCCGCATCGTCGTTCTCAATCTCGGCGGCCTCGTCGCGCTGCTGGCGGGCTTCCTCTATCTCAACCAGTTCCGCGAGGGTCTGATCGACGCCCGCGTGCAGAGCCTGCAGACGCAGGGCGAGATCATCGCCGCCGCGGTGGCGGCCTCGGCGACGGTCGACACCGACGCCATTTCGATCGATCCCGAAAAGCTGTTGAAGCTCGCGCCAGGCGAAAGCGCAAGCGGCGCCGAAGGCGGCTCGCCGCTGGAGTTTTCACTCAATCCGGAACGCGTCGGCCCGCTGCTGCGGCGCCTCGTGTCGCCGACGCGGCTGCGGGCGCGCATCTACGATCACGACGGCTTTCTGCTGCTCGATTCTCGCTCCGTGTCAGGCCGCTCGAATATTCTGCGCTTCGAACTGCCGCCGCCGAGCGGTCCGCCCGTTACGCTCGACGCCTCGTCCTTCCTCGAAAGGACGCTCGATTTCGCGCAGCGGCTGTCGCATCGGCCGGAGTTGCCGCTTTACGAAGACATCGGCATGGGCAATGGCAAAGCCTATCCCGAAGTCGGCAGCGCGCTTGACGGACGCATTCATTCGGTGGTTCGCGCCAATGCAAAAGGCGAAACCATCATTTCCGTCGCGGTTCCCATTCAGCGCTTTCGCTCGGTGCGCGGCGCGCTGCTGCTCTCGACGATGGGCGGCGACATCGACGCCATCATCGTCGCTGAACGGTGGGGCATCATCCGCATCTTTCTGGTCTCGGCCGGAGTGATGCTGCTGATTTCGCTGTTTTTCACCAACACCATCACCGAACCCATGCGCCGGCTTGCCGAAGCGGCCGAGCGAGTGCGGCGCGGCGCCAGGTCGCGTCAGGAAATCCCGGATTTTTCGGACCGTCCCGACGAAATCGGCCATCTTTCGGCGCGCTGCGCGACATGACCAAGGCGCTCTACAACCGCATCGACGCGATCGAGCATTTCGCGGCGGACGTTGCGCATGAACTCAAAAATCCGCTCACCTCGCTGCGCAGCGCCGTCGAAACTCTGCCGATCGCCAAGACCGACACGGCGCGCGACCGGCTGCTCGCGATCATCAAACATGACGTCGGCCGGCTCGACCGTCTGATCAGCGATATTTCCGACGCTTCCCGACTCGACGCCGAGCTGGCGCGCGCCGACATGGGCGTCGTCGACCTCTCGGCCGCCTTGTCCACCGTCGTCGACGTGGCGCGCGCCGTAGATTGCGGCGACAGCGTCAAAATCGAACTTACGGTGCGCCCTTCTCCTTACGACCCTTCGCGCAGCTCCTGGCGCGTTCTCGGCCATGACTCGCGTCTCGGCCAGGTTTTCAACAATTTGATCGACAACGCGAAATCATTTTCGAAGCCTGGAGGGACCGTGCGCGTGCGGCTGTGGCCCGAACGCGCCAAGGGTCCAGGGGGCCAGCAAATCGACGGCTATGAGATCATCGTCGACGACGACGGCCCTGGAATTCCCGACGGCGCGTTCGACCGCATCTTCGAGCGTTTCTACACCGACCGTCCGGAACAGGGATTTGGCCAGAACTCCGGACTGGGCCTTTCGATCTCCCGCCAGATCATCGAAGCGCATGGCGGGCGCGTCCGCGCGCTCAATCGCACCCGCGCCCATCCGCAGGGCGCCGACACGCCGCGCTGCGGCGATACCGTGCTGGGCGCGCGATTCGTCGTCTGGCTGCCGGCGGCGCGATGACGCCGCCGCGGCAAGCGCTCGCCTATCTACACGCCAATGCGCTCGTCCTCGGCGAATTCGGCCTGCTGCTGCGCGGACGCGCCGGGACCGGCAAGAGCACGCTGACCCTGCAGCTTATCGCCGACTGGCGGGCGCGCGGCGCTTTCGCGGCCCTCGTCGGCGACGATCGCGTGGCGCTCGAAGCAAGCCACGGCCGGCTGGTCGCCCGGCCGCATCCATCGATCCAAGGGATGATCGAAGCGCGCGGCGTGGGAATATTGCGCGTCGATTATGAGCCGGCCTGCGTGTTGCGGGCCGTCATCGATCTTCTCGCCGCCGATGAGTCTCCAAAACGCTATCCGGAAGAAGAAGACGGTCGGACGGCGTTGCACGGCGTCGCCTTGCCGCGCCTGTTCGAAAACGGCGCGGGCGCCGGGGCGGCGACGCGAATAGGCGCCTACATTCAGAACTTTGCGACAAATTGACGGGGGCATGCTGTTTTCGCTTGCCTATTTCGCCGCGTTGCACAAAATGTCGCCCCTGTTGAGTGGGGCGATTACGGCTGACGCGACTGGCTCCGAGCGTGCAGTCGGCGCCGTTCGCCACATGCGGCCGAGGCGTTTTTGATACATCGGCGCGCAAGAGACGCCTTCATGAGTGGTAGGGTCGTATGATCGGAATGGTCTTGGTGACCCACGGCCACCTTGCCACTGAGTTTCGCGCGGCGCTCGAACACGTCGTGGGACCTCAAAAGCAATTGGCGACAATCTCGATCGGACCCGAGGACGACATGGAGCGCCGGCGCGTCGACATCATTGAAGCGATCCGCGAGGCCGACACCGGCGAAGGTGTGGTGCTGCTCACCGACATGTTTGGCGGAACGCCGTCCAATCTGGCAATCTCGGTCATGGACGGCGGAAAGGTTGAAGTGCTCGCGGGCGTCAACCTGCCGATGTTGATCAAACTTGCTTCCGTCCGCGATACGCAACCTTTGGAGCACGCGGTGCTGCAGGCGCAAGACGCCGGGCGTAAATATGTGTACATCGCCAGCAAAGTGCTCAACGCAAAATGAATGAACTCGTGACCGATAATCTCCATCAGGCTGCGGCCGAAGAGTCGATGTCGCGTGAACTCGCGATCGTCAACAAGAAGGGGCTGCACGCCCGCGCCACCGCCAAATTTGTCCAGTGCTGCGAAAAATTCGACGCTGTGATCACCGTGTCTCGCGGCGACGAAACCGTGGGCGGCAGCTCGATCATGGGCATTCTGACGCTCGGCGCCGGCCAGGGATCGACCGTCACCGTCACGGCGACCGGGCCGCAGGCGAGGGCCGCCCTCGACGCTTTGGAGGCGCTCGTCGCCAATCGCTTCGGCGAAGACGAATAGAACGCGTCGGCCGGCGCCGCAGCCGACACGAAACACACTAAGCGCCAAAGTCGTAACCTTCGTATATTGCCGAATCTTTTCCTGCTTGCAGGCGAGCGAAATGTCCGTCTTTTCCGTTTACGCGCGGGTGTTGGGATTGTTGCGGCCGCAGGCGCGTCTGGCGATGATTCTCGTCGCCGCCAATCTCGCGCTCGCCGTCGCCGCCTTCGCCGAACCGATGCTGTTCGGACGCATCATCGACCGCATGACTCGCGCACAGGCGCCCGGCGAAACATTGACGTGGGGCGATCTGCTGCCGCTCATTTCGGCCTGGGCGGCTTTTGGACTCTTCTCGATCGGCGGGGCCATTCTCGTCGGCCTCAACGCCGATCGGCTCGCCCATCGCCGGCGTCTGGCGGTGATGTCGGAGTATTTCGACCACGTCCTTAACCTGCCACTGAGCTTTCACGCCGATGTCCATTCAGGACGTCTGCTGAAGACGATGCTCGAGGCCGCCAACGCCATGTCGGGGCTTTGGCTATCGTTCTTTCGTGAGAACTGCGCCTCCTTCGTCGCGCTTTTCGTGCTGCTGCCGGCGACGCTGTTCGTCAATTGGCGGCTCGGCTCCCTGCTCATGGCCCTCGTCTTCGTTTTCTATTTGACGACAAGCTTCGTCCTGCGACGCACCGAAGATCTGCAGGAACAGGTCGAGCGCTATAATTCCACCCTCGCCGAACACGCCTCGGACGCGCTCGGCAACATCCCCGTGGTGCAGAGCTTTACGCGCATCGAAAGCGAGTCGCATGCGTTGAACCGCATCATCGACGACCTGCTCGCGGCGCAGATGCCGGTGCTGTCCTGGTGGGCGTTTGTCGCGGTGGCGAGCCGCGCATCGGGAACGCTCACCATTCTGGCGATTTTCCTGCTCGGCGTGTGGCTGCATTTACACGGCCAGGCGACGATCGGCGAGATCGTCGCCTTCATGAGCTTCGCGACCATGCTGATCGCAAGGCTCGAACAGGTCGTCGGCTTCGTCAATGTGCTCTTTCAGCAGTCGGCGAAGATCGCGGAATTCTTCGCCGTGCTCGACACGCAGCCGAGCGTCGCCGATCGACCGGATGCGCGTGACGCCGGACGTTTGGCCGGCGCGGTCGAATTCGACAATGTCACCTTCTCTTATGACGGACGACGGACGGCGGTGCGCGACGTGTCGTTCGCGGCGAGGCCCGGAGAGACGATCGCGCTCGTCGGCGCGACCGGCTCTGGAAAATCGACGACGCTCGGACTCCTGCATCGCGTTTTCGATCCGGATAACGGCGCCGTGAAGATCGACGGCGTCGACATTCGCGAATTCACCTTAATCTCGCTCCGTCGCAATATCGGCGTCGTCTTTCAGGAGCCGATGCTGTTCGCACGCTCGATCGAAGACAATCTGCGCATCGGCGATCCCGACGCGACGGAAGAGGAGATCGCGCAGGCGCTCGAACTGGCGCAGGCGACGGAATTCGTCGCGCGCCAGAGCGACGGACGGGCGACGCGCGTCGGCGAACGCGGCCGCTCGCTTTCGGGCGGCGAGCGTCAGCGGCTGTCGATTGCGCGGGCGCTCCTGAAAGATCCGCCGATCATGGTGTTCGACGAGGCGACAAGCGCGCTTGACGCGACGACCGAGCGCTTGATCCAGAAGGCGCTCGAGGCGGCGACCAAGGGGCGCACGACCTTCGTCATCGCCCATCGCCTTGCGACTGTGCGCAACGCCGACCGCATTCTCGTCTTCGATCAGGGAGAGATTGTCGAGAGCGGCGCCTTCGACGAGCTGGTGGCGAAGGGCGGCCGCTTTGCGACGCTCGCGGCGGCGCAGTTCATGACCGAACCGACGGTTCCAACGACGCCGCTCGATGGGGTTCACGAACCGGCCGCGGCGCAGGCGGCGGCCGGGTGATCGCCACAAGCGAAGAGGGGGCAGAAACAGATCGGAAAGACCGCAGCAACCGAAACTCAATAGGCTCCGCTCTCGTAGAGACGGTGGCAGCGCTCATACTGCTCGGTGGAGGATTGAACATGAATTTTCATTTTCCAAAGGGATTGATCCTGTTCACGTCATTACTGGCTATGTCGGCTTCTCTTTCGACCTTGGCGCGCGCCCAACAGGGTGGCGCGCCGACAGGCGAGACCGCGAAAGACGCCGGCGCTTCGGCCCCAGCGCCGAAGGAGGTCGTCGAACGCGCGCTGATGCAATTGTCGCAGGATGGTTTCGCGGCCATCCGGGCGATACGGGCGGCGAGGGTTGCGCTGTTCAATGGCAATCCCGAATCTGTCTCACCGCTGCTGGACAGCGCTGCAGCATCTCTACGGGCCGCGGAAAAAGATGCGACGCCATTCGCCGTCAAAGTCAGCGAGACGCTCAACGTCAAGAGCGGGGAAATCGCCACGCAGAGCCAGAAGCTCGACCTCATTCCGATCGACGCGACGCTCGCGCTCGCCGACAATTACGTTCCGACAAGCGATAAGAGCGCGCATATCGCCAAGGCGAACCAGCATCTCAAGATGGGCGAGCAAATGGCGGCCATGGACGAGTTGCGCCTCGCCCAGGTTGAACTCAAATACACGCGCATCCTGATGCCGATCGAGGCGACGAAAAAACATGTCGACCAAGCGATCCAGCTCCTCGGAGAGCGCAAATATTACGAAGCCAATCTGGCGTTGAAGGCGGTGGAGGACGGACTGACGGTCCAAACGGTCAATCTGGTCCCGCATTCGGACCCCGCCGACTCGCAAAAGCCCGCCGCCAAGGAGCGCCTGTCACATCGAAACAAAACGGCCGCGCCCTTTTCAAAGCGCGGCCGGAGGCATCAATAGCGCGATCTTCTTACCGGATCACGTAAGGCAGGAGGCCCAAGAATCGGGCGCGCTTGACCGCCTGCGCGAGTTCGCGCTGCTTCTTGGCCGAAACGGCGGTGATGCGCGAGGGCACGATCTTGCCGCGCTCGCTGATGTAGCGGGACAGCAGACGCGTGTCCTTATAGTCGATCTTTGGCGCGTTGGCGCCGGAGAACGGGCAGGACTTGCGGCGGCGGAAGAAGGGACGACGGGGCGCTGAGCTCATTCTTCCTCTCCTCCTTCAACCCTGCTTTCCTCGCGACGCGGGCGACGCTCGCCGCGTTCGCCTCTGTCGCCGCGCGGTCCACGGCGCTCGCCGCCGCGATCGTCGTCTTCACGCTTGCGGAGCTGCGCCGAAGGGCCCTCCTCCAGCTGGTCGACCCGCAGCGTCAGCACGCGCAGTATGTCTTCATTGATGCTCTGCTGGCGCTCCATCGCGGCGATCGCCGCCGGCGGCGCGTCGATGTTCATCAGGGTGAAATGCGCCTTGCGGTTCTTCTTGATCCGATAGGCAAGCGATTTCACGCCCCAATATTCGGTCTTGCCGACCGTGCCGCCGAGCGACGCGATGACGTTTTTGAACTGCCCGGTCAGAGCCTCCACCTGCTGGGGAGAGATATCCTGACGGGCGAGATAGACATGCTCGTAAAGAGCCATGGATCTTTCGCCTTTCCGTTTGCCGCGAGCCGTTCCGGCGCCAAGCCCTTCGAGCATTTCTTGGGGACTCGCCCCGGAAAGGCTCGAATAGGAAAGTTCGAAGGCGGAGACACGGGAAGACGGGAATTTGGAACCCTCGCCCTTAATTTCCGCATATTCTTGTCCGAAAACCGCTTCGCACTTTTCGGGAATATGCGACTTTTCCGCATATTCTTGTCCGAAAACCGCTTCACACTTTTCGGGAATATGCGACTTCTCCGCATATTCTTGCCCGAAAAACGCTAGGCGCTGTTCGGGAATATGCGAAATAGGCGCTTCCGTTCAGCCCCCGGCCGGGAACCTCGCGATCGGCGGTTTATACGCGGCTTTAAGCAGGATGCAAGAGTGTGGGGCGGCGCGGCTTGCCGCAGCTGGGCCGCGCCAGTATGGTCCCGCCGTCCCGCCGCCGCCAGGAGAGATGAGATGACGCGCAAATTCAGGGTGTTGGCTCTGCTCGCCGGCTTCTCCGCGCTGCTCTCCGCCTGTGATAAATGCGGCGGCTTCCAGGAACTTCGCGTACCCGGCGTGCCGCACGCCTGCAAGGACGGCGCGCCGCACTGAGCATTATCGCTCGCGAGCGGAGTGATATAAATTCTCGCCCAGACGAGAGGCGCGCCGGAGCCCCCTTTGTCGAACGCCAGCACCTTCCTCGACATGAAGCGCCGAGGAGAAAAGATCGTCGTCGTCACCGCCTATGACGCGCCGACCGCGCGCATCGAGGCCGAGGCGGGGGTCGACATCATTCTCGTCGGCGACAGCGTCGGCGTAAATATTCTCGGCTATGCGCATGAGCGCGAAGTAACGCTCGCCGACATGGCGCATCATATCGCCGCGGCAAGGCGCGGGGCGCCTGACGTCTATATCATCGGCGATCTGCCCTATGCGACTTACGATACGCTCGAACAGGCCGTCGAAAGTTCGCGCGTCCTGCGCGAGGCGGGAGCCGACTGCGTCAAATTCGAAGGCGCGGAGCCCGAACTGGTGCGCGCTTTGACGACGGCGGGCTTCGACGTCTGTTGTCATCTCGGCCTCGAGTCGCAGCATCAGGACGTCAAGCGTCGCCAGGGCAAGACGGCGCAGGCCGCCGCAAAGCTCTATGACGACGCGCTGGCGCTCGACGCCGCCGGGCAGAAATTTCTCGTGCTGGAGCTCGTGCCGCAGGAGCTTGCGGCGCGGATCACGCGCGCGATTTGCGCGCCGACGATCGGCATCGGCGCCGGCGCGACCGCCGACGGACAGGTGCTCGTCGTCAACGATCTCGCCGGAATCACCACGCGCGAGTTCAAGCACAATCGGCGCTATGGCGCGATCGGCGCGGCGCTGCGCGACGCGGTCGCAGCCTATGCGCGCGACGTGCGCGCCGGGCGTTTTCCCGAAGACGCGCACGCCTTCCATATGGCGGACGAGGAACGCGTCGCATTTGAAAGCCTGCGGCCGTGAGTTCGAGCGATTCGCCCGTCGGGCTGCTTCTCGTCAATCTCGGCACGCCCGACTCGCCCGACGTTGCGTCGGTGCGACGCTATCTTGCGCAATTTCTCTCTGATCGCAGAGTCGTCGATCTGCCGCGCGCGCTGTGGCTCCCGATTCTTTACGGCGTCGTGCTCAACACGCGCCCCGCCCGCTCGGCGAAGCTCTATCAGTCGATCTGGAACCGCGAGTCCGGCGAAGGTCCCCTGAAGATGTATACACGCCTGCAGGCTGAGAAGCTGCAGGCGCGGATGGGAGGCTCCCGCCTCATCGTCGATTATGCGCTGCGCTATGGCGCGCCCTCGATCGCGACGCAGATCCACGCGCTGATCGCGAAAGGCTGCGAGCGGATCGCGCTGGCGCCGCTCTATCCGCAATATGCCTCGTCGACCACCGGATCCGTCGCCGACGCCGCCTTTGACGCGCTGCGCGAGATGCGCAAGCAGCCCGCCCTGCGCATCGCCGCGCCCTATTACGACGACCCCGCCTATATCGACGCAATCGCGTCAAGCATCAGAGGCGCGCTCGCCGCGCTCGATTTCGAACCTGAGGTCATCATCGCCTCGTTCCATGGCTTGCCGCAGGCGCAGATCGATCGCGGCGATCCCTATCGCGAACATTGCGAAGCGACCTGGCGTCTGCTTTGCGACAGGCTCGAATTCGGCCCGCAGCGCCTGCGCCTCGCCTTTCAGTCGCGCTTCGGACGTGCTCAATGGATCGGGCCCTATACGTCGGATGTCGTGACCGAACTCGCCGGCGCCGGCGTCAAGCGCGTCGCCGTCGTCGCGCCGGGATTTGCAGCCGATTGCCTGGAAACGATCGAGGAGCTCGGCGTCGAAATCCGCGATCTTTTTCTGGCGAAGGGCGGGGAGAAATTCGCCCGCCTGCCCTGTCTCAACGACAGCGAGGATGGCATGGCGCTGATCGAAACTCTGGCGAGGCGCGAACTCGCGGGATGGATGTGACGCGCGATCGCGGAAAATCCGCGTCGCTATCTTTGTGAAAGTTCGGTCAGCAGCCCCCGCAGCGGCTGAAACTCGAAGCGCACCTCATGACGCCCCTCCGGAACCGCGACGGCGCGAAACATCACATTGGCGCGCAGGATAGGCGCCTCGGCGCCATCGACGCGCGCGAACCACCACGGATGGAAGACGTCGTTCAAAATGAGCCAGCCGCCGCCCTGAGGCACATCGGCCTCGACCACGACGCGATCGTTTTCATATGAGGAAATTTTCGCCGTCGCCGGAGGCGCGTCCTTGCGCGTATGGCAGATCGGCGGCGCCTCGAGGAGCGCCGTCTCGGAATAGTCGGCCTCCGGCCATTCGCCGCTTTGCATCATCTGCGCAAAATTCACATGCAGGGCGCAGGTCGCGACCATGACTCGCGGCATGGCGCGCGGATTCTCGTAAATGTGAACGTTGCCGATCCGCGCGAGTTCGACGAAATCGCCTGGCTTGTATCGCTTGTCGATCTCTTGGATCGGCACGCCCGTCGCGACGTATCGCAGCCCGAGCATGTCCGACAGAATCGAGCGATAGGATGGATAGAGCTTCGAGAACTCGCGCTGTTCGGGAAGCGCAAGATGGTCGCCGGCGCCGGTCGTGTCTTCGAAGAGCCGAAGCCGAATCGGATTATAGCCAAGATCGTGATCCAAGCCGTGAACAAGCGAGGCGTTGGGCCAGTGAAAATCGATCGCGGCGAGCTCGACGCGATCGCGGCGATCCGGCGCGGCGGACTCTTTGAGCTTTTCGCGCAGAAAGGCGATCACCGGATCATTGCCGCCGATCTTCAAGACCGTGAACTGTTCAGGCGGCAAGGCCGTCGATTCATTGGGTCCATTGCCGATCGCGAGATCGGCGCTCATCAGCGCGGCGACCGCCGCGAGCAGATAAGCGCCGCGCAGCAGCCGATCCCGGGTCGCGACAATGAGCGCAACGGCGAGCGCCGCGAATGTCGCGCTCGTCGCGAGCGGCCAGGACGCCTGAACCAGATGGCCTTTCCAACCCGCCATAGCGAGCGCCGCGCCGAAGAGCGCAGCGAGGGCGCCGACGAGCCATGTCAGGCGAGGCGCGACAGCGCCCCGCTCGATCAGATTAAAGCCATAGCCTGCGAGTATCGCGAGCGTCACGCCGAGCAGATATGTTGCATCGGCCGGCCGACGCCAAAGGTCAACGCCGGGCACGCGATAAAAAAAGGCGAAAGCGGGCGTGTAGCGGCCAACGGCGTAGAAAGCGAAAAACAGCGTCGCTGCAACGAAGAAGCGAATTTCCTTGCTTGAAAAGAAACGCCGGCTCATCGACGCGATCAATGCGACGAGCGTCAATTCGCCCAAATAGACATTCGCCATGTTGCGGGCGAGGAAAAGGTCGCGCTCACCGTTCGGCGGGCCCCAAAAGTCTTTAAGCGGTCCGTCCGTGCCGAAGATATTGGCGGAGATCAGCGTAAAGAAGGAACCGGGCGGAAGCGAGCCTTTGAGCGCACCGTCGAGATCGATCTCCGGACGATTCGAATGCGCGGCAAGCTCAAGCGTGAAGGAGAGCGGAACGGCGATGATGGTCACGCCAACCAGGGCGCCTGCCGCGAGAGGCGCGACGGCGCTGAGCTTGGACGATTGATCGGTGACGATGCGATAGGCGGCGTAGGCGGAAAGCAGCAACACGCTGAGGAAAGCGACCTGATCGCGTCCCAGAATCAGAAAGGCGGCGACGGCGCCGGCCGCCGCGCCATAAAGCGCCGAGCGACGATCGAGCGCGCGCGCCAGCAGCCACAGCGTCACCGCCAACCAGGCGAGACTCATGATCTGTCCGACATGCTGGATGCGCCACGCCGCCGAGCCGCCAAAAGCGAAGGCGAGCGCGGCGATCAATCCGCCGGCGGCGCTCCAGCCGCGATCGCGAAAATAGGCGATGAGCGCCAGACCGCCCATCGCCAGCATCGCGAAGACAATCGCATCGGCCAGCACGAAGGAGGGCTCAGGAACGAGCGCCGCGGCCAGCAGAAAGAATGGCGAGAAGATCAGCGACTGCGGATCGGCGATCTGCGGCATTCCCGCAAAGACGTTGGGCGTCCAGAAGGGAGATTGGCCGCTGTGCAAGGCGTGGGCGAGAAAGACCAATTGCGGGTAAAAATGCGCCTTGGCGTCCCAAGGGATCGTCACGCGCCCGCTCAGCCAAGGGAAGGCGAGCGCCAGCGCGCAAGCGAGGAAGAACGCCGCGGCAAGGGCATGGGGGGGACCCTCCCCGTCGCCCGCGTTTCCGTGGATTGGCTGCATCGCCACAGTTCTATCGGTTTCCAGACAAGGCTTAAAGCCGCGCCTCTGGCGCACGCCTGAGGCCAAAGCGCGCGGCGAGCCCGTCGAAATCGACGCTGGCGCGGCGCTTGTCATCCGACTCAAGCAACAGGCGCAACCCCATGCCCCGCAACATGTCGACGAAGGCGATGACGTCGGGGTCGTCGGCCGTCCGGCCGAACAGGGGCGCAAGCTGCTCGGCCACGCTGCGGGCATGCGCGGCGAGCGTCGCACGAATCTCCGCCTGGTCGCTCGCCTGAGCCACGACGCTCAGGAAGAAGCGCATTTTATTGCGATCGAACATGAGCGCCCGCACCGTCTCGACCGGGTCGGCGTCGCTTCCGGTCGAATCGCGTTTCCGTCTATGCGCCTGGGCGTGAGACGCCTCCAGGGTGGCGGCGAGCAAATCGGTTTTGTGCGGAAAATAATAGGTCAGATGCGACTGACGCAGTCCGGCCGCGGTGGCGACGCGAGTCTGGGTCAGCGCCGAAACGCCCTCTTTACTCAAGACTTTCAATGCAGCGTCGAGAATGCGCTGACGCGCGCCTTTTTCCACCGTCGCCATTCGAGCTCATTCAACCGATCGCCGCGCAGGCGTCGTATCAAAAAAAGCGCGCCGCGGAAACGGCTCCGGCGCTCTTGCGCCCCGTCCTATTGGTAATATACCAATAGGACGGGATGCGCCGACGTTGGAGAGAGAGATTGATGAGAAGCATTCTGATCATGACAATCATCGCCGCAACATGCCTGAGCGCGCGCGCCGACGACGGGTCCGAAGCGGCGCGCCGCCTGCTATTTGAGACATTCGACAAGCCGGACTCCCGTCTTTTTGTCGACGCCATCGTCGTCGAGGGAGACGCCGCCGTCGCCGATTGGCGCCAGGGCGAACTCGGGGGCCGAGCGTTTCTTACGCGCAAGGGCGACGCCTGGACCATCACGATCTGCGGCGGCGACGCGTTGAAGGACGGCGCCACGCTCGAAAAACTCGGCGTTTCGAGACCCCACGCGGCAGCGCTTTCGAGGCGCTTGGCGGCCGAGGAGGCGCGGCTTTCTCCCGATATCGTCGAGCGTTTTTCCCGTTTTGACGGGATGTCGGCCGTCGAAGCCGACGGCAGCCACGCTCCACTCGATCCTCATCACAAACCCATTCCCTGACGCGCGGCGCACATTTGCGCCTGAGGATTAGCGCGCAAGCAGGCGTCCCGCCTTTCAGAGCGGCGGCGCGTTTGGGCGATCGGCGCGGCGAGCCATATATAGGGCTGGCGCGCCGGCCGCCTTCGCCGGCCCATCAGGGCGCATTGCTTGTCGATTCACGCGACGCCGGAAAATCTCGAAGCCCTGCGCAAGAGCGCGCCCATGCTGCGTGTCGAAGGGCTTCGTAAATCCTATTCGACGCCGCAGGGCGCGATTCCGGTGTTGTGCGGCGTCGACCTCACCCTCGCCGCCGGCGCCAGCCTGGCGCTGACCGGCGAGTCCGGCAGCGGCAAGAGCACGCTCCTTCATCTTGTCGGCGCGCTCGACGACGCCGATGGCGGCGAGATCTTTCTCGACGGCGTCGCGCTGACGCTTCTGTCGGAACGGGCGCGAGCCGCTCTGCGACGCGAAAGGATCGGCGTCGTCTTTCAACAATTCAATTTGATCCCGAGCCTGACCGTCGCCGAAAATCTCGGTTTTCAGGCGCGCCTTGCCGAGCGTTACGATGCCGCGTGGCAGAACGAGCTGACCCATCGTCTAGGGCTTGCCGCGCTCGCCGCGCGCTATCCAGAGGAGCTTTCCGGCGGACAGCAGCAGCGCGTCGCCATCGGCCGCGCGCTCGCCGTGCGCCCGAAGCTTCTGCTGGCCGACGAGCCCACCGGCAATCTCGACGAAGCGACCGGCGACAACGTCTTGGCGCTCGCGCTTGACCTCGTCGCCACGACCGGCTGCGCCTTTCTGATGGCGACGCACAGCGAGCGGCTTGCCGCCCGGCTCCAGCGCCGCGTGCGGCTCGACGGCGGCGTTCTGGCGGCGCAATGAGAGTGACGTTTTGGACGCTTGCCGCGCTTTCGAGCCATTGGCGCCGACGCCCGGGGAATTTCGTGACGCTTCTCGCAGGTCTCGCCATCGCGACGGCCTTGTGGAGCGGCGTGCAGGCGCTGAACGCTCAGGCGCGCAACAGCTACGACGCGGCGACGGCCGCGATTTCCGGGGGCGGCGGACGCATGCTGCTCTCTGCGCGCGGCGGCCTTTTCGACCAGGATCTCTTCGTGAAGCTGCGTCGCGCCGGCGTCGAGGTTTCGCCGGTCCTTGAAGGCGCGTCACGAATCGGCGACAAGAATATTCGCATCGTCGGCGTCGAGCCCGTGTCTCTGCCGCGCCATTCGCCGATCGCGCATATGCGAAAGCGCGCCGATATCCTCGATGACTTCCTTACAGGCGAGGGCCGCGCCTTCGCGTCGCCGCAAACTCTGCGACGCCTTGATCTCGCCGAAGGCGCGCAGCCGCAAACAGAGCGCGGTCGGCGGTTGCCGCCGCTTGCGACGCTCGGCGAAGCGCCGCCCGGCGCAATCGTCGTCGACATCGGCGTCGCCCAGCGACTGCTCGATCGACAGGGAAAACTTTCGCGTCTCATCCTTACCGATGACGCGGCGCTCGACGACGCGCTGCTGAAGCGCGTCGCCGGCGATGCGCTGCGGCTCGTCGCAGCGGATGACGATAGCGAACTCGCTCGACTGACGGACAGTTTTCATCTCAATCTGAGCGCCTTCGGCTTCCTCGCTTTCCTCGTCGGCCTGTTCATCGTCCACGCCGCCTACGGCCTCGCCTTCGAGCAGCGGTTGCCAACCTTGCGCAGTTTGCGCGCCCTCGGAGTCGCCGCGCCAAATCTCGTCGCTGCGATGGGGTGCGAAATCGCGGCGTTCACCTTTGTGGCCGGCGGGGCGGGCGTCATTGGCGGCTATGCGATTGCGCAGGCGCTTTTGCCGAATGTCGCAAGTAGCCTCGAGAGCCTTTACGGCGCGCAGATTTCGGAAAGCCTGACGCTTGATGCGCGTTGGGGCCTTTCCGGGTTCGTGATGGCCGGCGCCGGCGCCGTTCTCGCCGCGGCGAGCGGCTTCGCGAAGACAATGCGGCTGCCGCCGCTTTCGGTCGCGCGGCCCATCGCGTGGCGCGCCGCGCATCACCGCTATATGCGGCGCCAAACGGCGCTCGCGGCCTTCGCACTTGTCGCCGCGATTTGCGCCTATGACTTTGGCGAGGGTCTCGCGTCGGGATTCGCCGTCATCGGCTTGTCGCTGCTCGCCGCCGCCCTGTTCCTGCCGGTGGCGCTCGCAGGCTTCCTGGCGCTCGGCGAAAATCTGACGCGTCGGCCGCTCGCGCGCTGGTTTTTCGCCGACGGGCGTCAGGAAATCTCCGGACTGTCGCTTGCGCTGATGGCGCTGTTCGTCGCGCTTGCGGCCAACATCGGCGTCGGCGGCATGGTCGAGGGATTTCGCCAGACCTTCACGCGCTGGCTCGACGCGCGCCTTGTCGCCGAAATCTATTTGGAAGCGGCGACGCCCGCCGACGCGCGTGACATCGAAGCGTGGGCGCGGGGGCAGCCGGACGTATCGGCGATCCTGCCTCTCTGGCGGGCGAAGACGCGCATTGGCGGTTGGCCTATCGAGATCGTCGGGATGACGGCTCACGAAACCTATGCGGCGCATTTTCCGTTGATCGAGGCCACGCCCGACGTGTGGACCGCCCTGCATGGGCAAGACGCCGTCCTCGTCAGCGAACAACTGGCGCGCCGGCTCCGCGTCGGACTCGGATCCACGCTGGACATCCCAACTTCAACGCGAGATTGGCGCGCCCGCGTCGTCGGAATCTTTCCCGATTACGGCAATCCAAAGGGCCAGCTGCGCATCGACCACGAGAAGCTGAAACGCTATTTCGAAGATGCGTCCGGCGTTCATTACGGTCTGCGCGTCTCGCCCGATGCGACGGCGCGCGTCATCGACATTATGCTGCGGCGCTTTGACGGAGCGATCGCGCGCATCGTCGATCAATCCGAACTCAAGTCGATGTCGACGGAAATATTCGAACGCACATTCGCCGTGACGGCCGCATTGAACACGCTGACCTTGATTGTCTCCGGCGTGGCGCTTTTTGCGAGCCTCCTCACGCTCAGCGAGATGCGTCAGGCGCGCATCGCGCCGGTCTGGGCGCTCGGCGTGTCGCGCCAAAAACTCGCGGCGCTTGAAATGATCCGGGTCGTCGCCTTCGCCGCCGGCGCCGCGGCGGTGGCGACGCCGCTCGGCCTGTTCATGACATGGTGCCTCGTCGCGATCGTCAATGTCGCGGCCTTCGGATGGCGGCTGCCGTTCCAGATGTTTCCGTCGCAATGGCTCATGGTTTTCCTTATCGCGCTGTGCGCCGCGATTCTTGCCGCGCTGATACCTGTCGCAAGGCTCGCGCGCGTCGCGCCGACCGAACTGCTTAAAGTCTTCTCCAATGAACGCTGATCGCCCGACTGGTTCGCGCGAACGCCTCGACGCCGCGATGTCGAGGCGGTCGGCGCTTCTTCTCGCGCTCTCGTCGACAAGCGCTCTGGCGCAGGGCTTTGGCGGACTTGGCGCGAACGCGCCGGGCTTCGCCTTTCCGCAGCCGGGAACGCCTCTCATCTTTCCAAAAGACCATGGCGCGCACCCGGAGTTTCGCACCGAATGGTGGTACGTCACGGCAAATTTAAAAGGAGCGGACGGCGCCTCATATGGCGTCCAATGGACGCTTTTCCGATTCGCGCTGGAGCCAAATTCGGCGCGCGCCGGCTGGACCGACCGCAATGTGTGGATGGCTCATGCGGCGGCGACAAATGCTGGCGAACATCTGTTCGGGCAGAAATTCGCGCGCGGCGGCATTGGGCAGGCGGGCGTCGAGGAGGAGCCCTTTCGCGCCTATATCGACGATTGGCGTCTGGAAACGCGTGACGATTCATCTGGGGCCGGGATCGAGCGGCTGCGGGTTTCCGCCGGGAACGGAAATTTCGCCTATGCGCTCGACCTGACCGCAACGGGACCGATCGTTTTGCAGGGCGAAGGCGGCTACAGCCGCAAATCCGACGCCGGACAGGCCTCTTATTACTACAGCGAGCCGTTCTTCATGGCGGAGGGTTCTGTTTCCATCCGTGGCCGCGAAACGCATGTCTCCGGCCGCGCCTGGATGGACCGCGAATGGTCGAGCCAGGCGCTAGCGCCCGATCAACAAGGCTGGGACTGGTTTGCGCTGCATCTCGACGGCGGCGTTAAGCTGATGCTGTATCGCATGCGCAGCGTCAAGGCGACGCCATCTCTCTTCGGAAACTGGATCGACGCCGACGGCGCGACCTCGCCGCTAATGCGCGACGACATCGCGATCGCGCCTTTGGAGAATATGCTTATCGCCGATCGCGACACGCCCGTCCGCTGGCGCGTGCAGATCAAGAGCCGCGGCGTCGATGTCGAAACGCGGCCGCTCAATCCGAGAAGCTGGATGGCGACCGAGCCCGCCTATTGGGAAGGACCAATCTTCTTCAGCGGATCGCACAAAGGAGAAGGTTATCTCGAAATGACTGGCTACTAGATCGCGCTGCATTTGGGCAGAGTCGCCAAATGCAGAAGGCGTGATCGATCCCCATAGTTTAGAGCGCGCTCTATGACTCGACGGCCTTGCGAAAGAGGTTCGCAAAAACGCCCCGAGACTCCCGCAGCTTCTTCAGATGCACGGCGGCAAGCTCCGAGAGTCGCCGGTCGCCCGCTCGCGTGATGATGACGAGCGAACGGCGGCGATCTCTCGGATCGGTCTTTCGCCTCACGAGCTTCGCCTGCGCCAGGCGCGACACAAGCTCTGCGGCGCTGTGGTCGCGGATCATCAGCTGCTCGGCGAGTTCGCCAACGCTGATGTGCTTTGCGCCTCGATGGGTGCGCACGACCAGCAGCGCCTGATACCATTGCATGGTCACCCCATGGTCAGCGGAAGCCTGCTCGCTGAAGGCCAGAAACTTGCGCAGCGCGTAGCGGAATTGCGCGAGCGCCGCCAGCTCCTCTTCGCTTGGCGCCCGGCGCGAGGTTTCCGGTGCTGGATCCATCACATTCAATTGAAAGTCCTTTGTCCGAATCAGCCTGCCTCGCGACTCCATTCGAGCATTGAAACAAAGCGCGCGACATTCGCCGCGTCAATTCGATGGCTTAACAGCGCGGCGTTAAAGTCGCTCAATGAAGTCGTCGATCTTTGAGAAGAACGCATCCGGACTGACTACGGCGCCCGTCCTGCGCTCAAGCGCGGCGCGTCGGCGCAGAGAGTTCGGCGTCGAGTAGTCGCGCGCCGCCTGCAGCCAACCCCGCTCATCGAGCGGGTCGACATAGTCGATCGCATCGCCGCCGAGTTCACGGAAAGCCTCGATGTTCGAAGCGACGACAGGCGTTCCGGCGGCAAGCGCTTCAGCGACAGGCAATCCGAAGCCCTCTGCGAAGGAGGGCATCAGCAGAGCGCGCGCCCCCGCGAGCAGTCGTCGCAATCCCGGCGTCGACAATCCGCCGGCCTCAATCACATGCGCACGCAAGCTGACGTTTTGCTCCAACGCTGCGATGACGGCGTCGTTGAGCCAGCCGCGCTTTCCGACGATGACGAGCTTTGGCGGCGTCGGATCGAGCGCCAACGCTCGCCATGCGTTGAGCAGCGTCAGGTGATTCTTTCGCGGCTCGATCGTGCCGCAGACAACGAAATAGGCGACGTCGCCGAGCGCCGCGGGCGCCTCGGCCGGCGACGTAAAGACGGGCGAAACCGGCAGGCGCGCGACGCAAATGGGCAGGTCCGGCCTGCCGGTTTCGGCGGCGTATTGGCGCAGGCGCCGCGCGACCGCGTGCGATCCGACCACAGCGCCGGCGCCGTAGCGGCACAAGTTGCGCAAACGCCTCGGATGAAGCATCGCCTCTCTTGCGCGAAAAAAATCCGGCGCATCGATCGGAAGCAG
>JAXMCY010000037.1:0-23033 GCA_046349135.1 Methylocystis sp. | reverse complement strand
TTGGAGTCGCCGGCGCCGGCCGTCATGATCAGCGTGAGATCGCGCGGATGCTGCGTCTCGACGAAGCGCTTCTCCAGCGCGGCGTGCAAGGCTTCGGGGATGCAGCTCTGGACGAAGCCGGTGGTGGTTACGACGTCATTGTCGCGAATAAGCGCAATCGCCTCGTCGGCGGTAATGACTTTATTGTTCGCCATGTCCTCAGGGTTCCCTCGATCCCCACTCTTTTGGTGCGGACTTCGTCGTCGCCGCCTCTGCGGGCGTTTTGCACAAAATGAGCGCTCAACCGTAGAGACCGCGCGGCCTTCGCGCAATAGCGGCGAGGCGCCGCGGATGGCCGCAACTCCGCTGCAGCGCGGGAAAATCGCCGTCAGTCGCCGCGGTAGACGCAACCCTCGAAACAGCTGTCGCGAAAGACGCCGACCTCGGCGATGGCCGGCAGAGTCGGCGCAAGGTCGCGCCAGATATAGGCGCAGAGATTTTCGAGCGTCGGCTTTCCCAGACCGTCGAGATCGTTGAGAAATGAATGGTCGAGACGTTCGCGCAGCTCATTGAGCCTGCGGCCAAGCTTACCGAGGTCCATCACCCACTCCTCCTCGACCAGGGGCTGGCCGCGCAGCGTGACGCGCACGCGAAAGGAATGGCCGTGGAGATTGCGGTATTTGCCGCCCTCCGGCGCCTCAGGGTCGTAAAGCGCGTGCGCCGCCTCGAAATAGAATTCGCGATAGACCTCGAACGTCGACACTTCTCACTTCACCCCGATGGCCTTGTGGGTTTGCAGCGACAGACGCCAGCGCGGATGCGCCAGGCAGTAGCTGACCGCGGCCTCCGTATTGCGCGAAACATCGGGTCCGTCCATGGGCTGGAGCAGAAAATGCTCAAAGTCGAGGCCTTCGTAATCGGCGGGGTCGACCCCCTGCTGAGGGAAGACGAGCTTCAGCTCTGCGCCGCTGGTCTGCGCCAGCGGGCCCTCGGCTTTGGGCGACACGCAGATCCAATCGATTCCGGAGACGACGGGCAGGGTGCCGTTCGTTTCGATCGCGATCTCAAATTCTTGCCCGCGTAGCGCCGCAACCAGCGCCAGGTCGATCTGCAGCATCGGCTCGCCGCCGGTCAAAACCGTAAAGCGCCGCTCACGGCCTTCGCCCCATAGAAGCGAGAGATGGTCTGCGAGGGCGGTCGCGTCGGCGAATTTGCCGCCGCCCTCACCCTCGAAGCCGACGAAGTCGGTGTCGCAAAACCGGCATTGGGCGGCGGCGCGATTCTCCTCGCGCCCGCTCCACAGATTGCAGCCGGCGAAGCGGCAGAAGACGGCGGCGCGGCCCGCGTTTACGCCCTCGCCCTGCAGCGTCTTGAAGGCTTCCTTGACGATGTAGGCCATCGTCCGCTCTAGCGCGGACGCCCTGCGGCGTAAAGCGCGAGCGAAGGTCACCCTTTCTTGGGAAGCTCCTTGTCCTTCCCATCGGGCTCCGGCGGCGGCTGCGGGCGCGGATCGAGGCTGCGGATATAGGAGACGATGTCGTCGATTTCCTTGCGCGAAAGATGCATGTCGGGCATCGGCGGATGTGGGTCCATCAGGAAATTGCCGAGCTTCTTTCTGTCGGTGCGGCGCTGGGCGATGTCGAAAAAGGACGGGGCGTCGGCCGAGGCGCTTGCCTGGTCGGACGTCACAACATGACAGGACGCGCACCACCGCTTGGCGATAATGGCGCCGCGCTGGACGTCGCCCGCCGCCAGGGCGAAGGTTGCGAATATTACGCTCCCGCCGGCGAGGGCTGTTGCGAGTGTCAGGCGTCGAAGCTGCATGTGGTTTCCTTGAGCGCGAGCGGTCGATTCGACAGCATCAAAACATAAGTGCGGCTCGGGGGACATCGCGAGTGGGACATTCGTCTTGCGTCAGGACGACGCGGTTCGCGAACCTGATGCGCGGCATTTCTGCAACAGTTGTGTGATGGGATTGCAACAGATGAGGAGATTAGCATTCCGACTGCGATTGACGCCGCACTAGCCCCTTTTCAGACACAAAGGCTGCGCTAAAGTGCTTGCGTCACAGGCTCATTCGAGATGCGGAGACAAGCGCCGGAAGATTTCGCTTCCGGCCGCAGGTTCCTTCTTTCCCTCTCGCTGATCGGCAGTGGCGGCTGGCGTACGGCTAAAGAGACGTCGGGCGTTGAGGAAAGTCGGAACATTATGGTCGCTGATGTTCATAGAGTGCTGATTTCGATATCTCGACTCAGCGCGCGTGCTGCGTTGCCGGTAACCCTCATGGCGATGAGCCTGGGCGTGCTGGTGACCGGCTTTGTTGCGCCTGCGCCCGCCCTCGATTCGCCGCGCGCCACCGCGAAGGCCGACACGCAACCCCTGCCGATGTTCAAAGATCCTCGCGCCGCATTGCGCGCGGGCTTGGAAAGCTATCATGCGGGGGACTCCGCGACCTCCGTCGCCGCGCTTCGGTATGCCGCCGACGGCGGCGAGCCGCTGGCGAAGTGGAAGCTTGGCCGGATGTACGCCGAGGGAGACGGAGTCGCGCGAGACGACGCCAAGGCCTATGAGTATTTCTCGCAGATCGTCGATCATTACGCCGACGACGATCCCGATCCGCGCGAACGGTCGATGGCGGCCAGCGCCTTTGTCGCCGTGGGCGTCTATCTCCGTGATGGCGTCTCGGGCGCAAGGATCAAGCCGGATCTCGATCGCGCTTTTGATCTCTTCCGCTATGCTGCGACCTATTTCGGCAACGCCGACGCCCAGTACAACCTGGCGCGCATGTATCTGGACGGCCTTGGCGTGAAGAAGAACCTTCGGCAGGGCGTGAACTGGCTGGAGCTGGCGGCGCGTAAGGGCCATCCGCAGGCGCAGGCGATGCTCGGCCGGATGATGTTCACCGGCGAAGCGAGCGGCGAGCCGGAACGCGCCCGGGGGTTGATGTATCTGACGCTGGCGCGCGACGGGGCGGCCCGCGATCAACGGATCGTCGATTTGCACGCCGAAGCGCTGAGTGCTGCGAGCGAAGCCGACCGCAGAACGGCGGGCGCGCTGCTTGAAGGCTATCTGCGCGAACGCAACTGACCCTCATCAGCCGGCGCGCGCTGCGGCCCCCTTGAGCTTCACCGGAATGGTCAAGAATCGACCGCCGTTCGCGTGGGGCGGCGGAAACTTGCCGGCCCGGATATTCACCTGAATGGAGGGCAGGAGCAGCCGTGGCGCGGCTAGCTCCTTGTCGCGTCGCCGTCGATCCGCCACGAATTCATCTTCACTCACGCCGTCATTGATCTGCACATTCCTGGCGCGTTCTTCGCCGACCGTCGTCTCCCAGACGTGGAAATCTCGTCCGGGCGCTTTGTAATCGTGACACATGAAAAGTCGCGTCTCAGGAGGAAGCGAAAGAATCCGGCGGATCGACCGATAAAGCGCGTGTGCGTCGCCGCCCGGGAAATCCGCCCTCGCCGTCCCGTAGTCGGGCATGAATAAAGTGTCGCCGACAAATACGGCGTCGCCGATCTTATAGGCGACGTCGGCTGGCGTATGGCCGGGCGTGTAGATCGCTTCGCATTCGATGTCGCCGATCTTGAAGCGTTCGCCGTCTTTGAAGAGGTGATCGAAGCAGCTGCCGTCAGCGCTTAAATCCCCTGCGTCGAAAACCGGCTTGAACAGCTTCTGAACCTTGTCGATGTGTTCGCCGATGCCGATCCTGGCGCCCGTCACGGCCTTGACGATCTGCGCGGCGGAAAGATGGTCGGCATGCGCGTGAGTTTCGAGCGCCCAGTCGATCGTTAGCCCTTCGCCCGCCGCTTCGGCGAGGATCGCGTCGATCGAATGCGAATCGGCGACCCCGCTCGCGGGGTCGTAGTCGAGCACTGGATCGACGATCGCCGCCCGCTTCGTTCTGGAGTCACTGACAATATAGGTGATCGTGCTGGTCGCCTCGTCGAAGAAGCCCTTAACGCACGGCTCCTGCGGCATCCCGTTATCCTCCATCGCAGCGCTCCTGGGCTTCCCGGTCTTTCGGGCTTGCGCTCGCCCAGATATATGCGATATATCTAAATAAGCAATAGCTAATATTATGCGCGATCATGGGAGCAGGCGTTGACAGTTCTTCCACTTGACGCCGTGCTCGGTCTGATTTCCGGCGTGTTGGTCGGATTTACGCTTGGCCTTGTCGGCGGCGGCGGCTCGGTGCTGGCCGTGCCGCTGCTCGTCTATTTCGTCGGCGTTCCAAATCCACATGTCGCCATCGGCTCGAGCGCGGCTGCGGTCGCGGTCAATGCGCTGATGAGCCTTGCCAACCATGCGCGCGCGAAGACGATCAAATGGCGCTGCGCTTCCGTCTTTGCGCTTTTTGGGATCGCAGGCGCATTTGCCGGATCGACTCTCGGCAAGTTCATCAATGGCGAAAAATTGCTCGCGCTCTTCGGGATGTTGATGATCGTGGTGGGCTATCTGATGCTCCGCCGACGGGGTTCTTCAGGCTATCCCGCGGTAAGGCTCAACCGCGAAAATTTCCCGCGGCTCGTCGGCGCAGGACTGACGGCGGGCGCGCTTTCCGGCTTCTTCGGAATCGGCGGCGGCTTCCTGATCGTGCCGGGGCTGATGTTCGCGTCGGACATGCCAATTCTGAACGCCATCGGCTCGTCGCTTGTCGCGGTCGCCGCCTTCGCAGTGACGACCGCCGCGAACTACGCCTATTCGGAGTTGGTTGAATGGGAGCTTGCCGGCACGCTGGTGATTGGCGGCGCATTTGGCGGCATGATCGGCGCCGTGATCGCGCGACGCCTGTCGAAAATGCGCGGCGCGTTGAGCGCCACCTTCGCGACGGTCATTCTGGCGGTTGCGATTTATGTGCTCTGGCGTAGCGGCGCCGCTCTCGGAATTCTCGATTATGCAGAAAAATCGGCGTAGATCGCGACATGATCGGAGGGCTTATCGCCCGCGCGCATCGACTTGACGATCTCGACGCGGGCGAGCCGATCGGCGGCGCGCGGCGAGAGCAGAAGGTGATCGATGCGAAGGCCCTTGTTCTTCTGCCAGGCGCCGGCCTGATAATCCCAAAAGGTATAGAGCCCGCCTTCGTCGGATGTCGCGCGCAGCGCGTCGGCATAGCCGAGATTGAGCAGGCGCTGATAAGCGGCGCGAGTCTGCGGCAAAAACAATGCGTCGCCGATCCACGCTGAAGCCTCATAGACGTCGCGCGCTTGTGGAATGACGTTGTAGTCGCCGGCGAGAACCGTCGGCTCTTCAAGGCGCAGCAGCGCCTCAGCATGATGCGTCAGCGTCTCCATGAACGCCAGTTTGTAAGAATACTTCTGCGAGTCCGGCGGATTGCCGTTCGGCGCATAGATCGAGGCGATGCGCATTACGCCGCGGTCGCCATCGGAGACCACCGCTTCGATGTAGCGCGATTGCGCCTCGCCATCGAAGCCGGGCAGACCGAGGGTCACATCCTGAAGCGGCGATTTCGAAAGGAGCGCGACGCCGTTGAAGCCCTTCTGTCCGTGGACCGCGACGTTATATCCGGCGTCTTCGATTTCGAGCCGCGGGAAAGCGTGATCCTCGCACTTCGTCTCCTGCAGGCAAACAACGTCCGGCGCGGCGTCGCGCAGAAAGGCAAGAAGCGGCGCGAGACGCTGTCTGACCGAATTGACGTTCCAAGTTGCGATGCGCACGATCGGCTCCCGGATCACGCTGGATTAGGGCGAATTCGCTCAAATCCAGCTGACGTGATCGTTCACATAAATTTAGAGCGCGCTTTGCACGAAAAACCGGCGTCCGTTTTTTCGCAAGCGCGCTCTAGTCCCGCGCGCTAGCACGCTTTCCGATCAGACGGAATCGTCTGATCGATAAGAAATCGCCCCAAATCAATAAACTGGAGCAAGGTCCGATCGAGAAAGTCTGTCAACCTTTTCGGAACTTGCTCTAGTCGAGGCGGTAGGCGGCGTGACAGGCGTTGCAGGCTTGCACGACTTGCGACAATTCGGCAAGCGCCGGACGCATGTCGCCGCCAGGTCCGATCTTGCCGGCCTCTTGCGCGAATTTGCTCGCCTGCTCATGCATGGCCAGACCAAGCGCGCGCATCTCGTCGGGCATGTGTGAAGCCATCATCGCCGGCATTTCGCCGAGTTCGCCGCTCTTGGCGTTCGGCTTGCAGGCGGCCGCCCCGGGAGACGCCAGGCTGAGATGCGCATCGGCGATTTTTGCCGCCGCGGCGCCGTCGCCCTTGGAAAGCGCTGTGAGGATGTCTGCGATCGCCTCAGCATGGCCGCGCATATGGGAGAGCATTTGCGTGCGCATCGGCGACGGAACATCGACCTCCTGGCGCGCGTCGCCCGTCTTTGGCGACATTTTCATATGGTCCATGGTCATAGGCGTCTGCTGGCGCGTCATGTGCCCGCCTGCGTCGTCGTCATCCTCCTCGGCGATGGCGGCGGCGGCGAACAACGACAGTCCGCATGCGGCGGCGAATAGGATTTTTCTGATCATGGCCTCCCCCTTTTCATTCGAACGCTCGAGCGTAGCGCGCAAAGCGGCGCCGCGCGCGAGACGAATCGTCACGGCCGCGCGCCGCCCGGCAAGACGATGACTTGCCCCTGGCGCAATTTCTTGGGACTCAGCGCAGGATTGACGTCGGCGATGTCGCGCCAGCGCTTTTCGTCGCCATAGAGTCGCTTTGCAATCGAACGCAACGTGTCGCCGCGGCGCACCGTATAGCTCCGCGCGGCGCCGGGCGCTGACGTGTGTTGCGCCGCGTGCGGCTCGTCCCGCGCAGCCGAGGCGACGGGCGCCGATTGCTGAGACGCCGTGACCGGCAGCGCGTCAACGACGACGAACTCGCCGCGCAACATACCCATCCAGCAGCTCCAGGGAATGACGCCGATCCGCTCCGGCGTAAACTCGATCGTCTGCAGTCCTGGCTTGACGTCGAATTCGAGATTCAAGGATGGGACGACGATCCGGTGATTGCAGGTGGTCACCTCCGTCGCGTTGATCACCCATTTGACGGGAACGCCACGTAGAAGCGTGAAACGCGTGGGCGTGAAGCCGAGACCATTGGCCTCCATCTCGATTGTCTGCGTCTTCGCCGAGACAGGCGCCTCTTGAGATGGCGGCGCAAGTTCAACTGGCGCGGGCCGCCGCGATAGCAGCGACGCGAGATCGGCGCCTGAACCCGTGAGGATCAATCCGCGATTGATCATCACCGCGCCGAGCGCGACGACGATCACGCCGGAAGCGATCAACAGACGATGAGTCACAGCGCCCGAAAGGACCGTCGTCAGAGCGCCGAAGGCGAGCATCACCGGCAGGGTCCCGAGCCCGAAAACGAAAAGCGTCTTCGCGCCTTCGACAGGGCTGCCCGTGCCCGCCGCCATGACATACATCGCTTGCAGCGGCCCGCAGGCGATCATCAGTCCGTTGAGAAGGCCGATGACGAAGGGCCGATGACGCCCGCCCGCTTCGCGATTCACCCAGTTCTGCAACGGCCGCGGCAGGCCGAGCCGGAAGCGGCGCAGCGGCGCGAACAGGCCCAGCATGTTGAGCCCGAAAACAATCAGAAATGCGCCGGCTGCGATCCCCGCAAAGCCGCGCAGCGTCGGGGTGAACGCGATGAAGGCGCCGAGCCAGCCGAAGGCGGCGCCGATCGTCGTATAGGACAGCGTCTTTCCCGCGCCATAGGCGAGATGTGAAACGAAGGACGAGCGCCCGGCGCTCGCGTCGGCGGTTACGTAACTGACGACGAAGCCGCCGCACATTCCGACGCAGTGAAAGCCGGTCAGCAGCCCCAGCAGAAAGAGCAAGCCAAGGCTCATATGCTGGGCGATGTCGGGCGCGCCCTCGGCGCTGATCCAACGCGTGTCAAAGAGAATGAGCGCGGCGAGTCCGGCAAGCGCGGCGACGATGATCGCCAGTCTGACGAAAGGCGAGCGCCGGCGTCGCGCCTCTTCGATCAGAACGACGCGATAGCCGTTTTGCTCAACTCGATCGCGGATCGCGGCGAAATTCGTTGCGGCGGCGTCATAGTCGACGACGACCGTCTCAGTCGGATAGTCCGCCGAGACGCTGCGCACGCCGGCGAGCTTCTTGATCGCCGCTTCGATGACATGCTCGCAGCCGTGGCAATGCATGCCGCGGGCGTGAAAGGTGATCGCCGTCTGGTTCATCTTGGATTTAACGCATGCCGCCTGCGTCGAATCGCGGTCGGCCACTGCGTCGCCCGCTTTTGCACTCATTATCGCGCCATGGCCGGCGCGCGAGCGGATAGCTTGGCGACCTATTTGCCGAGCGTGTCCATGCCCAGAAGCTTATAGGCGGGGCAGAAGTTGATGAAGGCCGTCGCCAGAGGAATGAGCCCGACGAGACCCCACAGCGTTTGCGGACCGACGAAGACGAGACTGAGCAACAACAGGCCGGCCACGATGCGGATGATCCGATCGGTTTTTCCGATATTGGCTTCCATGACTGTCTCCCTTCTTGACGCGACCATGCAAGCTATCGCTTTGCGTGAACGCTCTCAGCGACTAAGTCGCTCACAACGCGGCCCGCCTATTTTTTCATGTGGTCGTCGTCGTCGAGTTCGAGCCACATGGCGTTAAGAATGGCGAAGGCGCAGGCAAGCCCCAAGCCCAATATCCACGAAAAATACCACATGCGTCGTCGCCTCCCGCTTAATAGTAGTAATCGTCGCCGCGACGGATCGCCGCTTCGCTGATAGCGCCGCGCAGCACGTAATAGACCCAGGTCGTGTAGGCCAGAACGATCGGCAGAAAGACGATCGCCGCCGCCAGCATGAGAAAGAGCGTCCCTTTGCTCGAAGAAGCATCCCAAACCGTCAGGCTTTGGCTGGGGTGAGAGGAAGACGGCAGCAGGAAGGGAAACATGCTGAAGCCGGCCATGGCGACGACGCCCGCAACAGAAAGACTGCTGGCGAGAAACGCGATCCTTCGCCCCGAGAAAGCAAAGGCCAACGCCGCAATAAGCGCGCCCGCATAGGCGGCGGCGGGCGCGGCGATCATCCAGGGGTAGGCGCGATAGTTGTCGAGCCAGGCGCCGCTTTCGCGCGTCACGGTTTTCACCAGCGGATTGGACGGCCCCGCATGATCGATCGCGCCGGCGATCTGATAGCCTTCGACGCCGAGCATCAGCCATACTCCCGCCGCGGAGATCAGCAGCACGAGCAGGAGCGCGGCGAGCGCGCCAAATCGGCGGGCGCGGACGGCGACTTCGCCATCGCCCTTCACCCCGAGCCACGCTGCGCCCTGCATGACCAGCATCGCCACGCTGACAAGGCCGCATAGCAAGGCGAAAGGATTGAGCAAGCCGAGAAGGCCGCCTTCGTAGGTTACGCGAAGCGCGCGATCGAAATGAAAGGGGACGCCCTGAAAAAGATTGCCGAAGGCGACGCCAAAGATGAGCGCGGGAACAAGGCCTGAAACGAAGAACAGCCAGTCCCAGATTTCACGCCACCGGGGTTCCTCCCTCTTGCCGCGAAAGACGATCGCCACCGGCCGCAGGATGAAGCCGATCAGGACAAGCAGCATCGCGAGATAAAAACCGGAGAAGGACACCGCATAGAGCGGCGGCCAAGCGGCAAATGCGGCGCCGCCGCCAAGGATGAACCAGACCTGATTGCCTTCCCAAACCGGGCCGATCGTATTCAGCGTCACGCGCCGCTGCGCATCGCTGCGGGCGACGAAGGGATGCAGCATGGCGACGCCCATGTCGAAACCGTCAAGGACGGCGAAGCCCGCAAGCAGAACGCCAAGCAGCGCCCACCAGATCAGGCGAAGCGTCATATAGTCGAACATCGCTTCCGCCCTTTCTATTTCGTTTGCGCCGGCGCCGGCGCGGGAAGGACGGGCGCGCCGGAGGTCGGCGGCGCCGGCTCCGTCTGCGGACCGATCCGGACATATTTGACGATGAGCGTGACGTCGATGATGGCGAGCGCGCTGTAAAACAGCACGAAGGCCGCGAGGCTCGCTGCGACATTCGACGCCGGGACATTGGAGGCGCCGAGGAAAGTCGGCATCGTCGCATCGATGATCCATGGCTGCCGGCCATATTCGGCGACGATCCAGCCGAGTTCGGAGGCGATCCAAGGCAGCGGCAGGCTAAAGGCGGCAAGGCCAAGGAACCAGGACTTCCCGAAGCGCCGCCGACAGGAGAGATAGAAAGCGAAAGCAAAGAGCGCGATGAAATAAAATCCCAGCGCCACCATGATTCGGAACGACCAGAACAGCACGGGCACGTCCGGAATCGTCGACATCGCCGCTTCGTGAATCTGCGCGTCGGTCGCATTCTCGATATCCGGCAGAATGCGCTTGAGAAGCAGCGAATGGCCGACGTCGCGCATGGAGGCTTCAAGTTCCGGCGGCACGACGGCGTTGGGATGGCCGCCTTCCTTGGCAAGCCACTGATAGCCGGCCATACCGTTGCGGATGCGCACTTCCGCCCGCTCGACCAACGCCTTTACGCCTTCGACGGGCTTATCGAGTGAACGCGTTGCGATCAGCCCTAGAATCCAGGGTATCCGGATCTCATAATTCGTAGTTTCGCTCTTAAGATCGGGAATGCCGAAGAGGGTGAATGACGCCGGCGGCGGCTCGGTCTCCCACATCGCCTCGATCGCGGCGATTTTCATCTTCTGGTTCTCGCCCGCCGTATAGCCGCTCTCGTCGCCAAGCACGACAACCGAGAGCGCTGAAGCAAGGCCGAAGCTCGCGGCGACAGTGAGCGAGCGGCGGGCGATGTCGAGGTGGCGGCCCTTCAAAAGGTAATAGGCGCCGATCGACAAGACGAACATCGCGCCGGTGACATAGCCGGCGCTGACCGTGTGCACGAATTTCGACTGTGCGACCGGGTTGAACAGCACCTCCGTGAAGGAGGTCAGCTCCATGCGCATCGTCTGCGGATTGAAAGCGGCGCCGACCGGGTTCTGCATCCAGGCGTTGGCGACGAGTATCCATAGCGCCGAGAAATTGGCGCCGAGCGCGACGAGCCAGGTGACGACGAGATGCTGCACCTTGCTGAGGCGATTCCAGCCGAAGAAGAACAGCCCGACGAAGGTCGCCTCAAGGAAGAACGCCATCAATCCTTCGATGGCGAGCGGCGCGCCGAAAATGTCGCCGACATAGTGAGAATAATAGGCCCAGTTGGTGCCGAACTGGAATTCCATGGTGACGCCGGTGGCGACGCCCATCGCGAAGTTGATCCCAAACAGCGTGCCCCAGAACTGCGTCGCCTCTCGCCAGATTTTTCGTCCGGTCATCACATAGACGCTCTCCATGATGGCGAGCAGCAGGGCGAGACCCAGGGTCAAAGGCACGAACAGGAAGTGATACATCGCCGTCAGCGCGAATTGCAGGCGCGACAGCGTGACGACGTCGAGTTCGAACATTTGGAGCTCCGGATGTCAGCGCGGGACGGCGGCCGAAAGCGTCTCGACCATCTGGGATGGCGTCACCTTAATGCGATGGGCAGGACCGAAAAATACGACATAGAGCGCAATGAGCGCCAGCGCCTTGAAGGCGAGGGCGATGGCGATCTCGCGTCCTAACGGCCGTGTCCGCATCGGCTGTCCCCTAACATTGCATGGCGGCGGCGCCCGGTTATGACAGCGCGCGACGCAATCGTTCGATGCCAAGCAGCTTCATGATGTAACGCTCATACACGGGCTCGCTCTGCCCCTTGCGCACCTTGCGGAGAAAATACTTCTCATAGGCGACCTTGGCGAGATGCACCCAGCGTCCCTCACTTGACCAGTTGACGTTACGCGGCGGGATTTGCGGCTTTGCGACAAAGGCGACGCCCTTGTCGCCAAAATCCGCCAAGCAAACCGCATTCCACGTGCCTTCTTCCTTCGGCTCGCGGCCGGCGACCAGCGCGACGATATTATGCGCCGTCGCCGTGACCATCGACTCGATCATATAGCCGGTTTTCGGCGTGCCGGTCGGCACCGGCGTCGCCTCGACTGGCGGAATGGCGACGCAGACGCCCACGCCGAAGACATTGCGATATTTCGGGTTGCGTTGATTTTTGTCGATGATGACGAAGCCGCGCGGATTGACCAGCCCTTCGATTCCCATGAGCGCGTCGACGCCTTTGAAGGCCGGCATCACCATGGCGAATTTGAAGGGAACTTCGTGCTCTTTCTTGACCTGTCCATGGTCGTCAAGCTCGGCGCATTTGAGAAGTCCGGGGTCGACGGCGGTTGTTTTGGCGTTGACGATCCATTTGATGTCGCGATCGCGGAACGCCGACTCGAGCATGCCCTTGGTGTCGCCGACGCCGCCGAGCCCCAGATGGCCGATATATGGCTCGGAGGTTACATAGGTCATCGGCACTTTGTGCCTTATGCCGCGCCGACGCAGATCGGTCGACAGGATCATGGCGAATTCATAAGCCGGACCGAAGCAGGAGACCCCAGGCGCCGCGCCGATGACGATCGGGCCGGGATCCTTGCAGAAGTCCTCATAGGCCTTCGCGGCGCTCTCGGCGTGCTGCAGCGTGCAGATCGAGTGGGTATGTCCGCCGCGCGGTCCAAGTCCGGGGACCTCCTCGAAGGCGAGCTTCGGACCCGTCGCGATCACGAGATAATCATAGGCGACGTTCTCGCCATTCTCCAGTTCGAGCCGGTTCTCGTCGGGCACAACGCGCTTGGCGCCGACAGGAATGAAGCCGATGTTCTTTCGCTTGAACACCGGCGCTAGCGGAACCTTGATCTCATCCGGCTTGCGCCATTGCACGGCAAGCCAGGGGTTGGAGGGCGTAAACTGGAAGTTCTCAAGGTCTGAGACGACAGTGACCTGATGCTGCTTTCCAAGTCCTTCGCGCACCTCGATCGCGGCGGCGACGCCGCCGATCCCTGCGCCCATGATGACGATATGCGCCATTTACGTCCTCCCATGCGCTTTGCGCGCAAAATCTTCTCGTTGACGTTCGTTTCAGGACGAGGACATGCGCGATGACGCGGCGCGTGTCCGCGACTTAGTCACGCTGCGCATCGCAAAGTGAGCGCAGCGCCGCCAGATTGACGATCTCCGCGCCGCCACGCGACAATTTCACCCAGCCGGAGCGTTCGAACGCCTTCAGCGTGCGGCCGACAACTTCGCGCGCCGTGCCGAGATCGGCGGCGAGCGCCTGCTGCGTAGCGGCGATCTTGTCGCCGGTGTCGCGAAGGGCGAGCAGCCGCTCGGCGAGCCGTACGTTGATGCGCGTGCAGACGAGTTCCTCGATCCGCGACATCAGTGTTGCGAGACGCTTGCTGTAGCCGTCGAACACCAGCGCGCGAAAGCCCTGCGACGCGTTCATCAGCGCATTGAACCGATCGGCGGCGACGACATAGGCGACAACGTCGGTCTCGGCGACGCCTTCAGCGGCATAGGCGTCGTCCGATAGCAGGGAGGCCGTCGTCAGAATGCAGGTTTCATTCGCGCCGACCCGGTAGAGCACGATCTCGCGCCCCGATTCGGTGACCCTTTGCACGCGCACCGAGCCGGAGACGATCAGGGGAAAGTGCGCACAAGAATCGCCAGGTCGAAACAGCACGGCGCCGCGCGGAATCTGCTTGCGAACGGCGGCCTCGCGCAAAAGCGTCTTCGTCGCGGCGTCGAGGCTGCGCAAGGAAGGGGTTTCTTCGACCCAATCGGACGACATCGTCTGCTCTTCGTCGCTAATGATCCAAAGGCATAGGCTAAGAGCGCGGCGCCTTTGGCGCGAACGCTGACGAATTCTAGAAGGCGGCGCCTGATTTGGCGCCGAACCGCTTCAGCGCCATCGCCAGCGGGCAGAGCCCCGTGAAGGCCGCCTGCAGCAGATTGACGCCAACGAAAGCGGTGAGCAAGAGCCACCATGGACTGAACAACTGCGCCAAGAACAGACTCAGGAGGACCACGGTCCCGGCGAACGCCATAACGATGCGATCAATGCTCATGACGCAAGTTCCTTCGATTTTGTGCGCCCGCGCGGTTTGGACGTCTTGCCGCACTGATCGGCGCAAAACATCTCGTACAGCAGACCGATGATCCGCGAGACGTTTCCGTCGGCCAAGGAATAGTAAATCGTCTGGGATTCGCGACGCGTCTTGACGAGCTTGTCTTCGCGCAGCCGCGCGAGATGCTGGGACAGCGACGACTGACTGAGGCCGATCGCCTCCTGAAGCTTTGTGACCGACAGTTCGCCGCCGTGCAGCTGGCACAGCACCATCAACCGATGGCGGTTGGCGAGCGCCTTAAGAAAGCTCTCGGCCTCTGCGGCCTTCGGCGCGAGCTGAAGCAGATTTACATTCATGATCGCTAAATTAAGAATATCGAATATAATTGTCAAGCGAAGGCCGTTTTCCCTCCTCAAGAGCGATATGTCGCATTTCGGCAGAAGGCCCTGGCCGTTAAATTAGGTGAAGCTAATTTAAGCGCCGCCCTCGAGAGAGCGGCATTTTCATGGGAGGGGGAAATGATTGATTTTCGCGTTCTCACGCGCCGATCTTTGATCTCGCTATTGGGAGCGGCGGTCGCGGGGATCGGCGCGACAAGCGCGGCGCAAGCGAAGTCGAGCAAGGCGGCCGCAGCCTATCGCAATGCGCCCAACGGCCGACAAAGCTGCGCCAATTGCTCCTATTTCAATCCGCCTTCAGGCTGCGGGGTGGTGAGCGGCCCTGTCAGCGCGCGCGGCTGGTGCAACCTTTGGGGTTGACCTAACTGCGAGGAAAATTGGGCGGCAACGAGCCGCCCTCTCTCTCTCTCTCCCGCCATTAAATTCGCTATTGCTAATTTATGTTTTATGCATATAACTGACGGCATGAGAGCAACCGGACGCTTGCATATCGCGCCGATGGCGCTGGTCGCCGCATTCGCCCTGACTTTGCCGGCGAAAGCGGGAGAGGTCACGGTTCGCGTTGCGCCGGTCGAGGACCTCAAGGCGGTGGTCGCTTCGGTCGAGCCGGCGCATCAATTGACCGCGCGGGCGCGCATCGGCGGCACGGTAAGCGCGCTCAAGATCAAAGAGGGCGACGACGTCGCCGGCGGCGCCGAGCTCGCCTCGGTCGTCGATCAGAAACTCTTCCTGCAGATGCAGGCGCTCGATCAGCGCATCCAATCTCAACAGGCGCAGCGCGACAAGGCGCAGGCCGATTTCGGCCGCGCCCAGGAATTGTTTCGGCGCGGCGTCTACACCAAGGCGCTTTTCGATCAGGCGAAGACCGCGCTCGACGTCGCCGAGCGCAATCTCTCGGCGCTACGCTCCGGACCGTGGGGTGATCGAACAGCAGGCGGCGGAAGGGTCGGTGCGCGCCGGGGCTGGACGCATCCTCACAATTCCGGCCTCCGTCGGCCGCGTGGTGATGCCCGGCGAAACCATCGCGACCTTGGCCGAGGACAAATATATCTTGCGCCTGCAATTGCCCGAGCGTCACGCGCGATTTATGCGCGCCGGCGACAAGGTCGAGATCGGCGCGCGCGGGCTGCACGTAGGCGCGGGCGAACGCAAACAGGGCCGCGTGCGCATCGTCTATCCCGAAATTCAGGGCGGCCGCGTGATCGCCGACGTCGACGTGGAGGGCTCGGCGACGAGGAGCCGAGCTCGGCGAACGCGCCAGCGTTTACGTCACGACCGGCAAGCGCGACACGATCATCAATCCCGCGCGCCGCGGTTTATCGGCGCGCCGGCGTCGACTTCGTCCGCCTCGCCTCCGGTGAGGAGATCGTCGTGCAGCTGGGCGAGCCGCGTGGCGACGGCGTCGAGATTCTTTCGGGCCTTCACGATCGCGACGTGGTTTCGACGCCATGAGCGAAGAGTTTCGTCCCGGCATTTCCGGCACGCTGACGCGAGCCTTCATTAATTCGCCGCTGACGCCGCTTCTCCTGCTCGCCTCGATTCCGCCGGGCTGATCGCTCTGCGTTGCCGCCGCGCGAGGAGGAGCTGCAGACGGTGCTGATGGTCGACATTATCGTGTCGGCCAATGGCTACGCGGAAGACGCCATCGAACTCATCACGCGCCGCTCGAGGACATCATCAAGGGCGTCAATGGCGTCGAACATGTCTATTCGCAGACCCGCGACGACACCGTGGTCGTCAATTTCTTCGCTTTTTACGTCGGCACGCCGCAGGACAATGCGGTGCTGCGCATTCACGAAAGATCCGCGCCAATATCGGCGATTTGCCGAAGGGCATTCCCGAGCTGCTGATCGTCGGCCGCGGCATCGACGACGTGGCGATCGTCGTGTTGACGCTCGCGGCGAAGCCGGAGCGAGCTGATCGCTGGAGTGACAACGGCCTTTATCAGGTCGCCGAGGAATTGCAGCACGACCTCACCAAGGTTGATGACGTCGGTCTGAGCTACATTGTCGGCGGCAGTCCCAATCAGATCCGCGTCGAACCCGATCCAGAACGCCTGTCGCAATATGGCGTGACGCTTAATCAGCTCATCGACAAGCTGACCAACGCCAACCGCCTCTTCCGTCGGCGCCTTCCGGGAGGATAATCGCGCCGTGCCCGTCGTCGCCGGCCAGACCCTTCAAGGCGTTCCTGACATCGGTCTGCTATTGCTTACGACGCGAGACGGGCGGCCGGTCTATGTGAACGATGTCGCCGACGTGCGCGTCGGCGCCGCCGAGCCTGACCGGCGCAGCTGGACGATGACGCGCAACGCGGACGGCGGCCTCGCCAAGCGCCCCGCCGTCAGCATCGCTATCGCCAAGCGCAAGGGCGTGCAAACGCCGTCGTCGTCGCCGACATCATCATGCGTCGTCTCGAGGCGGCTCGGCGGCCGCATCGCCCTCGACGACATCGAGATCGCGGTCACCCGCGATTATGGCGAGACGGCCACGGAAAAAGCCAACGAGCTCCTGTTCCATCTCGCGCTCGCGACCGTCTCGATCGTCGCGCTCATCGTCGTGATGGTCGGCTGGCGCGAAGGCGTCGTCGTCTTCGTCATTATCCCGACGACGATCTCCCCACGCTCTTCGCGTCGTGGCTGATGGCTACATCGATCAACTGCGTCAGCTTCTTCGCGCTCATCTTCCTCGATCGGCATTCTTGTCGACGACGCGATCGTCGTCGTCGAAAACATCGTGCGCCATTGGCATATGCGTGGTTCCCGCAGTCTGATCGACACGGCGGTTGAAGCCGTCGCGGAAGTCGGCAATCCGACGATCGTCGCAACGCTCACCATCATCGCCGCGCTGCTGCCGATGATGTTCGTCTCGGGTCTGATGGGCCCTTATATGAGCCCGATACCCGCAAACGCGTCGCTCGCGATGGTCTTTTCCTTTTTCGTCGCGATGACCATCACGCCATGGCTCCTGCTCAAGATCGCCGGCAGGCGATTCGAACAGGAGCGCGGCGACGGCGTCGATCACGCGCATCAGCGCGGCGCCATGGGCGATTTTTATGTGCGCGTCGCGACGCCCCTGTTGCAGGGCCGAAAGCGCTCGCAGCGGTTTCTGTTGGGCGTCGGCCTCGCGACGCTTCTCTCGATGGGGCTTTTCGTGACGAAGACCGTGCGGGTGAAGCTTCTGCCCTTCGACAACAAGTCGGAGATCGCTGTCGTCGTCGATCTGCCGCGCGGCGCTTCGCTCGAAGAAACTGATCGCGTGCTGACCGCGTAGCCGAGCGCTTGAAGGATATTCCGGAGCTGGTCTCTATCCAGTCCTATGCGGGAACGGCCGCGCCTTTCAACTTCAACGGTCTCGTGCGGCATTACTACATGCGCGCGGCGCCAGAGCTGGGCGATCTCGCGATCAATCTGCAGCCCAAGAGCGAGCGCAGCCGCGCGAGCCATGCGATTGCGCTCGATATTCGCAAGAAGCTCGAGGGTCTGCCGGCGCCGGAGCATACCGCGATCAAGGTCGTCGAAGTGCCGCCGGGTCCGCCGGTGCTGTCGACGCTGCTTGCAGAAGTCTATGGTCCCGATGCGCAGTCGCGGCGTGATCTCGCGGCAAGAGTGCGCAAGGCGTTCGACGCGGTCGATTTCGTCGTTGATACCGACGACAGCTACGGCCAGCGCGCCGAACGTCTGCGCTTTGAGATCGATCAGGAAGCGCTCGAATATCACGGCGTCGAGGAGCGCGCCGTCTATGACACGATCGCCGCCCTCGTCGGCGGCGTGAAGATCGGCTTCTCGCGCAAAAGGGCGGCGGGCCAAGCCGGCCTATATCGGCGCTGCCTCGGCATGGCGATGACGCCGAGTGAACGCATCCTGTCGACGCCGCTGCCCGCCGGCGGCCGGCGCGTCAAGGCGCGAATGTGGAACTCGGCGACGTCGTCAAGGCGACGCGTGAACTCGGCTCCTACCCGATCTTCCGTCACAACGGCCGCTTTGCGTCGAAATGGTCAGCGCCGAGGTCGCCGGGCGTTTCGAAGCGCCGATCTACGGGATGCTCGCGGTTGAAAGCGAAATCGACAAGATTGACTGGGGACCTTCGGGTCCGCCGACGATCAAATATCACGGCCAACCGTCTCGACGATTCCAAGCCGACCTGCTCTGGGACGGCGAATGGGAGGTGACCTTATGTGACCTTCCGCGACATGGGCGCGGCCTTCATGGTGGCGCTGCTCGGCATCTACCTGCTGGTCGTCGCGCAATTCGGCTCGTTCAAACTGCCGCTTGTGATCCTCGCGCCGTGGTGCTGCTGACGCTCGTCGGCATCGTCATCGGGCATCTCTTGTTCAACGCCGCTTTCACCGCCACCTCGATGATCGGCTTCATTGCGCTTGCCGGCATCGTCGTACCCGGATCCTGCTCGTCGACTTCATCCGGCATTTGCGCGCGCGGCATGAATACCCTGCGCGCGGCGCTGATCGAAGCCGGCGCGGTCCGCTTCAAGCCGATATTTCACCGCCGCCGTGGCGATCATCGGCGCCGCCTTCATTCTCACCGATCCGATCTTTCAGGGCCTCGCCATTTCGCTGGTCTTTGGCCTGGCCTCGTCGACGGCGCTGACCCTGCTCGTTATCCCCGCAATCTATGCCGTGTTGCGCGACGACCAAGTCCCAAGGAGGGCCTCATGATTGAAGACTGGGCGGCGCTCGCCAAGAAGCTTCCGCCGACATTCGCGAGTTGCGCGTCGGCGCGCCGAGACGATGAAAGCCTTTTCGGCGATGGCGATGTCGGCGGGCGCGCAAGGCGCGCTCGACGCCAAAACCAAGGAACTGATCGCGCTTGCCGTTAGCGTCGCGGTGCGCTGTGACGATTGCATCGCCTTCCACGCCAAGGCGGCATCACAGCGCGGCGCAACGCGCGAGGAAGTGATGGAGACGCTGGCCATGAGCATCTACATGGGCGCCGGACCTTCGGTGATGTATGCGAGCCACGCGCTTGCCGCCTTCACCGAGTTCGCCGCCGAAAAACAAGCCTGAGAAGAAAGGAACGCAAATGACCCTGGGCTCTCTCTTGTCGAAACTCGTTGGCGGCGGCGCGCCGACGATCGAGCATGAAGATTTCTGCCGGATCGTCGCGGACAAGTCCTGCGCCATCGTCGATGTGCGCGAGCCGCACGAATATGGCGCGGGCCATGTGCCGGGCGCCAGGAATATGCCGCTTTCGAGTTTCGATCCCGCAAAGCTGCCGAATGGCGACGTGATTCTCATTTGCCAGGCGGGCGGGCGCTCAGCCAAGGCGCTGGCTCAAGCGCAAAGCGTAGGTCGAAAGGATGTTTGTCATTATGCGCCGGGCACCGGCGGTTGGCGCTCTCACGGCGGCGCCGTGGAATAAGCGTAGCGCGGGGAAGAACACGACGAAGGTGTTATTCCCCACGCGTGCTTCATGCGGATTGCTTCGCCGCTGCTCGCAATGGCGAAGCTTGCCGCATGCGGATTACGCCGCCTTGCCGAGCTTCGTCGCTTCCGCGACTTCGTTGATCTTGCCGGTCTTCACATCATAGATGTAGCCGTAAATGGGCACGTTCTTCGGCGTCAACGGGTGCGAGCGTATGCGCGCGACGTCCTGCGCCACGCTCTCTTCCTGGTTCTTGATCGTGTGCCATTTGATGAAATGGCCAGCCGGGCAACCGCCGCCATGTTGCGGATTCGACCAGTTCTTGCCGTCGAAACTCGCCGTTGCGAGGCTGTCGTCCAACAAGTCGCTCATGACCTCGTCGCAGAACAGCTCCATGCCGCAGTTGGTGTGGTGAATGACGAACCATTCCTTGGTGCCGAGCAGCTTGTGCGAAATGACGAGCGATCGAATCGCGTCGTCGGATGCGCGCCCGCCGGCATTGCGGATCACATGGGCGTCGCCTTCCGAAAGGCCGGCGTATTTCGCCGGATCAAGACGCGCGTCCATGCAGGTCAGGATCGCGAAACCGCGCGCCGGCGGCAGCGCAAGTTCGCTCTTCTTTCCGAAATTGGCGGCGTAAGCGCTGTTCGCGGCGACAACCTCGTTCACGATCTGGCTGGCCATGTCTCTCTCCCGTTGCCATGTTGATTCAAAAATTTTCTTGACCTTGCTCAACATTGAAGCGCTTCAGCATGCTTTTCAAGCAAACAAAGGCGCGCAATCTTGGTGACATAGTCGCTTGACGATTGGCGATATATATTTCGGGGAATCCGGCGCTGAAACTGTATAACGTTCCGCGCACGCGCTTGCCGCAAAGGAGCAAGCGCTTACCGCAAAGGAGATGGTACGACCGAATGTCCAATCCCGTAGATTTTTTTCCCGGGTTCGCTTCGCATTGGATCGATGCGCCAGCCGGCAAGATTTTCGCCCGAGTCCATGGCGAAGGCCGGCCGCTCGTGTTGTTGCACGGCTTCGGCGAGACGCATGTGGCCTGGCGCAAGGTAGCGCCTGCGCTCGCCAAGCGCTTCACTGTCGTCGCGATGGATCTGCGAGGCTATGGCTGGTCGTCCGTCCCTGCCAGCGAAAACGGCGAGAGCTATACCAAGCGGGAAATGGCCGCTGATGTCGTGGCGATCATGGAATCGCTCGGCCATGTGCGCTTCGCTCTCGTCGGTCACGACAGAGGCGCGCGCGTCGGCCTGCGCCTTGCGCTCGATCAGCCTGGCCGGCTGGAAAAAACAGCGCTCATTAATATCGCGCCGATCGACGATGATTTTGGCGATGGCGATTTGCAGCGCGTCGGACGGGCGCGCTTCCTCGCCGCCGAGGCGCCGCGGCCTGAAGAGTTGATCGGGCTGGATCCAACTGGCTTTCTCGACGATGCGCTCAAGAACTCAACAAAAGCGAAGTCGCTGGACATATTTGGCGCTGACGGGCTCGCCGCCTATCGCCAGGCCTTCAACGACCCGGCGCGCATTCACGCGTTCTGCGAAGATTTTCGCGCGGGAGCGCGCATTGATCGCCAGCATCTCGACGCCGATAGGGCGGAGGGCAAGACCCTAGCCATGCCCACGCTCATTGTTGCAGGCGAAGCAAGCTTCCCGAGCGCGGGCCCATCGCTCATAAATGCGTGGCGCGAATGGCGCCATGACCTCATCGAGGCGCGCGTCGACTCAGGGCTTTTCCCGATGGAGGAAGCGCCGACGGAGACGCTCGCCGTCTTGGAGGCGTTCTTGTGAGTCTCTACCGGGGCAAAACCGTCGCGCTTGCGCTCGGCGGCGGCGGCGCCCGGGGACTTGCGCATATCTGCGTGCTCGAGGCGTTGGACGACATGGGCGTCCGGCCTGTCGCCATCGCCGGCGCCTCGATCGGCGCGATTATCGGCGCCGCCTATGCGGCGGGCTTTTCAGGCGCGGAACTGCGAGTCCACGCCCAGGCGATTCTCAAGAACCGCATAGGACTTGCGCGCCGGCTGCTTCATGCGCGGGCGCGCGGACGCAAGCGGCTGCTATCCAGGGTCGCGCATCCGCTGCTGTTCGACGGCGAGCGCTTTCTCCAGGCGTTTTGGCCTCACGGCATGCCCGATCGCTTCGAAGATTTGGGCATTCCGCTGCAGGTCGTCGCGACCGACTTTCGCCGCAGGGTCGAGGCGGTTTTTGCAACGGGTCCGTTGCGTCCAGCCGTGGCGGGGTCCATGGCGATACCGGGCGTCGTGCGCGCCGCCGCGAGCGATCACGGCTATTTTGTCGATGGCGGACTGGTCAATCCGCTACCCTATGATCATCTCTGGGGCCTTGCCGACATCATCATCGCCGTCGATGTGTCCGGCAATTTCGGCGTGGAGACCGGCAGGGGAGCGCCGTCGGCCTTCGAGACGATGATCGTCGCCAGCCAGATCATGATGAACGCGATCAGTTCGCGCATGATCGCCGAAAGGCCGCCTGACGTGTTGATCCGCCCAGAGGTGCATCAATATCTCGCGCTGGACCTTTTCAAGGCGTCACGCATTTTCGCCGCCGGCGACGCCTGCCGCGACACGCTCCGCCAAGGTCTGGCGCAGGCGGCGCTGCGGCTTGAAGCTCGGAGCAGGATCGTTTGAAGCGGGTCGCAGATACGCTCCGCTTTAAACGTGAACCCTGCTCCATCCCTTAGTAAGTCGCTTTAATCGCGCGCTCTAGCGCCGCGCCTGAAAGAATTCGCGCAGGAGCTGCGCGGCATCGCTCTCGCGAATGCCGCCATAGAGTTCGGGGCGATGATGGCAGGTCGGCTGCGAAAAGAACCGCGGCCCATTCTCCACCGCGCCGCCCTTCGGATCGCTCGCCGCATAATAGAGCCGCCTGACGCGCGCGAAGCTGATCGCCGCCGCGCACATGGCGCAGGGTTCAAGCGTCACATAGAGATCGCAGTCAACGAGGCGCTCCGAGCCGATCGCGGCGCAGGCCTGGCGAATGACCAGCATCTCGGCATGGGCCGTCGGGTCGCGATCGCGCAGTGTGCGGTTGCCGGCGGCGGCGGCGATCTCGCCGTTGCGCGCCAGCGCCGCGCCGACCGGGACTTCGCCCGCCGCGGCGGCGGCGCGCGCCGCATCAAAAGCCGCAGCGAAGGGATCATCGACGTTCATTTTAGGCCTTTCTGCAATCGTGCTTCAAAGCGCCCTTGCCGCCTGCTATCAGAACCCATGACCGAAAAGAACCGCAATACCCGCGCCGGCTTTGCCAGCGGCGATCGACCCTTGCGCCGTCGCGCCAAGGATGCGCCCGCGCCGCCCGCCGCCGCG
>JAXMCY010000036.1:0-23107 GCA_046349135.1 Methylocystis sp. | reverse complement strand
AATGACCGCAAGCGCCTCGGCCGTTCGCCCCGATTTGCTGAGAATGTCCGCAAGGAGCCGGACCGGCGTTTCATAATCAGGCGCAAGAATTCGTGCGCGTTGCGCATATTTGAGAGCGCCCTCGGCGTCGCCCCTGGCGAGACGCGCAAATGCGAATGCAAGCTCTTGGTAGCCAGGTTCGCCTGGCGGCGGCCCCTCCCGCAAGGCCTCATTGTCTCCCGCGATCGCTGCAATTGGCGTCACCGCTGCAAGCGCTAACGCGAAAGCGAGAATTGTTGTGCAAGCCCTGCGAATAACGACGCGCCCCACGGCCGCGCTCCTTCTGTTTTGGGAAGGGCCGAGACTCGGAAGTCCGAATCTTCGAACGCGCCGTCACGCGAATCAGGGACAAAACATATTGTTTTTGCTAACCTACAATTGCAAGCGCCGCAAAATTCCGATAGTGCCCCCTAGACCAACTATTCAATTTTCGTTTGGGCGCTCATAACGAGACTTAGAAAACTTAAAGCAGAATCTATACTTAGGTGCACGAGTCGTCTCAAACCCGTCGATCGAATCCCGACAATGAAAAAATGCAGGAGCAAAAAACACAATGAAACTGATGTGGTTATTGATCATCTTATTCTCTTTGACATCGATCGCCGGCGTCATCGGAGGTCAGTTGTTCGGCGCAACGGGCGCCATTGTTGTTATCGTGCTCGGATTATCTATCTCGTTCATCGGTATCGCTATTTTAATAGGACGCTAGAACATTAACAAATTATTAATGGACACCTGCAATTTACTCGCGTACACCTCCCCCGCTCGCGTTACCTGGGGAAGGCTCGAATGTATGAACTGAGCAGCACACACAGAAGCAGTTTTCTACAGAACGGATCAAAAATTTGCTGCCTGTGTATCGTTGGAACGCGACCCGAAGCCATAAAAATGGGGCCTGTCATTTCCGAACTCAAGCGTTCGGATTGGGCGTTCCCTTATGTGGTGACGACAGGCCAGCACGCAGACGTCGTCGAAGGCGCTCTGAGCGATTTTGGAGTTGTCCCTTCGCGCCGGCTCAACCTCGAACGTCGAAACGGTTCTCTAAACGATCTCTTCGGCAAGGTGATCGGCGAAATGGATCGCATCATCGACGAGATTCAGCCCGCGTGCGTCATCGCGCAAGGCGATACGACGTCGGTCGCGGTGGTGTCGCTCGCCGCTTTTCATAAGAGCGTGCCCTTCATGCATATCGAGGCGGGGCTTCGGACTGGAAAGCTCAACGACCCCTACCCCGAAGAACTCAACAGGCGCATCGCGGGGCTGACCGCTTCCATGCATTTCGCGCCAACTAGCGCGTCGCTGAAAAATCTTTTGCACGAGGGCGTGCATCCCGGCGATTGTCTCGTCACCGGCAATACCGGCATCGACGCCTTGCTGCAGACCGCAGCGCGACGATTGCCGGCGCCGACTGGATTCCCAAACCTGCCGCGCGTCATTCTCGCGACGGCGCATCGGCGTGAAAGCTTCGGGGCGCCGATCGAAAGCGCGCTGCAAGGCATAAGAGAAGCCGTTGACCGGCATGACGATGTCGGCGCTTTTTTCGTCACCCATCCCAATCCTCGCGCGCACGAGCCGGCGCGCCGGATCCTCGGCGACCATCCTCGGATCGTCGTAACGGACGCGATCGGCTACGCCGATATGGTCGAGGCGTTGAAGCGATGTTGGATCGTCGTCACGGACAGCGGCGGCCTTCAGGAGGAAGCGCCCGCGCTTGGAAAGCCCGTCCTCGTGCTGAGGAATACGACCGAACGGCCGGAGGCGGTCCAAGCCGGCGCGGTTCGCGTGGTCGGCACAGACTCCGACTCGGTGTCGAACGCGATCTCGCAGCTACGCGAAGATCCGGAGCTTCACGCAAGCATGTCGGTTCCCGTCTTTCCTTATGGCGATGGCCAGGCGGCGAAGCGGATCGTCGCCGCGATGCGGGCAAGATTGGAGCGTCCAGTTCCAACCTTGTTGAGCGCCTAGACCGGCTCGCCGTTCTGCCTTGCCGGCCTGCCCGGCAAGGCGCATAGAAACGTCCGAGCGCGGGTCGAACGCGCGAATTAATGAGATTAGGGACGAACGATGTTTGACTTGGCAGACGCTGCCGTCGCCTATGTCGACGCGCTCGTGACGCTGTTCATAGTTTTTGGCGTCGCCATTATTCTTTATAGCCTCGACGATGTCTTCGTCGACATCGCCTATTGGATCATGAGATTCTCGGGAACGATCCGGGCGCAGCAATCTCAGCTTTCTGAACTGGCGCCGTTTGAGCAGCCGCAACGCCCTCTCGCGGTGATGGTGCCCGCCTGGCGCGAAGAGGCGGTCATCTACGAAATGCTGAGGACCAACGCAGGCTATTCTGCAACGACGGTTTTTTTTGTTGGCGCCTACCCCAATGATCAGGCCACTCAGCAGGAAGTGCTGAGGGCGGCGGCGGAACGTCCAAACAACATCCGTCTTGTGGTCGGTCCGCGCAACGGACCGACGACAAAGGCCGACTGTCTCAATGCGATCATTGCGGGCATCAACGAATATGAAAAGGCCTCAAACATTATATTTGAGGGATATGTGTTACACGATAGCGAGGATGTGATTCATCCGTTGGAATTTCCGTTATTCAGCGCGCTCGTCCCTGAGTTCGATTTTACTCAGATCCCGATATACTCCTTTAGTCGCTCGCTCCTTCAGATGACCGCGGGCACCTATATGGATGAATTCGCGGAATTCCATAATAAGGATCTGTTCGTCCGACAACGTCTGACGGGCGTCGTTCCCTGCGCCGGCGTAGCCGCCTGCTTCAGCAGGAGAGCGATTGAAGTCTTGAAATCCCGCCGTCAGAACGAGGTGTTCGATCCGATCGCGCTGACTGAAGACTATGACGTCGCCTTCGCCATCAAGGCCCTTGGCCTGAAGTCCGCTTTCGTTCTTCATGACGCTCCATACACATTGGATATTCCCAGCGGAACGCATGAATTGAGGCGGGTCGACAAGACCCTTGCGATCGCCGCGCGAGAGAACTTTCCCAGCGACTATCTGGCGGCGTACCGCCAGCGCGCACGCTGGCTTCTGGGAATCGGTTTCCAGGGCGCATCGAAACTCGGTTGGGGAACGACGTTCGCCGAGAGAATTTTCTTTCTGCGCGACCGGAAGGGCATCCTGTCCGGAATTATCGCCATCATCGCCTACTTCCTAGCCTTCAACGCTATCGCAATCATTATACTTGGCGCCTTCAATGAAGAATGGCGCATCGCCGGCTACGCGATGCTCAACCCGACCTTGCAACTGGTGTTCCTGATCAATATCATCCTGCTCATCAATCGGCTTGTCCAGCGAATGATTTTTACGACCTCGATCTATGGACTCCGGCAAGGGTTGATGGCGGCGCCGAGAGTCGTGTTCTCGAATTTCGTAAATTTTCTGGCGGCGTTGCGCTCACTCTATATTTTTATTTGGCGCCATAAAATTCGCCATGAGCCATTGAGCTGGGACAAGACGAGCCACACCATTCCTGTTCAAAATATTGAAGCAAGCGAACTCAAATAGAAGCGTCCAGAGCGCATCCTTGGCTTCGTCAATGTTGGGCGCCTTCTCGCGCAAATTGCGTGCTCATTTTCGACGATGGACTTCAGCGAAAAGCGGCGCATCGTCGCGGATAGCGATGCGCCCCGCCCTCTCGCCCTTCCTGCGCCGGTGTGGATCGCGAACGCAGCACCCATTCCTTCTTGAAGAAGCGCTGCTCTTCGCCGTGTCAAATTGATGACAGACAAACGCAGGGATTTTGGATTGGCTTGGACGCCGCAGCGAACTATGGATTAGATCCCCTTTGCAAAGAGAAGTAGGGAGGTTCGAATGGTGCGTCTTAAGAAGGTTGCGTTGGTGTTTGGCCTGACGCTCGGCGCTGCTGTCATTGCCCAGGCCGCGAAAGCCCAAGATCCGATTTCAGCGCTTGGCGCGGGCGTGAATCGCGCCGGGGCCGAGGCGGGCAAGGCGGTTACAGACGTGTTGAACAAAGTGACGGGGAGCAACACGGCTGTGCCTGTCAGCCCCTCTCCGGCGCCCACAACAGCGACCTCGGCTGTCCAAGTCCATCATCACCACTATCACCATCACCACCACCACCATCATCACCATCATGCGTGAATTCGAACGGCGGGGTTCTCAGCCCCGCCGTTTCGATGCAGGAAATCGGCTGCGTCGGACGCCCTTGCGCCCGGGACGCGGTTGCAGGGCCTCTCCGCGTTGCAGGACGAAGGCTTCTGTCGACACAGACGAACGCCTTAACGTCGACAAAGCTCGCGGAATATCCCTTTGAAGTCCGCGTCGACGGGGTTTTGCGCGAACGGTTTTATGACGTGCGCGACGCCGTTACGCTCGCCAAGCGCGTCAAACAAGCAACGCGACCGGCAGATGTCGCGGTTATCGACGCGCGAACCAAGAAATTGGTCATTAAAGTCGACGGCTGAACAAATCTCGGTCTGTGTCGGCAAGTACGGCTTATAAGCACATCCAGCAATAATATACCGTCCCTCTCGCCTCCGTACCGCGCCGCTATAGTGCTCGACGTATCACTGCAGCCGCCCGGGAGACGTTTGGATTACGAGGCGCGTAAGGGTCTTGGCCGATTGGGCGCGGCGCGGTGGCTTCACGCGGTTTGGCGACCTCTTCGTTATAGCCCGGCTGCCCGACGACCTGGAGCGGTTTCCAATTACTGGACGGAGCGTGCTTGTCGGCAAAGGCGTAACCGGTCGCGGTCAGGGCCGCTGCCAAAGCGAGAGCGACAACGGCGATAATCTTATGAGCGATCGTTAGCCCTCCCCGATGAACTGAAAGATTTTCCGCCGCCATCTCCAGAGGCGGCAAGTGTTGGTGCGCACGCATACAATGCTATGTCTTCGTTGCGCCCGGCATAACACGGCATACAGGCTGCATAGCCATCATGGCAAGCGTGGCCTCGCGGGTCGGAGCCGCTTGTTCGGCGGCGATGTCGTGTCATCTATTCTCGATCTGCGCCGGCCAGCCCCGCCCAGCCTGATCCACTCGGCCATATCCTCGTCGCGCTTAAGCGCTGCAAGGCAGACTGCCGCGCTTGCCTTTATGTGCTTCAGTCCTTCGTTGACAGGCGACGCCAATCAAAGAGCGACACTGCCAGCCCCTTCGCCCGCGGCTTCACGGTCGCGGCTTTTTTTAGCCTCGCGCCCGGATCGTCGCCATTGGTAAGTCCGATTCGGAGCCGGCTACCTTGAGGGATGCGCGAATGGGAGGAAGCCGTCTCTCGCACGAAAAAGCCCAGTCGTCGCCGGCCGGGCTGGAGTCTTCTTGGCATCAAGGATCGTCGCCTATGGCAGGCGACAGGCCGACTCGTAGGCTCGACACGCGACCAGAACAAGCGCGACCAGCTGCAAAAGTTAATGCTATGCTAACGCCATGTGCGCCCGGCCGAACCACCTGAACGCAAAAACGAGGCGGGACAGGAACGGCAGGTCGCTGGTTCGCGTTAACCATTTGGCGCGCCTCGCGCCGAGCGAGCGCGCTCGAAGGAGGAGGCGGCTATGGCTCAAGAACGCAGCATTGAATTTGCGTCCAGGCATAGGCAGACGAATCCCGTTGTTGTCCAAGCGATTATTGCGCTTTCCCGCGATGATAGGCCGCCGGAGACAATTTGGCGGACTCCAACGGCCAACGAGTGGCGGCGAGCGGCGCGAGTTGCCGCTGAGAATGGCGACGACAGGTTGGCCCTAAGCGATGATCGGATGGCTTGGGCCTTTCTATTAGGGCTCTCCGCGGGATCGCTCCGCGTTCGGAAAGAACGTCGTCCTCATTAGCGCAAGCCAGAAAAAACAGCGCAAGCCAGAAAAAACGCCCCGCCGTTACATCCACGGTCGCGGCGTTCTGCGACGGCCAGGGGTTGGGGGTTATGGCCGTCAATCTGTCTTCAGAGTAGCAGGCATGCCCCACGCCGCAACTCGTAAGAGAGCCGTGGGCCGGTCCTTTCGCGCGTGCCGCGCTCGGCGTCTCCCTGGACGACGCGCTTTGACTGTCCGGTCTTCTCCGCGGTGTCGGCGACGATCCTGGCGCGCTGTTGCGCGCGCCGCGGAAGATGCGCTACAAGAATAGACCGTCTCGCCGCGCGTGAGCCGTTTCGGCATTGACGAGGACGATCCGTTGATAATCGAGCCGGACATCGCCGCTGGTAGGGCAAGTTTCGCCATTCGCGGAGTGACGTTCCGGTTATTCCGACACCGTTATCAGGCGACCAGCAAAGACGCCGTTAGCCGCCGTTGGCGTCGCCTTATGGGTCGAAGTAACGCGCAGGACAAAGCCAACCATGAATGCTGCGAACGCCATCGCGACTACCATTAGGACTGACACGCGAAACTGCCTGCGCGCCGGCTCCTGCGACCGCCCAATTCATTTCCGGGGTCGGGCGGACCGTCTTGGTTTGACAAATCGCGCGCAACGCATTGATGTGCAATTACTGGTTTGACAGCATCGAAGGAAGTAAATGTTAGATCCGCTGCAATTGGCGTCTGCTTCCTAAACCGAAGGTCAGGGGTTCGAATCCCTTCGGGACCGCCAAATGCCGCGAAAGGGCGGATTCCGGCTTTTCGCGCAAAGCCCGCGCCAGTTTTTCGGAATCGATCACGCCATCTGCGTTCGAGCGATCCGGCGGAAACACGGCGTGATCCAGTGGCGGCCCTCACGGCTTGACGATACACTGGCGGCCTGGCGCGGGTTGACCCCCCGGCGCAGGCGCGGAAAGTCGGAGCCCAGTCATGCAGCGCGTAACGATCACGATCGACGAAGAGCTGATGACCGCGCTCGACCAGTATATGGAGGCGGGCGGCCATCAAAACCGTTCCGAAGCGGTGCGCGATCTTGTTCGCGCCGGGCTGCTCAAGACGCCCGAAGCCGACGACAGCGCCCGGTCCTGCATGGCTGCGCTTGTCTATGTCTATGACCACGAGACGCGGCAGCTGTCGAAGCGATTGATGCACGATCATCACTCTCATGCCGACATGTCGATCGCGACGCTGCACGTGCACATGGACGAAGCGACCTGTCTCGAAGTGTCGCTGCTCAAGGGCCAGAAGTCGGACGTTGAGCATTTCGCCGGCCATGTGATCGGCGAGCGCGGCGTGCGCTACGGGCAGCTCGTCGTCGTGCCGGCGGAGGTCGAGCAGGGCGAGGCGCCTCATCTCGATCGCCACTCGACGGGTCGCCACGCGCACCATTCCAACTGAGTCCCGCCCGAAGCAAGGAATGGCGCGTCAAGTCCGCCGATTATGCGCGCTTACGCTCGCTCACATAGCTCCGCAGCACAGAGTTGATGCGCCGCTGATAACCGGGGCCTTGAGCCTTGAAATAGTCGATCAGGTCTTGATCGAGGCGGATCGAAATCGCTTGCTTTTTCGGCGGCACGACGACTTCCGCTTTGCTCCAGTCGATCGGCTCGAATTCAGCCCAATCGGGATCGTTCGCGACCGCGGCGTCGATCTCCGCGTCCGTGATCTGCTTACTGCGCGACCGGGCAGTCTTTTCGTTAAGACGTGTCTTCGGTGAGCTTGAAGTAGGTTTCACGCTCCGATTTCCTCGCGGTTCTCGCGGAAATGATACGTAGACGCCCTCCTCGTTCAGCGTAGATTACCGCAATCACCCGTTCGCTCGCTGAACCAATTGCAAGCCAACGCGTTTCGCCACTACGGTCTGAGCGAACCTTCAAGTAGCGTCCTTCGAAGATTTCCACTGCGTCTGCAAAGGCTACGCCGTGTTTTTGGCGGTTGATTGAATCCTTGCTTGAATCCCATTCGAAATTGCCCAAAACGACGTCCATTTGAGTCGATCCTGGTTGGCGTCAAAAGACGTGTGCCTTTTGACGTCTCTATGCGTGGAAACGCGGTTGGAAGTAACATTCGCCATGGTTTAGTCCCCTTGATCCGAATTGCCGGAGCTATGGTTGACCGACAATACGCCGCACAATATTCGTATATACGATTGTATCTGTCAATACGCGCAATTGCGCGGCCGGGTTTGCTATAGTCACCGCAATCGCGACCAGAACAGAGATTGAAATTTTATGCGCTTCTCACCCTCCTTCCTCGATGAGATACGGGCGCGCGTGCCCGTCTCCGACGTCGTGCGCCAGAAGGTGAAGCTCAAGAAGGAAGGCAGGGAGTGGCGGGGCCTGTCGCCCTTCAACGCCGAAAAAACCCCCTCCTTCTACGTCAACGATCAGAAAATGCGCTGGTTCGACTTCTCCGCGGGGAAGAACGGCAATGTTTTCGATTTTCTGATGGAGACCGAGGGCCTCTCCTTCCCCGAGGCGGTGGAGAGGCTGGCGGCGCTCGCCGGCCTGGCGCTGCCCGTAGAGACCAAAGAGCAGCAGGAGCAGGATCGCCGCCGCGCGACTCTTGGCGACGTCCTGGAGGCGGCTGCCGTATTTTTCGAAAGGCAGCTCGCCGGCGCGGCGGGGCGCGACGCGCGCGCCTATTTGGACCGCAGACAGATATCCCCGGACTCGCGAGAAAAATTCCGCTTGGGCTTTGCGCCGCCCGAACGCCATGCGCTGCGTGACCATCTCGCCGCCAAGGGCGCGAGCGTCGAAACGATGATCGAAGCCGGCCTGCTGGTCCACGGCGAGGATATCGCCGTCCCCTACGATCGCTTCCGCAATCGGATCATGTTTCCGATCTGCGATCGCGCCGGCCGCGTCATCGCCTTTGGCGGGCGCGCGCTGGACGCGGACGCACAGGCGAAATATCTCAACTCCCCCGAGACGCCCCTCTTTCACAAGGGCGCGACGCTCTACAATCTGCATAACGCCCGCAAGGCCGCGCATGAGAGCGGCGCGGTGATTGCGGTCGAGGGCTATGTCGACGTCATTGCGCTCGCGGCGGCGGGCTTCCCCAATGCAGTCGCCCCGCTGGGCACGGCGTTGACGGCCGAGCAATGCGCCCTGCTCTGGCGCCTGGCCGAAGAACCGATTCTCTGCTTCGACGGGGACAAGGCCGGGTTGAAGGCGGCCTTTCGGGCTGTGGACACCGCGCTGCCTCTGATCGGACCCAGTCGTTCGCTGCGATTCGTCCTGCTGCCGGACGGCCAGGACCCCGATGAACTCTTGCGCTCCGGCGGTCCCGACGGCCTGGCCGATGCTCTCAGCCGGCCGCTGCCGCTCGTCGATCTCCTGTGGATGCGCGAAACCGAATCGGCGACCCTCGACACCCCCGAACGCCGCGCCGCGCTTGAGCGGCGGCTGCGGGAAATCGTCGGACAGATCGCCGACGAGGACCTGCGGCGCCACTATATCCAGGAACTGTCGGCGCGGCTGGACCGGCTGTTCGGCCGCGACCAGCGCACAAAATATAGGCGTTCCGATTTCCCGTGGCGGGGGCGCGGCAGACTCCCGCGTCGCTCCGACGAGACGCCATTGACCATCGGGTCGGCATTGGCGAATTCGCCCCTGTTTCGCGGCGTCAAGTCAGGGATTGCGCCCCGCGAGGCGCTCATCCTATTGATTTTGATCAATCATCCCGACCTGATCGACCCCCGCGCCGAGGATCTTGCGACGCTGGACCTCAATTCAGCCGATGCGCGGGCCCTGCGCGACGCGCTTCTGCGATTCGCCGAACGCGGCGACGCCAACAAGGTCGAGCTTCGCGCTTTTCTGGCGTCGCTTGGGCTTGACCCGATCGTCGCGCGGCTCGAGGCCATGGCCGCCCATTCGACGCTGTGGAGCGTGCGTCCCGAGGCCGCGGCGGCCGACGCAGGCGAAAGCCTGCGACAGGCTTTCGCCTTGCATCGAAGATCGTTGGCGTTAAATAGAGAGTTGCGCGCGGTGCAAGCTGTGCTGGCCGACGACCCAAACGAACGGGATTATGCGCGGCTGAAGGATATTCAGACCCAGCTGTCAGCCCTAGATGGCGCAGAAGCGGCGGTGGAAGGATATGGTTCGCTTTCCGGCCGGCCGTCGCGCAATTTATGAAATTCGCATGGTTAGCGCCGTGACGATGAGGGGATGGAGGACGCGCCGCTAGGGCGGAGCGAAGGTTTCATGCGGTCGGCCGGGCTTTTTCCCGCTTGCCGCGCCGCAGCTTGGAGAAGGGCGGCCTTCTCAGGGCCTTTTTAGAAAACTTGCGCCTTGCCTGGTTCGGGGAACCGATCCGGGGCGAGGCGCTTGGAGCTTGTGGATGGCGAAGAAAGACGAAGACAAGGTCGAGAATGAAACCGCGGCGGTGACGGAAACGTCTGACGGACCGCTTCTCGATCTCAACGACGCCGCCGTTAAACGGATGATCAAGCTCGCGAAAAAGCGCGGCTTTGTGACCTATGCCGAGCTGAACGCGGTGTTGCCGTCCGAGGAAGTGTCGTCAGACCAGATCGAGGACGTTTACGCGATGCTCTCGGAAATGGGCATCACCGTCTCGGAAGGCGACGATCCTGACGATGTCGAAGAGGAGCAGGCCGCCGAGGAAGAATCGGAAGGCGGCGAACTCGTCGAGAGCCCGCGTGCGACAGCGGTGGCGACGCGCACGTCGGAGACCGGCAGATCGCACCAGCGACGCCCGGTGCGCATGTATCCTGCGCGAGATGGGCTCGGTCGAGCTCTTGTCGCGCGAGGAGGCGAAATCGCCATCGCCAAGCAGATCGAAGCTGGGCGCGAAGCGATGATCGCCGGGCTCTGCGAGAGCCCCTCACCTTCCAGGCGATTATCATCTGGCGCGAGGTGGAGGCGGGCAAGGTCCTGCTGCGCGACATCATCGATCTCGAGGCGACCTACGCCGGCCCGAAGGCAAGGCGGCGAAAGCCGCGGAGCCGTCGGCGAAGCCGAGCTCGCCCCCTCGACCGCGCCGCGCACGCCGCCCGCCGGATTGGAGGAAGAAGCGTGTCGCTTTCGGCGATGGAATTGGAGCTGAAACCAAGGTTCTGGAAACCTTCGCGCGTATCGCCGACGCCTACAAAAAGCTGCGCCGGCTTCAGGATCAGAACGTCGAGAACAAGCTCAAGAATGAAACGCTGACCCCGGCGCAGGAGCGCAAATACAAAACGCTCAAGAAAAGAGATTGTCGCCGACGTCAAATCGCTTTCGCTGAATCAAAATCGCATCGAGGCGCTTGTCGAGCAGCTTTACGACATCAACAAGCGGCTCATCGGTTATGAGACGCGGCTCATGCGCCTCGCCGACAGCCACGGCGTCATGCGCGAAGATTTCATCGACAAATTCCACGGCTCAGAGCTTGATCCCAAATGGGTCATGCGCGTCGCCAAGCTCGGCTCCAAAGGCTGGAAGGAATTCGTCGCCCGCGACAAGGACCGCATCAAGGATCTGCGCGCCGACATCCATGCGCTTACGACCGAAACGGGCTTGGAGATTTCCGAGTTCCGCAGATCGTGCACATGGTGCAGAGGCAGCGCGAGGCGCGCCAAGCCAAGAAGGAGATGGTCGAGGCGAACTTGCGGCTCGTGATCTCCATCGCCAAAAAATACACCAACCGCGGCCTGCAGTTTCTCGACCTCATCCAGGAAGGCAACATCGGCCTGATGAAGGCGGTCGACAAATTCGAATATCGCCGCGGCTATAAATTCTCGACCTACGCGACATGGTGGATCAGGCAGGCGATCACCCGCTCGATCGCGGGATCAGGCGCGCACCATCCGCATTCGGTGCATATGATCGAGACGATCAACAAGATCGTGCGCACCTCGCGCCAGATGCTGCATGAGATCGGCCGGGAGCCGACGCCCGCTTTCGAAAAGCTCGCCATGCCGCTCGAAAAGGTGCGAAAAGTTTTAAAAATCGCCAAGGAGCCGATCTCGCTCGAAACGCCGATCGGCGACGAGGAGGATTCGCATCTCGGCGATTTCATCGAGGACAAGAACGCGGTGCTGCCGATCGAGGCGGCGATCCAGTCGAATCTGCGCGAGACGACGACGCGCGTGCTCTCGTCGCTGACGCCGCGCGAAGAACGCGTGCTGCGCATGCGCTTCGGCATCGGCATGAACACCGACCATACGCTCGAAGAGGTCGGCCAGCAGTTCTCGGTCACGCGCGAGCGCATCCGCCAGATCGAGGCGAAGGCGCTGCGGAAGCTGAAGCATCCGAGCCGTAGCCGGAAGCTGCGGAGCTTTTTGGATAATTGACGCGCGATGAAGCGGAGAACCCAGGCATGTCGGCGAAGCCGGTCATTTTCACGATTTCCGCGGCATGGGATGACGAAGCGTCCGTCTGGAGCGGACATTGCGACGAGATTCCGGCGGCCGCTGACGCCGCGACGCTGGACGAACTTTTCGTAAAAATGTCGGCGATGGCGCTCGACCTGTTGCCCGACAATCATCCCGACATCGATCCCGCATCGGTGTTCTTGCAAATTTCCGCGTTGCGCGAGGTCGAGCGGGCGGTTGCCTGATGGCGCCGCAATTCGATCGGCCCTTGCGCGATCTGCTGCACGCTGCGGGATGCGTCATGGTTCGTCAAGGCAAGGGAAGCCACGAGATTTGGCATAGCCCGATCACCAAGCGGAATTTCGCCGTCCCGATCGGCATCCCCAGCCGCCATACGGCAAACGCCATCCTGCGTCAGGCGGGACTGCCGAAAGCGTTTTGAACGACGCTACGTCGAACCGGCGCAGTGATCGGGATTCGTGGTGATCGACAAGGTTCGCGCATTCCCTCTCCCGCTTGCGGGAGGCCCGGCGCAGCCGGGTCGGGTGTGGGCTTTCAGCGGCTTGCCCTCATCCGTCGCGCTTGGCATGACGCCTAGAAGGGCGGGCGCGCCCAGCGGATCCGCTCGGCGGGAACAAGGCGAACAGAAACGCGCCCGCGAGCGTGGCTGTCGCGAAAATGCGAAGCATAGCTTCCTCCATCACTTGTTTTTCTTCGAACCGGCCTTGTCGCCTGGAGAACCAGGGTCGGACACGGCCAAGCCCGCCGAGCCGCCCTGCGTCTGGGAACCGCGTTTCTTGGGTAGCGTCATCTTGTAAATGTTCGACTTGGAGCTGTTGAGATTTTTGGCGGCCGAAGCTTCGAGGCCTGCCGACTCGGAGCCGAAGAGCGCCGCCGGAACCGCCGTGAAAGCGATCAGCAAGCCGACGGACAGAAGCGTGAGTAGAAAAATTCGTCTCACGATTGCCTCCCTCTCGGGATGGTTGCGCGCATACGATGCAGTGCGTGCGATTTGAACATCAACGGAACGTCAATGGCGCGAAATCCTGATTGGTTCGGCCGGACGCGCGCCCGTCAAGGGGTAGGGAATACGCGAACCGACGATCCGGGTACTCGCTTCACGCCTCCACATACGCCGCGATGGCGCTCGGCGCCGGCACGGGGAGTCCGCCTCCAGCCCTTCGATGTGAAAGCGGATGGCGTCGCGGATTTCACGCTCCACCTCCGCCACCGTCTCCCCTGTCGCGATGCAGCCCGGCAAGTTCGGGACATACGCGGAATAATTCCCACCCGCCTTTTCGATCACGACCGCGTAACGCATCACGGTCTCCCCTTCATTCCATGCGCGAATTCTTCTTCGTATCCGGCATCGTCGCGTAGACGATAAGCGACACAAAAATCGCGGCGCTCGCATAGTAGAAGAACCAGCGCTCATGCCCCTGCGCCTTGAACCAGAGCGCGACATATTCGGCCGAGCCGCCAAAGAGCGACACTGTCGCCGCATAAGGCAGCGCGACGCCTGTGACGCGAATGGCGGCGGGGAAAAGCTCCGCCTTCACCACGGCGTTGATCGACGTGTAAAGCGCGACGATCAGCCAGGCGCAGCAGATAAGCGCGAAGGCCATCCACGCGTCGCGCGCATTCTGAATGGCGGTCAGCAGCGGGACCGTGAAGATCGTGCCCAGCAGCCCGAAAGCGATGAGCATCGGCCGGCGACCCACACGATCCGACAATGCGCCGTAGACTGGCTGAAGGCATATCGCGAAAAGAAGCGAGCCGGTCGCGATCCAGGTCGTCTGCCGATCGCTCAAGCCCGCGGAGAGCTTGAGAAATTTCTGCATGTAGGTCGTGTAGACGTAAAAGGCGATCGTGCCGCCGAGCGTCAGTCCGACGACTGTCGCCGTCTCGCGCTTATGCGCAAGGAGCGCGGCGAGCGAACCGCGCCGATCTTCGGCGCGCGACGCTTCGAAGGCGGGCGTCTCGGCAAGATCGCGGCGCATGACAAGCGCAACGACGGCGAGCAGCGCCCCGAAGGCGAAAGGGACGCGCCATCCCCAGGCGCGCAGCGCCGGCGCGTCGAGCGCGAAATCTTGCAGGATCAGCAACACGCAGAGCGCGAGCAATTGGCCGGCGATCATCGTCACATATTGGAAGCTCGAATAGAAACCGCGCCGTTCGGGATGCGCCATTTCGGCGAGATAGGTCGCGCTCGAACCATATTCGCCGCCTAGACTGGCGCCCTGCAGAAGACGCGCGACAAGCAGCGTCGCCGGCGCGCCGACGCCGACCATCGCATAGGTCGGCGCGAGCGCGATGAGGGCGAGCCGAGACACATCAGCAGGACCGAGAGCATCAGCGCGAGACGGCGGCCGCGACGATCGCCGATGCGGCCGAAAATATAGGCGCCGATGGGCCGCATGAAGAAGCCGAGCGCGAAGACGCCCGAGGCCGACAGCATCTGCGCGACGGGATCATCGCCCGGAAAGAACGCGTCGGCGAAATAAAGCGAAAAAGCCGAATAGACGTAAAAGTCGTACCATTCGACGAGATTGCCGACAGAGCCGATCAAAATGGCGCGCAGTCGCGCCGCTTCGATCTTCAGGTCGATCGCTGTCGCCTCGTCGCGCATCTGTCGCTCACACCAACTGGCTGGCGATATTCACCATGAGCGCGAGGATGGTGGTGTTGTAGAAAAAGGCCACGATGCCATGCGTGGCCACGAGCAGCCTCATCGACGCGGAGCAGGTTTCGATATCGGCTGTTTGAAAGGCGACGCCGATCACATAGGAAAAATACAGGAAGTCGATGTATTGCGGCGCTTTCGTATGCGGAAAATGCAGCCCGCCTCTCGCTTCCGGCGGCTCGCCGGGATCGAGCTCCTCCTCGAGATAATATTCGTGGGCATAGTGAAATGCGAATGTCAGATGCAGGAACAGCCAGGAATTCAGCACGGTGATGATCGTGAGCGCGATTGACGCGTGCTTTTCCCAGCCCTGCATGTATTTCACCGAGCCGAGCTGAATAACCACTGCGCCGAATGACGCGGTCGCGACCGCCGAGGTCAGCAGCAGCATCGCGACACGTCCTTCGTCGAGTTGTTGGGCGCGCTCGCGGATCGTGTCATGCGTCGCGCCGGTTATGAAGACCGCGATGAGCGCGAAATAGGAGAGCGTCAAGGCGTTCCAGCCGATGAGCGCGCGCGAAATGGGCTGCACGGCTTGCGGGACAAGAAGCCCGACGACAAGACCGAACAAGACGCTCAAAAAGAGCTGTGGCCGCGCACGGATGATTCGGAAGGGCGCCAGGAGCGCCGAAGCCCGACGCGGAATCGCGGACAGTCTTTGTCGGCGCAATTGCGCGATCCCTTAATTGCGCCGCGCCGCGACGAAGCGGGCGGCCTCGGCGAGGATGTCGGTCGCTTCGCCCAATCCCGTCTCGCGCAGCGCCGCGGTCGCCTCCTCGACAAGCGAATCGCGTCTCGCACGCGCGGCGTCAAGACCGAGAAGACCTACGAGAGTCGCCTTGCCGCGCTCGGCGTCCTTGCCGGCGCGCTTTCCGAGCGCGGCGCTGTCGCCTTCGGCGTCGAGAATATCGTCGGCGATTTGAAACGCGGCGCCGAGCGCCTCGCCATAGCGCGTCAACGCCCGCGCCTGCGAAGCCGACGCCGCGCCCAGAATCGCGCCAGCGTCGACCGCGAAACGCAACAGAGCGCCGGTTTTCATCGCCTGCATGCGCAAGGTTTCATCGAGCGAAAGCGGCGTCGCCGCGGTTTCAGCGGCAAGATCGAGCGCCTGTCCGCCGACCATGCCGCCAAGTCCCGCCGCGCGCGCCAAAGCGAGCACCAGCGCGGCGCGCACGCTCGCGTCGCGATGCGTCGCCGCATCGGCGACGACGTCGAAGGCGTAGGTCAAGAGTCCGTCGCCGGCGAGGATCGCCGTCGCTTCATCGAAGGCTTTATGAGTCGTCGGCCGGCCGCGACGCATATCGTCATCGTCCATCGCCGGCAGATCGTCGTGGGCGAGAGAATAACAATGGATCATTTCGAGCGCGCAGGCGGTGCGTAGCGCCGCTTCGCCGACGACGCCAAAAAGCCGCGCAGATTCGATGACGAGAAACGGCCGTAGCCGCTTGCCGCCGCCAAGCGCAGAATAGCGCATCGCCTGGAGTAGGCGCGCCGGACGGACGATCTCGCCCGGAAGCGGCGCCGGCGCGAGCAACGCATCGAGCGCAGCCTCGGTCGTCTCGGCGGCGGCGTCGAGACGGCGACGAAATTCCTCGGCGCGGGCAGCTGCATCCATGAGGCGATATCCCTTAAAACAAACCACAATGGCTGCTAGCAAATTTGCGGTCCGTTCCCAAGAGCGCCCGGCGTGCCATTGATGGCGAAAACCGGTCGAATTTTAGTCTTTTCTTAAGCCGCGAACGCGCGAATGACGCCGGATGTTGTATTTTTGCGACAGCCATTGCCGGCGGCTTTCATTAAATTCTGCGCGACGCCAATGCGGCGCGCGGTTAATCCAAGCGGCTGCGGGCTCCGGCGTCATACGAATTTGCGGCGCGCATATGAGCGGACCAGGCAGGCCGCCGCCTCGCCTGGATATCAATTGTCCAGTGTCGCCCTCAAAAGGAGATACGCATGAAGAAAGTTCTGCTCCTGACGACCGTCCTGGCGGCGGCCGCGCCGCTTGCGGCGTGTTACACTCCCGGCGAACGCGCAGCAGGCGGCGCCGTGATCGGCGGCCTTGGCGGCGCCGGCATTGGCGCGCTCGCTTCCGGCGGACGCGCGGGCGGCACCCTTGCAGGCGCGGCAATCGGCGCGGCGAGCGGCGCCGTCGTTGGCGCGGCGACCGCTCCGCCGCGGCGCTGCGCGAAATGGGGCTGGGACTATAATGGCGAGCGCGTCTGCGTCGCTTTCTACAATTACTGAGCGCGCGCGTCGGTTCCTTAAACCGCAGGCTTGTCGGCCTGCGGTTTTTCTTTTGCGGACGTCGATCGAGGGCTCTCGCGCGCGACGCTGCTTGATCTTGGAGGCCGGACCGCTAATTTGAGCGAGCGGCGCCGATTGGAGTGAGATCATGCCGGCAGGGTTAACGAGACTGATAATTTTGGGGGCGATCGGCTTTTTCATCGGCGCGGCGATCGTCGGCTATTACGCCGGCTGACGTTTTGTCTTGCGCGGCTGGCGCATCGCGCCTCTTCCCAAACACAGACTGGCGCGCTGACGGCGAAAAGGCCGGCGGATGATAACTTTTGATTAACCATGTTGCTCTATGCGAATGCAGTTCAAGGCGCGATCAGGAGAATCAGCGATGGCGATCAACATCAGGACCAAGCTTGGAGTCATTCTGGCGGTTGGGGTTCTCGCTGGCCTGTCGTCGGCGTTGCTTTCCCTGCTGCTTTTGGCCGTCGCCGGCCTGCTGATCGCCTGGGGCCGGAATCCGCAGGCCACGGAAGAATTTTTCGCAAGCCTCCCCTACGGCAATTACAGCTCGAAGGCCTTCTCGCGCTTGAGCGCGATCCTTTCCGCGTAAGCGTCGCGCCGCGCGGCGAAATCCGCGGCTGTGGCGCTATGACGGGGCTATCCGTGAGAGCCATCTCGAATGCCAGAGCGATATTGAGGCATGCGATATGGTCTACGAAAGCCACTCCACCGGCACATTCAAAGCCTGCGCGAGCTTCGCGATCGTCTCGGGCGTTCCCGTACGGCGGCCACTTTCGAGATCGGACAGATAGCCCTGACTTATACCTGTTTTGAAATTCAAATGGAGTTGCGTTTCGTCGCGCCAGTTGCGGATGGCTTTCAACCGACTCTCACCTCGAAGAATCGCCGCGCTAACCTCCGGGGGCAGCACGACGCCGCCAGCAGCCAATTCAGCCTTCCGAGCATCGTAAATGGCGACGTCGTCGGCATCCTCGGCCTCGTGATCGGCGCGGTCGAGGAGCGCCTCATATTCGGCCCGGGGCAACACCACCAGCTCTTCGCCGCTGGGCGTCCGAATGATCTGTGGCGCACTCACAGCATTAGCTCCTCTTGGCATTAACTCCTCTTGGCATTAGCTCCTCTTGTAAGTCGTCGCGGCCCGGCGTCCGATGTAGATCGCCAGAATCGTGGTTGCATCCTCATCGAAGATCACCCGGTAGTCGCCAATGCGGAGGCGGTAACCGTCGCGGCCTTGAAGGGCTTTCACGTCGCCTTGACCCGTCACAGCGTAGCGGTGAAGCCCGGCTTCCACCTGCTCGCGAGCGTCTCGGGGAAGGGCATCGAGATCTTTCGCGGCGCTCAGCGTGAGAATGATCGTCTTCACGAGCGACAATATCGCTTAGCCGCCTGAATCGTCAAGCGATAATATCGCTCATTTCTCTCTGACCGACGTGGCGCCATATGCGTCGCTTACGGCACCGTAGCGCCGACCCAAACGGCAGTGGCAGCGGGCTCTGGCGTAGATGTGGCGGGCCCGCCCGAAGATGATGAGCGCTATGAATAGGCTATAGCCCTTCAATTGGCGGGCGGTGGTAAAAAGGGGTTACGGAACCGAGTTCGTATGGACACTTACATTGGTTTTGATTCCGCATGGACAGATAACTCGGCAGCCCCGGGTGCAATCTGCGCCGTCGGCATCGAGAATGACCGCCCAGTGCGGTTCGAGACGCCCCAATTGGCGTCCTTCGATCAGGCACTCTGTTTCATCCCGAAAACTCGCTCCGAGGACGACGCCACGCTTATCGCACTGGACCAGCCGACGGTGATTCCCAATTTGACTGGGATGCGGCCGGTAGACCGGGTAGCGGCTTCCCTCATTAGCTGGCTTGGCGGAGGCGTGCAGCCAGCCAATCGAGGAAAGCGAGGCATGTTCTGCGACGACTCGCCAATCTGGCGTTTCAAGCGCGAGCTGGGATCTGAGGAGAATCCGGAACAGGCTCGGGTGGCGACCAACGGTCTCTATTTGATGGAGGTTTTTCCGGCTCTCGCACTCCCGACACTGGAGACTGGCTTCTATGGACGGCTGCGCGCGCCCAAATACAACCCGGATCGCAAGAAGAAGTTTCGAACTGCCGACTGGGTCCGTGTAGCGGAGGCCGCTGCGCGAGCAGCTCACATGATGGGCTGCAAGGAGCTGGCGAAATGGTGCAACGCCGCCGGGCAAACTGACGATCCACAGAAGGCGGACCAAGATAAGTTAGACGCAGTGCTATGCGTGTTGATCGCCATTTATTGGCGACTACGCCCTCGTGAAGCGTCATTGCTTCTCGGTGACCCGGACAAGGGGTATATGGTTCTGCCGGCGAGCCGAGAAGTGCGTGAGTATGTGATGAATCCTGCTCGGAAGCGCTCGGTGGCGATAGATCGCGCGGTTCCGCGTGGAGGCCCCCGATCGACAAGTAAACGAAAGCGTTATCCGTCCAACAAGCTGCCTGGGAGCGCTCCCGGTCGTTACCGGATAACGCATAGCGCTCTGGCGTAGGAATGGCGGATTGGTGTCCGCCCTATCCATTGGAAAAATACGGGCTTAGAAGCTAATATCGATTTCTACCCACGTTTCTACCCCCGTTGCCTGTCCATCTCGACCGCCGTAACGTCCGCGCGCTGCGCCGCCATCGCTATCGAGCCGCCCGGCCCATGCTCGCAATCGAGGAGCTTCGCGACAGCGTCCGCCAATGTCCGGTCGCCGAGTTCGAGCACGCCGTTTTCTAAAATTGCGGCGAGCCTGTCGCACCGCGCCGTCGGGCAAGCAGCGTCCCTATTGCGCGCTGCCATGGCTACGCGGCGAGATCGCCATCTCGTAGGAATGTCGGGATTTCAATGCGGTCCTCTTCGCGATCCACGCGACGCTTCCCTGCGGTGGGCTTAGCCATAATCCGAAGAGCGGCCACAACCGCCGCGATCCCGATCTCACAATACTTACTCGCGAGTGGATCGACCGCCGCATCGCAGGATTGAGGCTCGGCGATTTCGGTTTCGAGGAACTCTGACATGGCGATACTCCACTGCTACTGCCCCGACAGTCTTAGAGTCTTACTGCGCTTCTCTATCGATTCGAGTCTGGGGATTGGGTTTGTTGAGTTAACGATAAACGGGCCGTTAATGCGGTCGATCGATGCCGCTCAGCCGCGCACCTGAGCAGCTTGGCATGTGCAAGGCCAACAACAACTCGGGAATTTGAAAGGCATACCGACGCCACTCGATTTTCTGTCTGACCCGCCAAGAAAATCGCGGCCAAAAATGAAATTCGGCCACTTCAATTTTTGCTGCCGTAGACATCAAGGGCTTTGCGCTGTCTCACGATCTCGGCAATTTTTGGCGCGCGTGAAAGACTGCGCGACCGCCTGTCCCCCGCTCACGGTCGACTCGTTACCGGCCACCATCCAAATAGGGATGGTGGCCCAAAAGTATTATAGGCCTGGACGAACGAAGGCTTGGATTGCCCGCTTGGCGCCAGGAGCGGACGCTTCGAGGACCCGGATGGTGGGGCAGAGTTCTTGTAGCAGTCTTTCAACACCCTGAAGTAACTTCGGTCATTGCTCCCAAAAATTAGGGAGCAGAAAATTCGGGGAGGGAGGCATGTATCTGAAGCCAGTCCGAATATGTGGCTTTGCTTTCATGTCGAGCGCAATATCACTATCCGCGTGCGGCGGTGGAGAAAAAGATGAAGCGCTCGGACGTTTAATTACGGATTGTCAGATGTCGGCTCACTATGCGATGGCGGATTGGCCTCTAACGGACGAAAAGAAGCACGTTGCGATTGGAGAGTACGTTGAACGATGCTTAAGAGAAGGCGGGCTGCAACCACAGACGGATGAGTCTTGCATTGAAACACCTCGATCGGCGGAGGATGGCAAGAGTTTTGTCAAGCCTCTCAAGAAATGCTGGAGATACAGCAAGTCCTCTAACTGAAGCCGCTTTGCTCCCATTGCCCTCAAGTGGGAGTGTCTCTGGTGACGCTTCGGGAATAATCTGAAGCCGCACGCCGCAGATGCGGCGCAATGAACAAGGGTTTGTCCAATGTCGTCGCAGCCGCTCTTCGTATTCGCGCTGCGGATGGAGGCGCAGGGCTTTTTCGACATCCGCGACGCTCTCGCCACGGGCGTCGGAAAGGTGCAAGCGGCCTACGCCCTGACGAGGAGAGTGAGCGAGCGGCGGCCCTCGTTGATCGTGAACCTTGGCACGGCGGGCAGCGAGCGGCTAGCACCTGGTACGATCGTATGCTGCCGACGCTTCGTGCAGCGCGACATGGATGTGACGGGGCTGGGATTCCCCCTGGGCGTTACGCCGTTTTCGGACGCGCCGCGCATTCTGGAACATGGTCTCGCCATCGCCGGCCTGCGCGATGCCGTTTGCGGCTCAGGTGACAGCTTCTCCGTGAGCGCGCACGATCAAAGCTATGACGTTGTCGACATGGAAGCCTACGCCCTCGCTTATGTGGCGAAGCGCGAGGCGGTTCCGTTCGCGTGCCTCAAATATATATCAGACGGCTCCGACGCCGGCTCGGCCGCGGATTGGCCACGGGCGCTCGAAACCGCGGCGAAGGCGCTCGCGAAAGCCGTGGCCGACCATCTCGACCCTGTGCTGGGATGAGTTGCCGCGAGCGCCCCTGATATCTTGAAAGCTCTCGCGGCTTTCGCAAATGCCCAGGCCTCACTCTGCTTATTAGCGTGCCGATCCCGCGACCATCAATCCTCGACGACTGGGAGCATCGAAGTCCGGCTAGCGCCGATTTCGTTGAAAAAGTCTGGGAGATAGGATCGTCGGCCTCCGTGGAGGCGTTTTTCAGGCATCGGACTGCGCGTTCTTCGGCGTGGTGGCGGCGACGCCGCCATAGTGTGCGACTTATGCCGCCATTTCGAACTCTGGGGGTCTCAACCGCGCGAGGCGTCGCAAATTTTGCGCGGTCGCGGCGAGCAGGAACTCGTCCTTTGCGCCACACGGTCCCCGTAGCCGCAGTCGCCCGAGCCGCAGTATGCGTTTGAGATGGGCGAACAGCATCTCCACCTTTTTGCGTCGCTGACAGGCCGCTTCAAATTCGGGCGTTCCAGCAAGCGCCCGAGCGACATCGCGGGAATCTTCCTCAACGTCACGTGGAATCTTCCGCGCCACCGCATTCGGGCAACATCTCGCTTTGAGTTCGCAGACGTCACAATCCTTCTTGCTCGCGCGGTAACGACGCGTGCCGTCAGCCCCGACGCCAGTGCGCGGCGTGGCGTAGGCGCGTCGGAACTGAACCAGCTTTTTTCCAGCCGGGCAGATATAGCAGTCGGCCTCGGGATCGAACGTGAAGTCCGAACGCGAGAACGTGCCGTCGGTTCGCGTCGACTTATCGAAAACGGGAATGTACGGCGTGATCCGCTTCTGCTTGACGAGCCAGGCGAGATTATCCGCCGAGCCATATGCGGTGTCGGCGACAAGATAACCCGGCTTCAGGCCAAAGCGCGCTTCGGTGCGCTCCACCATCGTTCTTGAAGCGCCGACCTCGGCCTGTCGGATGGCGCGCGTCGCTTCAACATCGACGATCAGGCCGTGATCCGTATCGATCAAATAATTGGTCGCGTAGGCGAAGAACGCGTGGCCTTTATGCGCGCCGGTCCATTGCGCCGCGGGATCCGATCGCGCGATGAACTTCGGCGTCACGGGCAAAGCCGCGCCGAACGCGGCGTCATCAAGCGTTGCAAGATATTCGCGCGCGGCGCGGCACGCGTCATCTTTGATTTCCGCGGGGTTCCAGTCGCTGCTCGGAACGGAGCGTTGTTTGTTGGCGTCGGCGGCGATCAGGCTTGCATCGACGGCGAAGCCGTTAGCGCTGACAAGGCCCTCTGCCATGCAACGCTCGACGATGGATTCAAAGAGCTGGCGCAAGATGTCGCTCTCGCGAAAGCGGCCATGCCGGTTCTTGGAAAACGTCGAATGGTCTGGGACTTTGCCGTCCAGGCCGAGGCG